>NZ_BBMB01000004.1:5122-86553 GCF_000971235.1 Demequina subtropica
CCCCGCCCCCGTCCCCCGCCCCTTCCTCCGACAGCCACAACGGACCTTGTCCTGGTTTGCCGGCGTGTCGCCGCGCATCGTCCCCCCGGGACGGCGTGTCGCCGCGAACTCCGTTCGCACTGTCGAGGGCGGGAGGAGAGTTCGCACAACCGTCGCAAAACGGACATCTTGCGTTCGCCTGCCCGTCACCGCGATGGTCACCTGCCGCTCCTAGCGTCGCGCCTGGGGAAGGTCCCCACCCCTGAAGGAGCCGCGCCATGCGCACTGCTGCAGTCATTGCCATCACCGCCCTCACCACCGGCGCCGGAGTCGCCACCGCGGGCACCCTGCTCGCCTCATCGCAGACCACCAACCCCTGGTACCAGGGGGCCGATGCGTCGTACGACGCCGTCGCAGCGTCGAAGGCCTCCAACGCGACGCCCAAGAACGTCATCCTCTTCGTCGGCGACGGCATGGGTGTCTCGACCGTCACCGCCGCGCGCATCCTCGAGGGCCAGCTGGCCGGCGAGCCGGGCGAGGAGAACATGCTCAGCTTCGAGGAGTTCCCCAACGTCGCGCTCTCGAAGGTCTACAACGTCGACTCGCAGGTGCCGGACTCCGCGGGCACCATGACGGCGATGATGACCGGCGTGAAGACCGACATCGGCGTCCTCGGCGTCGACGAGGACGTGGTCTACGGCGACTGCACCACCGTCTCGGGCAACGAGCTCACCAGCTGGATGATGCTCGCCGAAGCCGCGGGCAAGTCCACCGGCGTGGTCTCCACCGCGCGCATCACGCACGCGACCCCGGGCGGCACGTACGCGATCTCGCCGCATCGTGACTGGGAGGACGACGGCGACCTGCCGGCCGGCTGCGAGGACTACGAGTACGGCGACATCGCGTCGCAGCTGCTGTCCTTCGACCGCTTCGGGGACGGCTTCGAGGTCGCGCTCGGCGGCGGGCGCCGCCACTTCCTCACGCAGGCCGAGGGCGGCAACCGTGAGGACGGTCGCGACCTCACCGCCGAGTGGACGGACAACGGCGACGGGTGGGCGTACGTCGACTCGGCCTCGGACCTCGAGTCGCTCGACCTCGACTCGACCGACCACCTGCTGGGGCTCTTCACCTCGAGCCACATGTCGTACGAGCACGACCGCGCCGCGGAGGCCAAGGACGAGCCTTCGCTCACCGAGATGACCGAGGTCGCCATCGGCCAGCTCGAGGACGACACGGACGGGTACGCGCTCATGATCGAGTCCGGCCGCATCGACCACGCGCACCACGAGGGCAACGCGTACCGCGCCCTCACCGAGACCATCGAGTTCTCCAACGCCGTCGCGAAGGCCGTCGAGATGGTCGACCTGCGCGACACGATGATCGTGGTGACCGCCGACCACAGCCACGTCTTCACCATCGCGGGCTACCCCGAGCGTGGCAACGACATCCTCGGCACCGCGGGCGAGGACCTCGACGGCGTGCCCTACACGACGCTCTCCTACGCCAACGGCGGGGAGATCGCCTACGGCATCGTCGACGGCGAGGTGGTCCGGCTCGACCCGACCGACAACGACACCACCGCCCCCGACTACCGCCAGCAGGTCCTCATCAACACCGGCGAGGGCGGCGAGACCCACTCCGGCGAGGACGTGCCGATCTACTCGATCGGGGCTCGCGCGCAGCTGTTCGAGGGCGTCCAGGAGCAGAACTACATCGGCGTCTCGATCATCGAGTCGCTGGGCCTCGACAAGGTGAGGTCCAAGACGAAGGCCAAGATCGGCTGGCCCCACCGCCGCTGATCCGCGCGCGATGCCTCCCGCTCCTCGGGGTGGGAGGCATCGCCGCGTCCGGACGCGGTCCGCGACGCACCGGACGTGTTCGCTCACAGCGAAAACCGGTGGCGGGTGCATCCAAGCACGGCCCTTCCCCGGAAGTACCGGACAGAGGCGAGCCGCACCCCGGCGGCCGCCCGGATGGAAGGAGATGGACATGCGCACCTCGATCCTCGCCGGCATCGCCGCCGGCACCCTGCTCGCAGCGGGTACCGCTGCTCCGGCGCTCGCGGTCGACGACGGGAAGGCCGAGCTCTCGGTCCTCCACGGCGTCCCGGACCTCACCGTCGACGTCTACGTGGACGGCGCCCTCACGCTCGACGACTTCGCGCCGGGCGACCTCGCCGGGCCGCTGGAGCTCGACCCCGGCACGTACTCCGTCGCGATCACCGCCGCTGACGCGGCCGACGACTCGGACCCCGTGCTCGGGCCCGTCGACCTTCCCCTCGAGGAGGGCATGAGCTACACCGCCGTGGCCCACCTGGACGAGGCCGGCGACCCGACGGCGTCGCTCTTCACCAACGACCTCACCGCGCCCGCCTCGGGAGAGGGCCGGCTGACCGTGCGCCACGTGGCCGCCGCCCCCGCGGTCGACGTGTGGGCCGACGGCGACGTGGTCTTCGAGAGCCTCGCCAACCCCGACGAGGTCATGGCCGACCTCCCGGTCGGGACCTACGAGGCCGCCGTCTCCCTCGCGGGCGAGACCGACCCGGTGCTCGGGCCCACGGACGTGGCCATCGAGGAGGCGGTCAACACCATCGTCTACGCGTGGGGCTCGGCCGAAGGCGGCAGCCTCGCCGTCGCGGCGCAGACCGTCGCGACTCACGCGGACATGCCCGGTGCGGTGAGCGCCGGGACCCAGGGACTCGCCGCGGACGATGCGGGGATCCCCGCGGGCGTCGTGGTGGTCGCCGGGCTGGTGCTGATCGCGGGCGCGCTCACCACCCGGGCCGTGCTGGTCCGGCGCTAACGTCCACTCCCGGAGCGGGGCGCGTCTCCCCCCTCGCGCCCCGCTCCGACCTCGACCGTGAGGAGGCTCGCCATGCGAACGGGACGCGTTCCCAGCATCGGGACCGCGGCGGTGCTCGCCGCCCTGCTCGCCGCGTGCGCGCCGGCCGAGGGCCGGTCCGCGCTGTCGACGGTGCCGGACACGTCCGCCGCCCCGTCGCCCGAGACGATCGCGGCCGTGACCGCGCCCACGATCGTCGGGCCGGTGCCGGTGCAGCGGGCCGATGCCGCCGCCATCGCCCAGGGTCCCGCGCCCGAGCGGCTGGTGGTCGACAGGCTCGGCATCGACATGCCGGTGATCGGCGTCGGTCTCGACGCGGACGGCGGCATGGAGCTGCCGGACAGCGCCGAGACGGCCGGATGGTTCCGCGCGGCGGGAAACCCCGGCGGCGGACCGCGAGGAGACGGGAACGCCGTGCTCGCGGCACACGTGGACGACGGCGTGGTCGGGCTGGGTCCGTTCGCCGCCCTGCGCGACGCGCGTCCCGGCGACCGCGTCCGGGTGGACCTCGACGACGGCCGGACGGTCGCGTACCTGGTCGACCGCGTCGAGCAGACATCCAAGCGCGAGGTCGACCTCTCGGTGGCATTCGGGGCCGCCGAGAGGGCCCTCGTGCTGGTCACCTGTGGTGGACGGTGGGATGCCGACGTGCGACATTACGAGGACAACGTCCTCGTCTGGGCCTACCCCGAGGGCGCACTGCGGTGAACGTGAGGGCGGCGATGGTGGCGGAGGCGGCGGAGCCTGACGGTGCCGTCGGCGATCGTGCGCTCGACCACGAGTTCGCCGCGGGAGCCGAGGGCTCGCTCGAGAGGCTGTACCGCGAGTCGTCGTCGCTCGTCTTCACGCTGGCTCTGCGTGCGCTCGGCGACCGCGCCGAGGCGGAGGACGTCACGCAGCAGATCTACGTCGCGGCGTGGCGGTCGCGGGAGGGCTTCGACCCGGACCGAGGCTCGGCGCGCGGCTGGGTGGTCGGCATCGCCCGTCGTGTGATCGCCGACGCGCTGGCGTCCCGCACGCGGGACCGGCGCCGCCTCGACGCGGCGCGGCAGGCCGTCGAGGAGCCCACGGCGGACCCGCTCGCGCACGAGGCCGACCGCATCGTCGTGCGGGGCGAGGTCGAGAACCTCGGCCCGCCCCGCTCGACCATCGTGAAGCTCGCGTTCTTCGAGGGACGCACCCATGAACAGATCGCGACCGAGCTGCGGATGCCGCTCGGAACGGTCAAGAGTCACCTGAGGCGTTCCCTGGTGGCGTTGCGACGAGGATTGGAGGCCGCCGATGCGTCACTGTGACGATGCGACCTTGGCCGCGCTCGCGCTGGGCGACCCGGTCGACGCCGCCGATGCGGCACACGCCGAGGTGTGCGAGGCCTGCGCGCACGAGGTCGACGCGCTCCGAGCCCTCCAGGCGACGCTCGTGGACGCGGGCGCGTCGTCGCCCCTCGTCGCGCCGCCGGATGCGCTGTGGTCCGCGATCGAGACCGAGGTCGCCGGCGATCAGGGTGGGGATCTGGAGGTCGCGGACCTCGGGGAGCGGCGGCGCGCCTCCATGACGCGCCGGACGGCCCGCCCGTGGATGATCGGGGCGGCCGCCGCGGCCGGGATCCTGGTGGGCGCCGTGGGGGTCTCGCTGTTCACCCGCGACGCCGACCCGGGCGAGGAGCTGGTGGCCGAGGCCGCACTCGCGGACCTCGCGACGGAGGCGCCTGCGGGCACCGCGCGCGTGGAGCAGCGCGACGACGGCACCGAGGTGCTGGTGGTCGACACGACCTACGTCGCGACGTCGGCGGGCTCACTCGAGGTGTGGCTCATCGACCCCGATGTGGTCGGGATGGTGTCGGTCGGCTTCCTCACGGGCGACCACGGGGAGTTCGAGATCCCGCCGGGCTACGACGTCGCGAGCTTCCCCATCGTCGACATCTCGATCGAGCCGGCCGACGGCGACCCGACGCACTCGGGCGACTCGATCACGCGCGGCGTCCTCGAGAGCTGACGGCCGGGTGCGAAGGTCCGGCGCGCATCGTCCCTACGGACGCTGGGAGAACCGCTCGAGCAGCTCGCCCTCGCCCGCGACCACCAGCAGGTCCTCGGGCCCCACGACGGTGTCGGGGCGGGCGTACTCGAACTCCTCGCCCGCGCGCTTCACGCCGATGACGTGGACGCCGTACGAGCCCTGCAGGTCCAGCTTCTCGAGCGTGAAGTGGTGGGTCTCCTTGGGGGCGGACATCTTCACGATGGTGAAGCCGTCCTCGATCTCGATGTAGTCGAGCATGTTGCCGCCCACCGAGTGGGCGATGCGCGCGCCGGCCTCGGCCTCGGGCAGCACCACGTGGTGCGCGCCGATGCGCTCCAGGATGCGCTTGTGCTCGACCGAGGTCGCCTTCGCCCAGATCTCCTTGACGCCGATGTCGACCAGGTTGCCCGTGATGAGCACCGAGGCCTCGAGCGACGTGCCGACGCCCACGACTGCGGCGGAGAAGTCCTGCGCGCCGATCTGCTCCATCGCGCGCGGGTCGGTCCCGTCCGCCTCGACGCAGGGGATCCGCTTGGACCAGCGCTCGACCACGGCGGGATCGCGCTCGACGCCGAGGACCTCGACGTCCATGTTGTCGAGCGTGTCCGCGATCGCGGAGCCGAAGCGGCCCAGGCCGAAGACGATGACGCCGGCCGCGGTCGAGTCGTTGCTAGCCAATGATCGGCCTTTCTGACGGGTAGCGGATCACGCGCCGCTGCCGGTTGAGCATGAGCGCCGAGGCGAGCGTGAGCGAGCCCACGCGTCCCAGGTACATCGTGATGATCAAGGTCATCTTCGCATCGCTGTCGATCGAGCCGGTGATGCCGGTCGAGAGGCCGCACGTCGCGTAGGCGGAGACCACCTCGTACAGCGCGCGGTCGAGCGCGATGTCGGTCTGCCACATGAAGATCCCGGTGGTGACGATGACGACCATGAGGCCCATGAGCGTGATGGACACCGCGACGCGCAGCACCTCGGTGCCGATGCGCTTGCCGAACGCCTCGATGTCGCGGCGACCGCGCGCCTCGGCCCACGCCGCGAGCACCAGCACCGCGAGCGTGGTGACGCGGATGCCGCCCGCGGTCGAGCCCGAGCCGCCGCCGACGAACATGAGGACGTCCTCGAGCAGCCACGTCTGCTCGCGCGCGAGGCCGATGTCGAAGGACGCGAAGCCGCCCGAGCGTTGGTTGATCGACTGGAAGAAGATGTTGCCGATGGTCTTGCCCGACGAGTGGTCGCCGAGCGTGTCGGGGTTGGTCCACTCGAACACCGCGAGGAACGAGGCCGAGATGAAGGCGAGCGCCGTCACCGTGACGAGCGTGAGCTTGGTGTGGAGCGACCAGCGTCGCGGGGTGCGCCACTGGCGGATGAGGTTGAGGTAGACGGGGTAGCCGAGCCCGCCGATGAACACGCCGAGGCCGATAGGGACCAGCATCCACAGGTCGCCCGCGTACGGGTAGAGGCCCAGGGGGTCGGGCGTGAAGCCCGCGTTGTTGAACGCGGAGACGCCGTAGAACAGCGAGTAGCCGAGCGACTTGGGCCAGCCGTAGTCGAGCGTGAGGAAGCGCGGGATGAGGATCGCGGCGATCACCAGCTCGACCGTGGTCGAGACGATGATGACCGTGCGCAGCAGCGACGCGAGGTCGCCCAGGCCCGAGGCGCGGGACTCGCCGGCCGCGAGGATGCGCTGCGTGAGGCCCAGTCGACGCGACACGGCGAGGCCGGCCAGCGAGGCGAGGGTCATGATCCCGAGGCCGCCGGCCTTGATCCCGAGGCCGATGATCGCGAGGCCGACGGGCGACCAGAACGTGCCCGTGTCCACCGTGGTGAGGCCCGTGACGCACACGGCCGAGGTGGCCGTGAAGAGCGCGTCGATGAACGGGGCGCGGTGCCCGTCGGTGGTGGCCCACGGCAGCGACAGCAGCCCCGTGAAGATGAGGATGGTGAGCGCGAAGGCGCCGAGGGTGAGGCGGGCCGGCGACTCGAGCGCGACGCGGTCGACCCATTCGCCGAACGCATTGCGCGCCTCGCGCAGGCTTGCCATCGGTCTCCTCACCTCGGGGCGCGTCCGCCCTGCTTGCGGCCCCGCGCGTGAGCCTAGCCCCACCCCCATCATCGGCGCGTCTCCCACACTTCACAACTGTCACATCAGCCCCTACAGTTATGAGTGCGTCCGGCCGATAGATGCGCTGGATGCTTCGAGAGGGACGAGACGACATGGCTGAGAATTCGCGCACCACCTTCCTCACCGTTGCGGAGGTCGCGGAGATGGTCCGGGTCTCGCGCATGACGGTGTACCGGTGGATCCACAACGGCGAGCTGCCCGCGGTGCGCTTCGGACGCTCCTTCCGCGTCCCGCAGCAGGCGGTCGAGCAGTTCATGGAGCAGGCCGCGCTCGCGGGAGGGTACCTCACCGAAGATGACGGCAGGGCTACCGGCACGGTAGGCTAGGGGATCGTCTGTCGCGTCCAGCGCGGCCTGGACGCCGGCGTGCGTGAGCACGCTCCGCACGTTTTTTATCGAATGAGGTAGGTCCCGTGGGTTCCATCATCAAGAAGCGCCGCAAGCGTATGTCGAAGAAGAAGCACCGCAAGCTGCTTCGCAAGACGCGCCACCAGCGCCGCAACAAGAAGTAAGCGCACCGCGCTTCGCACGCCCGTCCCGCCACCCGGCGGGGCGGGCGTTCTGCTGTCCCGACCCATCCACGGAAGTGGTAGCTCAGTGTCGGCTTCCGGACATCGCCACCTCGCAGTGGTTGCTGGTTGTCGTGCTGAAGCCCGCGTGCACATCGGAGGCGAGGTCCGCGGAACGCGATCAGCCGAGGCCGCGGACACACCTGAAGACGCAGAAGGTGAATGCGGCGAGGCAGAGGCTGATGCAGCCTTGGATCGACAGCGCCCCACCGAGGCCGCTTGTCGCCAAGCAGCCGAACAGGCACGTGATCTTCTGGCTGACGCACTCCGTGACGCACTCCGGCGTGCCGAGGATTCCGCCGCCTGCGAGGAGGTCGCCCGCCTCGAGGGAGAGCTGGGGCGCGACGTTTCTCACGAGTGCCACGACGGCAGGATCGTCCGAGCTGAGGGTCGAGCCCTCCCATGCGACCTCTTCGCCGGTGCCGAGGACCCTGAGCGGGGGCCTCGGGCGATCGGTCGTGCAGTTGCAGCAGCTGTCCACGAGGGCATAGGGCGCGAGGACTTCGTCGTCCGCGGTGCCGCGTACCACCGCTGCGCTCCAGCCGATGGTCGGCTCCACCACAAGACGGAGCCGGTGAGGTCCCCTGAATCCGGGCGAGAACTCGACCGTTCCGACGGCGGCTTCGTCGTCGGGCTTCGTTTCGACGTGCATGACGATCTGCTCGGACCCGATGGTGAGGATGGTGTCCGCACTACAGCTGCCGTCGGGGGCCAGCCACTGAGTGTGTCGTATCGCTGCTCGGTTGTCCGGCTCGGACACCTCCATATCGAGGTGAGAGCCGGCGTCGTCCTGCCAGGTGCTGATGGTCATCGTCACATCCCTCTCTCGACTTGGCCCCCTCCCGACTGGGGCGGCGGCAGCAAGCGTGCAACGTTGCGGTCAACGGAAGGTCGATGCGCGGTCGACGTCCCCGGGGTCCACGGTCACCAGACAGACAGCGCGCCCGGGAATCTTGGCGATGTGCCGCAGACGAGGGTGTCTTGCGAGGCGGCTCGCCGTGCCGGGATT
This sequence comes from Demequina subtropica, assembly GCF_000971235.1. Taxonomy (GTDB): domain Bacteria; phylum Actinomycetota; class Actinomycetes; order Actinomycetales; family Demequinaceae; genus Demequina; species Demequina subtropica. The sequence continues at coordinate 13,661 of NZ_BBMB01000004.1, forward strand.
CGATCCGGGCGGACTGTCGCGGAGCGCCTGGCCGCGACAGTCAGCGACCACTGTGAGGCGAGAACCTCCCAGAACCGACCAAGGGCTACCACTTTCGGTGGGGCCGGGGGCCGGGGGCCGGGGGCCGGGGGCCGGCGGCGGCGGCCGTCGGCGGCGCGGCTACAGCTCGCGCGCCTCGTCCGGGTGCGGCGTCTCAGGCTTCGCGGCGCGGCGCGGCAGCCGGAACAGCCCGCGCACCGCGCCCTTGATGCCGCGCGAGACCTGGATGGTGATCCAGGCGGCGCCGGTGATGGAGGACTTCACGATGCCGCGGCGGCCGCTCTTGCGGCGCTTGCGGAACTCGCGCATCGCCCAGCCGCGCTTGGTGGCGAGCCTGCGCATCTTCGGGTCCGGGTTGATCGCGCACGGGTGGCCCACGGTCTCGAGCATCGAGGCGTCGTTGACCGAGTCGCCGTACGCGTAGCTGGACTCCAGGTCGAGCCCGCGTTCCGCCGCCAGGGCGCGCACGGCCTCCGCCTTGTGGGGGCCGTGCAGGAACTCGCCCACCAGGCGGCCGGTGTAGTGGCCGCCCTCGTGCTCGGGCACGGTGCCCAGCGCGCCGGTGGCGCCGATGCGCCGCGCGACCATGCGGCCGACCTCGACAGGGGAGGCGGTGACGAACCAGACCTCATGGCCGGCGTCGAGGTGCTCGTCGATGATCGCCTTGGTGCCGGGGTAGACGCGGCTCGCGAGGAGCTCGTCGTAGACCTCCTCCGCCACCGCGGTCATCTCGGCGACGGACCAGCCCTTGACGATGGTCAGCCCGTGCTGGCGGAGGCGGTCCATCTGCTCGTGGGACTCGCCGAAGAGGACGTAGGCGGCCTGCTCGTACGCGAACTTCACGATGTCCCGCAGCGTGAAGTAGTCACGCTGCCAGAGGCCGCGCGCGATGTGGAACGAGCTCGCGCCCTTGATCACCGTGTTGTCGACGTCGAAGAACGCGGCCACGCGCGTCCCGGGTCGAGCGGCATCGGAGGTCACCGCTCAACTGTACCGAGGGCCCCGCGGGACCAGGCGCCGGGGTGGCCGACGTCACTCGGCGCCTATCCTTGGGCGATGCGCTCCCGAGCAGTCCTCTACAGCCGCGTCGGCTGTCACCTGTGCGACGACGCCCGCGACGTGCTCACCGGCGTCTGCGGGGAGGCCGGCATCGACTTCGAGGAGATCGACATCGACGGCGACCCGGACCTCCGGGCGCGCTACGGCGACGAGATCCCCGTGGTGACGGTGGACGATGCGATCGTGGGCTTCTGGCGCATCGACCCCGAGCGCGTGCGCAAGGCCCTCGCGTAGACGGGTGACAATAGGACCCATGTCCCGCGTGCACGTCCTTCGCCACGGCCATGTCCACAATCCCGAGGGGATCCTGTACGGCCGCCTTCCGGAGTTCCGCCTGTCCGAGACCGGACAGGCGATGGCCCAGGCCGTCGCGGACCATCTGGTCGCGGTGGACGCCGGGATCGGCCGCGTGGTCGCCTCGCCGCTCCTGCGCGCGCAGCAGACCGCCGCGCCCATCGCGGCGGCGTTCGGTCTCGACATCGCGACCGACGAGCGCGTGATCGAGGCCGACAACATCTTCGCGGGTGAGCGCACCCCGCGCCCGGTCGACTTCCTCAAGCCCAAGAACCTGTGGCGCGTCCGCAACCCCTGGACGCCCTCGTGGGGCGAGCCCTACGTCGAGCAGGCCGCGCGCATGCGCGCCGCGATCATCGACGCTGCCGCGGCCAGCCCTGATGCGCCCACCGTGATCGTGAGCCACCAGCTCCCGATCTGGGTCGCACGATGCTCGGCCGAGGGACGCTCGTACGTCCACGACCCGCGCTCGCGCGAGTGCGCGCTCGCCTCGCTGACGTCCTTCGACGTGGACGGCGACAGCATCGTCTTCGCCGGCTACGAGACCCCCGCCGGGCATATCGAGGTGCCGCGGTGAAGCCCGCCGCGCGTATCGCCATCCTCATCGCCGTGGTCGCCGCGATCGTGCTCACGCTCGCCGCGTGCGCGCCGGGCGACGCCGCCGAGTCGCCCGGCTACGTGTCCGGCGACGGCACGGTGACGGTCTTCGACGCAGGCGACCCGGTCGCGCTCGCGGGCACGTCCTTCGCGGGTGATGCCGTGGACGTCGCGGACTACCGCGGCCAGGTGGTGCTCATCAACACCTGGTACGCCTCGTGCCCGCCGTGCCGCGCCGAGGCCTCCGACCTCGCGGAGCTCGACGCGCGCGACGACGTCCAGATCATCGGGGTCAACGGCAGGGACGATGCGCCCACCGCCGAGGCCTTCGAGCGCACCTTCGGGATCAGCTACCCGAGCATCGACGACGCGGACGGCGCCGCGACCGCCGCGCTCCAGGGCGTCGTCGCCATGAACGCCGTCCCCACCACGCTCGTGATCGACACGGAGGGCAACCTCCACGCGCGGGTCATCGGCACCGCGGATCCGTCCACGCTCCGCTCGCTCATCGAGGAAGCCGGCGGCGCCGCATCGTCCGGCGCGGACTCGACCGCCGGGGCCGAGTGGTGACGCCGCTGGTCGCCGACGGATCCTTCGCCGGCATCGCCCTCTCGGGCTCGATGGCGCTCGCGATCCCCGTGGCGGTTCTCGCGGGCCTGGTGAGCTTCGCGTCCCCGTGCGTGGTGCCGCTGGTGCCGGGCTACCTGGGATACGTCTCCGGCATGGCCGGCACGGGCGGGACGGGCAAGGCCTCGAAGCCCAAGCTGATCCTCGGTGCGCTGCTGTTCGTGCTCGGCTTCTCCGCGGTGTTCGTGACGTTCGGCTTCCTCGCCTCGTCTCTCGGCGCGACGCTCGCGCCCTACCTCACGCTCATCACGCGCCTGCTGGGCGTGGTGATCATCCTGCTCGGCTTCGCCTTCATGGGTGCCGTGCCGTTCCTCCAGGCGGAGAAGCGCATGCACGTGAGCCCCACCGCCGGGCTGGCGGGCGCGCCCGTGCTCGGCGTGGCGTTCGGCCTGGGCTGGACCCCGTGCATCGGCCCCACGCTCGGCGCCGTGTACGCCCTGAGCCTGTCCGAGGCGACCCAGGGGCGCGGCGTCGCGCTCGCGATCGCGTACTGCGTGGGGCTCGGCCTGCCGTTCGTGCTGCTCGCCGCGCTGTTCGAGCGCTCCGGCAAGGTGCTGGGCTGGCTCAAGCGCCACCGCCTCGCGCTCATGCGCATCGGCGGCGCGCTGCTCATCGTGCTCGGCGTGCTCCTGGTGACGGGCCTGTGGGACCGCCTCGCGCTCGAGCTGCAGGGCTGGATCGACGGCTACTGGACGGCGGTCTGATGGCGCGCGTCAAGCTCGACAACTACGTCATCGCCGACGCCCCCCGCCTGGGTCCGCGCGGCTGGCTGCGGTGGATCTGGCGTCAGGTCACGTCGATGCGGGTCGCGCTGATCCTGCTCCTGCTGCTGGCCCTCGCCTCGATCCCGGGCTCGGTGCTGCCGCAGTGGCCGCAGGACGCGGCCGCGACGCGCGCGTTCATCGACGCGAACCCGTTCTGGGGACCGTTCCTCGACGCGACGGGCTTCCTCGACGTGTTCGGCTCGGCGTGGTTCACCGCGATCTACGTGCTGCTGTTCGCGTCGCTCATCGGCTGCATCGCGCCGCGCGCGGTCCACCACTACCGGGAGCTCCGCCGTCCCATCGCCGCGACGCCGCGGTCCCTCGCGCGCTACGCCCCGGTCTCGGAGGACTCCCCGCTGGCGGTGGACGATGCCGTCGCCGCGGTGCGCGCGGCGCTTCGGCCCCGGCCCGGTCGCCTGGGCGCGCTCACGGGCTACCGCGTGCGGCTCGACCGCCGCGAGGACGGCGCACTGGCGCTCGCCGCGGAGACCGGCGCGGTCCGCGAGCTGGGCAACCTGGTGTTCCACACGGCGCTGGTGCTGGTGCTGCTCGCCGTCGCCTACGGGACGCTCTTCACCTACCGCGGCCAGGCGATCGTGGTCGAGGGCCGATCCTTCACCAACGCGGTGGTCGCGTACGACACCTTCTCCTCGGGCGCGCTCTTCGATCCGTCCGACCTCGACCCGTTCACGCTGCGGCTCGACTCGCTCGACGCATCGTTCTCCGACACCGGCCGCCCGCTGCACTTCCAGGCGAACGTGACCTTCACCGAGCCCGGCGAGGACCCGGTGCAGACCGACATCTCGGTCAACCACCCGCTCGAGTCCGGCGACGCCAAGATCTACCTCCAGGGCAACGGCTACGCGCCGGTCATCACGGTGCGCGACGCCGCGGGCGAGGTCGCGTTCTCGGGGCCTGTGGTGTTCCTCGCGCAGGATGCCGCGTACACCTCCACGGGTGTCATCAAGGTGCCGGACGTGAGCTCCGGCGAGCAGCTGGGCTTCAAGGCGACGCTCTATCCGAGCTTCGTCGAGGGGCCGTTCGCCGTCGCGTCGGTGCACCCCGATCCCGCGAACCCCGTGATCGAGATGCTCGCCTACACCGGCGACCTGGGACTCGACACGGGCGTCCCGCAGAACGTCTACCGCCTCGACGAGTCGCAGCTCAGCCCCGTGCAGGACGAGGACGGCCAGCCGGTCACGCTGCGCCTCGCGCTGGGCGAGACGGTCGAGCTGCCCGACGGGCTCGGGTCGGTGACCTTCGAGGAGCTGCCGCGCTACGGCGCGTTCGACCTGCGCGCCGACCCGTCGCTGCCCTTCCTGCTGGTGGCCGCGATGCTCACTCTCGCGGGCCTCGCGACGTCGCTGTTCGCGTCCCGTCGCAAGGTCTGGGTGGTCGCCCGGGCGGAGGGCGGAACTACAGTGGTCACCGGCGCCGCGTACGCGCCCGCGCACGATGCGGGCGTCGCCGGCGTCCTCGAGCGCGCCATGGCCGCGGCCTCCGGTCGTGAGCCGTCCCCGGGCGCGGAGGAGAGGGAGCAGTCATGAATCCGACCGACCTCAGCGTCGCCGCCCTGAGCGGTGCGACGGTCCTGTACGCGATCGCGATGGTCACGTACGCGATCCGGCTCGCGCGGGTCGCCGACGACAAGGTCGCGGCGAAGGCCATGGCACGCGAGGCCGTCGCGGTCGGTGGCGGCACCCCGGCGGCGCCGTCGGCGCCCGCCGCCTCCGCATCGTCGCGCGGTGCCCGGGCCGCCAAGGCTGCGGGCATCGCGCGATCGACCACCCTGGTGGGCGCGCTGCTCCACGCCGTGGGCCTCGCGGCGCGCGGGATCGACGCGGGTCACGTGCCGTGGTCGAACATGTACGAGTACACCATCTCGGGCTCGTTCTTCGCGGTGCTGGTGTACCTCATCGTCCAGCGCAAGCGCGACATCGCGTACCTCGGCGCGGGCGTCACCGGCTTCGCCGCCGTCTCGCTCGGGCTCGCGCTCACGGTGCTCTACAAGGATGTCGACACCCTGCCGCCCGCGCTTCAGAGCTACTGGCTGGTGATCCACGTCTCGATCGCGACGCTCGTCACGGGCATCTTCGCGGTGTCCTTCATCGCGACCTCGCTGCAGCTCATGCGCGACTACCGCGAGCAGGGGGAGCTGCCGGTCGAGGGCGGCGCCGTCCAGGTGGCGTGGCGCCGCTGGCACAACACGCTCGTGCGTCGCTACCGCCGCACCCGCTGGCTCGAGGCCGTGCCGCCCGCGGCGCAGCTCGAGGCGCTGTCCTTCCGGCTCAACGCCGTGGGCTTCGTCTTGTGGACCTTCACGGTGATGGCCGGAGCGATCTGGGCCGAGCACGCGTGGGGCCGCTACTGGGGCTGGGACCCCAAGGAGGTCTGGTCGTTCGTGATCTGGGTGCTCTACGCGGCGTACCTGCACGCGCGCACCACCCAGGGCTGGGCCGGCCGCCGCAGCGCGTGGCTCGCGATCGCCGGCTTCACCGCGCTCATCATGAACTTCACCGTGGTCAACCTGTTCTTCCAGGGGCTCCACACCTACGCGGGATCCTGACGGTATGAAGATCGCGCTGGTGCTCGACGACAGCATCGACCGTCCCGACGGCGTGCAGCAGTACGTCCTCACGCTCGGCGCCTTCCTGTCGCGTTCGGGGCACGAGGTGCACTACCTGTGCTCGACCTCCGCGCGATCCGACGTCACGGTGCACTCGCTCGCGCGCAACGTCGGGGTGACCTTCAACGGCAACGGGCTGCGGATCCCCCTGCCCACGTCACGGCGCGCGATCCGGGAGCTGCTCGACCAGGAGCGCTACGACGTGATCCACGTCCAGACCCCGCACTCGCCGCTGTTCGCCGCGCGCGTGGTCGACGAGGCCCGCAAACTGCAGGCGCGCTCGGTGCGCATCGTCGGGACGTTCCACATCCTGCCGGACTCCCGTCTGTCGGAGCTGGGCACGCATGCGCTGGGCCGAGTGCTCGCGCGCAACCTGCGCCGCTTCGACGCCTTCATGGCGGTGTCCGAGCCCGCGGCCGAGTTCGCCGCCCGGACCTTCGGGATCTCCGCGACCGTGGTGCCGTGCCCGGTCGAGGTGACGCGCTTCGCCGCGGAGGCCGCCGCGCGGGACCCCGAGCCGGGGGAGGACGGCCGGCTGGTGGTCGCGTTCCTCGGTCGGCTGGTCGAGCGCAAGGGCGTGCTCGAGCTGGTCCATGCGCTCGACGCGCTGCCGGTCGAGCTGCAGGAGAGGCTCGAGGTGCGCATCGGCGGGCGGGGCCCGCTCATGGGCGACCTCGAGGCCGCCATCGAGGTGAGCGCGCTGTCGCGCGTGTCCCTGCCGGGGTTCGTGGCCGAGGAGGACAAGGCCGCGTACTTCGCCGATGCCGACATCGCGGTGTTCCCCGCGACGGGCGGCGAGAGCTTCGGGATCGTGCTCGTCGAGGCCATGGCGTCGGGTGCCGGTGTGGTGCTCGCGGGTGCGAATCCGGGGTACCTCTCGGTGATCGGCGACGATCCGCGGGTGAGCGTGGATGCGCGCGACTCGAACGCCTTCGCGGCGGCGCTGCGGCTTCTCATCGAGGACTCGGCGGTGCGGGAGGAGCTCCACGCCGAGCAGGCCGAGCGCGTGCAGCGCTTCGACGTCGAGCGCGTGGGCGCGCAGGTGCTCGAGGTCTACGGGGTCTGACAGCCGGTCCACCCCGCCGCGCCACCCCCCGCACTCCGCCGCGCCACCCCCCGGAAGTGGTAGATCGTGGTCGGTTTCCGCGGTTTCTCGCCTCGCAGTGGTACCTCAGTGCCGGTTTGGCGTCGGCGGCCCGGCGCCCGCATCGTGGGGCGACACTCACCTACCACTGTGGCGCGAGCATCGTCGAGAACCGACCATGAGGCACCAATTCCGCGGAGGGGCGGTCAGCGCGGCGGGGCCGTCGAGGTCCTCACCACCAGGGCGGTGTCCATGCGGACGTGCTGCTCGCACTCCTCGCCGCGCACCAGCGCGAGCAGCATGTGCATCGCCTCCGCCCCCATCTCCTGGAGCGGCTGGCGCACGGTGGTGAGGGGCACGGGCGCCGCGGCCGCCTCGGGGATGTCGTCGAAGCCGACGATCGAGAGGTCGTACGGCACCGCGAGCCCGGTGTCGAGCGCGACGTCCATCGCGGCGAGGGCCGTCGTGTCGTTCGCCGCGAAGATCGCGGTGGGCGGCTCGGGCAGGCTCAGCATCGACTCGGCGGCGAGCGCGGCGAGCTCTGGCTCGTAGTTGGTCTCGACCACCAGGTCCTCGTCGATCTCCACGCCTGCGGCCTCCATCGCGGCGCGGAAGCCCTCCTCGCGGCGGCGGCCCGAGTCGAGGTCGCGGCGCCCGCCCAGGAACGCGATCCGGCGATGCCCGAGCCCCAGCAGGTGCTCGGTCGCGAGCCGCGCGCCGGCGACGTTGTGCGAGTCGACGGTCGGCAGCGACGAGGGGCCGTAGTGGGGGTCGATCGCCACCACGGGCACGCCCGTCGCGGTGTTGAGGACGGTGGGGGTCACCAGGATCGCGCCGTCGATGAGCGTGCCGCCCAGGCGGGCGAGCGATCGGCGCTCCCAGCCGTGGCCGTGGCCGCCGGAGTGGGCGAGCAGCTCGTAGCCGGAGCCCTCGGCCGCAGCCCAGGCGCCCTTCATCAGCTCCGCCGAGAACGGCTCGAAGCCTCCGACCAGGATCCCGAGCACGTTGGTGCGCTGGCCCCGCAGGCCCGCGGCGGAGAGGTTGCCCGCGTAGCCGACCTGGTCGATGACCTCCTGGACCCGCGCGACCGTCTCCTTCGAGACGCCGTAGCGGCCGTTCACCACCTTGGAGACCGTGGCGACCGAGACCCCGGCGATGCGCGCGACATCGGCGAGCTTGACCCGAGCGACCGGTTCCATGTCCGCATCGTATCCGCGTCCGGCGGGTGCGCCGCGCCGAGCCTGCGCCCCGCTGACGCATGGGTGCGAGCACAGCGAACTGTGCTGGCGCCCCTGTGTCAGGGGGACGCGGGGAGGAAGGCGCGAGCGAGTCGGGCGCGCATGTCGCACGTTCACATCATGCCCGATGCGAAAACGTTATCGATAACGATTGACGTCGCAACGATGCCCGTGTGAGACTCACGCTGTTCGACCTGAGTCAATGGAGACGAAAGGGGACATCATGGCGAACATGCGACGTGCCGCTGCGGGAGCGGCGATCGCGGCATCCATGGCACTGCTTGCGGCCTGCAGCTCGGATGGGGGCGACGACGGACCGACGTCGGGCGCGACCTCCGGCGGAGGCGGCGGGGACGAGCCGGTCACCCTCACGTGGTGGCACAACGGAGTGGCCGGTGACACCGGCGAGAACTCGCTCGGCGACTACTGGGACCAGGTGGCCGCCGACTACATGGCGGACAACCCGAACGTCACTATCGAGATCGAGCAGATCCAGAACGAGGACCTCCAGCGGACCCGCATCCCCACCGCGCTGCAGTCGGGCGACGCGCCCGACCTGTTCCAGCAGTGGGGCGGCGGCGAGATGGCGGCGCAGGCCGAGGCCGGCTACCTCATGGACCTCTCGGACGTCCTGAGCGATGACATCAACCGCCTCGGCGGCGGCGTGGCACCGTGGCAGGTCGACGGCGTCACGTACGGCCTGCCGTTCCAGTTCGCGGTCGAGGGCATCTGGTACCGCCCGAGCCTCTTCGAGGAGGCCGGGATCACCGACGTCCCGACCACCATGGACGAGCTCGGCGACGCGGTCCAGAAGCTGAAGGACGCCGGCATCGTGCCCATCGCGGTCGGTGCGGCCGACGGCTGGCCCGCCGCGCACTGGTGGTACAACTTCGCGCTGCGGTCCTGCGCACAGGACGTGGTCGCGAGCGCCGGCACCTCGCTCGACTTCTCCGACCCGTGCTGGGTGGACGCGGGCGACCAGCTGCAGGCGTTCATCGACACGGATCCCTTCCAGCCGCAGTTCACGTCGACGGTCGCGCAGACCGGCGCGACGTCCTCGGCCGGCATGGTCGCCAACGGCGACGCGGCGATGGAGCTCATGGGCCAGTGGAACTACTTCGTCTACGAGGGCTTCACGGACGGCTCGGACGAGGCGATCGCGGCGCTCCACGAGGACCTCGACTGGTTCCCGATGCCCGCGACCGACGGCGGCTCGGGCGACCCGTCCGCCGCGATGGGTGGCGGTGACGGCTTCTCCTGCTACGTCGACGCCCCGCCGGAGTGCGCGGACTTCCTCGCGTACATCGTGAGCGACGACGTCCAGCGCGGCTACGCCGAGGCCGTCGGAGGCCTGCCGGTCGCCCCCGCGGCGTCCGACGCGGTCACCGACCCGGTCCTGCAGAAGATCGCGCAGACCACGTCGAGCGCGGCCTACGTCCAGCTGTGGATGGACACCCTCCTCGGACCCAACGTCGGAGGCGCCATGAACGACGGCATCGTCAACATCTTCAACGGCACGGGCGACGCCCAGGGCGTGGTCGATGCGATGGTGGCCGCCGCCGCGACGTCCTGACCTGCCCGATCCGAGTAGAAAGCGAGGCGCCCTGGTGACCGCACTGGAGGCCTCGGGTCGGAACGCGGACCCCGTCGTCGAGCAATCGACGGCGGGGTCCCGCCCCCCGACCCCCGCAACCGACCACCCCCGCCGCGCGAACGTCCGCAAGTGGGCCGAGATCGCCCTCTTCGTGGGCCCCGCGCTGGCCCTGTTCCTCACCTTCGTGGTGTACCCGGTGATCTCCGCCGCGCGGTACTCGATGTACAAGTGGAACGGCGTCTCGCAGTTCTCCGACGCGGAGTTCATCGGCTTCGAGAACTACGCCCGCGCGCTGTTCGGCGGCACCAGCCCCGACACCAAGCAGGCCTTCACCACGGCGTACACGCAGCCGTTCTGGGAGGCGCTCAGCCACAACTTCGCGATCATCTTCCTGTCGCTCGCGATCCAGCTGCCCCTCGCGCTGATCGTCGCGCTCACCCTCAACCGCAAGTTCCGCGGACGCGCCTTCACGCGCGTGGTGATCTTCGCGCCCTACGTGCTGAGCGAGGTCATCGCCGGCACCATGTGGCTCATCATCTTCGACCCCAACGGCGTCGCGACGCAGTGGATGCGCGCGATCGGGCTCGATATGCCCGCCGGGGGCTGGTTCGAGGACCCCACTTGGGGGTTCTGGACCGTGTTCTTCATCATCACGTGGAAGTACGTGGGGCTCGCGATCATCCTGTTCCTCGCCGGCCTGTCCGGCGTGAGCGAGGACCTCCAGGAGGCCGCGTCCATCGACGGCGCGAGCTGGTGGCAGATCCAGTGGCGGATCAACATCCCGCTCATCGGCCCCACCATCCGCATCTGGGCGTTCCTGTCGATCATCGGATCCATCCAGCTGTTCGACATGGTGTGGGTGCTCAACCGCGGCGGCACCGCGGGGCAGTACTCGACCATCGCGAGCTACATGATGGAGATCGGCTTCTTCCGGTCCGACTGGGGCTACGGCTCCGCGATCGCCGTGATCATGTTCTTCCTCTCGTTCGTCATCGCGCTCGCCTACATGGCGACCATCCTGCGACGCGACAACGCGCATCCCGGAAAGGCCAGGTAGGGCCATGGCCACCACACAGACGCACGATGCCCCGGCCAGGGAGCCCGGCAACGTCGAGTCGCACCGCCGCAAGGGGCTCGTCCCCGAGGGGTCGACGTACCTGGCGATCGGCATCGCGCTGGTGGGCATCGCGCTCACGCTGGGCCCGATCCTCTACCTGATCCTGGGCGGCTTCCGCACGCAGGGCGACCTCGCGTCGAACCCGACCGGGCTGCCCGACCCGATCCAGTGGCAGAACTACTGGGACATCCTGTCCGGCTCCCTGTTCTGGCATCAGCTGCTCAACTCGACGCTGGTCGCGGTGGCGACCACCGCCGCGGTGGTGCTGTTCGGGACGATGGCGGCCTACCCGCTCGCGCGCTACTCGTTCAAGGGCCGCGAGCTCATCTTCGTGGTCTTCACCACGGGCCTCATGTTCCCGCTCACGGTCGCGGTGCTGCCGCTGTACCTGCTGCTGCGCGACCTCCACATCAGCGGCCTGTGGGGCCTGGTGATCCCACAGATCGCGTTCGCGCTGCCGGTGACCATCATCATCCTGCGGCCGTTCCTCGCGGCCCTGCCCAAGGAGCTCGAGGAGGCCTCCTTCATGGACGGCATCTCCCGCATCGGCTTCTTCTGGCGGATGCTGCTGCCGCTCGCGCGGCCCGCGATGGTCACGGTGGGCGTGCTCGCGTTCATCGGCTCGTGGAACGCCTACTTGCTCCCGCTCCTGCTGCTGACAGGGGACCCGAGCGGGATGACCCTGCCCCTCGGCGTCACGACCTTCCAGGGCCAGCACTCCGCCGCGACCACGATGATCATGGCGTACACGTCGCTCGCGATGCTGCCCGCGCTCGCGTTCTTCCTGCTCATGGAGCGGCGCATCGTCGACGGCCTGACGGGCGCGGTGAAGGGATGACCGCCGTGGACGCCGCACTGAGCTCACGCGTCGCCGCCCTGGTGGCGGACATGACGCTCGAGGAGAAGCTCGCGCAGATCACGGGCTTCTGGGAGGACGAGAAGGGCGACGTGGTCGCCCCGCTGCAGGGTGAGGTCTCCGTCACCGGCGGCCTCGACGAGGCCACGCGGCACGGCCTCGGCCACTTCACGCGCATCTACGGCACCACCCCCGTGGACGCCGACGCGCGGGCCCGGGTGCTCTGGGAGCGCCAGCGCGCGCTGGTGACGGGGACGCGCCTGGGCATCCCCGCGATCGTCCACGAGGAGATCCTCACGGGCCTGTCCGCGTGGAAGGCCGCGACCTACCCCGGCCCCCTCACGTGGGGCGCGACGTTCGACCCGGCGCTGGTGGCCCGCATGGGCGCGCTCATCGGCCGCGACTGCCGCGCGCTGGGCATCCATCAGGGGCTCGCTCCGGTGCTCGACGTGGTGCGCGACCCCCGTTGGGGCCGCGTCGAGGAGTGCATCGGCGAGGACCCCTACCTGGTGGGCGAGATCGGGACCTCGTACGTCGAGGGCGTGCAGTCCGAGGGCGTCCACGCGACGCTCAAGCACTTCGTCGGGTACTCCGCGTCCACCGCGGGGCGGAACTTCGGCCCCGTCGCGATGGGTCCGCGCGAGCTGCGCGACATCATGCTGGTGCCGTTCGAGATGGCCGTGGTCGACGGCGGGGTGCGCTCCGTCATGCACGCCTACACGGAGATCGACGGCGTCCCTACGGCCGCCGACCCCACGCTGCTGACCGGCGTCCTGCGGGACGAGTGGGGCTTCGACGGCGTGGTGGTCGCGGACTACTTCGGCGTCGCGTTCCTCCACCTCCTGCACGGGATCGCCGGTGACCTCGAGGAGGCGGCGGCGCTCGCGCTCGCGGCCGGCGTGGACGTCGAGCTGCCCACGGGCGACGCGTACCTCGAGCCGCTCGCCGCGGCGGTGCGCTCCGGGGCGGTGGACGAGTCGCTCGTGGACCGCGCCGTCACGCGGATCCTCACCCAGAAGGAGCAGCTGGGGCTGCTCGATCAGACGTTCGAGGGTCCGTCGCCCTCGGGTGTGGTGCTCGACGGACCCGAGCACCGGGAGGTGGCGCGGCTGCTCGCCGAGCGGGGCATCGTCCTGCTTGCGAACGACGGCACGCTGCCTCTCGGTCGGCCGGACGATGCGGTGGACCCCACCGCCGCATCGTCCGGCACGGACGGCGCCGGAGCGCCGAGGATCGCGGTGATCGGCCCCAACGCGGACCGCTACCAGGCGATGTTCGGGTGCTACTCGTTCGCCAACCACGTGCTCGACAAGCGCCCCGGCACGGAGCTCGCGCTCGACGTGCCGACCGTCCTCGACGCGGTGCGCGACGAGCTCGGACCCGTCATCAGCGCGCAGGGCTGCGACATCCAGGGCTCCTCGCGCGAGGGCTTCGCCGAGGCGGTCTCGGCGGCGCGCGCCTCGGACGTCGCGATCGTGGTGGTGGGGGACCAGGCGGGCCTGTTCGGGCGCGGGACGTCGGGCGAGGGCTGCGACACCGACTCGCTCGAGCTTCCGGGCGTGCAGCGCGAGCTGGTCGAGGCGGTGATCGAGACCGGCACCCCGGTGGTGCTGGTGCTGGTCACGGGCCGTCCGTACGCGATCGGCTGGGCGCTCGAGCGGTGCGCCGCGGTGGTGCAGGCGTTCTTCCCGGGCGAGGAGGGGGCGCGCGCGATCGCGGGTGTGCTGTCGGGGCGGGTCAACCCCTCGGGTCGGCTGCCGGTGTCGCTGCCGCGATCCACCGGCGCCCAGCCCGCCGGGTACCTGCACCCGCGCCTGGGCGACGACTCGGACGTCACCAACCTGTCCTCGGTGGCGCCGCTGACCTTCGGCGAGGGCCTGTCCTACACGTCCTTCGCGTACTCAGGGCTGTCGGTGGCGGACGCCCCGACGGACGGCGCGCTCAGCGTGGCCGCGACGGTCGCGAACATCGGCGAGCGCGCCGGGGACGAGGTGGTGCAGGTCTACGCCCACCAGCGCCGCGGCTCGGTGACGCGACCGGTCGCGCAGCTCGTCGGCTTCGCGCGGGTGACGCTCGCGCCCGGCGAGGCCCGGCGCGTGACGTTCGAGATCCCCGCGGCGCGCCTCGCCTTCAGCGGGCGGGACCTGGTGCGCGCCGTCGAGCCCGGCGAGGTCGAGCTCTGGGTGGGGACGCCGCGCCACCGCGAGGCGGACGGCGTGGTGTCGCTCACGGGCGGACGATGCCCGGTGGACCGGGCGAGCGCGCGGAGGGTGCGGGTGACGATCGAGGGGGTGTAGCTCAGCCGCTCTTGCGCTTCCGGCGCGACTGCTCGCGGAGCCAGGCGAGGTACTCCGGGTCGTCGTCGGGGGCGACGGGGCCCTTGCGCGGGTCGGGGTTGCCGCCGCCCGGGCGCAGGAGCTTGACGACGATCCACGCGAGCGCGCCCACGAACGGCAGGAACAGGATCATCGCGGTCCACAGCGCCTTGGTGACGCCGTAGGGCTCGCGCTCGGGCCGCTGCCACACGTCGCTGAGCGTGTAGACGACCAGGCCCAGATAGACCAGAAGGGGCAGCGCTCTCATCCATCAAGCGTACGCCGCGTACGCTTGTCGCATGGCCGTCCTCACCTACTGGAGCGCCCGCACGGGCATCTTCCTCGCCGTCCTCGGTGTGCTCTGGATCGTCCGTTGGCGGGACGTGATGGCGTTCCTCGCCGCGTTCATCGTCGCGTGGCTCGTGTCCTACCTGGTGCTTCCCGGCATGCGGGCCAAGGCGCAGGCGCAGATGGACGCCTGGATCTCCCGCAGCGAGCGGGGGCTCCGCGAGGCCGATGCCGAGGAGGATGCCGAGATCGGCGCCGACAACGACCACGGGGCGCCCGCCGGCCGCTGACGCCCTGTGCGGCGCTGCCCTCCGCTACAGGGCGATGCCGGTGGCGAGGAGCAGCCCGTAGGCGAGCCCCACGCCGCTGATGCCCTGGAACATCACGCCGAAGTTGCGGCCGGAGGCGCCCATGCGCATCCCGAACGCGATCACCACGGACGGCAGCGCCACCAGGGTCGCGACGAGCGCCCACGGGTGCGCGAACGCGACCAGGATCGCGAAGCCGATCGGCAGCGTCACCGCGGCGGCGAAGTACTGCCGCGCGCGCAGCTCGCCCACCTTGACGGCGAGCGTGCGCTTGCCCGCGAGGGCATCCGTCTCGAGGTCGCGGATGTTGTTGACCAGCAGCAGCGCCACGGCGTACAGGCCCACGCCGGCCGAGGCCCACACCGAGTAGAGCGTCACGGACCCCAGCTGCGTGAGCAGGGTCCCGAGCATCGCGACGGGGCCGAAGAAGATGAAGACGCTGATCTCTCCGTAACCGGCGTACCCGTAGGGCCGCGACGAGCCGGTGTAGGTCCACGCGGCCACGATCGCGACCGCGCCCACCGCGAGCAGCCACCAGATCCCGGAGACCACCACGAGCGCGAGCCCCAGCGCCGCGCCCACCGCGAACGAGGCGTACGCGGCGAGCTTCACCGAGCGCGGCAGCGCCTTGCCGGAGGCGACCAGCCGCTCGGGGCCGATGCGGTCCACGTCCGTGCCGCGGATGCCGTCCGAGTAGTCGTTCGCGTAGTTCGAGCCCACCTGCAGCGCGAGCGCGACGCCGAGCGCGAGCACTGCCGGGAGCAGCGCGAACGCGTCCTCGGCGATCGCGCAGGCGGAGCCCACGATCACGGGGACCGCGCCGGTCCACAGCGTGCGGGGGCGGGCGCCTGCCACCCAGTCGGCGGTCGTGGTCATCGGTCCTCCTCGCTCGCCAGCGCACGCGCGGCCGGCCGGTCAATCTTGCCACCCGCGGTGCGGGGCACGGCGTCCGTGCGCACGATGCGCCGGGGCCTCTCGTACGGAGCGAGCCCCGCGATCGCGTCGGCAAGCGCCGCATCGTCCGCCCCGCCCTCCACGACGGCGACCACGCGTTCGCCCCACTCGGGATCGGGCACCCCGACCACCGCCGCGGCCGTCGCCCCGGCCCGCTCGAGCGCGAGCTCGATGCGCTGCGGGTGCACCTTGAAGCCCCCGGTGTTGATGACGTGGTCCGCGCGGCCGAGCACCCGCAGGCGCCCGTCGCGCAGCTCGCCCAGGTCGCTCGTGACGAACCACCGCTCGCCGTCGACGGTGCGGAACGCCGAGTCGTCGCCGTCCGCGTACCCGGCCGCGAGCGTGGGGCCCGCGATCAGGACCCGGCCGTCGTCGTCGATGCGCAGCTGGACCCCGTCGAACGCAAGGCCGTCGTAGACGCACCCGCCGCACGTCTCGCTCATGCCGTAGGTGCGGACCAGGGTCCCCGGCGCATCGTGCTCGGGCAGGGCCGCGCCTCCCACGAGCACCGCGTCGAGGCTGGCGAGCGCGTCGCGTCCGGCCGGGTCCTGCGCGAGCCTGCGGACCTGGGTGGGCACGAGCGACGCGTAGCGCGGGCCCGCGGGCATGCGCGCCACGGCCTCCGCGAAGGCCGTGGCGGTGAACGGCCCGGGAGCCATGCGCGTCACGGTCGCGCCGGCGAGCGTCGCGCGGGCCAGGACCAGGGCTCCGCCGATGCGGTCCGCGGGGATCGCGAGGAGCTGATGACCCTCTCCGCCGAGGCGACGTGACGAAAGCGACACCGCTGCCCGGATCGCGTCGTCGGGGAGCAGCACGAGGCGCGGCGTCCCGGTGGACCCCGAGGTAGCGACCGCGATCCCGGCGGCGCGGCCCGTGAGCGCCGCGGAGACCGCCTGGTCGGGATCGGGGGCGAGGCGCGCGTACGTCACACGGGCCAGCCTACGAGCACACCTAGACTCATCCGCATGAAGATCCGCCTTGCCGCAGCGACGACGCTGACCGCGCTCGCAACCGTCGGGCTCGCCGCGTGCTCGCCCGCCACCGAGAGCTCCTCCACCAGCACCCTGACCGCCGCGACGTCCGGACCGTCCGTGTCCGCCGTCGCGCTGCCGCCGGCACCCGAGGACCCGCGTCCCGAGGTGACCTGGCCGCTCACGGGTCTGGACGCCACGGACGCGACGAAGAAGGAGCTGGCGCGCCCCGCGCTGTCGATCAAGATCGAGAACACCGCACAGGCGCGCCCGCAGGAGAACCTGGACAAGGCCGACGTGGTGTTCGAGGAGTACGTCGAGTACGGCATCTCCCGGTTCGTCGCGATCTTCCAGTCGCAGGACCCGGAGTCGGTCGGCCCGATCCGCTCGATGCGCCCGATGGACCGCAACATCATGGGCTCCTTCGACGGCCCGCTCATCTTCTCGGGGGCTCAGTCGCGCTTCATCTCCGACACGGGCGCCTCCGGCCAGGAGATGATCACGCAGGATCGCGGCGACTACGGCTTCTACCGGACCCGCGACAAGGCGGCTCCGCACAACCTTCACGGCTACCTCGCGAAGTTCCTCGAGCAGACCGATGCCGAGGCCCCCGACCAGCAGTGGGACATCGCGTACCCGGCGGAGGAGGCGACCGCGCAGCTCGAGGGCACCAAGGTCTCGTTCATCGACATCACGATGTCGCCTCGCGCGCTGCCCGAGTGGCGCTGGGACAAGAAGGCCGGCCTGTGGGAGCGCTACGAGGACGGCACCGCGCACGTGACCGCGGACGGCACGCAGCTGTCCGCGACCAACGTGGTGATGCTGTGGGTCACGGTCAAGTACACGTCCGGCTCCTCGACCTCCTCGGTGCCGGAGACGCTGGTGGCCGGCAAGTCGGGTGAGGGCTACGTCGCGACCGGCGACAAGTACATCCCGATCACGTGGAGCAAGAAGGGCCAGTACGAGCCGTTCGTGCTCACCACCGAGGACGGCGACCCCGTCGAGCTCGCCCCGGGTCAGACCTGGTTCGAGCTGGTGCCCAACGCCGGCGTGGGCCACGCGACGGACATCGACTTCCAGTAGCGGGCCATGATGGACGGGTGATCACCGTCCTCACCGGCGCGGGGCTGTCCACCGCCGCGGGCATCCCCGACTTCCGCGGCCCCCAGGGCGTGTGGACGCGGGATCCTGCGCGGGCGCGGCTGCTAGAGATCGACGTCTTCGTGGGGGACCGCGACGCGCGCGAGGAGGGGTGGCGCGACTGGGCCGCGCACGCGGCATGGTCGGCACGGCCGTCAGCCGCGCATCGTGCCCTCGCGCGGCTGGTGGCCGAGGGGCGGTGCCGCGACGTGCTCACCCAGAACATCGACGGCCTGCACCAGGCGGCGGGCACGCCGGACGATGCGGTGGTGGAGATGCACGGGAGCCTCGCCACGACCTCGTGCCTGGGGTGCGGTGCCTCCGTGCCCACGCACGAGGTGCTCGCGACGCTTGCGGACGAGCCCGATCCCCGCTGCGCGCGCTGCGAGGGGATCCTCAAGCCCGACGTCGTGTACTTCGGTGAGGCGCTGCGCGACGCCGACCTGCGGCGCGCCTCGCGCGCGGCGCGGACGTGCGACACGTTCGTCGCGATCGGCACCACGCTGCAGGTGTACCCGGTGGCGGCGCTCGCGGGGGAGGCGCTCGCGGCCGGCGCCGCGCTGGTCATCGTGAACGCGTCCCCGACCTCCTGGGATCGCGACGCATCGCTCGTGGTGCGCGAGCCGATCGAGGACGCTGTGCCGGCCCTCGTGGAGGAGTGGCTGGCCTGACGCCCCGTGCGGGCGGCGTCAGCGGGGCGTGTCCGCCACGTCGACGCTGAAGTCGTAGCTGGTGCCGTCGACCGCGGTGATGGTGACGATCGTGTCGTACACCGCATCCTCGCCGTCGACGCTGAGCGCGCAGACCACGGTCTCGTTGACCACGATGTCGACCGGCTCGTCGCCGCAGTCCATGTGCGGCGGGGCGTCGGAGCCGACCTCCTCCTGGAGCGCCGTGGCGACCTTGTCGGCGAGGCTGTCGGCATCGACGGTGAGGTTGACGCTCGCGGTGCAGGCCGCGAGCGCAGACGTCACCAGCGTCGCGCCGAGAGCGACCGCCGCCGCACGGCCTGCGTGGTGGGCACAGCGGGTCATGGGTCGGCTGCCTCCTCAGGCGTCGGTCCGCCCAGTGTGGCATGGGGCGGGCCGGCCGCGACGCTCCTTCCTACCGTGGTCGTACCCCGGTAGGATCGCCGTATGGCCGTCAAGCTGAGCATCAGCCTCCCCGACGAGGACGTTCGCGTGATCGACGCGCTGATCGCGTCGGGCGCGGCTCCCAACCGCTCCGCCGCGGTGCACTCCGCGATCGAGCATCTGGTCGAGGCCGAGCGGGAGCGTGCGCTCGCGGACCAGCTCGTCGAGGCGATGAGCGAGTGGAGCTCCTCGGGCGAGCGGGACGTGTGGGACGCTGTCGCCGGAGACGGCGTGTGAGGGGAGAGATCTGGCGCGCCGACCTGGACCCGGCGCGCGGGTTCGAGTCTGCGAAGGTGCGACCGGTGCTGATCGTGGGGCGGCCGACGCTGGTCGCCGCCGCCATGCGGATGGGCGGGACGGTGACGGTGGTGCCGCTCACGTCGAGCGTCGCCAAGGTGTTCGACTTCCAGGTGCTGCTGCCCGCGGGAACGGGCGGGCTCGAGGTCGACTCGAAGGCGCAGGCCGAGCAGATCCGGACGCTGAGCGTCTCCCGGCTCCTGGCGCGGGTCGGAGCGGTGCCGTCCGAGGTGTCCGCGCGGGTGGACGCGGCGATCCGGCTCTACCTGGGGCTGTGACAGGCGCTCAGTACGCGTACGGGAACCTGGTCCAGTCCGGGTCGCGGCGCTCGAGGAACGCGTCGCGACCCTCCTGCGCCTCCTCCGTCATGTACGCCATGCGGGTCGCCTCGCCGGCGAAGACCTGCTGGCCCGCGAGCCCGTCGTCCGCGAGGTTGAAGGCGAACTTCAGCATGCGGATGGCCTGCGGCGACTTGGTGGCGACGATGCGCGCGTACTCGAGCGCGCGCGCCTCGAGCTCGGCGTGCGGCACGGACTCGTTGACGCCGCCCCAGCGCTCCGCATCGTCCGCCGAGTACTCGCGTGCCAGGAAGAAGATCTCCCGCGCGCGCTTGTCCCCGACCTGGCGGGCGAGCAGCGCGCTGCCGTAGCCCGCGTCGAAGGACCCCACGTTGGCGTCGGTCTGCTTGAAGCGCGCGTGCTCGCGGCTCGCGATCGACAGGTCGCTCACCACGTGCAGCGAGTGCCCGCCGCCCGCGGCCCAGCCGTTGACCGCGGCGATGACCACCTTGGGGGAGTGCCGCATGAGGCGCTGCACCTCGAGGATGTGGAGGCGTCCGCCGTACGCGGGCGCGTCCGCGGCGGTGCCCTCGTAGAGGTAGCCGTCGCGGCCACGGATGCGCTGGTCGCCGCCCGAGCAGAAGGCGTGGACTCCGTCCGCGGCGGGTCCGTTGCCCGTGAGGACGATCGCCGCGACATCCACCGTCTGGCGCGCGTGGTCGAGTGCGCGGTAGAGCTCGTCGACCGTCTGGGGGCGGAACGCGTTGCGCACCTCGGGCCGGTTGAAGGCGATGCGCACGGCGGGGAGGTCGCGCTCACCGTCCTCGGACCGGGCCACCCAGCGGTGGTACGTGATGTCCGAGTCGGGGAAGCCGTCCACGGCTCGCCACTGCGTGGGGTCCATGAGGTCGGAGACCTGCGCCGGGATGTCGCTCATGGCGCCAGGGTAGTAGGGGCCTGGCGCGCCGGCGGGAGGGGACGATGCGGCACCCACCCCAACCATTCCGCCCCATCGTGACGTGGGTGGAGTAGAAAGGCCGCCAAGAGGGGGATGGATGAAGGACGACCCAGTGCTCGATGCTCTTCTCGAGCTTCGGTACGCGGCGCTCGTGGGCTACGCGACGCTCGTGTCCGGCGCGCGCCAGGACGCGGAGGACCTGGTGCACGACGCGATCGTGGCGGTGTTCTCCAAGCGTCGGCGCTTCGACTCGGTCGAGCACGCGCACGCGTATGTGCTGCGTGCGATCGCATCGCGGCACGTCGACGCGGTGCGGAAGCGCTCGCGGAGGCTCGGCCGCGAGACGTGGGTGGCATCGCGGCAGCCGGCCTCCGTCGCCGGTCCCGAGGACGGGGTGGCGGGCGACGATGCGGTGGTCGCTGCGCTCGCGATGCTGGCCCCGCGCGAGAGGGCGTGCGTGGTGATGCGGCACCTGGCGGACCAGTCAGTCGCCGAGACCGCGCACGCTCTCGGGATCAGCGCAGGAGCGGTGAAGCGCTACACCTCGGACGGGCTGGCGGCGCTCGTGAGGTCGGGCCTGGTGACGCAAGAGGCCGCCGGGGCCTCGGATACGGAGAAGGTCGACCTGAAGATCGGAGGCGCGCGATGAACGAGCTCCACGACATGCTGCGCGGCGCGAGCGAGGCCGCAGGCCGGGGCGCGTCGGCGGACGCTGGGGATCGCGCCGAGCTTCGACGCCGCGTCGGCGCTGCGCGGCGGCGCTCGACCATGGGATCGGTGGCGGCAGCGCTCGCGGGGGTGCTGGCGGTCGGAGCGACCACGATGGCGATCGCGTCCGGCGGCTCCCGCGACGTACCACCGGCGTCGACGACCCCCTCGAGCTCGGCGACGTCGAGAGCCGATGCGTCGGTCGGCACCGAGACGTGGCACCTGGGCGACATCGGTCTCACCGGGGACCCGGTGCTCATGCCGCTCGCCGGCGGCGACGGCGTCCTCGAGCTCACGACGTGGAGCACCGAGCAGTTCGAGCAGCTGGGGGTCGAAGGCTACGACTACGCGGACCGGCCCGTGCTCGACCCGGTCGCCGCCGAGGACCTGGCGGGCTACGGCGAGGGGTGGGCCTTCGTCGAGGACGAGCTCACCGACGATCAGGGCGCCGCGACGGAGTCGGTGCTGCTCCTCGCGGCTCCGGATGGGACCGCGGTCCCGGTGGCCGACCTCGCCGCGATAGCCGACGGGCTGGGCATCGGCGGCGGGCTCTTCGTCGCGGACATCGCAGGGTCCGCGGACGCGCCGGAGGTGCTGGTCAGCCTCGAGGGAGAGGGGGGCGCCTTCCTCGTGTGGATGGATCTCGCCTCGGGGACCACTTGGGTGATGACGCTCGGCGACTCGGTGCGGGCGAGCGCGATCTCGTGGCGGGGGGGCAGCGACTGGATGGTCTGGGGCTACGCGGATGGCACGCCTCTGGCCATGGTGCTGGGCGCCCAGGTCGACGGGCTGACCTGGACGGTGAACCACGCGTGGGTGCCGTGGGCCGCGGACACCCGGGACTTCGGCGGGCTCGTCACTGGCTCGGGGCTTGTCACCGCGTACCTCGGCGACTCCTCGCTGCTGGTCGCCCGCTCCGACGACGGTCGCGATGAGGCCTACCTCGTGGACCGACTGTGGGGCGTGATCGGCCGCTCGGGCGACTGCTACCTGGTGGACCTGGCGGACGGCATCGGCTGCGTGGATGTGCCGACGGGCGAGGTGTCCGCGCCGGACGACCTGCCCGAGCCCTCGGGCGGGTCTGGTCTCGCCGCGCTCGGGGACGGGTACTTGGAGGGCCCCGCCGTCGAGTCGGGCGGGAGCACCGCCGTCTGGCATCGTCCCGACGGCGACACGGAGATCACGATCGACGCGGACGCGTCCGTCGGCTACGGCGGCCTGGGGGAGCACGTCTGGCTCGATCAGGACGCAGTGGGGGTGATCGGCACGGACGGTGTGTACCGCGGCGTCGACCTCCCGCTCGACGACGGCAGCCGTGCCCACGGCGCGTACGCCCACCCCGTCGGGTGAGCGGCACGGGGGTGGCGTGACGCTCGCCCTAGGCTGAGCCCATGGAGTTCCGCCCGTTCCGCGTCGCGCTGTCGACGCGCTTCCGTGGCGTCACCGAGCGCCACGGCGTCCTGATCCGCGGCACCGGCCCCGATGGGCGGGACGCCTGGGGCGAGTACTCCCCGTTCGACGACTACACCCCCGAGCGCGCGTCCCGCTGGTGGGAGGCGGCGATGGAGGCGGCCCGCGGCGAGTGGGCCGCGCCGGTGCGGGACCTGGTGCCGGTCAACAGCATCGTCCCCGAGCTCCCGGCCGGGCGTGCCGCGCAGCTCGCGAAGGCGGGCGGCTGCACCACCGCCAAGGTCAAGGTCGCGGGCACCGGCGGCTGGCGGGACGATGTGCGGCGCGTCGAGGCCGTCGCCGTCGCCCTGGGCCCGGGGGGACGCGTGCGCGTCGACGCGAACGGCGCGTGGGACGTCGACACCGCGGTGACGGTGCTCAAGGAGCTGGACGCCGCCGCACGCGCGGGCGGAGGCCCGGGCCTCGAGTACGTCGAGCAGCCGTGCCGCACGGTCGCGGAGCTCGCCGAGGTCCGGCGCCGCACGGACGTGCTGGTCGCCGCCGACGAGTCCGTCCGGATCCCGGGCGATGCCGACGAGGTGATGCGCGCCGGCGCCGCCGACATCCTGGTCCTCAAGGTCGCTCCGATGGGCGGTGTCCGCCACTGCCTCGACGTGGTGGACCGCTACGCGGTGCCGATCGTCGTCTCGAGCGCGATGGAGTCCTCGGTCGGGCTCGCGGCGGGCGTCGCGCTCGCGCGCGCGGTACCCGAGCTGCCCTATGCGTGCGGGCTGGGCACGGGCGAGCTGCTCGCGGAGGACACCGTGCGCGAGACCATCGTTCCCCGCGGCGGGTACATCGGGCCGGTCACGCTGGACGTGATCGCATGAGCGAGCATCCGTCCGGGGCCTTCGCGCGAGCGATGGTCGCGGCGCTCGTCGAGCGCGGCGTCGAGGACTATGTGCTGAGCCCGGGTTCGCGCTCGGGACCGCTCGCGCATGCGCTCGCGGAGGCCGGCGCGGAGAACCCGCCGCTCGGGGCGCCGCGCGTCGAGCTCCATGTCCGCATCGACGAGCGGTCCGCGGCCTTCCTCGCCCTCGGTATCGCGCGCGGACGTGCCGCCGCGGGTGACCCGCGCCCCGTCGCGATCGTCACCACGTCCGGGACCGCCGTGGGCAATCTGCTGCCGGCCGTCATGGAGGCGCACCACTCGGGTGTGCCGCTGCTGCTGCTCACGGCGGACAGGCCGGCGGAGCTGCGTGGGGTCGGGGCGAACCAGACCACGGACCAGGTGGGCATCTTCGGCGGCTTCGTGCGCTGGGAGGCGGATGTCCCCGCCACCGACCTCGGCGCGCGACCCGACCGGGTGACCGCGCTCGCGGAGAGGGCAGTGCGCGCCGCGCTGGGCGACCGCGCGCGCGAGGACATGGCGGCCGCGCCGGGACCGGTGCATCTCAACGTCGCGTTCCGGGAGCCGCTCGGCGCCGATGGCGGCGTGTGGCACGATCCGCCGCGCCTGCCCACGCCCACCGGCGGCATCCCTGTGGTCGCCGATCGGAGCGAGCCCGCGCCGCTGCCAGTGGTCGCGCGCGGCGTGGTGATCGCGGGCGACGGCGCGGGCGATCTCGCTCGCCAGGTGGCCGAGGCCCACGGCTGGCCGCTGCTCGCCGAGCCGACCTCGCTCGCGCGCTCCGGCTCCCACTGCATCCCCGACTACGTGCGCCTGCTCGAGTCGCCGCAGGGCGCCGCGCTCGCGGCACGGGTGCATCAGGTGGTGGTGATCGGCAGGCCCACGCTCACCCGCCCCGTGCAGGCGCTCATCGCGCGTGCCCCCGCGCTCATCGTGGCGCGGTTCGGTGCCCGCTGGCGCGAGGCGCCGCCGCATGCTCAGCGGGTCGACAGGGACGTGCCCTCGTCGTGGCTGTGGTCGGTCGCGCCGGACGATGCCGACCCCGCCTGGCTCGCCGAGTGGAGGTCCGCCGGTGCGCGGGTCCACGCGCCCGAGGGGTGGGGCCCTCGGGTCGCCGCGGTCACGTTCGCGCAGTCGCTCGGCCCGGACGTGTGGGGCGTGGTGGGCTCATCCGGGCCGGTACGAGCCCTCGATCGGTTCATGCCGGCCGCGCCCGCGGGCGCCTCGCCAGTGCTGATCGCCAACCGGGGGCTGGCCGGCATCGACGGGACCCTCTCCACGGCCGCGGGCGTCGCCTTCGGCTCCGGTCGCGCGGTGCACGCGCTCATGGGGGACGTGACGTTCCTCCACGAGGCGGGCGGGCTGCTCGTGGGGCCGCGCGAGCGGCGGCCGCGCCTGCGCATCGTGGTGGTGAACGACGGCGGCGGGACCATCTTTTCGGGCCTCGAGCACTCGGCCGCGCCTCCGGAGAACCTCGAGCGCGTGTTCACCACGCCCCACGGCGCCGCGCTAGGGCCGCTCTGCGAGGGCTACCGCGTCCCGCATCGTGCCGTCCGCTCGGCGGGCGAGCTGGCGGAGGCGCTCGCCGAGCCCGTGACGTCGCTCGAGGTGATCGAGGCGGTCGTCTGACCCGTCGCATCGTTCCGGGCCCCGGGGGTGAACGCACATACCGTCACATAGGGCCATAATGGATGGTCATTCTGGCCCCGTGATGTCGGCGGCCGCGAGCCACGCCACGAGAGTCCTTCACGATGCCCCTTCATGTCGCCACCGTGCCCCGCCATGCCTCGGGGGCGGTGACATCCCGACGCGCGCGTGCGGCCACCGCGACCGGGATGCGCCCTGAGATCCAGGGGCTCCGTGCGCTCGCGGTGAGCCTCGTGGTGCTGTACCACGTGTGGCCGGACAGGTTGACGGGCGGATACGTCGGCGTCGACGTCTTCTTCGTGATCTCTGGCTATCTCATCACGGCCCATATCGCTCGGGAGGTCGCCAGGACGGGCCGGGTCCGGCTCGGGACCTTTTGGGCGAGGCGGGTGAGGCGGCTCCTGCCTGCATCGTTAACCGTACTGCTGGCGACCGCGGTCACGGTCCTCCTTGCGGTCCCGCAGGCCTACTGGAACCAGTTCATGCGCGAGATCGGCGCAGGCACGCTCTACGTCCAGAACTGGGCGCTCGCCTCCGCTTCGGTCGACTACCTCACGGCGGAGAACGTCGCCTCGCCTGTTCAGCACTTCTGGTCCCTGTCGGTCGAGGAGCAGTTCTATTTGGCGTGGCCGCTCCTCATCACGGCAGTGCTTGCGATCCCGCTCGGCCGTCGGCTCGGCGCGGCCTGGCGCATGCGGCTGCTGCTCGGGGCGATCGTGGTCTCGTCGCTGATCTGGGGCATCTTGCAGACCGCGAACGCGCCGTCCGTCGCGTACTTCTCCACGTTCGTCCGCGCGTGGGAGTTCGCGGCGGGCGGGCTGCTCGCCGTGGCCGGCGCTACCGCATGGCGCCACGAGGTTGCGCGGCGACTCGTGTCGTGGCTCGGGCTGGCGGCGATCGTGTGGAGCGCGTTCGTCTACACCTCGGCCACGCCGTTCCCCGGTGCCGCGGCGCTCGTGCCCGTGGTGGGGACCCTGGCGATCCTGGCCGCAGGCGACGCGCGGGGACCGGGCGGCACCCACGTGCTGTACGACCGGCGGAGCATCCAGTGGCTCGGCGACGTGTCGTACAGCGTCTACCTGTGGCACTGGCCGTTCGTCGTGCTGGTCCCGCTCATCCTGGGCCGGACCCTGGTGTGGCCCGAGAGAGTCGCGATGCTCGTGGTGGTGCTGGGGCTCGCGTGGTCGACCAAGAAGCTCATCGAAGACCCGTTCCGGAGCCCCGGCGCGGGCGTGCGTGCCCGCCTCCCGCGGACGTTCGGGACGGCGGCCCTCGGGATGCTGGTGGTCCTCGCGGTGGCCTGGACCGGCATGTGGACCGTCGAGCGGCAGACGACGATGCTCGAAGACTCGGCGCGCATCGCCGCGGGGGACTGCCGTGGCGCGGCCGCCGTCGCCCCCGACGGGTCGTGCGCGCCTGTCGCGAACCTGCCGCTGTTCCCGCCGCCGGCCGTCGCGGCGGACGACTATCCCGTTGAGCTGTACGGCCGCGAGTGCCGCACCGGCATCACCGAGGTGCGCGTCAAGCCGTGCGAGTTCGGGGACCCGGAGGGCGCCGTCGATGTCGTGCTCGTGGGGGACTCCCACGCCGCACAGTGGTTCCCCGCGGTGGAGACCCTCGCGCGTGACCACGGCTGGCGCCTGACGGTCTACTTCAAGGCCACGTGCCCGTACGCGGCGACCGCGCAGGACTGGACGGGCGACAGCCAGCGCGAGAGCTGCGCGCGCTGGAATATCGACACCGAGGCCACGCTCGCGACCGAGCCGCCGGACCTCGTCTTCACCTCGGCGCTCGCGACGCACGAGTTCGGCGACGGCGTGCTCGCGCCGGAGGTCGCGATCGAGGGCTACGCGGAGTCCTGGCGACGGCTGACCGACGCGGGAGCGCACGTCATCGCGCTCGTCGACGACCCACACATGCCCCAGGATCAGCTCGACTGCGTGGCCCGCGCCGCGTCAGTCGACCCGGACGCAGCCGAGTGCGGGGTGCCGCGTCACCAGGCGCTCGGACGCGCCGACGTCCTCACCCCGGCGGCCGCGCACGTCGACGGCGCGGAGGCGGTCGACCTCAACGGGTTCCTCTGCGACGACTCCTGGTGCCCCGCGGTGGTCGGACGCACGCTGGCCTACCGAGACGCGCAGTCGCACCTCACGAGCACCTACGTGAGCACGCTGACGCCGTACCTCGCACGAGAGGTGCCGGAGCGGTTCCTTGCGGAGGGATGACCCGGGTCCTGCGGCGCAGGGGCGCGCACGGCACGTCCCTCATAATGTTGATCAGCCTGCGCGGCTCGCCCCCAGCCATCCCCGCCTCGATGAGCGGCGCACGAAGGAGACCCCAGTGACCGATGCCGCCGTGGATCGCGCGCGCGCCGACCAGGCGCGCGCCGCCGGAGCGGGCGCGACCCCGCGGTCCGGCGTGCGGCCGGAGATCCAGGGCCTGCGCGCGCTCGCGGTGACCCTGGTGGTCCTCTATCACCTGTGGCCGCACCGCCT
Organism: Demequina subtropica; assembly: GCF_000971235.1. GTDB lineage: Bacteria > Actinomycetota > Actinomycetes > Actinomycetales > Demequinaceae > Demequina > Demequina subtropica. The sequence continues at coordinate 41,347 of NZ_BBMB01000004.1, forward strand.
CACGGGCGGCTACGTGGGCGTCGACGTGTTCTTCGTCATCTCGGGCTTCCTCATCACGTCGCACCTAGCGCGGGAGGTCACGCGATCGGGGACGGTCCGCCTGGGACGCTTCTGGGCGCGCCGTATGCGCCGGCTGCTGCCCGCATCGCTGCTGGTGCTCGCCGCGAGCGCGGTGACGATCCTGATCGCCGTCCCCCAGCACTATTGGCGGACGTTCCTTCGCGAGATCGCCGCATCCGCGCTGTACATGCAGAACTGGGCGCTGGCCGCGGACTCGGTGGACTACCTGGCGGCGGACAACGCCGCCTCGCCCGCACGGCACTTCTGGTCCCTGTCCGTCGAGGAGCAGTTCTACTTCGTGTGGCCGCTGCTGATCCTCGTGGCGCTCGCGGTGCCGCTCGGTCGCCGCCTCAGCGCGGCGGCCCGCATGCGCGCGGCGCTCGCGCTCGTTCTTGTCGCATCGCTCGTGTGGAGCATCGTCCAGACCCCCACGGACCCCGACATCGCCTACTTCTCGACCTTCGTCCGCGCGTGGGAGTTCGCGGCGGGCGGGCTGCTGGGCCTGTTCGGGGCCATCGCGTGGCGACGACGCGGCTGGGCCCTGGCAGTCTCGTGGGCGGGCCTGGCACTCGTCCTGTTCTCTGCTGTAGCGTACGACGGCCTCACGCCTTTCCCCGGGTGGACTGCCGCGGTGCCGGTGCTCGGCACCGTGCTGGTGATCGCGGCCGGCGACGTCCGCGGGGCGACGGGCACCTCGCGGCTCCTGTCCCTGCTCCCCGTGCAGTGGCTCGGCAACGTCTCGTACTCGGTCTACCTGTGGCACTGGCCGCTCATCGTGCTCGTGCCTATTATCGTCGGCCACGAGGTCGGCTGGCCTGCCAAGCTCGTCATGCTGGCGGCGATGCTGGGGCTTGCGCACCTCACGAAGGTGCTCGTCGAGGACCCCTTCCGTGGCGCCGACGTGAGCCGTAGCCGGGTCCTCGCGTCCACCTACGCCGCATCCGTCGCGGGCATGGCCGTCGTGGTCGGGATCGCGGCGGGGGGCATCGAGGTGATCGATCGTCAGGCGAGCCAGATCTCTGACGAGGCAGTCGTCCCCGACCACGCTGCCGACGTGTGCTTCGGCGCCGAGGCGATGGACCCCGAGCTCGACTGCACCACGGACCTGGGCGCCCCGCTCGTGCCGCCGCCCGCAGTCGCCGTGGACGACACCTCGGAGATCTACGACGATGCGTGCCGCAGCGACGGTGCTGACTCGACCGTGCGCCCGTGCACGTTCGGCGACCCCGAGGGCGACGTCGACATCGTGCTCGTGGGAGACTCGCACGCCGCGCAGTGGTTCCCCGCGCTCAAGCCGCTCGCCGAGGATCATGGCTGGAACCTCAGCGTGATCTACAAGGGGTCATGCCCTTACAACGCGGCCGCGGAGGCGTGGACCGGGGACTCGCAGCGGGAGGCCTGCGCGGACTGGAACGTGAAGGTCGACGACTACCTGATCGCGCGGCAGCCGGACCTGGTCCTCACCTCGTCCGTGAGCACGTACAAGTTCGGCGGCGGGGACGACCTCGCGCCGGACATCGCGATCGACGGGTACGCGCGCAAGTTCCAGAAGCTCGTGGACGCCGGCCTCCGTGTCGACGCGATCGTGGACAATCCGCACGTGTGGGGGGAGACGCTCGACTGCGTCGCGACCAGCGACGCGGCCGCGGAGGAGTGCGTCACGCCGCGCCGGCGAGCGACGAACCGCAAGGACGTCCTCACTCCCGCCGCCGAGCGCGTCGCCGGCGTCGGGACGATCGACCTCACGCCGATGCTGTGCGGCGAGAAGCGCTGCCCGGCGGTCATCGGCTCGGTGGTCGTCTACCGCGACACCAGCTCGCACCTCACGCAGAGCTACGTGCGCACGCTCGCGCCCTACATGGAGCGGCTGCTCCCCGAGGACATCGTCGCGCGCTAGGGGTCAGGCGATCCGTCGCGCGCGCAGCACCGCGTCGCGGCGGATCGCGGGCTGACCGTCCGCATCCATCGCGGGACGTGCCCTCACCTGCGCGACCTCGACCTCCCAAGCAGCGGCGTCCAGGGCCGCCGCGGCCTGGTCCGCGCGGAACGCGGTCTCGCTGAGGCGCGGGTGGTCCTGCGTGTGGGGATCGGAGGGATCGTGGCCCACGACGAGCAGGATCCCGCCGGGCGCCACCAGCTCCGCGAGGCGGTCCACCAGGCTCGCGATGCCGTCCTCGGGGTGCGCGTAGTGGCTCGCGACCAGGTCGAACGACTGCTCTCGCACGTCCGCCGTCCTCGCGTCCGCGACGCGCCAGTCGAGACGCGCGGCGATCTCCGCGCCCGCCCGGTCGGCGCGCTCGCGGCCGCGCGAGATCGCGGTCGGCGAGATGTCGAGCGCCGTGACCTCCCAGCCCAGCGTCGCGAGGTAGACCGCATCGGCGCCCTCGCCGCATCCGACATCCAGCGCGCGACCCGCGGGCGTGCCCGCGACCTCCGCGACGAGCTGCGCGTTGGGCTGTGCGCTCCAGACCGCCTCGCGGGACGAGTAGCGCTCCTCCCAGGCCGCCGAGTCCCAGCCCTTCAGGTCGGGCTCGCCGTGGTGGTGCCTCCGGACGGGGTTGCCGCCCGCGAGCGTCGGGATCGCGCCCAGCGCGGCGTCGTCGAGGTGGAGCGTGGGGAAGGCAGGGTCGTCGCCCACGTCGTAGCGCGCGGACGAGGAGATCGCAGGCGCGGGCACGTCGAACTCGACCTCGGGGGCGAGCTTGCTGCGCCGCGAGCGGACCGGTGCGGGCTCGGGTTCGGGCTCGGGCTCGGGTTCCGGCTCGGGTTCCGGTTCCGGTTCCGGCTCAGGCTCCGGTCCGGGTTCGGGCTCGGGCTCGGGCTCCGCTTCGGGCTCCGGCTCCGGCTCCGGCTCCGGCTCCGGCTCCGGCTCGGGCTCGGGCTCCGGCTCGAGCACCGCGTCGAGCGCCCGCCGCATCGGCTCGAGCTTCGCCTCGGACTCGGCCCACTCGGCCTCGGCCTCGCTCGCCGCGACGATCCCGCAGCCGGCGAACAGACGCAGGCGCGCGGGGTCCTCTCGGGAGATCTCGGCGGAGCGCAGGCCGATGCACCACTCGCCGTCGCCGCCGGCGTCGATCCAGCCGACGGGGCCGGCGTAGCGACCGCGGTCGAGGCCCTCGAGCTCGTCGATCGCGCGAGCGGCTGCGATGGTGGGCGTGCCGCACACGGCCGCGCTCGGGTGGAGCTCCGCGACCAGCTCCAGGGCATCGACGTTGTGCGAGAGCACGCCGGTCACGTCCGTCGCGAGGTGCATGACGTTCGGCAGGTGCAGCACGAAAGGCTCGTCGGGCACGTTCACCGAGCCGCAATGGCGCTCGAGCACCTGCGTGACGGACCGGGCCGCGTACTCGTGCTCCTCGCGGTCCTTCGACGAGCGCGCGAGGGCGCCCGCACGCGCGAGGTCGCGCATGTCGTCGCCCGTCATCCGGATGGTGCCGGCGAGCACGCGCGACGTCACCAGGCCGTGGTCGACCCGCGCGAGCAGCTCGGGGGTCGCCCCCACGAGCCCGTCGATGTGGAAGGCCCAGCACATCGGGTACTCGTCGGCGAGCCTTGCGAGCACCGCGCGGACGTCGATCGGCTCCTCGGCGCGGGCCTCGACGGCGCGCGCGAGCACCACCTTCTCGAGATCGCCGGACCGGATGCGGGACACGGCCGCGTCGACGGCATCGGTCCACGCGGGCTCGTCCCCGCGCGCGAGCGTGACCTCACCGGCGTGCACCGGCTCCGCGCCCCCGGCGAGCGCCTCGTCGAGGCTCACCGGCGCATCGTCCGCCGTGAGGATGGTCGTGAACCATGCGCGCCCGTCGCGCCGGCCGATGACGTAGCGCGGCACCACCAGCGCGCCGCCGGCGCTCGAGGCGTCCGCGAACGCGAACGATCCGAAGGCCACGAGCCCGGTGCCGCGCGCGCGGACCTCGTCCTGGGTCACGGCGTGCCGGCACAGGAGGCGCCACCAGTGCTGCGCGTCGTCGATGCGTTCCGCGCCCGCCGTGTCGAGCCGCGCCGTCTCGCCCCACGCGACCATGCCCTCGCCGCGCCTCACCCACGAGATCCCGGGCTGGGGCAGCGCGGCGATCAGGTCGCCCGGGTCCTCGATCGCGACGGTGCGGATGTGCAGGGGGCCCGGAGAGGCGGCGTGGACGGTCACCCCGCCAGGGTAGAGCCGCACGGGCCGTGGACGATGCGCGGCCGGCACCTCGTGTCGCGTCACCGGGCCTCGCGGACGCCGACGCGCAGCAGGTAGTCGTTCACGAACCGTCCCTCGGGATCGAGCGACTCGAACAGCTCGCGCGCGTCCGCGACCCGGGGGTGCACGCGCGCGATCGCCGCCGCGTCGAACGCGTGCCACTTGCCCCAGTGGGGCCGCGCATCGAAGGGCGCCAGCGCGCGCTCGATCTCGGGAAGCAGCGCGCGCACCTCCTCGGGGGAGCGTGCCCACGTGAAGTGGATCGCCAACGTGTCGCGGCCGTAGGCGCCCGACAGCCACAGGTCGTCGGCCGCGACCGCTCGCAGCTCCGAGACCATCAGGTGAGGGGTGATGAGGTCGCCGAGCTCGCGCACCGCCGCGAGCGCCTCGCCTGCGACCTCCATCGGTACGAAGTACTCGGTCTGGATCTCCCTGCCGTTGGACGGCACGTGCGTGAGGCGGAAGTGCGGCAGGCGCTCGTTCCACGGGCCCGGCCGGCCGCCCTGCGGCGTGAGCGCGTCGGGGTCGCCGTCGACCAGCCTCGCGTCGGACTCGGGGCTGCGCGTCGCGCCGTGCCACTCGTCGGGAGGCGCCACGTCGAGGCCGATCCCGCTCTTGCGCCAGATCTGCTGGACGGTCGGCTCGGTCCACGTGGTGAAGATCGAGACCGAGTACGCGTCCGCGAGGATCGCGGGCGTCTCGTCGAGCAGGTGCTCCCACGGCATGCCGGTGTAGACGTCCTGGCGGATGTCGTAGGTCGGCTGGATGGCGAGCGTGACCTCGGTGATGATCCCGTACGCGCCGAGCCCGACCGCGAGGCCCTCGAAGCCCGGCTGGCCCGCGCGCGCGGTGTGCTCGTTCCCGTCGGCGCCCACGTACTCGATGCGGCACAGGGCGGTCGACTGGCAGCCGTTGCGGGCGCCCGACCCGTGCGTGCCGGTCGCGGTGGCGCCGGCGACCGAGATGTGGGGGAGCGAACCCGTGTTGTGGAGCGCCCATCCGCGCTGCTGCAGCCACCGTCCCAGCACGCCGTAGCGCATCCCCGCGGGCGCGTTGACGGTGGGCCACGCCGGGCTCGTGAGGTCGATGAGCGGGGCGGCGTCGATCCCGGTGACGGTGATGAGGGTGCCGTCCGTGTCCGCGATGTCGTTGAAGCTGTGCCGCGTGCCCAGCGCCTTGATGCGACCAGGGGCGGTCCTGACGGCGCGCACCACGTCGTCGACGGAGGTGGCCTCGACCAGCCGCTCCGCCGTGAATGCATGAGTGCCCGCCCAGGTGACGCCCGCGTCGCTCATACGCTCACCGTACCCACCAGGGGGGACGATCCGCGGGGAGGCGCGCGCCGCTGGTGTCAGCCTGGGATCGGCACGCGCACGCCGACGAAGGCGCCGTCGACAAGCAGGGCCCCCTCGCCGGGCGTCCCGCGACCCACGAGCGCCTTCGGTACCGACACCCCGAGCGACTGCGTGCCGATCAGGCTCGAGGTCGGCTGGAGCAGGAGCCCCCGTGCGGCCTTCTTCGCCTCGGCGATCGGGCCGCCGAAGGCAGTGGCCACGGAGCCGGGCCGCGCCGCGATGGCGTAGGTCCGGTTGGCCTTGTCCATCATGAGCGCGCCCTCGAGCGGGCTGTCCTTGATCGCATCGGCATCGTCGATGAGCACCACCAGGTGGCCGACGGGAGGTGTGCCGAGCCCCACGGCGTCGAGTTGCGGGTCCGAGACGAGCGGGACACCTGCGCTGGTCGCGGCTCGGTGCAGCGGCGTGTCGGGCCGGGCCACCGCGAGCGCCTGCGTGCCGGACGCCGCGAGCTGCAGGCACAGCGCCGCGAGCGCCGTCGAGCGGCCCGTGCCTCGCTCCCCCACGACCATGAGGTGCTCGCCGGGTCCCAGGCCGATGGTGAACCGCGAGAGCTCGTCGCCGCCGATGGCGAGGGCCGGAGCGCCGTCGGTGCATCCGGGCGCGGCAGGAAGCGCGGCCGTGTCCGCAAGGGTGATGCGCGCCGGAAGGGTGTCGACCCGCATGGGTCGCTGGGCCGGGCGCTCCGCCCAGTGCTCGGCGACCTCCGCGACGATGGCCTGGACCTGGCGGTGCTGCGCCTCGCCGGAGACGTCGCGGCTGGGCACCACCACCTGCATCTCGCGGCCGTCGGGACCATGCAGCGCACGGCCGGGCGGCAGGCTCGCGGGCAGCTCGCGGATCATCACCCCCGCGGAACGGTAGTCCGCGATGTCGCGGAGGGGGAGCACGTACATCGTGGTGATCGCGCCCGCGACGCGGTCCGCGGGAAGGGTGCGGTCGCCTGTCATGAGCAGCGCCATGCCCGCGGCCGGACCCTCGCGGACGATGCGCATCATGCGGTCGCGCATCGCCGTCATCTCGTCCGGGGACATGGTCGCGGAGGCGCGCTCCCAGCCGTCGACCACCACGGCGATGGTCGGCGGGCGGTCCTCGGGGCTCGTGGCGCGGGCGCGCTGCTCGCCGATCGAGCCGACGCCGGCTGCCGACAGCAGCGCCTGTCGCCGCGTGAGCTCGTGGAGCAGCCGGTCCAGGAGCCGCGCGACGCGGGGAGAGTCGAGTCCGGCGACCATGGCGCCCGTGTGAGGCGCGTCCGCGAAGGGCAGGAGCGCGCCGTTGCCGTAGTCGATGCCGTAGAGGTGGAGGTCGGCCGGGGAGAAGCGCTGGATCAGCTGCAGCACCAGCGAGCGCAGCATGGTGGTGCGGCCGGACCGCGCGCCGCCCGAGATGAGCAGGTGGGAGTCGTCCGTGACGTGCCACAGGCGCGGCGCCTGGCGCTGCTCCTCGGGGAGGTCCTCGAGCCCGACGATCACCGATCCTGCCGGCAGGCGCATTCCCACGAAGTGGTCGACGGTCAGGACCTGCGGCAACGGCGTGAGCCAGGGTGAGGCGCCCCGCGGGATCCCCGCGACGTCCGCGGCTGCGAGGACCACGTCCACGAGCGCGCGCAGGTCGGTGTCGTCATGGTCGACCTCGTGCTGCGCGATGAGCGTCGGCGGGAACTGCGGGCGGTAGGCGACCACGTCCCAGTCGATCGACGCGGCCTGCGCGGGCTGCCGGCGCTGAGCGACGGCTCCGGGCCGCACCCCCGCGACACGGGCCGCCTGGAACGCGGCGGGGCTCTGGTTCGAGCCCGCCTTGAGGAAGCCTCGTCCGGGCGTCGACGTGCTGATGAGAGCGGCCTCTCCCGAGCCGAGGACGTCGGAGGAGTCCGCCTGGTCGGTCACGCGGAGCGCGACGCGCAGGTTGATGTTCGACTGCATCTCGGGCGTGACCGCGCCGGCGGGGCGCTGGGTCGCGAGCACCAGATGCACGCCGAGCGAGCGGCCTACGCGCGCGATCCGCACCAGGCCGTTGATGAAGTCGGGCAGCTCGGTCTTGAGCTCCGCGAACTCGTCGATGACGAGCACGAGCCGCGCGAGGCCCGCGGCAGCCGCGGCCTCCGGGTCCTTCGCCCATGCGGTGTCCGCGTCCTTGGCGCGCAGCTCGTCCTTGAGGACGCGTTCGCGCCGCTTGAGCTCGGCCTCGAGGGAGGCGAGGGCGCGCTCGGTCTCGCGCGCGTCGAGGTTGGTCACCATGCCGACCGTGTGGGGGAGGCGCTCGCAGTCCGCGAAGGCCGAGCCGCCCTTGTAGTCGACCAGCACGAACGTGAGGGCGTCGGGGCGGTTCGCCATGGCGAGCGCGATGATGAGCGTCTGGAGGAACTCGGACTTGCCCGAGCCGGTGGTGCCCGCGACGAGCGCGTGGGGTCCGGCGGTCGCGAGGTCCACCGCGACCTCTCCCTCGGCGTCCGCGCCGACTACCACATAGGTCTGCCGCGGGGTCCGTGCCCAACGATCGAGGATCGGGGTCGGGTCCTCGAGGTCGACGTCCATGAGGTCCACGTAGCGGACGCTGCGCGGCATCACGCCGTCGTCGCCGAGTCCGCTGATATGGCGGTAGCCGCACATCGCGCGCGCGATCGTCTCGGCGTGCCCGAGCGAGGCGCCGTCGAGCAGCACGCGCGCATGGAACTCGCCGCGGGCCTGCAGGCGCGCCATCGCCGGGTCCGTGGGATCGATCTCGAGGACGGTCGCCACCTCCTCGGGCAGCCGCGTGACGTCGTCGTCGAGCGCGATCACGAAGATGCCGTGACGGTGGCCGTGCTTGAGCAGGTCGACCATGCCGGGCAGCATGCGGTACCGGCGCGCGCCGTCGACCAGGACGATGATGTGAGATCCGGCGTCGATGCCCTGCGCGTGCGCGAGGCGACGTGTCTGGAGCGTCGCGGCGAGCTCACGCAGGCGTTCGCGCCGCGAGTCCTCGGTGTTGCCCACCGTCGCGCCCACCCGCGCATCGTCCTGCGCGTGGGGCAGCCACGCGACCCAGCCCCACTGGTCGCGGTCCTCGCTGTCGCAGATCGTGACGATCTGGCAGTCGCGGGGCGACCGCATGGTCGCGAGCGACAGCAACGCCGCACGGGCGGTGAGCCGCGTCGCATGAGGGGTGCCCGCGATACCGAGCGGGCCGGCCGTCGCGTCCACCGCGACGGGCTCCGGCGAGACGCCCGCGCTGCGCGGCTGCTCGCGGAAACGCTGGCTGCCGCCCTCGAACCGCACGCGGAGGTCGCGCTGCGCGACGCCGATGCGGATACGCAGCGCGTCCGCATCGTCGTAGCGGCGCTCCCACAGGCGCGCGGTCGGCAGGCACGCGGTGTCCCGCACCACCACCTGGTCGGGGTGGTCGTACCAGCCTTGGAGGCGCTGCTCGCGGACGAGCGTGTCGATGCGGCTCTCCGTCGCGCGCACCTCGTCGCGCCATGTGGCCTCGGTGCGTTCGCCACGCTTGCGCGCGAGGCGGCGGTTGGTGAGGAAGGAGCCGACCACCATGATCGGAGAGGCGGCCGCCATGAGCAGCATCACCGCCCTCCCGAAGATCACCGCCATGGTGATGCCGAGCACCACCGGCACGATCGCGGAGAGCCACGGCAACGGGCTCTGCTCCTGCTCCTCGGGGCGTTCGCCCGGAAGCGTGACCACGGGCTCCTCGCCGCGCGGCACGATGCGCGACGGGCGGTTGAAGCCGCGTGTCCCCGGCTCGTCGTCGGTGAGGTCCGCGTCCGAGGCGGGCGCGACGCCGAGTCGGACGATGTGGGATCCCAGCTGAATCACATCGGCGGGCACCACGGTTGTGGGCTCGTGCGTGACGGTGCCGTTAACCACGATCGAGGCGCCGGTCTCCGGGGCGACCTCGAGGGTCAGCGGGCCGCCCGCGCCGTCGCCGAGGCGAAGCGTGAGCCGCGCATGGACGGGCTCGAGGTACGGGTCCTCGAGCATGAGGTCGGCCCCGGTGCCCCGGCCCACCGTGACAGCCGCGTCGCGCGCGAGCGGCGCGGTGTGGCCCGCGAGCGGCCCGCCGATGATCTCGAGGCGGGGCGTGCCCGGCACCTCGCGCACGACGGCGCGCGTGAGGTCGGTGCCCGACGCGAGGGCCACGCTCGCGAGCGTGGCCCTCGCGTCCGTCCCCGGGGCGACGGCAGCGGAACTGAGCCCGAGGGTCGCCGCGAGGTCCTCGACCGTGGTGCCCTCGTCGACGGCCACGAGCCAGTCCTCACGCGTGCCCTCGGTGCTCGGGGTGGTCAGTCGCAGCCGTGTCAAGGTTCCTCGCTTGCGTCGATGCTGGTCGGTGTCAGGTCAGGGAGGGGAGCAGCGCCCAGAGGTCGGAGAGCACCCCGGCGTCCGCGCCGCCGTCGGGAGCGGCCGCCTCATCGGGCGCGGCGACCGCGATGGCGTGCGCGCCCCCGGTCGTCGGGACGGCGGGCGCGAGCATCGGCGATCCGACTGCGGCGGTCACCGTGACCGAGGCTGCGAGCGTGACGCCGTCGGGGGCCACGAGCGTCACGTCGAGCTGGTCCTCGAGCGCATCGTCCCCGTCGGGCGAGTACACGAGGGCATCGGGGTCGCACGCGACGGAGCCCCGCACGGGCGGGGCGCACGTGAGGATGCGCCACCGCGACGGGTCGGTCGCGGCGACGAGGTCCGCGGGTGTGACGGTCACCGTCGCGTCGCGCGGCACCAACACGTGCAGCCCTGCGGCGGAGCCGCCCGCGCCGAGCGTGACGGTCGCCTCGGTGGGCGCCGACCAGGCTCCGGTGCCATCCGCGACGCTCAGCGCGAGCGTCGCGAGGGTCGCATCCGCGGGGGCATCGATCACCACGTGGTGGTCCGCGACCCACGCCCGCACGGCGGGGCTGCCGTCCTCGGGCGCGATCGCCTCGACGCGGACGTCGATCCTCGCGCCGCAGTAGACGCACGAGCCGACCAGGGAGGCGAGCGGGATGAGCGTGCGACCGCCTGCCACGCCTGGCACCTCGAGCGGTCCTGAGACGGGCTCCGCCGGGTCCGGCGCGCCGAGCGCCACGGAGTATGCGAGGGTGCGCGAGCCAGAGCCGGTGGACACCGTCACGGGCAGATCCCAGGGCCCTGCGGAGGGCGCGTAGCCGTTCGCGACGATCGTGATGCCGGATTCGTCGCACTCGACCGTGAGCGGGGACCCGGCGGGCGCGGCCGGGCAGTCCTCGAGCGACCATGCGCCGTTGACGGGGAGGGTCGCGGCGTCGAGGTAGGGGACGGTCACCGTGGCGGGGTCCGCGCTCGGCGTCTCCGCGTGTGCGCCTGGGACGGCGACCGTGAGGCAGACGAGGGCGCCGAGCGCGAGGGCGTACGGCACGCCGCGAGCCTCCATCAGGGGCGTCCCTCCCGTCCGTCTATGATGCGGATGTCCGTGAGACGGCCACCTCGGCCGCGAGTCTATCCCGCAGGTAATGAGGCATCGATGACCGCGTCGACCCACTCCACCGGGGGCGGCGTGTCGCCGTCGCAGCGCCGCATCGGGCATGACGACCTGGCCGGGCGGGACCTGGCCCTCGCCGATGCGCAGGCCTCCCGCGTTCGGCTCGAGTCGCCTCGCAGCGTGCTGCCCGAGGTGGTCGAGATCCAGATCGCCCCGCGTCGCTGGTACCGCCACCCCGCGTTCCTGGTCTCGCTCGGGCTCACGATGGTCGCGCTCGCGGCGATGGTCGTGCTGCTGGTCCTCGATGCCCGGGGAGGCGACGAGGTCCCCGTGGTGACAGGGCTCACCATCGAGGAGGGCGAGGGGAGCGTGACGCTTGCATGGTCCGGAGCGACAGACGGCGCCTTCCTCTACTCCATCGACCCGGGCGCCGAGGCGCCCGCTGATCTCAGCCAGCTGGTGCGCGGCGCGACGGCGTGGCTCCCGCTCAGCGCGGACCTCTACACGCCTCGGACGTGCTTCGTGGTGGTGCCGGCGACGCTCGGCGAGTCGGGCGAGGTGCTCGTGCCGACCTCCGTTCCCGCGACCGCCGTCGAGCGTGAGGCGACCGGTGCCGCGACCGTGTGCGTCTCCGACGCCGGAGCGTGAGGTGACCTGGCGCGCCCGGGCCACGGTGCTCACGGGGGTCGCACTCCTGTCGCTCGCGGGCTGCTCGGCCGCCGCATCGTCGCCGGGAGCGTCGCCGGAGGTGCCGGCGGGGCTCGACTCCCTGCCGGCGACGCCGCTTCCGGCCGACCGCAACGCGATCGAGGCCGTCGACGCCGCCGATGCGCCCGAGGCGATCCTCGCCGCGGTACGGCGGCAGACCTCGGCGACCGTGACCGGCGAGCTCGAGCGTCGCACCACCGGGGAGGACGGGGCCGTGGCGCGGTCCGCGGTCGCGCTCGCGTGGACGGGCACCGACCGCGACTACGAGGCGAGCGTGTCATGGGACGGCGCGACGGTGACGCTGTCGCGCGCGGGTGACGACCTGTGGGTCGAGGCTGATGCGCGGTACGCACGCCAGGTGGGGAGGCCCGCGCTGGTCGAAGGGCAGTGCCTGGGCCCCGGCGACGCTCTGCGCGAGCAATGGGAGTGGCTCGACGGGCCCGACGCGATCCTCGCGACCCTGCTCGGAACGGCGCAGGTCGGTGGTGTGGAGGTCGAGGACGAGGTCGCGACCTTCCTGGTGGCCGCGGGTGGACCGGTGGTCGGCACGCTCGCGGTGTCGGCCGTGGGAGATCCCGTCCCGCTGCGCCTCGAGGTCGAGGACCCGTCGGGATCGGCGGACCTCTCCTTCGGCGGCTGGTCCGCGGGTGTGCCTGGGGCACGCGGCTGCCCTGCGGATGGCTCAGCGTCGTAGCAGGCAAGGTCTACACTCGGCGACCAACGGCAGGGATCCTGGGGGACGGAGACGACGTGGCGGCTGGATGCGCGTACTGCGGAAGCGACCTGCGTCCCCACAGCATGTTCTGCCTCGATTGCGGCCAGTTGGTGTCCCGCCGTCCGCAGCCCTCGCGCACCGGATCGCGCGGCCGTAGCGAGAGCACGCAGCCGGGTGGGCCCTCGCCGCATGCGCCCGTGGCGCCGCCGGTCGTGCCGCCCGCCGCCCCTGTCGTTCAGGCCGCGGCACCCGTGGCCGTGGAGGCCACGTACACGTGGTTCCTCGCATCGGACGACGGCACGCATCGCATCGACCGTGACCACTTCGTCGGGCGGCGGCCCGGTGCGGATGCCGGCGCGGTGGCGCTCGTGCTCGAGGACCGCGCGCGCACGCTGTCACGCACCCATGCGGTGCTCCGACCCGTGCGCGAGGGCCTGGTGCTCGAGGACCTGGGGTCCGCCAACGGCACCCGCATCGAGCGTTCTGGAACCGTGTTCGCCTGCCCCGAGGGCACGCCCGTGCCGGTGGGGCACGGCGACGTGCTCTGGTTCGGCGAGGTGCGCGCCCAAGTCTACGCCGCCCACGAGTGAAGCCTGAGGAGGACGCGTGAGGGAGTACTGCGCCGAGGTCAAGGGACCCACCGTCGAGCTGCTCGGCGCCCTGTTCGACCTCCAGACGGACGCATCGCAGGGGCAGCGGGTGGTCGAGCTCGTGGACACGCTGCTGCGCGCCGAGGCGATCCGGCCGAGCGCCGAGGGTGCCGCGCAGCTCGCGTGGGACCGCCACGCGCGTGCCACTCTCGGTGAGATCCGTGACGCCGCACAGGCGGGCGACGGTGTCCGTGCGTGGGTTGCGTTCTCCGCCCAGGGGAGCGGTCTGCACCTGCTGGGCAAGGCCTGCCAGGGACAGCCTGGGTGGTGAGCCGGGAGCACGGCGTCGCCCCGACAGCGACGCGGTTCGAGAACAGACCGCTCGCCGGGATCGCGACGATCACCAAGGCTTGAGCGGTGCGCGCCATCATCGGCGCGGCCGTCGTCGTCATCCCGTCGTCCTTCGTCCGCTCGGTGGCGCGCCTGCGCGCCGCCGCGATCGCCTCGATCCCGCTCTCCGGGGTCTCGGCTACGGCCACTCGATGCGACCTGCGTGGTGGCACGCGTGCCGACGTCGAGATGCTCATGCGCGGCCGGGGGTTGCCGGAGGTGATCCTGGGCATCGAGTCCGCTCCGTCCCGATTGGGAATTTAGCGGTTTATCAGGAGTGTCGCTCGTCACGTCGGGTTGGACGGAGGCCGCCGGGTCCGCTAACTTTGCGGCGCGCAACAGTGCGCACATCACCGTTGGGGGAATCGTCATGGCAGATATCAAGGTCACCTCGGAGTCGCTGTCGAGCGTCGCGAACCAGCTGTCGGGCGGTGCGACGCAGATCGAGTCGCACCTGGCGCAGCTCAAGTCGATGGTGAGCGGCCTTGTCGCGGGTGACTGGAGCGGTGCCGCTTCGCAGAGCTTCATGGACCTGTACGAGCAGTGGGACACCGCGGGCATCCAGCTCAAGGAGTCGCTCTCGGGGATTGCGGACCAGCTGGCGAAGACGGCGCTCGCGTACGAGGAGTCCGAGGGCAACATCGCGAACTCGTTCCGCGGCTGATCGGCTTCGGGGACTGATGTCCCCGAGGGCCATGGTGCTGAGGAGCGCGCATGTCTCAATTCACCGTCTCGACGGATCAGGTCGCGACGACCTCGGACCTTCTTCAGGGCCTGTTGAGCGAGCTTCGTGTGCGGATCGATGTTGCCAACGCGTCGGTCGCCGGCGTGGTCGGCGCGTCCTGGACGGGTGCGGCGGCCGATGACTTTGCGGCGGAGTGGCAGGCGCTGCTTGCAGACACCGCTGTCGGTCAGGCCGTTCTGACCGTCCTGATCGCCCGCCTGCGTGCCGCCGAGGACACGTACGAACAGGTGGAGCTGGTGCGGACCGCGATCGCGGACGCGGCGGCCGAGACGATGGTCGTGCCGGCCTCTCCGGTGCATGAGCGCGACGCGCGGGGATCGTCCGCGAAGGGCGGCGCAACGTGAGCAGGCACACCGTCGACACCCAGGACCTTCGCGCGCTCTCGCAAACGCTCCACGAGCTGGCGGACCACCTCGCGATGGTGGAAGGCGCCACGAAGCGCCACTCCCATGCCCTCCTGGCGACGTGGTCTGGAGAGGCGTCCCGCGAGTTCATCGAGGTCCTGGACGAGTGGGCGAGCTATGTGGGTGCGCTTCAGGCGTGGACCACAGCCCTGACGGAGCGCGTGAGCAAGTCCGCAACCAACTACGAGTGGGCGATCGCACAGGCCGAGGAGGTGACGGGCTGAGGTCCGGGCGCCATGACGTATATCGATCTTGAGCCGCTTGACTACGCTGACGCCGCGGACATCGCCCTTGCGAGGGAGAAGTCGCTCCACGCCGCGATCGCCATGGCGTCCGCCGGCTTGGCGGGCGGATACGAGATGGCGGGCACGGACAGCGGTGGGGACCGCTTCTCGGAGTCCTATGACCGGGTCGCGCGGGCGGTGTTTCAGGAAGTCCTCGATGTCGCAGACGGAGTGCGCACGGCGGCGCGCGTATGCGTGCGCATCGGTGCGCTGCACGCGTCCGCGGAGCGCGCGAACCAGGGCCTCGCCGGTCCGGGACCAGGGTTCGATGATCCCGGTGCGCCGATGCCGGCATGCCCGGTCATGCCGCCCTCGTCTGCAGGGGGCACCTCCATCTCGGTGCCCGAGCTTCAATCCGTGGTCGACTTCGTGGGCTCGGTGACGTGGCCGGACGCTGACATCGACCGGCTTCGCGCGGCATCGGTCGCGTGGAACGGCCTCGCCGGTGCCATGCGGAACGAGGCGAAGGCGCTCGGTGCTGTCGCCGATCGGTTGTCCGGGATCGTCTCCCCCGAGCGCGCAGCGCTCGTCGATGCGCTTCGGGCCCTCGAGTCGCACGTCGACGATCTCGCAGACCGCACGGGCGCCGGCGACGACGGCCTCGGAGGGATCTGCTGGGCCTACGCGCAGGAGGTCGAAGAGACCCGTCGGGCGACCGAGGACGAGCTGAAGAGCCTCCTGGCCGAACTCGTCGTGACCGGAGTCGTCAGCGTCGCGTTGGGCGTTATCACGTTCGGCGGGTCTGCCGCGGTGGGTGCTGCCGCCGCCGAGGCACGGGCCGCGGTGTGCGTTTACAGGATCGGGCAGCGCGCGCTGAAGCTGAAGACGTGGGCGTTGAAGTCCGTCGCGTCTCTGGACAAGCAGCTCGTGAAGGCGCAGTCGATTCCAGCTTGGCGACGAGTCCTGGGCAACGAGAAGAACATCCGTTCCAAGGTCGCCTTCGCGGCGATCAAGGGCGCGACGGGAAGCGCGGTCGCGGCGCCCTCGACGAGCGACGACCCCAACATCCCGCTCTCCGCCCTCTACGGCGGCGCCGGTGCTGCTTTCGGCGCGGGCCTGACGTCGTTGGAGCTCTTCGACCGGCTGCCGGGTGACATCTTCGCGGCGCAGATCAGTGCAATGACCATCTACAGCGCGGACGCCGCATTCACGGACCACGAGTTCAGCGCCAAGGACTTGGCCACGACCACGGTCACCTCTGCGCTCAGCGCGGGTGTCACGGCTGGGGCTGGCCGCTCTCGAAACAAGAACGGCAAGCCCGACGTGCCGAGCGAGTCCGACCTGGGGACGGCTGGCGGCGCCGTCGGCCGCGCCTCGGCGATCACGGCGGCGCGGGCGACGGCTGATGCCGGTGGACCCATGGCCGGTGCCGGATCGAGCACACCGCGAGTCGACGTCGATGGCGTCGCGAGGGCAGGGGCCGACGCCGCGGCAGCGACGATCGAACCGCTCGCGCACCGCGCGGATGTCGAGGCGCCGCGCGTGAGCGGCGATATCGCCACCGCGATGCCCGAGGCGAGCGGCTCGGTCGCCGTGCCGCAGGGAGAGGCGCCTCTGGTGAAGGAGGCGGCACCTGCGCAGGCAGGTCCGACGGCGGGCTCGGGCCTGCCGTCCGGCATCGATGCGATCGCCCCGCCCGACCCCGCCGACATCGAGGTGGCGTTGCCTGCCGTGGGCGGAGCTTTGCCTGCTCTCTAGGCCGGCCTGGCGGAGGCGCGCGTCGGAAGGCCGCGGCAAGTCCGCTATCGTCCGAGGCGGGCGCCGCCGAGGGGCCCGGCCGTTGGACGGCCCGCAAGAGAGGTGGCGATGGAAGCGCGAAGCCCGCGAGATCACCACTCGCGACGGAACCGTGGCACGCACCTGCGAAGGGCAGCCTGGTTGGTGACGTCGTGAGGACGAGCCTCGCGTGGCTGGGTGCCTCGCTCGCGTCCGCCGCGTTGCTCTTGTGGCTCGTCGCGCGCGACGACCCGGACGACCGCTCGCGTCCGCTGAGCTATGCGTTCCTGCTCGCCGCCGTGGGCGCGGCGCTCGCGCTCGCACGGGTGATCGCGACGGCCGTGCGGGCTGCGAGCGGGGACCGCGGATCCGTCGCGCCGTACGGGGTGGTGCGACCGCTGCCCGAGGACAACCACACGAGAGGTACGAGCGATGGCTGAAGCCGGCACGCTGGAGACGCTGTACGAGAACAAGCCCCTCGCGGGGATCGCGACCATGCTGAAGTCGGGAGCGGTGCTGCTCATCGCGGGTGCCGCGGCGGCCGTCATCCTCATGGCGACCGACGTCAACCTCGTGGTGCGGCTGATCGTCTGCGGGCTCGCGCTGATCCCGTTCGTCAAGGCGCTCGGCGGCCTGGCCGGCGGCATCGGTCAGTTCACGGCCGAGGGGAAGGTCGCCATCGGCGTGTCCGAGGCGGGTCTGCGCGTCCCCGGCTCCGGCCTCATCCCTTGGGGCGAGGTGGAGAAGGTGACGTTCCGGTGCATGAACACGGCGCCTGCTCAGTCCGCCGCGCTCGAGCGGGCGATCAAGATCACCGAGAACTGCATCGTGGTGACTCGGACGGGGGAGTGGTCGCAGGAGCGCCCCTTCTTCGTCAAGGCGTCTGCGACCGCGTTCCAGTGCGACTTGCGGGGTGGCGAACAGGAGTACGTGGCGATCGCGCGCCACGTGAAGGAGGCCGCGCAGCGTCATGGCAGGCCGGTCGAGCTGCTCAACCCCGGACGCCCGTGGATGGCCGATGCCCTGGGCTTCGCACCGAGTGCGCAGTAGCGGGCCGATGCGCGAATTGTGAGGTAGATCACCAGTTTCGGTGGTTGGCTGGGGAGGCCGCGGTCCGCTAGGTTGGCCGCACGCATCAATACGCGGTCATCACCGGGGGAATGTTCATGGCTGACATCAAGGTCACGTCGGAGTCGCTGTCGAGCGTCGCGAACCAGCTGTCGTCGGGAGCGACGCAGATCGAGTCGCACCTCGCAAACCTCAAGTCGATGGTGAGCGGGCTCGTTGCTGGCGACTGGGGCGGTGCGGCCTCGCAGAGCTTCATGGACCTCTACGAGCAGTGGGACACGGCCGGTCTGCAGCTGAAGGAGTCCCTGGTGGGCATCGCCGACCAACTCGCAAAGACTGCGCTCGCGTACGAGGAGTCCGAGGGCAACATCGCGAACTCGTTCCGCGGCTAGATCGGCGTCGGGGGGCGACTGCTCCCGGAGCCATGGTGCTGAGGAGCGCGCATGTCTCGATTCTCCGTCTCGACAGGCCAGGTCGCGACGACGGCGGACCTGCTGCAGGGCCTGCTGCATGATCTCGGCGCACGTCTCGATGTCGCCAACGCGTCGGTGTCCGGCGTGGTGGGAGCCTCGTGGACCGGTGACGCCGCCGACGAGTTCGCGTCCGCGTGGCAGGGACTGCTCACGGATGCCGCGGCGGTCCAGGTGGCGCTGACGTCGCTGGTGGCACGCATGCGTGCCGCAGAAGGCGGGTACGAGCAGGTCGAGGTCGCGCGCACCGCCGTCGCCCAGACCGCCGCGAGCGCGATAGGGACCTCGACGGGTCAGCCCGGCGCGAGCCCGGACGGCGAGCCGGACGGCAGGCGGGAAGCCTCATGACCCGCCACACGGTCGACACCGCAGACCTTCACACGCTCAAGCGGACCCTCGACGACCTCACCGACTTCCTTACGGCCTTCGAGCGCTCCGCGACCAACCATGGCAGCGCCCTCCTCGCCTCTTGGTCCGGCCAGGCCTCGCGCGAGTTCATCGACGAGGTCGGCGTGTGGGCGGTGGGTGCACTCGCGCTTCGTGACCGCACCGACGCGCTCGCCGCATGGGTCCACGCGGCGCGCCAGGCCTACGAAGCAGCCATCGATCAGGCGAAGGAGGTGGCGGGCTGACGCCCCACCGCCATGACACGCCTCGATCTCGATCCGCGCGACTACGTCGCCGCGTCCGACGCCGCGCTGAGGCGTGAGGCGTCGCTCCGCCGAGTCATCGCGTCGGCATCCTCCGGGCTTGCGGGTGGGTACAACATGGCCGGGTCGGATGACGGCGGCGAGCGCTTCGCACAGGCATACGACTCTGCGGCCGCCTCGGTCTTCACGGTGCTGTTCGACGTGGCAGATGCGAAGCGTGCCGTGGCCAGGAGACTCGTGGAGATCGGTGGGCTACACGCGGCAGCCGACCGTGCTGCGTACGGGAAGGACGAGACCGGGCCCGGCTTCGAGGACCCCGGAGCCCCGCCGGCCCTTTGCCCCCCGATGCCTCCTACGTCCTCGGGGGGCAACCCGATGCCGGTGCCCGGCCTCGAGCTGGTCATCGACTTCCTTGGGTCGCTGTTCTGGCCCGACGCCGACGTGGACCGTCTGCGCACCGCCGCCTCCGCGTGGGGCACCCTCGCGGACGACCTCCGCGTGGAGGCACGCGAGATCGGTGCGGTCGCGAGCCTGCTAGCGGGCGTGGTTGCGCCCGACCGGGCCCTCTTGGTCGACTCGCTCCAGGACCTGGAGGACAGCCTCAGGTCGCTCGCCGATCATGCAGGCGGCAGCGACAGCAGCCTCGCCTCGATTTGCTCGGAGTACGCCCAACAGGTCGAGGACACGCGGCAGCAGAGTCTGGACCTCCTTCAGGATCTCGCGGTCGAGCTCGCGGTGACCGCGGGCGTGAGCGTTGCGCTCAGCTTCGTGACATTCGGCGCGGCCGGCGCTGCGGGCGCTGCTATCGGAGCGGGAAGGGTCGCGTGGTACGGCACCCGGATCGCGTCGATCATCATGAAGCTCAAGACGGTCGCGCGCCTGTTCGCGACGCGGCTCGACGAGGTCCTCGCGGGTATCCGCGCCGTGCAGGCGTGGCGCCGCACGTTCACCACTGGCACACGGGCGAGCAAGGTCGGCCTCGAGGCGATCAAGGGCGCCACGGGTGCGTTCGCAGCCGCTCCGCTCACCAAGGACGACACCAACATCTTCATCGCGGGTCTCACCGGCGGCGTCGGCGGAGCGATCGGCGGCGGGATGACGTCGCTCAGGTGGCTCGACAACCTGCCCGGCGAGGTCCTTGCGGCTCAGGTGAGCGGCTTCGCCGAGTACGGCATCCAGCTGGGCATCACCGACGACCAGTTCAGCCTGTCGGACCTCTTCATCGGCACAGTGGCCGGGACCATCGGCGCCGGGGTCAGCGGGACCGCCGCAGCGCGCTTCCGTGCGCACCGCGCCGTCGACGGGGGCACTGCTCACACGGAGCTCGGGCAGGTCGACACCACCGCGCTCCGACCCGAGTCGATGGACCTGCCGGCGCGGAGCGCGGATGTCCCCGTGACTTCCTCGGCGGGCGCTGGCACGGGCGCGCCGTCGATCGACGCGGATGCGCCCGTGCGGGGCGGCACCGATGCGGTGGCCGCGACCGCGGATCCGGTCGCTCCGAAGCCGGACGCGGACGCTCCGCAGAACCGCGGAGAGGTGCCCGGAGGCGTGTCGGAGCCCGGCGGCGCGCCATCCGCGCCGCAGGGTGATGCCCCGCAGGTATCCGGCGGTGACGGTCCCGCGCACCCCGGGGAACCGTCGGGCGTCGCCGAGCTGACGAGGCCTGAGACGGGAGCCGTGCCTGACGGCGCGGAAGCAGCGCAGGCCTCGGCCACGGCAATCCACGAGATCGCGCCGCCATCGCAGGCAGACATTGATGCGATAGGCCTCCCGCACATCGAGGCTGGGATGGACACGCACCCGACCGAGCCCGCGGGCCTGGACGGCGCCGTGGACACGGTGGAGCCGGAGGCCGGCGACGCGCACGATGCCGCGGGCGACGGCCACGAGGGTGGCGCGGACGACGCTGCGGACGCCACGGACGCCACGGACGCCACGGACGCCACGGATGCCGACGGGGCCGCAGCGCAGCACGGCGTGCTCGAGGCCGCACCGGCCGAGGCGGGGCACCCCGGCGACCCCGTCGTCCCGGCGCAGGTCGCCGCGGCGGTCGATGCGGTCGGCGCCGTGCCGGGCCCCTCGACGCTGCCGGACATCCCGACGCTGACGCCCGAGGACGTCTCGCACGCGACCGGCGGGCATGTCGACCTCGATACCCTGGTGAGCGGCCCTGGCAGCCGAGCGCTGCCGACGCTCATCGAGATGGAGACGACCGTGGATCCCGCGACGCTGTTCGGCACCGGCCCGGACGGCGCACTGCTCGACTACGGAGGTTTCGTCGACGAGCACATGGTGCAGGGTCCCGACGGCTCGCCCGACTACGCGTGGCCCGACAACCACGGGGCCGTGCCCGGCACCACGCGCGCGGCCACGGCATCGAGCTACGAGGCGGTGTTCGGCGGCGACGTCTTCACGCGGGCCGGCTACCCCGGCGGCGGGTACGCGGCCCCCATCGACCACGGGACGTACTACGGCATGGATCAGGTGAGCCTGCCGCCCAAGTCCCTGTTCGAGGATGTCCATCACTACCGCTTCGCGTCCGACGCGGACGCCCGGATGTCGGACCTCGGCATCACGATGGTGGTGGAGCAGGCCGCGCCCGCCCTGGGTCGCGGCGGAGGAGGGATGCAGATGCGCTGGCTCGATGAGCTCGGTGAGCCGGTGTCCCTCCAGGACCTGATCGACATGAAGGTGGTTGCCGAGGTGTTCCTGCCGTGAGCGGTATCGCGATCGCGCCGGAGATGATGGCGCTGCTGGAGGACGCGGGCCTCGCGTGGGAGCGTGCCCAGGACGGCTCGCGCCTCGACGTGGGTCCGGACCTGTGGGACGGGTTCGACCGCTGGCAGGCGAACCCCGACGGCAGCGTCGACCTCTTCGCGAAGCAGGAGCGCGGTCCGGGCTTCGACCATCGCGCCTGGTTCGCATCGTGGACCTATGCCGAGCG
This sequence comes from Demequina subtropica, assembly GCF_000971235.1. Lineage (GTDB taxonomy): Bacteria > Actinomycetota > Actinomycetes > Actinomycetales > Demequinaceae > Demequina > Demequina subtropica. The sequence continues at coordinate 63,068 of NZ_BBMB01000004.1, forward strand.
CTGGATGGCGCGGGCGCTGGGGGCCGCCGCGCGCGGCGCGATGCCGGTGGTCGGCATCTCGCCGTTCCGCGAGGACATCGACCCGCGGTGCGCGCTCGTCGAGGTGACGGTCGTGAACCGGCGTCGCATCGGCGTGCGCGTCGGCGAGGAGTACATCGCGGCGCTGGTGCCGCACCTTGCGGCCGAGGCCACGCATGTCCTGCTCGAGCAGACGGAGGCCATCATCCGCTCGTTCCGTGATCCCGAGGGCCGGCCGCTCTACGGCGTCGCCGACATCGTCCCGCCGTCGCTGCGCGCATGACCACGGCGGATGCACCGACGGACGCACGTCGGCAGGAGTGGGCGCGGCGGCTCGCCGTGTCGACGCTGCCCGCGCGGCTCGAGCAGGCGATGCGGCCCTTCCTCGCGGACGGTGCCACCGCGGTGGCGGTCTCTGGCGCGCTCGCGCTGCGCCGGGTCCAACTCGTCGTCGAGGTTCACCACCCCGCGGGAGAGATCGCGGGTCCGTGGGGACCGATGACGCGGCTCCCGGCGTCCCAGGAGATCGAGGAGCTGGTGGCCGGACTGCGGCGTTCCTCGTGCTCGCGGCAGATGGGGACGTGGCTACGGCTCCATGCCTGGCTGGTCCCAGGCGGCACCGTGGAGATCCACGTCGACGATTCGAGCGAGCCGAGCGAGCTCGACCCGCCGCTGAGCGATCTTGAGTGGCAGATGGAGTGGTTCCTCAACCGCCGCGAGGCCGATCACATCCCGCCGTGGTGGCGCGCCAAGCTCGGGTCCGAGGCCCTGGCGGGATGACCTCGACGCCCGCTTCGCGCCCCTCGATGCTCGAGGTGCGCTACGCGCCGGGCCGGTCCGGCCGGCTCGCCGCGGGATGCTGGACGACGGCGCTCCTGCTCGCCGCCTTCGCGGCCTTCCTGGCCTACGCCTCGGTCGTGGGCGAGGCCTGGTGGGGGCTCGCCGTCGCGGCCATCTTCGTCGGGGCGGCGGCCTTCTACGTGCGCCGCGCGTTCGCGGTGCCGCGCGAGCTCGACCCGTCCCGCGTGGCGCTCGGCGTCTCGCCGGACGGTCTGGTGGTCGGCGGATCGGCGCTGCTGCCGTGGCACCGCATCGACCTGGTGCTGATCGACGGGCGCGTAGGCGGCCACGGCGCGCTCAACTCGCTCCTGCTGCAGAACGCGCTGCTGGGCGTGAACCACATCCGGGTCCAGCTCGGGGTGGACGGTCTCCAGTCGGCCGAGGCGTTCAAGGGCGCGTACGACATTGCGCTGCCGCACGGAAGGGATGACTTCATCGCGATCGCCCGGGCGCTGCGCGAGGCCGCCGCGCACCACCCGCACGTGCGCCTCCGCATCTCGCAGCGCTTCCAGGGGGCGATGGAGCGCGCGATCGGCCCCGTGCAGGCTTACTCGGGAGCCGAGGAGATGGCGCTCGGCGCTCAGCGCGGTCTCGCAGCGGCGGAGGCGGACCGCGCGCAGCGCCACGGCGCCTGAGCGGGGACCGGCTCGTGGCGCACCGAGCATCGTGCGCACGCCTCTACCCTTGTCGGGTGAGTGCTGAGGCTGATGTCATCGTGATCGGAGCCGGGCCGGGCGGTGCCGCCGCGGCCCGCTACCTGGCTGCCGAGGGGTTCTCCGTGATCGCCCTCGAGAAGACCCGCTTCCCGCGCGAGAAGGTCTGCGGCGACGGCCTCACGCCGCGCGCGGTGCGCGAGATCAACCTCATCGGGCTGCCGACGCCGCGCGAGGAGGGCTGGATCCCCAACCACGGCCTGCGCATGGTCGGCGGCGGTCACCGCCTCGAGTTCCCGTGGCACGACCTCGAGAGCTTCCCGAACTACGGCCTGTCGCTGCCGCGCGCGCAGTTCGACCACCGCCTCGCCGAGCACGCGCGCGCCGCGGGTGCCGAGGTCCGCGAGGGCTGGCACGTCGAGTCGGTCATCCGCGACGAGCGCCAGGACGGCTACGCCGGCGGCGGCCGCGTGGTCGGCGTGATCGCGCGCGAGACGGACGAGCGCGGGCGCAAGGTCGGCGAGCCGACCGAGTTCCGCGCGCCCCTGGTCATCGCCGCGGACGGCGTGAGCGCGCGCATCGCGCTGGGCCTCGGCATCGAGCGCAAGGACAACCGCCCGCTCGGCGTCGCGGTCCGCACGTACTTCACCACCCCCCGGCACGAGGAGGAGTGGATGGAGGGCCACCTCGAGATCTGGGACGGCGAGCGCGGGCGCTCGAACCTGCTCCCGGGCTACGGGTGGATCTTCCCGCTGGGCGACGGCACCGCCAACGTGGGCCTCGGCACCCTCAGCGCGAAGGGCACCCCGCCCAAGCTCGACCACCGCGCGCTGCTGCGCGACTGGCTCGACCACTCGGCCGAGGACTGGGAGCTCGGCGAGCAGGTCGGCGACATCAAGGGTGCCGCGATCCCGATGGCCTTCAACCGCCAGCCGCACTACGTCCCGGGGATGATGCTCGTGGGCGACTCGGGCGGCATGGTGAACCCGTTCAACGGCGAGGGCATCGCCTACGCGATGCAGGCCGCGCGGCGCGCCACCGAGGCCGCCGTCGCGTGGCGCGACGCGACGGGCGCGCGGGACCAGGAGGCCGCGCTGGCGAGCTATGCCCGGATGATGAAGGACGATCTGGGCGGCTACTACTCGCTGGGACGCGTGTTCGCCTCGCTGGTCGAGCATCCGACCGTCATGAAGGTGTGCACGCGGTACGGACTTCCTAGTCCTTTGGTCATGGAATTCACGTCTAGACTGCTGGCAGATGTCTACGAGCCGCATGGCGGCAACTGGGCCGACAAGCTGCTGTCCGCCCTGACTCGGGTCGCTCCGGCGGCCTGACGGCATCGGCGACCTCGAGGAAGACGGAAGGAATCTCCGGTGAATCCGTACGTGCCGATCATCGTGATGATGGTGATCGCGGGACTGCTGGCAGGGGCCGGCCTGTTCGTCAGCTCGATCCTCGGGCCCAAGCGCGCGAACGCCGCGAAGCTCGACCGCTACGAGTCCGGCCTGCAGCCCACGCCCGGCGCAGCCGGCGGCGGTCGCATCCCGATCAAGTACTACCTGGTCGCCATGACGTTCATCGTCTTCGACATCGAGGTCGTGTTCCTGTACCCGTGGGCCGTCGCGCACGACGCGCTCGGCTGGTTCGGGCTGATCGCGATCATGACCTTCCTCGCCCTCATCACGATCCCGTTCGTGTACGAGTGGCGCCGTGGTGGATTCGAGTGGGACTGAGGCACTGACACATGGGTATTGAGGAGAGCGCTCCCCCGTTCATGCTCGGCATGGTCGAGGACTTCGTGGGCTTCATGCGCGCGGGCTCGCTGTGGCCGGCCACGTTCGGCCTCGCGTGCTGCGCGATCGAGATGATGGCGACGGGCACCCCGCGCTTCGACATCTCGCGCATGGGCTCCGAGGTCTTCCGCGGCTCGCCGCGCCAGGCCGACATGATGATCGTCGCGGGCCGCGTGTCCAACAAGATGGCGCCCATCGTCCGCCAGGTCTACGACCAGATGGCCGAGCCCAAGTGGGTCATCTCGATGGGCGTGTGCGCCTCGTCGGGCGGCATGTTCAACAACTACGCAATCGTCCAGGGCGTCGACCACATCGTCCCCGTGGACATCTACCTGCCCGGCTGCCCGCCGCGCCCGGAGATGCTCCTCCACGCGCTGCTGGAGCTCCAGGAGCAGGTCAAGAGCACCCCCATGGGGCGCAACCGTCGCGAGATCGCCGCCGCCGCCGAGGCCGCCGCGCTCACCGCGACCCCCACCTCCGACATGAAGGGCCTGCTGCGTTGAGCGACTCCCAGGACCTCACCGGCACCGGGGCCCCGCAGGGCGGCCCCCAGCCCGGCGACCGCGACCAGATCACGCTCATCAACGTCCGTCAGGGCCAGTTCGGCGCGCAGGGCGACACCTCGGGCTTCGACGGCCTGGTGCGCCCGGTGCAGATGCCGGGCGCGTCCGAGCGTCCCTACGGCGAGTGGTTCGACGGCGTCGTCGACGTCCTCGAGGAGCTCCTGGGCGACGATGCGGCGGCCGCCATCGAGCACGTGGTGGTCGACCGCGGCGAGCTCACGCTGCGCATCGCGCGCGAGCATCTGCTCGCGGTCGCGCAGCACCTGCGCGACGACCAGGACCTGCGCTTCGAGATGTGCCTCGGTGTCTCGGGCGTGCACTACCCGGCCGATGCGGGCCGCGAGCTGCACGCCGTGTACCCGATGCAGTCGATCACGCACAACCGCCGCCTCCGCCTCGAGGTCGCGGTGAGCGAGGCCGACCCGCACATGCCGTCCATCGTCTCGGTCTACCCGATGAACAACTGGCACGAGCGCGAGACCTGGGACTTCTTCGGCATCGTCTTCGACGGCCACCCCTCGCTCGCCCGCATCGAGATGCCGGACGACTGGGTAGGCCACCCGCAGCGCAAGGACTACCCGCTCGGCGGCATCCCCGTGGAGTACAAGGGCGCGGAGATCCCCTCGCCCGACAACCGGAGGCAGTACCGATGACCCAGACTGCACCGCACGCCACCGGGGCCTTCACGGACGACCCGGACGCCCCCGAGTACAGCGCCTACGGCGGCGACTGGAGCGAGATCGCTGACGAGGCCGCCCGCCTGGGCCAGCAGCGCATCGTGGTCAACATGGGCCCGCAGCACCCGTCCACGCACGGCGTGCTGCGCGTCATGCTCGAGATCGAGGGCGAGACGGTCACGGAGACCCGTGCCGGCATCGGCTACCTCCACACGGGCATCGAGAAGAACATGGAGTACCGCACCTGGACCCAGGGCGTGACCTTCTGCACCCGCATGGACTACGTCGCGTCCATGTCGCAGGAGCTGGTCTACTGCCTCGGCGTCGAGAAGCTGCTAGGCATCACCGACGACGTCCCCGAGCGCGCGAACGTCCTGCGCGTCCTCATGGCCGAGCTCACGCGCATCGGCTCCCACCTGGTCGCGGTCGGCACCGGCGGCAACGAGATGGGCGCGACCACGGTCATGACCACCGCGTTCATCGCGCGCGAGGACACCTTCCGCGTCATCGAGATGATCTCGGGCCTGCGCACCAACAACGCGTACATCCGCCCGGGCGGCGTCGCCCAGGACGCGCCCGAGGGCGCGGTCAAGGCGATCCGCGAGATGATCCCCAAGGTCAAGCAGAAGCTCGACGAGCTCGTCGACCTCCAGCTCGCCAACCCGATCTTCAAGGGCCGCCTCAAGGGCGTCGCGAACCTCGACCTCGCGGGCTGCATGGCGCTCGGCGTGACCGGCCCGATCCTGCGCTCCGCGGGCCTGCCGTACGACCTCCGCAAGTCGGAGCCGTACTGCGGCTACGAGACCTACGACTTCCAGGTGCCCACCAGCACGGACGGCGACGCGTACTCGCGCGTGGTGCTGCGCCTCGAGGAGTGCTACGAGTCCCTCAAGATCGTCGCCCAGTGCGCCGACCGCCTCGAGGCGAGCGAGGGCGAGCCCGTCATGGTCGCGGACAAGAAGATCGCGTGGCCCGCGCAGCTCTCGGTCGGCTCCGACGGCCAGGGCAACTCGCTGGACCACATCCGCCACATCATGGGCGAGTCCATGGAGGCGCTGATCCATCACTTCAAGCTGGTGACCGAGGGCTTCAAGGTCCCCGCCGGCCAGGTGTACTCGGCGATCGAGGGCCCCAAGGGCCTGCTGGGCGTCCACCTCGTCTCGGACGGCGGCACCAAGCCGTGGCGCGCGCACTTCCGCGACCCGGGCTTCAACAACCTTCAGGCGCTGGGCATCCTCACCGAGGGCGGCCAGGTCGCCGACGTGGTGGTCGCCATCGCCACCATCGACATGGTGCTGGGAGGCGTCGACCGATGACCTACGACGAGACCACGCTCGCGCAGCTGACCGAGGACGCGGCCGCGATCATCGCGCGCTACCCGGTCAAGCGCTCCGCGCTGCTGCCGATGCTCCACCTGGTCCAGTCCGTCGACGGCTACGTGAGCCCCGACGGCATCCAGTTCTGCGCCGACCAGGTCGAGCTCACGGCCGCGGAGGTCTCCGCGGTCGCGACGTTCTACACGCAGTACAAGCGCCGTCCCAACGGCGAGTACCAGGTGGGCGTGTGCACCAACACGCTGTGCGCCGTCATGGGCGGCGACCGCATCTGGGACGAGCTCTCGGAGCACGTCGGCGTGGGCCACGACGAGACCACCGAGGACGGGAAGATCACCCTCGAGCGTCTCGAGTGCAACGCGGCGTGCGACAACGCCCCGGTGATGATGGTCAACTGGGAGTTCTTCGACAACCAGACCCCCGAGTCCGCCAAGCAGGTCGTGGACGACCTGATCGCGGGCAAGGACGTCGCCCCCACGCGCGGCCCCGCCAAGGTGTGCTCGTTCAAGCAGGTCTCCCGCGTGCTCGCGGGCTTCGACGACGGGCGCGCGAACGAGGACCAGGGTGCCGGAGAGGCCGCCTTGGCCGGCCTCGAGGCCGCGAAGGGCCAGGGCTGGACGGAGGGCGCGAAGTGACCACCACGCTGACACCGGTGCTGACCGCCACCTGGGGCGCGGACCAGTCCTGGAGCCTCGACACCTACACGAAGGCCGGCGGCTACGCGCCGCTGAAGAAGGCCCTCGGCATGGCGCCCGGCGACCTCATCCAGGCGGTCAAGGACTCCGGCCTCCGCGGCCGCGGAGGCGCGGGCTTCCCGACCGGCATGAAGTGGGGCTTCCTGCCCCCGGACGACGGCAAGCCGCGCTACCTCGTGGTCAACGCCGACGAGTCCGAGCCGGGCACGTGCAAGGACATCCCGACGATGCTCCAGGCGCCGCACGCGCTGGTCGAGGGCGTCGCGATCACGTCCTTCGCGATCGGCTGCAACCACGCCTTCATCTACATCCGCGGCGAGGTCGCGCACGTCCACCGCCGCATGCAGCAGGCGGTGCGCGAGGCGTACGAGGCCGGCCACCTGGGCAAGAACATCCACGGCAGCGGCTTCGACCTGGACGTCACCGTCCACTCGGGCGCCGGCGCCTACATCTGCGGCGAGGAGACCGCGCTCCTCGACTCGCTCGAGGGCCGCCGCGGCCAGCCGCGCCTCAAGCCGCCGTTCCCCGCGGTCGCCGGCCTGTACGCGCGCCCGACCGTGGTCAACAACGTCGAGTCGGTGGCGTCGGTGCCGTCGATCATCGGCAACGGCGTCGAGTGGTTCACCGCGATGGGCACCGAGCGCTCGAAGGGCATGGGCATCTTCTCGCTGTCCGGTCACGTGAAGCGTCCCGGCCAGTACGAGGCGCCGCTGGGCATCACGCTGCGCGAGCTCCTCGAGCTCGCCGGCGGCATCCGCGAGGGCCACGAGCTCAAGTTCTGGACCCCCGGCGGATCGTCCACCCCGATGTTCACCGCCGAGCAGCTGGACACCCCGCTCGACTACGAGGCGGTGGGCGCCGCGGGCTCGATGCTCGGCACGCGCGCGCTGCAGATCTTCGACGAGACCACGTGCGTGGTCCGTGCCGTCACGCGCTGGACCGAGTTCTACAAGCACGAGTCCTGCGGCAAGTGCACGCCGTGCCGCGAGGGCACGTTCTGGCTCACCCAGATCCTCAAGCGGATCGAGGGCGGCCGGGGCACCGAGGCCGACATCCAGCAGCTGCTCGACACGTGCGACTCGATCCTGGGACGCTCGTTCTGCGCGCTCGGCGACGGCGCGACCTCGTCGATCAACTCGTCCATCAAGCTGTTCCGCGAGGAGTACGAGGCCCACGTGACGCAGGGCGGATGCCCGTTCGATCACGCGGCGTCGGCACTCTTCGAGTACTCCGACACGCCCGCCACCGAGGAGGCGCACGCATGACCGCGACCGCGGACAAGCCGGCAACGGAGGCCGTCGAGACCGTCACGCTGACCATCGACGGCACCGAGGTCACGGTGCCCAAGGGCACGCTCATCATCCGCGCGGCGGAGCAGATCGGGATCGAGATCCCGCGCTTCTGCGACCACCCCGCGCTCAAGCCCGCGGGCGCGTGCCGCCAGTGCCTGGTCGACGTCGCGTCCCCGGGGCCCGACGGCAACCTGCGCGCGTTCCCCAAGCCGCAGCCCTCGTGCGCGATGACGGTCACCCCCGGCATGGTGGTGAACACGCAGCACACCTCCGAGGAGGCGGACCGCGCGCAGAAGAGCGTGATGGAGCTGCTGCTCATCAACCACCCGCTCGACTGCCCGGTGTGCGACAAGGGCGGCGAGTGCCCGCTCCAGAACCAGGCGATGAGCCACGGCCGCCCCGAGACGCGCTTCGTCGACGTCAAGCGTGTCTTCGAGAAGCCGCTGCCGCTCAGCTCGGAGATCCTGCTCGACCGAGAGCGCTGCGTCCTGTGCCAGCGCTGCACGCGCTTCTCCAAGGAGATCGCGGGCGACGCGTTCATCGACCTCCAGAACCGCGGCGCGCAGCAGCAGATCGGCACGTTCGACGAGGACGTGCTCGACTTCGACGGCTACCGCCCCGTGGGCGCGGCCACCGTCGACGAGGCCGGCAAGGCCTTCTCCTCGTACTACTCCGGCAACACGGTGCAGATCTGCCCCGTGGGCGCGCTCACCTCCGCGGCCTACCGCTTCCGCTCGCGCCCGTTCGACCTGGTGTCCTCGCCGGCGATCTCCGAGCACGACTCGTCGGGCTCCGCGATCCGCATCGACCACCGCCGCGGCCAGGTGCTCCGTCGCCTCGCCGACAACGACCCGGTGGTCAACGAGGACTGGATCTCCGACAAGGACCGCTTCGCCTTCGCGTGGCAGAACCTTTCCGACCGCATCACGCGCCCGCTGGTGCGCAAGGACGGCGAGCTGGTCGAGGCCTCGTGGCCCGAGGCCCTCGCGGCCGCGGCCGCCGGCATCAAGGCCGCGACGGCGGCCGATGCCGAGGGCGCGGCGCGCGGCGCCGCCGTCCTGGTGGGCGGTCGCGTCACGCTCGAGGACGCCTACGCCTACCAGAAGCTCGCGCGCGTGGTGCTGGGCACCAACGACGTCGACGCGCGTGCGCGCGCCGTGAGCGACGAGGAGCAGGCCTTCCTCGGCTCGCAGGTCGCGGGCACGGGCCTGGGTGTGACCTTCGGCGAGCTCGAGAAGGCCCCGACCGTGCTGCTGGTCGGCTTCGAGGCGGAGGACGAGGGCGGCGTGGTGTTCCTGCGCCTGCGCAAGTCGCTCGGCCGCCAGCAGGTGGTCGCGGTCGCGCCGTACCTGTCGCGCGGAGCCCAGAAGCTCGGCGCCTCGCTGGTCGAGGCCGTCCCCGGCCGCGAGGCCTCGGCCCTGGCCGACCTCCCCGAGGGCGTCCGCGACGCGATCTCCCAGCCCGGCGCGGTCATCGTGCTGGGCGAGCGCGTGGCCGAGGCCGCCGGCGCCTTCGTCGCCGCGCTCGACCTCGCATCGTCCACCGGTGCCCGCCTCGCGTGGATCCCGCGCCGCGCGGGCGAGCGTGGTGCCGTCGAGGCGGGCGCGCTTCCGGGCCTGCTCCCGGGCGGTCGCGCGGCGACCGCCAAGGGCGCCCGCGAGGCCGTCGCCAAGGCATGGGGCGTCGACGCGCTTCCCACCGCCAAGGGACGCGACACCAACGCGATCATCGAGGAGGCCGCCGAGGGCGGCATCGGCGCGCTGATCGTCGGCGGCGTGAGCGCCTCCGACCTCACGGGCGATGTCGCGACCGCGCTCGAGCGCACGGGATTCGTGGTCTCCCTCGAGGTCCGTCGCAGCGAGATCGCGGAGGCCGCGGACGTGGTGCTGCCCGTCGCGCCGCCGTCGGAGAAGTCCGGCACGTTCGTCAACTGGGAGGGTCGCCTGCGCAGCTTCGCCACGGCGATCCGCACCGACGCGATGTCCGACCACCGGGTGCTCGACCTGCTCGCCCGCGAGTGGGGCGTCGAGCTCGGCACCGCCACGGTCGAGGCTGTCAACGCCGAGCTCGCGGCCCTGGGTGCCGCGGCCGACGCCGAGCGCCCCGCGGGCCCCAAGGCCCGCGCCGCCGGCAAGGCCCGCACCAAGAAGGGCACGGCCGTGCTCGCGACCTGGCACCAGCTGGTCGACGAGGGCGCGCTGCAGGAGGGCGAGCCCTACCTCGCCGGCACCGGTCGGGTCGCGGTCGCGCGCATGTCGCAGGCCACGGCCGATGCGATCGGCGCCACGGCCTCCGTCGCGGTGTCGACCGACGCGGGCAGCATCGAGCTGCCCGTGGTGGTCACCGACATGGCCGACGGCGTGGTGTGGGTGCCCGCCAAGTCCCCCGGCTCCTGGGTGGCGCGCGACCTTCGCGCGACCGCCGGCGCCGTCGTCTCCGTGAAGGGAGCCGCATGATGGCCGTCCTGCCCGCGTCCACGGTCCCCGTGGCGGAGGCGCTGGCCGCCGACCCGCTGTGGCTGGTCATCGTCAAGGCCGTGCTGATCGTCGTCTTCCTGCTGACCTCCGTGCTGTTCGCGGTGTGGTTCGAGCGCCGCGTGATCGGCCGCCTGCAGGAGCGCCCCGGACCGAACCGCCTCGGCCCGTTCGGCCTGCTCCAGTCGGTCGCGGACGCGATGAAGCTCCTGTTCAAGGAGGACATCACCGTCCGGGCCTCGGAGAAGATCCTCTACATCGCGGCGCCGATGATCTCGGTGTTCAGCGCGCTGCTGATCTTCTCGGTGATCCCCTTCGGCCCCGTGACTCACATCCCCGGCACCGACATCGAGACTGCGCTGCAGCTCACGGACTTCCCGGTCGCGGTGCTGTTCATCCTCGCGTGCGCCGCGGTGGGCGTGTACGGCATCGTGCTCGGCGGCTGGGCCTCGGGCTCGACGTATCCGCTCATGGGTGCGATCCGCTCGACGGCCCAGGTGATCTCCTACGAGCTCGCCATGGGCCTCTCGCTCGTCACGGTGTTCCTGCTGTCGGGCACCATGAGCACGTCGGGCATCGTCGAGGCGCAGACCGACCGCTGGTGGATCTGGCCGCTGTTCCCGGCGTTCATCCTCTATGTCATCTCGATGGTCGGCGAGACCAACCGCCTGCCCTTCGACCTCCCCGAGGCCGAGGGCGAGCTGGTCGCCGGCTTCATGACCGAGTACTCGTCCATGAAGTTCGCGTGGTTCTTCCTCGCCGAGTACATGAACATGATCAACGTCTCGGCGGTCGCCTCGACGCTGTTCCTGGGCGGCTGGCACGCCCCGTGGCCGGCCTCCTGGCCCGGCCACGAGCTCCTCAACACCGGCATCTTCCCGCCGCTGTGGCTGATCGCGAAGATCTGGCTGCTCATGTTCGTGTTCGTGTGGATCCGCGGCTCGGTGCTGCGCTTCCGCTACGACCAGTTCATGAAGTTCGGCTGGAAGGTGCTCATCCCGGTGGGCCTCGGCTGGGTGGTGTTCTTCGCCGTGGGCCGCGCGGCCTTCGACCACTACAACCGCGACCTCAACGTCTACGACGCGGTCGCCGGGCTGATCGCCATCCTCCTGGTCGTCGCGGTGTGGAGCTTCGTCTCCGACGCGCAGGCCAAGGCGGAGGAGGGCGCCGACGAGGACGCCGAGCCCGAGGTGCTCGACGCGTTCGCGGGCGGCTACCCCGTCCCGCCGATGCCGCACCAGGTGCTTCCCCCCTCGCCGCGTTCGGGCCGCACGGTCGACGCGCATGTCGGCTCACGAGAGGAGGACTCCGAGTGAGCGGGTCCGACGACGTCTGGAAGGTCAACCGCGAGCGCGACGGCGAGCGCGAGACCTTCGAGTCCAACTTCCCCAAGCGCGGGCCGTTCCTCGAGGCGCTCGCGCCCGTGGCCGGCTTCGGCGTCTCCCTGAGGAACTTCTTCCGTCCCACCGTGACGGAGCAGTACCCCAAGGTCAAGGTGCCGACCATGCCGCGCTACCACGGCCGGCACCAGCTCAACCGTCACCCCGACGGCCTCGAGAAGTGCATCGGCTGCGAGCTGTGCGCGTGGGCGTGCCCCGCAGACGCGATCTACGTCGAGGCGGACTCCAACACGCCCGACAACCAGGTCAGCCCCGGCGAGCGCTACGGCCGCGTCTACCAGATCAACTACCTGCGCTGCATCTTCTGCGGCCTGTGCATCGAGGCGTGCCCCACGCGTGCGCTCACCATGACCAACGAGTACGAGCTCGCCGGTCCCACGCGCGAGGGCCTCATCTACGAGAAGCAGGACCTTCTGGCCCCCATGGGCAAGAACATGCTCGCGGCGCCGCACCCGATGGTGCCCGGCACCACCGACGGCTCCTACTACCGCGGCGAGGTCACCGGCCCCGTCGAGGAGCAGGTGGAGTGGGTGCGCGAGCAGCGCCCGGACGATGCGACGCTCCCCGAGAACCGCGGCAAGGCCCCGGTCGAGGACGATGCGCCGCACCAGGTCCGCTACACGTCGCCGCAGCACGCGGCCGGCGCCATGAGCAGCGCACGCGTCGGCTACTCGGGCGGGGGTCAGATCTGATGGTCAACCCCGTCCTGTTCTGGATCATCGCCGCGATCACCGTGATCCCGGCGCTGTCCCTGCTGTTCGCCCGCAAGGCCGTGCACGTCGCGATGTCGATCGTGCTCGTCATGGTCGGGCTCGCCACGGCGTACGTCACGCTGGGCGCGCCGTTCCTGGGCATGGTGCAGATCGTCGTCTACACCGGCGCGGTCATGATGCTCTTCCTGTTCGTGCTCATGCTGGTCGGCGTCGACCAGCGCGAGGACCTCAAGGAGACCATCGTCGGCCAGCGCTGGATCGGGCTGTTCACGGCCGCCGGCCTGGGCGCCTTCCTCGTCTCGATCGTCGGTCGCGTCACCATCGCGGTGTCCGACGCCCCGGTGACGGGCGAGCCCGACGTCGTCGCGGTCATGCTCTTCGAGAAGTACGTGCTCGTGATCGAGGTGCTGGGCTTCCTGCTCATCACCGCGGCGGTCGGCGCGCTGGTGCTCACGCACACGCCGCGACTGCGCCCGCGGCGCACCCAGCTCGAGGTCCAGCGCGACCGCGTGCGGGTGGGTGCCGACCCGGTCAACAAGCCCATGCCGGGCGTCTACGCGCGTCACAACGCGCTCGACGTGCCCGCTCTCGACCCTGAGGGTCAGCCGATCGATCACTCGGTCTCCCGCGTGCTCAAGATCCGCAACCAGACCCAGGACGGCGCAGAGTTCCGCGCCCAGCTCGAGGACCCGTCGCGCAAGGAGGGCGACCGCTGATGGACCCCATCAACTTCGTCATCCTCGCGAGCGTGCTGTTCGCGATCGGCGCGGCAGCCGTGCTGCTGCGCCGCAACGCGATCATCGCGTTCATGGGCGTCGAGCTCATGCTCAACGCCGCGAACCTCGCCCTGGTGGCCTTCTCCCGCATCCACGGTGAGATCGACGGGCAGATCATGGCGTTCTTCGTCCTGGTCGTCGCCGCGGCCGAGGTCGTGGTGGGGCTCGCGATCATCATCGCCGTGTTCCGCGCGCGCCAGACCATCTCGCTCGACGAACCCGCTGAGCTGAAGGGCTGACCATGCTTGATCTCACCTGGCTCCTCATCGCCGTGCCCTTGGCCAGCAGCGCGTTCCTGCTCCTGGGCGGCAAGCGCCTCGACCCGTGGGGTCACTGGGTCGGCGTCGCCGCCTCGGGCACCGCGTTCCTGGTCGGCCTCGTCGCGCTCATCCAGATGCTCGGCCTCGACTCGCACGACCGCTCGCACGCGGTCCACCTCTTCTCGTGGATCCCCGGCGGCGAGCTCAACCTCGACGCGGGTCTCCTGGTGGACCCGCTGTCGATGACGTTCGTCATGCTCGTGACGTTCGTGGGCACGCTCATCCACCTGTACTCGGTGGCGTACATGGAGCACGACCCCTCGCGTCGTCGCTTCTTCGCGTACCTCAACCTCTTCGTCGCGGCGATGCTGCTGCTGGTCCTCGCGGACTCGTACCTGCTGCTGTTCGTCGGCTGGGAGGGCGTGGGCCTCGCCTCGTACCTGCTCATCGGCTTCTGGAACCACAAGCCCGAGTACGCGACCGCCGCCAACAAGGCGTTCGTGGTCAACCGCGTCGGCGACATGGGCCTCATCATCGCGATGGGCCTCATGTTCACGTACTTCGGCGCGCTCGACTTCGAGAGCGTGTTCGCGGCCGCGGACGGCGCGACCACCGCGCAGCTCACCGCGATCGGCCTCGCGCTGCTCGTCGCGGCGTGCGGAAAGTCGGCCCAGTTCCCGCTGCAGTCCTGGCTGGGCGACGCGATGGCGGGCCCGACCCCCGTGTCGGCGCTCATCCACGCCGCGACGATGGTGACCGCGGGCGTGTACCTCATCGTCCGCTCGGCTCCCATCTACGCGGGCGCCCCCGCCGCGCAGACCACGGTCGCCGCGATCGGTGCCTTCACGCTCATCCTGGGCGCGCTCATCGGCATGGCGAAGGATGACATCAAGAAGGCGCTCGCCGCCTCGACCATGTCGCAGATCGGCTACATGATGCTCGCCGCGGGCCTGGGGCCGATCGGCTACGCCTTCGCGATCTTCCACCTGGTCACGCACGGCTTCTTCAAGGCCGGCATGTTCCTCGGTGCGGGCTCCGTGATGCACGGCATGAACGACCAGGTCGACATGCGCCGCTTCGGCGCGCTGCGCACCGCGATGGTCACCACCTGGGTCACGTTCGGCCTGGGCTGGCTCGCGATCCTGGGCGTCCCGCCGTTCTCCGGCTTCTGGTCCAAGGACAAGATCATCGAGGCCGCCTTCGTGGGCGAGGGCGCTCAGCCCTGGATCCTCGGCGGCGCCGCGCTCATCGGTGCGGGCCTCACGGCCTTCTACATGTCGCGCCTGTTCTTCATGACGTTCCACGGCAAGGCGCGCTGGACCGACGACCAGCACCCGCACGAGTCGCCGGCCCTCATGACGGTGCCGATGATCATCCTCGCGGTGGGCTCGGCGTTCCTGGGCCTGTTCCTCGCGATGGGCGACCGCTTCTCCACGTGGCTCGAGCCGGTGACCGGCCACGCCGAGCACCACGAGCCCGTGCTGCCGGTGCCGGTCATCATGATCGCGACGCTCGTGCTGGTCGCGCTCGGCGTGTGGGCGGCCTGGCGCAAGTACGGCGCGGCCGACGTGCCCGAGGTGGCCCCCGCGGCATCGCTCGCGACCATCGCCGCGCGCAACGACATGTTCCAGGACTCGGTCAACCGCGGCGTCTTCGAGCGCCCCGGCACCCACCTCACGCGGACGCTCGTGTACGCCGATGCGGCGCTCGTCGACGCGGCCGTCGACAAGACGGCCGGCGGCTGGGCGCGCACCGGAGAGTCCGTGCGCAAGACGCAGAACGGTCAGGTGCGCTCGTACGCGCTGACCATGCTGGTGGGCCTTGTCATCGTCATCCTCGTCGTGGTCCAGGGGGGTCTCTAAACCATGTTCCCGATCCTGACCGTCATGGTCGCGCTCCCCGCCGTGGGAGCCGCCGTGCTGTGGGCGCTGCCGTCGGGCGCGCGTGAGCGGGTGCGCGAGATCGCGCTCGGCATCACGGTGCTCGAGCTCGCGCTCGCCGTCGCGCTGTTCCTGCAGTTCGACACGGCCACCGCCGGGGAGATCCAGTTCTCCGAGACCTACGCGTGGATCCCGCAGATCGGCGCGAGCTGGGCGCTCGGCGTCAACGGCATCGGCCTCCTCATGGTCGTGCTCGCCGCGCTGCTGACGCCGCTCGCGATCCTCGCGGGCTGGTGGGAGGACCGCGACCCGGCCCGCCGGACGCACTACCTCGCGCTCGTGCTGCTGAGCGAGGCGTTCATGGTCGGCATCTTCGCCGCCCGCGACGTCTTCCTCTTCTACGTGCTGTTCGAGGCGATGCTCATCCCGCTGTACTTCCTCATCGGCTCGTTCGGCGGCCTCCAGCGCCGCTACGCCGCGGTGAAGTTCCTCCTGTACTCGCTCGTCGGCGGGCTCATCATGCTCGTCGGCGTCGTCGCGCTGTACTTCCAGGGTCCCGGCGGCGAGGAGGCGTTCCTCACGGACAACCTCACCGCCCTCGACATGTCGGCGTCCACCGAGCGGCTGATCTTCCTCGCGTTCTTCTTCGCCTTCGCCATCAAGGCGCCGATGGTCCCGCTGCACACGTGGCTGCCCACGGTCGCCGAGAACGCGCGCCCGGGCACCACCGCGCTGCTGGTCGCCGTGCTCGACAAGATCGGCACGTTCGGCATGCTCACGCTGTGCGTCGCGCTGTTCCCGGAGGCGGCCGAGTGGGCCGCGCCGGTCATCATCGTGTTCGCCGTGATCTCCGTGATCTACGGTGCGCTGCTCGCGATCGGGCAGCGCAACATGCTGCGCCTGGTGGCCTTCACCTCGGTGAGCCACTTCGGCATCATGGTGCTCGGCATCTTCGCGTTCACGCAGACCTCGGTCGAGGGCGCCGCGCTCTACATGTTCAACCACGGTCTCTCGACGGGAGCGCTGTTCTTCGCGGTCGGCTTCCTCATCCACCGCCGCGGCACCGCGGACGTCACCGAGTACGGCGGCCTCCAGAAGGTGGTGCCGGTCTTCGCGGGCACGTTCCTGGTCATCGGCCTGAGCGCCCTCGCCCTTCCCGGCCTGTCGCCGTTCATCTCGGAGATCATGGTGCTCGTCGGGGCGTTCTCCGTCGCCAAGGCCGCGGTGATCGTCGCGACGCTCGGCGTGGTGCTCGCGGCGCTCTACGTGCTGCTGACCTACCAGAAGGTGTTCACCGGACCGGTGCCCGAGGCCCGGCCCACGTTCCGTGAGCTCACGCGCCGCGAGCGCGTGGTGCTGTGGCCCCTGATCGCGCTGATGCTGGTGCTCGGCTTCCTGCCGGGCATCGCGATCGACGTGCTCAGCGAGCCCTCGGCCGACATCGTGTCGACCGTTCCCGTTCAGGAGGCAGGCGAGTGAGCTTCGTGACCCCCGAGATCGCATGGGCGCCGCTCGCGCCCCTCATCATCGTGCTCGGCGCGGCGGCCGCAGGCATCCTGGTCGAGTCCTTCGTGAGGACGCCCGAGCGTCGCCGCGTCGCGCAGCTCACCCTGGCGCTGGCGGCTCTGCTCGCCGCCTTCGGCACCGCCGTGGTCCAGTGGGCCATGCTCGACGGCGCGGGCACCGTGGTGCTTGCGGACATGATGACCGTCGACCGTCAGGCGCTCGCGTGGCAGGTCCTCATCCTGGTGTTCGGCGTGCTCGGCACGCTGCTGTTCGCGTCCCGTACCCGCGCCGGTGAGGAGGCGTTCACGCCGCTCGGCTCGGTCGCGCCCGGCTCCACCGAGGAGACGATCGCGCGCCGCAAGGGCTTCCAGGTGACCGAGGTCTTCCCGCTCGCGCTGTTCGCGGTGGGCGGCATGATGCTCTTCACCGCGGTGACGGACCTCATCTTCCTGTTCGTCGCGCTCGAGGTCTTCTCGCTGCCGCTGTACATCCTGGTCGCGCTCGCGCGCCGCCGTCGCTTCCTCTCGCACGAGGGCGCGCTCAAGTACTTCCTGCTCGGCGCGTTCTCCTCGGCGATCCTGCTGTTCGGCGCCGCGTTCCTCTACGGCGCGACCGGCACCACCGCGTACGCAGGCGTCGCCGCCGGGATCGCGTCCGCGACCGGGCTGGACCCGCTCATCCTCGCCGGCGCCGTCATGGTGATCGTCGGCCTGATGTTCAAGATCGGCGCCGTGCCGTTCCACTCGTGGACTCCGGATGCCTACCAGGGCGCGCCGACCCCGGTCACCGCGTTCATGGGTGCCGCGACCAAGGCCGCCGCCACTGCGGCGCTCATCCGCGTGGTGTACGAGGCGCTCTACGCGCTCGAGTGGGAGCTGTCGCTCCTGTTCTGGATCGTGGCGATCGCCTCGATGCTGCTCGGCACCGTGGTCGCGCTGGTCCAGACGGACCTCAAGCGCATGCTCGCGTACTCGTCGATCGCGCACGCGGGCTTCATCCTCGTGGCGTTCGCGGGCTTCCCGGACGGAGCGCTCAGCGCGCTTCCCTTCTACCTCGCCTCCTACGGTCTCGCGACCATGGGTGCGTTCGCCGTGATCTCGCAGGTCCGCGAGCGCGCCGAGGACGGCACGGTGCTCGGCGAGGCGACCCGCCTGGGCCAGTGGGCCGGTCTCGGGAAGCGCTCGCCGCTGCTCGCGGGCGCGATGGCGCTGTTCCTGCTGTCGTTCGCGGGCATCCCGCTCACCGCGGGCTTCGTCGGCAAGTTCGTCGCGTTCGCCGCGGCGATCTCGTCGGGCGCGTGGCCGCTCGTGCTCATCGCGGTCGTGGCCTCGGCCGCCGCGGCGTTCTTCTACGTGCGCCTCATCGTGCTGATGTTCCTCACCGATGTGCCCGAGGGCCAGGAGGACGCGATCGAGATCGAGTTCAGCCCGTACGCGCGCACGGTGGTGATCCTCACCGCCGCGGCCGTGCTGCTGCTCGGCATCGTGCCCGGACCTGTGCTGTCCGTGTTCGAGAACGCGGGCGTCCTCCTGCTGGGGGCGGCGGGCTAGCCCATGGCGACCCTGGCGATCGGGAACGATGCGCTCGAGGCGGAGCTGCTGCCGCGCCTCGAGCTCGTGGAGGAGCGCCTGCGCGACGCCGTCTCGCAGTCCGACAAGCTCGCCGACACCACGTCGCGCCATCTGGTCGACGCGGGTGGCAAGCGGCTGCGGCCCGTCCTGACGCTGCTGTGCGCCCAGCTGGGCGACGGTGCGCGACCCGAGGTGCTCGACGCCGCCGTGGTGTGCGAGCTGACGCACCTCGCGACGCTTTATCACGACGACGTCATGGACTCCGCGCCCACGCGTCGCGGCGCGCCCTCCGCTCATGAGGTGTGGGGCAACTCCGTCGCGATCCTCACGGGTGACCTGCTCTTCGCGCGCGCCTCGCGCGTGGTGGCGGGGCTGGGTCCCGACGCCGTGCGCATCCAGGCCGAGACCTTCGAACGCCTGTGCCTGGGACAGCTGCACGAGACCGTGGGCGCGTCCGAGGCGGACGACCCGATCGCGTTCTACCTCCAGGTGCTCGCGGACAAGACGGGCTCGCTCATCGCGACCTCGGCGCGCCTCGGCGCGATGTTCGGCGGCTGCCCGGCCTCCGTGGTGAGCCAGGTCACCGCGTACGGCGAGGCGGCCGGCGTGGCCTTCCAGCTCGCCGACGACGTCATCGACGTGCGCTCCGACGCCGCCACGACGGGCAAGACCCCCGGCACGGATCTGCGCG
This sequence comes from Demequina subtropica, assembly GCF_000971235.1. GTDB lineage: Bacteria > Actinomycetota > Actinomycetes > Actinomycetales > Demequinaceae > Demequina > Demequina subtropica. Next base: position 82,204 of record NZ_BBMB01000004.1, read on the forward strand.
AGGGCGTGCCCACCATGCCCGTGCTGCTGCTCCGTCGCCTGGTCGCCTCGGGGTCCGCCTCGGAGGCCGACGTCGCGCTGCTCGCGGACATCGACGGCGACCTGTCCTCCGATGACGCCCTCGCCTCCGTGGTCGAGCGGCTCGCCGCGCACACCGTGGTCGACCAGACCGCGGAGCTTGCGCAGCAGTGGGCGCGCAAGGCGAAGGACGCGATCGCGCGCCTGCCTGAGGGCGACGCATCGGGTGCGCTGCGCACCTTCGCGGACGCCCTGGTCGCCCGCGCGGCCTAACCCCGCTGACACTCCCAACGGATCTCGCGGCGACACGCCGTCGGAACCCGTGCATCGTGCCCGGATCCCCGGCGTGTCGGGCCGAGTTCCGTTGGAACTGTCAGGACCTGCACCAACGTTTCGCGCGCCACCTCCGTTCAGGAGGGTGAGGCGGTTGAGGGATCGAGGGGGGACGCCGGTGGCGCGATGGGACGGGCTCGTCGAGGAGCTGATGCGAGAGCGAGGGGCTCGTCTCATCGCGTACGCCGCACTGCTGGTGGGGCGCGATGGCGACGCCGAGGACCTGGTGCACGATGCGCTGGTCAAGGTGTTCTCCCGGCCCCGCCGTCTGCACTCGGTGGGCGAGGCCGAGGCCTACGTGCGCTCCGCGATGCCGAGCATCGTCATCGATCGCGCCCGCTCCGCCGCGAGCCGGAGACGCGCCCTGGACCGGGCGTACGAGAGGCCGTCCCGCACGCCGGATGTCGATGCCGGCCTCGACGTCCGCCACGCGTTGCGCCAGCTGAGCCCGCGGACCCAGGTGTGCGTGGTGCTGCGCTTCTTCGACGACCTCACGGTGCCGCAGATCGCGGCGCGGCTCGGGATCGCCGAGGGCACCGTGAAGAGGTATCTGCACGATGCGGTGGCGCAGCTCGCGCCGCTGCTGGACGTCACCACGGACTGGGATGAGGACCACGCGAACGTGCTGGTCGAGGCGCGGACCGAGGGAGGCCGATGATGCGCGAGCTGAACGATGCGTTGCGTGAGGGGTTCGCCGCTCATGCCGGCGCTCTCGACGCCGCGGGCGTCGATGACGCGATCGCCGCGCGCGCGGCGGGTGCCGTGCGGCGCCGGCGTGCCCGCCGTGCAGTGGGCACCGGCGTCGTCGGGGCAGCCGCTGTCGGCGCGGTCGGCGTGGCAGCCGTCGCCGCGGGAGGGGAGCCCGCCGTCGTCCCTGCGGCGTCGGCCTCCGCTTCGAGCTGCGCCACGCTGCCGTACGTCGCGCCGAACGCCGCGGCGATCGGCGACACGCCGTACGCGTTCCGCGCGTACATCGACCTGCGCACCGATGCCGCCGAGCAGTCGGTCGTGGTGGTCCTTCCGGACGGGACCTGGTCGAGGCTCGAACCGGACGCACAGGGGCGCTACCTCTACGTGCTCGACGGACAGAGATACATCGTCGTGTGGCCGGATCAGGGACCCAGCTTCGAGGACAAGGCCATGGTGGTCGATCACGACACCGATGGCTCTGCATCGGGCGACGACTGGGACGGCGCGACACCTGTGATCGACGACTACGCGTGGACCATGGAGATCCCGGACCGGGTTCCGGACGGGGTGGACACCGCATGGCTGTCCTCGACGCTCCGCACCGGCATGGACCTGGGCGGCATGGGGTACAGCTCGAGCGCGGTGCCCGACGGCGCGGTGACCCAGGCCGTGGTGATGGGTCCGGGCATGGAGACGGTCACCTTCATGGGAGACGGCTCCGCGTTCCCACCCGCGGAGCAGCCCGAGCTGGTGGAGTCGATCGCCCTGAAGGTGACCAACCTCCCTGGGGGCGAGACGTTCACCATCACGGCGACCCGTGACGCGGCGGGGATGCTGGACGTCCCCTGCGTGGATCCTGCGGACCAGGTGGAGCCGGACACCAGCGCGATCGAGGACTGGGAGCCGGGCATCATCCCCGGCAGCTCGCCGTCGCCGGACGCGTCGATCGCCGCGTCGACGGTCCGGCCCTGACAGCCACAACGGAGCCCGCGGCGACACGCCGTCGGAACGCGCGCATCGTGCCCGGATCCGCGGCGTGTCGCGCCGGATTCCGTTGTCGCTGTCGGGGGAGGGGAGCGGGGGTCAGACCGGCTCGGTTACCGCGCCGGACTCGGCGGCACGGGGATCTCGCACCCGCGACCGCGCCCGCCACGAGTCGACGGTGATGAGCACCAGCGCGACCCACACGAGCGCGAAGCCCGCCCACCGCGCGGGCGGCATCGGCTCGTGGAAGTACCAGACGGCGAGCGCGAACGTCATGGTCGGCGCGATGTACTGGAGCAGCCCCGAGATGTTGAGCGGCAGGCGTCGCGCGCCCGCCGCGAAGACGATGAGCGCGCCCGCGGTCCACGTGCCCGTGCCGAGCAGCATGACGTCGTGCCACACGCCGAGCCCAGGCTCGCCCCGAGCGAAGAGCGTCTGATCCCCAGCCTGAGCGACCAGCACCAGCACCACCACGGCGATCGGGAGCTGGATCGCGGTCTCGACGGTGAGCCCCGTGAGCGCGTCCACGCGATGCCCCACGGCCTTCTTGATGAACGAGTACAGCCCGAACGAGGTCGCGAGCACCAACGAGATCCACGGCAGCCCGCCCATCTCGACCGCGAGCACCACCACGGCCGCCGCGGCCACGCCGATCGCGACCGCCTGGAGCCGTCGCAGATGCTCGCGCAGGAACACCACGCCGAGCGCCACGGTGAGCAGCGGGTTGATGTAGTACCCGAGGGAGGTCGAGGCGACGCGATCGGTCACCACCGCGTAGACCATCACTCCCCAGTTGACCGCGATGAGCAGCGACGCCGCGACCAGGCGCACCATCACCTTGCGGTCGCGCACCACGGACATCACACGCGACCATCCGCGGATCACGGCGACGATCGCGAGGCACACCACCAGCGAGGAGATCGCCCGCCACGCGACGATCTCGAGCGCCCCGGCCGGCTCGAGCGCCGCCATGAAGATGGGGAACAGCCCCCAGATGAAGTAGGCCGATGCGCCGTAGGCCAGACCGCGGCGGTCGAGGGAGGTGGGGGTCACCGCACGATTCTGCCAGGCGCTGGCCCCCGCTCAGCAGGGCCAGCGGCGCGCGACTGGCCCCGAGCGGTCAGAGGCCGATGCGGTGGGCGAGGCTGCTGAGCATGTCGCCGGGGCCCGCGAGGATGCCGTCGTCCCGCAGGTGCAGCGTGGTGAGGACCGGGGTGCCCGGCTCCACCAGGTCGTCGGCGGATCCCCAGGCGAGCTCGTCCGAGGCGACGCGGATGGTGACGAGCGACTGGTCGCCCGCCTCCTCGACGTCCATGGCCGACACCTGCCCGGTCAGCACCGTCGAGTCGGGCAGGCGGATGTCCACCTGAGCGACATCGGTGATGCGGCCGAAGTCGAGCGTGCTCACCAGGTAGTCCGCCTGCACGTACAGCGTGTTCATCTCCGAGATGGTCGCGACCGGCGAGCCCTGCCATGCGTAGCTGCCCTGCCCGACCGGCAGCGCCGTGACGATGCCGGGGACGCTCGCGCGGACCGTGAGGGTCCCGTCCTTCGAGATGCCGCCGCGGCCCGCCGTGAGGAGGCCTTCGGCGAGGTCCCGCTCGAGCGCCGTCGAGGTGATGACCAGCAACGGGTCGCCGATCGCGACGACATCGCCGACCGCGACGTGCAGCTCCGACACCAGGCCCCCGTAGTCCGTGCCGACGGGGTGCTCGATCGCGTGGATCGACGCGGAGATGCTGTCGACGCGGTGCTCTCGCTGGTTGAAGATCACGGTCCCGACGAGGCCGATCAGCAGCACGCCGACGAGGCCGAGGCCGAACCGCATCCGGTTGATCCAAGACATGGGCGAATCCTCCTGTCAGCCGCGGTGCGGGGGCTCGGCGGGCGGGCGGGCGACGATGGTGTCGGGGTGCAGATGCTCGTGCGGCGCGGCCGGGTAGCCGGGCTGGCCGTAGGGCTGGGCTCCGTACTGCTGCGGGTAGCCCGGTGCGTACGGCTGCTGCGGGTACGCCTGCGGCGGGTACCCGGGCTGCTGCGGGTAGCCGCCGGGGTACGGGTGCTGGGGGTAGTCCTGCGGTCCGTATCCGGGCGGCGGGTATCCGGGCTGCTGCGGGTAGCCGCCGGGGTACGGCTGCTGCGGGTAGCCCGGCTGCTGCGCGTAGCCCTGCTGTGCGTAGGGCTGCGACGGATGACCTCCGTGTGCGTACCCGGGCGGCGGATACCCGGGCTGCTGCGGGTAGCCGCCGGGGTACGGCTGCTGGGGGTAGCCCTGCGGTCCGTACCCGGGCGGCGGGTACCCGCCCTGTCCGCCCGAGGCGGGCCC
>NZ_BBMB01000004.1:86987-248035 GCF_000971235.1 Demequina subtropica
GCCCGCCGAGCGGCCCCGCCTGCGCGTAGGCGGGAGCCGAGAGGTCCTGAGGCGGATACCCGGCGCCAGGCGCGGGCTCCGCCTGCGGCGCATCGTGCGCGCCCACTCGGAACGGGGCGTCTCCTGCGCGGCGGCCGTACCGGGGCTCGTCGGCGGGGGTCGGCTCAGGCGCGCTGATCGGTGCCACAGGCGCGTCGACCGGCGCGGGCTTGGGCTCCGGCTCGACGACGGCCGCGGGGTTCGGTGCCGGTCCAGCGTCCACCGCGGGCGCTGGCGCGGGCTCCGGCGCGGGTTCGGGGTCGACGGCCGCGTCGGCGCTGTCGCCCGCGTCGCGGTTGGCGGACGCCGCGGGGCCGCTCGCCGGAGCGGCGTCGGGGCCGGGCGCGGCCTGCTCGTCCGCGGAGGGCCGGTCCTCGCCGACGGTCCCGGCCGCGGTGTCCCCGGCCACGGTGTCCCCGGCCACGGTGTCCTCGGCCGCGGTGTCCTCGACCACCACGGCATCGTCGCCGACCGATGCCGTGCCGCCCGAGGGGCCGGCCGCGACGACGGGCGCCGTCATGGGGGCCGCCTCAAGCGGCGCGGCGCCCACCGGCGAGGCGACAGGGGCGGGCGCGGGCGCAGCGATCGCGACCGGCGCGAGCGACGGCATGGGAAGCTGCAGCTGCTGCTGCGGCGCCGGCGAGCCGAGGCTCCGCTGGACGCCCACCATCGCGAACGCCTCGGCGGGCAGCGTCGAGGCGGCGACGAGCGCGGCGAGCTCGCCGTCGAGGTCGTCGTCCTCGACGGCCTCATCGTCGTCGCGCTCCTTGCTGCTGAGGCGCGGCTTGAGGTTCAGGCCGGCGGAGACCACGAAGGCGCCGAGGATCACGGTGTTGAGCAGGTTCCACATCGTCGCGAGGGTGAGGAACCCGTTGCCGACGTCGCGCCAGATCGCGACGGCCGAGGCGATCAGCAGGAAGGCGAGGAACAGCATCTGCGGGATCATGAAGTTGAACGGCGAGCTCTGCTTGAGCGTGCCCGTCGCCTGCCAGCCGACGTCCTTGCCCCGCAGGACGTTGAACAGCGCCTTCGTGTAGATGGGGAAGGACACGGTGGCAAGCGTCAGCGTCTCCCACTTGTAGGTCCCGAGCGTGAACCACGCGAGCGCGATCTGCATCGCGTAGAAGCCCGCGTAGTACAGCGTCCACTCGAGCATCGAGATCGACAGCGACACGGGCCGGAGGTCGAAGAAGATCTCGAGCGGCGGCACCAGCAGCAGCGGCAGGGGCGCGATGCCGGTGAGGTAGAACGATGCCGTGGTGAAGTACTGGAGCCGTTGGTCGAGAGTGAGCTTGGACCTGCGCGAGAACAGCGGGTGGGTGAAGAGGATCTCGAAGCCGCCGGTGGCCCACCGGAGCTGCTGCTTGGAGAAGGCCTCGACGTTGTCGGGCGCGTCGCCCACCGCGAGGACCTCGGGGATGAAGATCGACTTCCAGCCGCGCTCGTGCATCATGAGCGACGTCCAGACGTCCTCCGACTTCGAGTCCGTGTAGATGCCGTTGACGTCGAGCACGGCCTCGCGCCGGAACATCACGTTGGTGCCCACGCAGAACGCGGCGTTGAAGCGGTTCTTGCCTGGCTGGACGAAGCGATAGAAGACCGTCTGCATGTAGGCGGCGCCCTTGGCGATGACCGAGTGCGCCTCGTTGCCGTAGCTCTGGGGGGTCTGCACGAACGCGAGCTTGGGATCGATGAAGAACGGAAGCGTGTGCTCGATGAAGTCGGGCCGGGGGACGAAGTCCGCGTCGAACACCGCGAAGCACTCGCCCTTGGCGAGCGTCAGCGCGTGGTTGATGTTGCCCGCCTTCGCGCCGTGCGAGCTCAGGCGGCGGACGTAGCGCACGCCGATGCGGGCCGCGAGGTCGCGGACGTCGTCGCTGCGGCCATCGTCGAGGATCCAGGTGCGGTGCTCGCCGCGCATGTCGCGCGCGGCGGTCGCGGTGCGCTCGATCACCTCGAGCGGCTCGCCGTACACCGTGATGAGGATGTCCACCACGATCGGGCGGCCGCCGAGCAGGAGCGGCCACGTGGTGGGGTCGCCCTGGAGGTGCGCGTAAAGCCCGGCACGCGCCTGGTGCACCGCGAACGTCCGGGGGTTCTGGCCGCCCGCAAGGATGGTCCACATCGTCATGAGCGAGTGGAAGACCAGCACCAGCTCCGCCGACAGCACCATGACGTACGGCAGCGTGTCTCCGCGGTTGTCGGGGTTGAGCAGGAAGAGCGTGTACGCGAGGACCCCGATGGTCGCGATGATGACCAACGTGATGAGCACCGGCGACTGCTCTGAACCCATGTGCTGGTGGTCCGAGCGTGGCTCGGCGCGAGACGCGAGGGGATTCATCGGGGGCTCCTGGGGGACGGGCAACGTGTGCGTGTCGTATGGGGGGAGACGGCTACGCTGCCTGTCGCGGGATCCGCGGTCCGCCGATCGTCAAGGCGGGCCGGTCGACCTGGGTCCGGTCGACCTGCCCGACGTCCTCACACGCCCGGCGCACCCTCATGGTGTCGGATATCTCACAACCTCTACAAGGGTTTTCGGCCAACTCCCAGCCATCTTTACGGTAAAGGCGGAGGGTAAAATCCCACGTAGACGACAGAACGGGGCAAACTGTCGGCGCCTCAGCCCGCCGCGGCGATCCACGCGAGCAGCCAGGTGCGCGTGTCGCCGTCATCGATCGCGTCGTCCGGAAGGGAGATCGCGGCCTCCCAGGCCTCGGCGCGCTCCTCGTCACCCGCGAGCGCGCGGTACATGAGGAGGTAGTCGGCGAACATCGCGGGAAGGTTCGCGTCCCCCCACGCCTCATCGACCGCGGCGACGATGCTCTCGGCCGGCACCGCGGCGAGCGGGTCCATCGCTGCGGGCTGGCCGGGGATGATCTGGATGCCGAGCATCGCCGCAGGCTCGGCGCTGAACCACGTCGCGTAGTCGCGCTTCGCCCCCCACTCGATCGCGACGATGCCGTGCGCGAACTCGGGGAACTCCGACAGGTCGGGCGCGAGCCAGAGCCGCGTTGCGGCCTCGGACTCCGCGGACAGCATCCACCGCGCCGAGTCGCCCAAGGCGTCGTCGTCGGTCACCGCCGCCCACAGCGCCACGGCGTTCCAGGCGAGCACCGCCTCGGAGCTCGACTCCTGGTTGTTGCCATCCGCGAACGGGCTGATCCCGCTGGCCCACGAGTGTCCCGCGACGGGGTCGAAGGCGCGTCGCACCGGGAACGCCTCCGATGTCCCTGGCGCCGCGATGTCCTCCGCGACCAGGTCCATCACCGGAGCGATCCGCTCGGCCAGCTCGGAGTCGCGCGCGCCCGCGACCGCGGCGGCGTAGAGCAGGTAGCCGTAGTGGAAGTGATGATCGTTGAACTGCTCGGAGCCGAAGGCGGTGGCGAGGCCCACGACCCCCCGGAGGGTGGGGTCGTAGGTGAAGCAGCGCTCCGCCCGCGCGGCACAGCCGTCGGCCTCGCCCCACAGGTCGAGCTGCTCGGCGAGGCTGCGCTGCAGCCGCGCGGCCACCTCATCCTCGCCCAGCGCATCGGCCACCTGCACCAGGTTGGCGAGCCGGTACAGCGCCTTCGACCCGAAGTAGGTGTCCGCGGGGAGCTCGAGCGCGGCGTCGGCATCCGCGGCCAGCGCCTCCGCGATGGCCTCGCGCTCGGGGTCGGTGATCCCCGACAGGTCCAGCGATGCCGAGGGCTCGACCAGCGAGACGTCCCAGGACGCCTCCGCGGCGGCGCACACGGAGTAGGTCCCGTGGATCGTCGCGTACGTCCCGAGCGCGCACTCGAGGCCCTCCGCGCGGTCGGCGGGCACCGCGACCACGGTGGGCTCGTCCGCATAGGTCACCGTGGTGGTCGCCGCGTCGTCCAGGGTGAACGATGCGTCGGCGCCGCGCGCGAGCGGGCCCAGGGCGGCGGCGAACGCCGCGGCATCGCCGCCGTCGGGCACCGCGAACAGCTGCGCGGTGCCGCCGGGATCGAGCGACAGCGACGTGCCGTCCACCGAGCCCCCGTCGAGCGCGAGGCCGTAGGCGGTCTCGCCGACCGTCGCGGTCGCCACGCCGTCGCCCGCGTCCACGAAGGCCACGGAGAGGGTCGCCTCGGTCCCGCCGGCGGCCGTGAAGCCGATCACGGGAACGCCTTGCGCGAGCACCACGTCGACGGGTCCGAGCGTGAGCGTGGTCCCCACCGGGGTCGCCTCCGTCACCTCGCCGTAGCCGCTCGCGCCGGAGAACGTCACGGTGACGTCCGTGACGGCGGGCGCCACGATCGCGTTCTCGGAGGCGACGGGCCGGGTGAGCCCCGCCGCGAAGCCGCCGTCGACCGCCTGGAAGGACAGCGGCGTGGGGAACACCGGCAGGCCGGGGTCCCCGAAGGCGAGAGCCGAGTACCAGCGGTTCGTCGGCGGCACCACGTCCTCTCCCACCCGGGTGGCGACGGCCGCATCGGCCGCCGCGGGCAGGATCGAGGGGTCCGGGCCGTCGACGCGGACGCCCGGGCCACCGGAGGCGGTGCCCGATGCGCCGGGCGCCGCGGCGCCCGAGCATGCCCCGAGCGCGAGGGCGGAGGCCGCGATGATCGCCACGATGCCGGCCCTCACAGGCCCACCCGCCTCGCCAGGTCGCCCAGGGCGGCGCTCACGTCCGCGAGCGGGCCGTCGTCACGCAGCTCCAAGGTCGCATCCAGCGGGGTGCCGGGCTGCAGCAGGGCGTCCGAGGCGACGGTGCCGAGGTCGCTCGACTCCACGCGCGCGGTCACGTAGGCGGCGCCGTCGACGGTCTCGACCTGGAGGTCCTCGATGGCTCCCGTCGCGGTGCTGCCGTCCGGCAGCCGCAGCCGCACCGACGCGTGGTCGGCCACCCGTCCGAAGTCGCGTGTGGTGAGCTCGAACTCCGCCTCGACGTACTCGCTCTCGGCGGCGTCGATGGTGGCGATGACGGCGCCGGTCCCGGCGTACCCGCCCGCGTCGACCTCGATGGCGGAGACGGTGCCGTCCACGGCCGCACGGACGGTGACGGTGCCGTCCTTGGCGAAGGACCCGGTGATGGGCGTCGCGAGACCCTGGCGGATGTCGCGTGCGAGCGTGACGCTCTCGATGGTGAACAGGCGCTGCCCCTCGCGGACCAGGTCCCCCTCGTCGACGTAGCGTTCGAGCACGAGGCCACCGTAGTCGGTGCCCACGGCGTAGTGCTCCGTCTCGATCTGCGCCGAGGAGCTGAGCACCTGCGTCTGCCGGCGGTTGAACACGAGCGTCGCGGCGGCGACGAGCAGGAGCACGGCGAGCATGCCCGCGACCAGCTTGAATCGGTTGCCCCAGGTCATCGTCGTGCCTCCCTTCGTGCGCGGCGTCCCACGAGCGGCGCCGGCTCCTCGGCGGCCGGGGGACGATGCGCGAGCAGCGTGGTGGGCGGAGCATCGTGCACGCGGGTGGCCCCCGCATGCGCGGGCTCGGCGGAGCGGGTGCCGACCGTTGCCCAGGCGGGCGCCCGGCGCCCCTCGGACTCGCGCGCGGCGATGCCCGCGGTGACCTGCTCGGGGCGGGCGACCACCGTGGCGGGCTCGCGCGGCGCATCGTCCGCGGGGGCCGTCGGCGGGGCCAGGTCGCGGCCCTTGCGCAGCGCGCGCGCCTCTCGCCGCGCCGCGAGCAGGAACGCCCCGAGGATCACCGTGTTGGTGACGTTCCATGCGGTCGCGAGCGTGGGCACGCGGTTGTCCCAGTCGCGCCACACCGCCACCACCGAGGTGAGCAGGAGGAACTCGAAGAAGAGCACCTGCGGCACGATGAAGTTGAACGGCGAGCGCGCCCGGGTGGACCCCGTGGACGTCCAGCCCACGTCCCGCTGCGTGAAGGCGTTGACGAAGGCCTTGAGGTAGATGGGGAAGGACACCGTCGACAGGGTCAGCGTCTGCCAGCGGAAGGACCCGAGCGTGAACCACGCGAGCCCGATCTGCATGAGGTAGAAGCCGGCGTAGAAGAACAGCCAGGTCCCCACCGAGATGGACAGCGCCATGGGGCGCAGGTCGAAGTAGATCTCGAGGGGCGGCACCAGGAGCAGGAGGAGCGGCGCGATGCCCGTGAGGTAGAACGTCGCCGTCACGAGGTACTGGATGCGCTGGTCCGCCGTGAGGTTGCGGCGCGGGCTCAGCGGGTTGTGGGTGAGCAGGATCTCGAAGCCCCCGGTCGCCCAGCGCAGCTGCTGCTTCGCGTATGCCTCGACGGTGTCGGGCGCGTCCCCGACGGCGAGCACGGTGGGGATGTAGACGGACCGCCACCCTCGCTCGTGCATGAGGATCGACGTCCACACGTCCTCGGACTTCGAGTCGGTGTAGATGCCGCCTACGTCCTCGACCGCGGCGCGGCGGAACACCACGTTGGTGCCGACGCAGAACGCGGCGTTGAAGCGGTTCCGGCCCGGCTGCACGAAGCGGTAGAAGACGGCCTGCATGTAGCCCGCGCCCTTGGCGATGGTGGTGTGGAGGTTGCCGTACGTCTGCGGCGTCTGCACGAAGGCGACGTCGTCGTCGACGAAGAACGGCACCGTCTCGAGCAGGAAGCGCGGGTCCGGGACGAAGTCGGCGTCGAAGATCGCGAACAGCTCGCCCTTGGCCAGCGTGAGCGCGTGGTTGACGTTGCCCGCCTTCTGGCCGCCCGAGCTGAGGCGGCGCACGTAGCGCGCGCCGAGCTCCTCGGCGAGGTCCCGGACCTGGTCGCTGCGGCCGTCGTCGAGCACCCACGTCCGGTGCCTGCCGTGCAGCGCGACCGCCGCGGCGACGGTGCGCCGGATGGTCTCGATGGGCTCGCCGTAGACGGTGATGAACACGTCGACCGTGATGCGCCGCCCTCCGAGCTGGAAGGGCCAGGCGGTCGGCGCGCCGGCGGCGGAGCGACCGAGCAGGTGCTCGCGTGCCTGGTGGAACGAGTAGCCGCGCGGGTCGACGGCGCCCGCCAGGATGGTCCACATCGACAGGAGCGCGTGGAACACGAGCACGGACTCCGCCGAGATGACGAGCACCCACGGGATCACGTCGCCGCGGTTCGCAGGGTTCAGCAGGAACCCGGAGTAGACCAGGATCCCGAGCGTGGCGAGCACCACGAGCAGGGTGAGGACGGGGGAGTGGCCCGTCGCGCGGTCCCGGGAGACCGGCGGCGGTGAGGCGTCGAGCGATCGCATGATCGGCTCCTCTCGGCGCAGGCGAGCATTCGCGTGGGTGCGGGAGGTGAGGATCGGCGGCGTTGGCGGCGGCGCTCCCGTGCGGGGCGCCCTGCGGTGCAACTGCGGGTCGATGCGTGGCCACTGTAGGCACGGCGGCGCAGAGATGGTCAAGTGCAAACGATCTGTTCGCGGTGCCTGCGGTCGGATTCGAGGCTTCCTGTTGCAAGCGTTTACATCGCCCGCTACGCTCGCGCACATTCGGACATCTCGCATCACAACGTCGTGAACCGGCCACACCGACGTGGCCCCGAACCAGGGAGTACCCCTTGTCCAAGACCGCGCTGTCCACGCCCCCCACCACCCGCGGCATCGCCGCGCTCCTGGCTGCAACGCTCGCCGTGGCGTTCGCCGCCCTCACCGGGGTCGCCGCGCCCTCGGCCGCGGCGGATCGCACGTTCGCCCTCGTCGGCGACCTGCAGTCCGAGCTCGGCTGCACCGGCGACTGGCAGCCCGAGTGCGCCGAGACCGAGCTCGCCGCGACCGGCACCCCGGACCTCTACGCGGCCGAGTTCGACGTCCCCGCCGGCTCCTTCCAGTACAAGGTCGCGGTGGACGACGCCTGGGACGAGTCGTACGGTCTCGACGGCGGCGCGGTCAACATCCCGCTCGCGCTCCCGTACCCCGCGACGCTGCGCTTCCTTTTCGACGACGCGGCCAAGCGCGTCGGCCTCGAGGTCGTCTCGATCGAGGGCGGCTACACCGCGGCGGACGATGCGCTCGTCGCCGACCCGGTGCGCCAGGCGGGCGCCGACGAGCAGTTCTACTTCGTCATGACCGACCGCTTCGCCAACGGCGACGCCTCGAACGACGAGGGCGGGCTCACGGGCGACAGCCTCACCACGGGCTTCGACCCCACGGACAAGGGCTTCTACAACGGCGGCGACCTCGCGGGCCTGGCCGCCAACCTCGACTACATCGAGGGGCTCGGGACCACGGCCATCTGGCTCACGCCGTCGTTCAAGAACCGTCCGGTCCAGGGCGTGGGATCCGATGCGAGCGCCGGCTATCACGGCTACTGGGTCACGGACTTCACGCAGATCGACCCACACCTGGGCACCAACGAGGAGCTCGAGGCGCTCATCGCCGACGCGCACGCGCGCGGCATCAAGGTCTACTTCGACATCATCACCAACCACACCGCGGACGTCATCGACTACGAGGAGGGCGAGTACTCGTACATCGAGCAGGCCGACCAGCCGTACCTGACCGCCGCCGGCGACCCGTTCGACCCCGCCGACTACGCGGGCACCGGGACGTTCCCCGACCTCGACGCCGCCACCTCGTTCCCCTACACGCCGGTGGTCGCCGCCGAGGATGCCGACCTCAAGGTCCCGTCGTGGCTCAACGACCCGACGCTCTATCACAACCGCGGCGACTCGACCTGGACGGGCGAGTCGGTGACGTACGGCGACTTCGTGGGCCTCGACGACCTCATGACGGAGCACCCGACGGTGGTCGAGGGGTTCGTCGACGTGTACGAGGGTTGGATCGACCTCGGGATCGACGGCTTCCGCATCGACACCGCGAAGCACGTGAACTTCGAGTTCTGGGAGCAGTGGAGCGAGGAGGTGCTCGCGTACGCGCAGGCCAACGGCAAGCCGGACTTCTTCATGTTCGGCGAGGTCTACGACGCGGACCCGGTCAAGCTCGCGCCGTACATCCGCGACACCGACATGAGCTCGGTGCTCGACTTCACCTTCCAGTCCTCCGCGGTGAGCTTCGCGAGCGGAAACTCGGCCAAGGGGCTGAGCACGCTGTACGCGGGCGACGACCTCTACACGACCCCGGACAGCTCGGCGACGGCGCTCCCGACGTTCCTGGGCAACCATGACATGGGCCGCGTCGGCTACTTCATGCGCAACACGGACGCCCCGCTCGAGCGGACGATGCTCGCCAACGAGCTGATGTTCCTCGGCCGCGGCCAGCCGGTGGTCTACTACGGCGACGAGCAGGGCTTCGTGGGCGCGGACCCGGGCAACGACAAGAGCGCGCGCCAGTCGCTCTTCGCGTCGCAGGTGGCCGAGTACACCGACCAGGCGCTGCTCACCGGGGAGACCGTCGGCAGCGTCGACCGTTACGACACCGACGCGCCGGTCTACGAGCAGATCGCCGAGCTCTCCGCGCTGCGCGAGGCCTACCCCGCGCTCAGCACGGGCGCGCAGATCGAGCGCTACGTCTCCGACGGCGCCGGCGTCTACGCGTTCTCGCGCGTGGATCCCGACGAGCGCGTCGAGCACCTCGTCGCGCTCAACAACACCGGCGCCGACGTCACGGTCGACATCCCGACGCTCACGGCGGGCGCCACCTTCGACGGCGTCTACGGCACGTCCGCCGCGGTGACCGCGGACGATGCGGGGGTGGCCACGGTGACCGTGCCCGCCCTGGGTGCCGTGGTCCTGCGCGCGGACGGCGAGGTGAGCGCGCCCGCCGAGGCGGCGGCGCTCACGGTGACGGCGCCGAGCGCCGGCGCCGAGGCCTCCGGGCAGCTCGCGGTGAGCGCCGTGGCCGACGGCGCGTGGCGCGAGACGAGCTTCGCGTGGCGCGTGGTCGGCTCCGACGAATGGACCGCGCTCGGCACGTCGGAGGATGCGACGCCGCGGGTGTTCCACGACGTCCCCGACCTCGCGGACGGCACGCTGCTCGAGTACCGCGCGGTGTCCGTCGACGCGGCGGGCCAGGTGTCCGCGGCGTCGACCTACGCCTCGATCGGCCACGCCGTGTCGCTGACCGTGGAGGAGGAGCCGGAGGTGACCTACGACTCGGTCACCATCGCGGGCGACCTCCAGTCGGAGATCGGCTGCGCGGGCGACTGGGACCCGGCCTGCGAGGCCGCGATGCTCACCGAGGGGCCCGCCGGGATCTGGACGGGCACCTTCGACGTGCCGGCCGGCGACTGGCAGTACAAGGTCGCGATCGACGGCTCGTGGGCCCTCAACTTCGGTGCGAACGGCGTCCAGGACGGCCCGAACATCGCGATCACGCACGGCGGGGGAGAGATCACCTTCTACTTCGACGCGCGCAGCAGCATCGTGCAGTCGACGGCCGAGGGCCCCATCGTCACGCTGCCCGGCTCCTACCAGTCGGAGATCGGCTGCCCGGGCGACTGGGATCCCGGCTGCCTCCTCAGCCTCATGGCGGACGGCGACAAGGACGGCGTCTACACCTTCTCCACCACCGCCATCCCGGCGGGCGCCTACGAGCTCAAGGTCGCGCACGGCATGAGCTGGGACGAGAACTACGGTCAGGACGGCGTGCCGGGCGGCGCCAACATGTCCTTCTCCACGGACGATGGCGAGATGGTGACGTTCACCTACACGCTCGCGACTCACCTCCTCGAGATCGAGGTCGCGAACCCGCCGCTGCCCGGCACGGGAGAGTCGAGCGCGTACTGGATCGATGCGGAGACCCTCGCCTGGCCCGCCGACCTGGGCGCCGGTGACGCCTTCCGGCTGTACTCGTCGTCCGATGCGGCGCTCGCGATCGCGGACGGCGCGGTGACCGGTGGCGAGGGGGTCGACCTGGCCGTGATCCCCGAGGGGCTGACCGATGCGCAGCTCGAGCGCTTCCGCGCGCTCGACGGCTACGTGGCGCTGCACCTCGACGCGTCCCGCGAGGACGTGCAGGAGCTCCTGCGCGGCCAGCTCGCGGTCGCGCAGACGTCCGGCGACGAGCTCGCCGCCTTCACGGGCGTCCAGATCGCGGGCGTGCTGGACGACCTCTACGCGGACGCGGCCGCCGGCGCCGGGCTCGGCGCGGTCTACGGCGACGGCGGGCTCGCGCTCAGCGTCTGGGCGCCCACCGCCCAGCAGGCGACGCTCCTCACCTGGGCCCCCGGCGCGACGGGCGACCCGGCGCGCCACGAGGCGTCGCTGGATGCGGCGACGGGCATCTGGTCCGTCGAGGACGATGCCCTCGACGGTGTCGAGTACCTCTGGGAGCTGGACGTCTACGCCCCCAGCACGGGTGCGATCGAGACCAACCAGGTGACCGACCCGTACTCGGTCGCGCTCACCCTCAACTCGGAGCGCTCGGTCGCGATCGACCTCTCCGACCCCGAGTGGCGCCCGGAGGCGTGGGAGGACACCCCGTCGCCGATCGTCGAGCGCGCGGTGGACCAGACCATCTACGAGCTCCACATCCGCGACTTCTCGATCGGCGACGAGTCGGTTCCCGAGGCTGAGCGCGGCACCTACCTCGCGTTCACCGAGGACGGCACGGGCCGCGCCCAGCTGCGCCAGCTCGCGAAGGCGGGCATCACCACGGTGCACCTGCTGCCGTCCTTCGACCTCGCGACCATCGAGGAGGACCGCTCGGCGCAGCTCGAGCCCGACTGCGACCTCGAGTCGTTCGCGCCCGACTCCGACGAGCAGCAGGCCTGCGTCATGGCGGTGGCCGACAAGGACGGTTTCAACTGGGGATACGACCCGTTCCACTACACGGTGCCGGAGGGCTCGTACGCGGTGGACGCGGACGGCGGCGCTCGCGTGAGCGAGTTCCGCCAGATGGTCGGCGCGCTGCATGAGGACGGCCTCCAGGTGGTGCTCGACCAGGTGTTCAACCACACGGCGGCCTCGGGTCAGGCGGAGCGGTCGGTCCTCGATCGGGTGGTGCCGGGCTACTACCAGCGGCTCAGCGCGACCGGCAGCATCGAGACGTCCACGTGCTGCCAGAACGTCGCGACCGAGAACGCGATGGCCGGCAGGCTCATGGTCGACTCGGTGGTGACGTGGGCCAAGGAGTACAAGGTCGACGGCTTCCGCTTCGACCTCATGGGCCACCACTCGCGCCAGAACATGCTCGACGTCCGTGCCGCGCTCGATGCGCTCACGCTCGAGGACGACGGCGTCGACGGCTCGGCGATCTACCTCTACGGCGAGGGCTGGAACTTCGGCGAGGTCGCCGACAACGCGCTGTTCGACCAGGCGACGCAGGGCCAGCTGGGCGGCACGGGCATCGGCACGTTCTCCGACCGCCTGCGCGACGCCGTCCACGGCGGCAGCCCGGTCGACGGCTCGTCGACGTTCAAGCAGGGGTTCGGCACCGGGCTCGGCACGGACCCGAACGGCGATCCCATCAACGGCACGGACGAGGAGGCCCTGGCCGATCTCGCGCACCAGACCGACCTGGTGAAGCTCGGCCTCGCGGGCAATCTCCGCGCCTACGAGCTGACCGCCTCCACGGGCGAGGTGCTCCGCGGCGACGAGCTCGACTACCGCGGCTCGCCCGCCGGCTACGCCGACGAGCCCGACGAGGTGATCACTTACGTCGACGCCCACGACAACGAGACGCTGTTCGACCTCGGGGTCTTCAAGCTCCCGACCGACACGTCGATGGCGGACCGCATCCGCATGAACACGCTGTCCCTGGCCACCACCGCGTACGCCCAGACGCCCTCGTTCTGGCACGCGGGCACCGAGCTGCTGCGCTCGAAGTCGCTCGACCGCAACAGCTACAACTCGGGCGACTGGTTCAACAGGGTCGACTGGACGGGGCAGGAGTCGACGTTCGGCTCCGGGTTGCCGCCGGCCGCCGACAACTCCTCGAAGTGGGAGATCATGGCGCCGCTGCTCGCCGACGAGTCGCTCAAGCCCGCCGCGGAGGACATCGCGACGGCCGAGGCCGCCGCGCTCGACCTCCTCGAGGTCCGCACCGAGGTGCCGCTCCTGCGCCTGGGCTCGGCGCACCTCATCGAGCAGAAGGTGACGTTCCCGGGCTCGGGCACGGACGCGACACCGGGGCTCATCGTCATGCTCATCGACGACCTGGTGGGCGAGGACGTGGACCCGAAGCTGGCCGGCGCGCTCGTGGTCTTCAACGCGTCGCCGGACGCGATCACCGAGACTCTCCCGGAGCTCGCGGGCCGCAAGTTCGGCCTCACCCCCGCGCTCGCCAAGGGCTCCGACCCGGTGGTGAAGACCACGGGCTTCTCCTTCAAGACGGGCACCGTGACCATCCCCGCGCGCACCGTCGCGGTGCTGGTCGAGGGCCAGTCGAAGGGTGGGGACAAGGGCAACGGCTCGGGCCACGGCAAGGGCCACGGCAAGGGCGGCCGCGGCGACGAGCACGGCGCGGGCAAGCCGGCGCTGCGCTAGGACGTGCGGGGCCCCTCGGGGGAGTGTCCGCTCCCGGGGCGCCCCGCGCATCGTCCCCCATGGGGTCCCGCCCCGGCCCGCCTCTGCCTCGTGGGAGGCGTGGTCAGCCCACGTGGATGCCGCACTCCGTCTTGCCCTGGCCGGCCCAGCGGCCCGAGCGCGGGTCCTCGCCCGGCGCGACGGGCTTGGTGCAGGGAAGGCAGCCGATGCTCGGGTAGCCCTGCGCGACCAGGGGGTTCCGCGGGAGGGCGTGCGCCTCCTGGTAGGCCTCGACCGCCGCATCGTCCCACAGCGCGAGCGGGTTGATCTTGACCAGCCCGTGCTTGGCGTCCCAGGACACCACCGGCATCTCGGAGCGGGTGAGCGCGTCGACGCGGCGCGCACCCGTCACCCACGCGGCGTATCCGCCGAGCGCCTTCTTCAGCGGGTCCACCTTGCGCATCTGGCAGCACAGCCCGGGATCGCGCGCGAACAGGTCCTTGCCGTAGGCCGCATCCTGCTGCTCGACCGTGAGCTCGGGCGTCACGTCGACGATCGTCACGGGGAAGGCCGCGGCCGCCGCGTCGCGCGTGGCCACGGTCTCGGCGAAGTGGTACCCCGTCTCGAGGAACAGCACGTCGACGCCCTCGAGCCGCGTGCCGAACAGGTGCGGCAGGATCGTGTCCTGCATCGACGCCGCGATCGCGAGCCCATGGCCGAAGGTCGCGACCGCCCAGTCGGCGATGTGCGAGGCGCTCGCGGTGAGCAGGCGCTCGTTGACCTCCGCGCACGTCTCGGGCGTCCACTCCGCGGGGTTGAGGAGGGTGAGCGACGCGGCGCCCAACCCTGGCAGCGTCATCGGATCAGCTCCTCGTCGACCCGGAAGGCCCAGTCCGCGAACTGCTCGCCGTCCTCGCGCGTGTCCAGGTAGTTCTGGGTGACGCGCTCGACGTACTCGGGCATGCCCTTCTCGGTGACCTTGTGCGCGCGGATCTTGCGCCCGAAGTCGTTGTCCTCGCCGCGGCCCAGGCGTCCGCCCAGGTGGACCTGGAAGCCGGGGACCTGCTCGCCCGACTCCTCGTCCAGCACCAGCTGGCCCTTGAAGCCGATGTCCGCGATCTGCACGCGGGCGCACGAGTTCGGGCAGCCGTTGACATGCACGGTGATGGGGTTGTCGAGCGTGGGGAACTTCTGGTCGAGCACCTTCACCACCTCGCGTGCGGTGGCCTTGGTCTCGACGATCGCGAGCTTGCAGTACTCGATTCCGGTGCACGCGATGACGTTGCGGTGGAACTCGCCGGGATCAGACTCGAGCTCGAGCGCGCGCAGGCCGTTGACCACGTCGGAGACCCGGTCCTCGGGGATGTCGAGGATGAGGATCTTCTGGAGCGGCGTGAGGCGGATGCGGTCCGAGCCTACGGACTCCGCGATCTCCGCGATGCGCTGGAGCTTGGTGCCGGAGATGCGGCCGGCGACCGGCGCCACGCCCACGTACCAGCGGCCGTCCTTCTGCTGGTGGATGCCCACGTGGTCGCCGCGATCGCCCGGCGTCGCGGTCCGGGGGGCGGGGCCCTCGGGGAGCTCGTAGCCCAGGTAGTCGTCCTGGAGCACCTGGAGGAACTTCTCCGGGCCCCAGGCCTTGAGCACGAACTTGAGGCGGGCGCGGGTGCGAAGGCGTCGGTAGCCGTGGTCGCGGAAGATGCTGACCACGCCCTTCCAGACCTCGTGCGCGATCTCGGGCTTCACGAACACGCCCAGACGGGCCCCGAGCATCGGGTTCACCGAGAGCCCGCCGCCCACCCACAGGTCGTAGCCGATGCCCAGCTCGGGGTGCTCGACGGCGCAGAACGCGATGTCCTGGACCTCGTGCAGGATGTCCGGGACCGGCTGCCCCGTGAAGGCGGTCTTGAACTTGCGCGGCAGGTTCGAGAACTCGGGGGAGCCGATGTAGAGCTCCTTGATCTGCTCGATCTGCGGGGTCGGGTCGATGAGCTCGTCCTTCGAGACCCCCGCGACGGGCGAGGCGAGGATCACGCGCGGGACGTCGCCGCAGGCCTCCTCGGAGCCGAGCCCCACGGCCTCGGTGCGGCGGAAGATCTCCGGCACGTCCTCGATGCGGATCCAGTGGAGCTGGATGTTCTGGCGGTCGGAGACGTCGGCGGTCTCGCGGCCGAACTCGCTCGAGATGAGGCCGATCTCGCGGGCCTGGGCGACCGAGAGCTGGCCGCCGTCCGACCGGACCCGGAGCATGAAGTACTCGTCGTCCAGCTGGTGGGGCTCGAGGATCGCGGTCTTGCCGCCGTCGATCCCCGGGCGGCGCTGCGTGTACAGGCCCCACCAGCGGAAGCGGCCGCGGAGGTCGGTGGGCGGGATCGACCAGAAGCCCCACTTCGAGTAGAGGTTCTCGATGCGACCGCGGACCTCGAGCGGGTCGCCGGTCGACTTGAACTCCTCGTTGGGGTTGAGGGGCGTGCGGTCGCCCGCGGCCCACTGGCCGTCCTTCGACGCGGTGTTCTTGCGCGCGGCGGCCTCGCGGGTGCGGATGAGGCGCGCCTCCTCGCGGTGGCGGCGGCGCTCCTCGGCGTCGCTCAGCGCCTGAGGGGCTGGGGCGTTGGCCCCGGTCTGCTCGGTGGTGGTGCTCACAGCGGCTCCAGGAGTGTTCAGGAGGGGGAGCTACGGCGTGGCGAGATAGCGCTCGTCAGGCCGAGCGCCCTGGGGATGGTTGGGGACGATCCGTGGGCGACTCAGGCCGACAGACACATGGCACAGCAAACGCGGCACCGGGGTGCCGAGACGTTCGCCGAGGTAGCCATGGCGGCGATGATGACACATCATCCGCTCGGTTGTGAACCCCTTTCGGGCGATTCGGCCAGGGACCAGGGTCCTGGTTACCAGGCGCTATGCCCCCGGGGGTGTCGGCGCTCGGGGCCTTTCGGCCCGACCTCGAGGACGATGCGGTGCCTACCCTGGCGCGAGGGCGGCCGCACGTGCCGCGATCGGGAGGCCGCATGTGCGGGCAGGATCGCTTCGACGTCGCCGGATTCCTGCGCGACCTCGACCGGGTCTTCGCCGAGCATCGCGGCGCCGCCGATGCCGAGCCTCTCGTCGTCGCCGCCCTTGCCGGGTGCCGCGCGCGCGGCGACAGCGCCGCCGAGCTCACCGTCGTGAACGAGGCGATGGGGTTCTACCGCTCGGTGAGCAGGCACGACGATGCGCTCGCGATGGCCGCGCGTGCCTCGGACCTGGTCGCCGAGCTGGGCCTCGCGGGCACGGAGGCGGCCGCGACCACGCGCATCAACGTCGCGACCGCGCAGCGTGCGGCGGGAAGGTTCGCGGAGGCGCGCGAGAGCTACGACCGTGCGCTGAGCGATGCGACGGCGGTCATGGGGCCGCGCGACCGGCGCCTCGCCGCGCTCCGCAACAACCTCGCGCTGCTGCACTCCGACCTCGGCGACCACGCGGCTGCCGCGCGGGAGCTCGAGGCGGCGATCGCGATCCTCGAGGCATCCTCCGTCAATCCCGGCTCGGACCTCGACCTCGCGTCGAGCCGCACCAACCTCGCGCTCGAGCTCTTCCGGGTCGGGCGCACCGAGGAGGCCGCGGCGCATGCCGGGTCGGCGATGGAGATCTACCGCCGCGGCGCGCATGAGCGCGACCCGCACTATGCCGCCGCGCTCGCCGGGCACGCCGAGGCGAGCCTGCGGCTCGGCCGCGCGGCCGATGCGGTCGACGCCTATGCCCGCGTCCTCGAGGTGGTCGAGGAGTGCTACGGGCGCGGTTCCGAGGCGTACGCCGTGACCGCCGACAACCTCGCCGAGGCGCGCGCCGCGCTCGCGGCGGGCCCGGAGGCGTCGCCCGCGGAGCGGACACCCGCGCCCGCGCCGGCGGCTCCTTCCGACGTCCCCGAGCCTCTCACCGGTCTCGAGCTCGCGCGCTCCTACTGGGAGCACGTGGGCCTTCCGATGCTCGAGGAGCGTCATCCCGGGCTGATGGCACGCGCGGCGGTGGGCCTCGTGGGGCACGGCTCGGACCGCTACGGCTTCGACGATGCGCTGTCGCGCGATCATGACTGGGGCCCGGGCTTCTGCGTCTGGCTCACCGACGACGACCTGGCGCGGCACGGCGAGCGCCTTCAGGCCGACTACGACGCGCTGCCGCGCGAGCACCGCGGGCACGTCTGGGCGGCCGAGACGTCCCGCGCCGCGGACCGGCGCGTCGGGGTGTTCGGGATCGGGGACTTCTTCGAGGGCCTCACCGGGCATCGTGAGGCGCCCGCCCCGGATCAGGCGCACGCGTGGCTGCTGCTCGACGAGGCGACGCTCGCGGCTGCGACCAACGGCGCAGTGTTCCGCGACCCGCTGGGCGCGTTCTCGCGGGTGCGGGACGGCTTCCGCCGGATGCCCGACGACGTCCGGGTCGCGCTGATCTCTCGACGCCTCGGGATGATGGCGCAGGCGGGGCAGTACAACGTGCCGCGCATGCTCGCCCGCGGCGACGGCGAGGCCGCGTGGCTGTCCGTGGCCGAGTTCGTGGCGGCCGCATCGTCCGCCGTGTACCTGCTCAACCGGCCCTCCGCGGTCGGCTACCTGCCGTACTACAAGTGGCGCTTCGCGGCGCTGCGCGCGCTCGCGGCGCGGCCCGCATCGCGCCTTCCGGGGGTGCACGAGACGCTGTCCGACGCGGTGAGGCTCGCGTCCGCGGCGTGCCTGGGCGGGGCGGGCTTCGGGGAGGGCGGCGCCGGGTCGGGCCCCGCGCGCGAGCGGCTCGAGGCGGCGATCGCGGAGGCATGCGCGCAGGTGGCGGCCGAGCTGCGCGTGCAGGGGCTGTCGCGCTCGGGGGCCGAGTTCCTCGAGGACCACCGGGCCGAGCTGCGCGCCCGCATCCGCGACCCGTGGCTGCGGGACCTGTGAGGACGGTGGCATGACCGAGACCTACGAGGAGCGCGCCGCGCGGCTCGAGCGGGCGCGCGAGGTGGTCGCGCTCGAGTGGGAGCAGTTCCAGCGGGTGCGCGGCGAGGACGGCCGCGCCTCGTGCCAGGACAACCCCGCGGAGTTCGAGGTCCAGCGGCTGGGGCAGTTCATGACCTGGCCGATGCCGCTGCTGGACTCGTACCTGGCCGACCTGGCCGATGCCGAGCGTCGCGGGAGGAACCTGCTCACCGAGAAGTACGCCCGGATGATGGAGCCGGTCGAGCCCGAGCGCTACGCGCGCGAGCTCGCGCCCCACCTGCCGGTGCTCGATGCGGGGCGCATCGCGGCGCAGGAGCGGATCGTGGGGCGTCAGGTCGCATGGGCGCGCGACTTCCACGCGCGCTATCCCGCGCTCGGATCGGGGATGCGGGTGATCGCGACCGTCGAGGACACGCGCGACGCGACGTCGTTCGAGACGTACCTGCGGGGCGAGCTGGGGACGTACTCGGACGCGACCCTCGCGCTCTACGCCGCGCTGGTCGAGGACCTCGCGGCGACGGGCCAGAACCTCACGTGGCGCACCGTCGCGTACACGGCGATCCTCGCCGGCTACGAGGATCTTGACGCCGCCGAGGCGGCGCACCGGCGGTAGCGCCCGCATCGGCCGGACGGCACCCGGTCGCATACCCCGGAGGGCATTTACCAGGCGTGATGCCCCGGGGGGTACCTGTCGTGGGGTGCTGGTGGGACGCTCGCATGACGTGTCTATACTCTGGTGCCGTTCGCCGGGCCCGGGAGTGGCGGACCTTGTCCCCCTCCCCGGATGCACCTGCACGCAAGCACCTGAGGAGATCGCTGTGACGACCGAACGCCCGCTCCGGATCGCCATCATCGGCGCCGGTCCGGCCGGCACCTATGCCGCCGACATCCTGTCCAAGACCGACCTCAACGTGTCGATCGACATCATCGAGCGCCTGCCCGCGCCCTTCGGCCTGGTCCGCTACGGCGTGGCCCCGGACCACCCGCGCATCAAGCAGATCATCGTCGCGCTCGCGAACGTCATCGGCCGCGGCGACATCCGCCTGCTGGCCAACGTCGACGTGGGCACGGACATCACCCTCGAGGAGCTCCGCGAGCACTATGACGCGGTGATCTTCGCGACCGGCTCCTTCAAGGATGCGGACCTCGACATCCCTGGTATCGAGCTGGAGGGCTCGTTCGGCGCCGCCGACTTCGTGTCCTGGTACGACGGCCACCCGGACGTGCCCCGTACCTGGCCGCTCGAGGCCAAGGAGGTCGCCGTTGTGGGCGTCGGCAACGTCGCGCTCGACGTCGCCCGGATCCTCGCGAAGCACGTCAAGGACCTCATGCCGACGGAGATCCCGGCGAACGTGGTGAAGACGCTCGAGGCGTCGCCCGTCACCGATGTCCACGTGTTCGGCCGCCGCGGGCCGGCGCAGGTGAAGTTCTCGCCGCTCGAGCTGCGCGAGCTGGGCCACGTGCCCGACGTCGACATCGTCGTGTACCCGGAGACGGACTACGAGTTCGACGAGGCCTCGATGGAGGTCGCGGAGAACAACAAGCAGCAGAAGCAGGTGGTGAAGACGCTCACCGACTACGCGCTCAAGGAGCCCGGCACCGCGTCGCGCCGCATCCACCTGCACTTCCTCCAGAGCCCGACCGAGGTGCTCGGCGAGGACGGCAAGGTGGTCGGCATCCGGATGGAGCGCACCGCGCTCCAGGGCGACGGCAACGTCAAGGGCACGGGCGAGCTCATCGACTACCCGGTGCAGGCCGTGTACCGCGCCGTCGGCTACTGGGGCACCGAGATCGAGGGCATCCCGTTCAACGACGCCAAGGGCACCATCCGCAACGAGGGCGGCCGCGTGGTCGACGAGTCGGGCGAGCGGCTCCAGGGCTACTACGCGACCGGCTGGATCAAGCGCGGCCCGGTAGGGCTCATCGGCCACACCAAGTCCGACGCCTCGGAGACCATCGCGAACCTGGTCGAGGACGCCCCGGGCCTGTACGCCGAGTCCAAGGCGACGCCCGCCGGCCTCAGCCCCGACAACGTGCTGCGGCTGCTCAAGTCGCGCGGCGTGCCGGTGGTCCAGTGGGAGGACTGGGAGATCCTCGACGCCCACGAGCGTGCGATCGGCGAGCCGCACGGCCGCGAGCGCATCAAGGTGGTCCCGCGCGAGGAGATGACCGAGATCGCGCTGAGCCGCGCGGTCCACAACGTCTCGCCCTGAGATCGACCCCGGCAGGGGTGGCGTGAGGCCGGCGCGACGGGGATTGCCGTCGCGCCGGCCTCACGCGTCTCCCCGGGCGGCGCGTAGCGGCACCGCGTGCCTTTGCAACGTGGCAGGATTCCCCGCAGGGGGGAACCGGGGCGCGCCTGCGTCCGTTCTCCGTCCGAGGGAAACGGAGGACACGTGGGCAGGAAGTACTTCAACGGGCTGAAGACCACCGGTCTGTTCGTCGCGCTGTGGGCGGTGATGCTCACGCTCGGCACGTTCATCGGCAACGGCCAGTACCTGTGGATGTTCGCCCTGTTCTCGGTCTTCGGTACGGCCTTCGGTTACTGGAACTCCGCGACGCTCGCGATCCGCGCGATGCATGCGCGCCCCGTCACCGAGGTCGAGCAGCCCGCGATGTACCGCATCGTCCGAGAGCTCAGCCAGCAGGCCAACCAGCCGATGCCGCAGCTGTACGTCTCGCCCACCGCGGCCCCGAACGCCTTCGCGACGGGACGCAACCCGCAGAACTCCGCGGTGTGCTGCACCGAGGGCATCCTCGAGCTCCTCGACGAGCGCGAGCTGCGAGGCGTCCTGGGCCACGAGCTCATGCACGTCTACAACCGCGACATCCTCATCGGCTCGGTCGCGGCGGCCTTCGCGGGCATGATCACCGCGGTGGCGCAGATGCTCTTCTTCTTCGGGGGCGGCCGCGACAGCCGGGACAACCCGCTGGGCATCTTCGGCCTGCTCGCGATGCTCATCCTCGCGCCCATCGCCGCGAGCCTCATCCGCATGGCGATCTCCCGCACTCGCGAGTACGACGCGGACGAGGACGGCTCGACGCTCACCGGCGACCCGCTCGCGCTCGCCTCGGCCCTGCGCAAGCTCGAGCAGGGCACCAAGGCGCGTCCGCTCAAGGACACCCCGCAGCTCGAGAACGTCTCGCACATGATGATCGCGAACCCGTTCCGGGGCGAGGGCGTGGCGAACCTGTTCGCGACGCACCCGCCCATGGACCAGCGCATCGCGCGTCTCGAGGAGATGGCGCGCTCGCGCGGCTACCTGCGCTGACGCATCGTTCGGCGGGGCTGTCGGACCCCCGGCCTAGCGTGGGCCCATGAGCACCCTCGAAGGGCGCGGCGGCACCGCGCTCTTGGTCATCGACATGCAGGTCGACGTGGTCGCGCAGGCCGTCGACCGTGACGGCGTGATCGCGCACACCAGCCTGTACTGGCGCTATCAGAGCGCGCCGGGCAAGGAGGCGAGCGTGAGGGACGCCGCGGAGGTCGCGTTCGGCTAGCGGGGGCTACCCGCGGCGCGTGAAGGTCACGTGCGTGACCCCGCTCGGCGTGCTGGTCGCGCTCGTCTCGAAGCGCGCCTCGAGCCCTTCGAGGCCTTGCCACAGGCTCACGCCGCGGCCGAGGACGATCGGCACCACGACCACGTGAAGGTGGTCCACCAGGTCCTCGGCCAGAAACTCCTTGACCGAGGTCGGCCCGCCTCCTAGGCGCACGTCGAGGCCGCCCGCGAGGACACGTGCCTCGGCGAGCGCGTCGGCGGGGGCCGCGTTGCGGAACAGGAACGTCGTCTCCCCGAGCACCAGGGGATCGCGCGGCCGGTGCGTGAGCACGATCACCGGCGTGTGGAACGGCGGCTCGTCGCCCCACCAGCCGCGCCAGCCCGCATCGTCCTGCCAGCCCGGCGGCCCGAACTTCCTCGCCCCCATGATCTCCGCGCCGATGCCCTCGAAGGACCGCCGGGCGAACGCATCGTCCGGAGTCTCCGGCGCATCGTCGCCTTGGAGCGACGCCCACGTGGCGGTGTCCTTGAACCACTCCATGAGCCGCATCCCGGCGTGCCCGAACGGCGCGTCGAGGCTCTGATCGACGCCCGTGGCGAAGCCGTCGAGGGAGACCGCGAGGTTGTGCACCCGCACCAGGGACATGGGGGCAGTCTCGCATCGGGCGGGGTCCCGCGCGCGGGGTGCCCTTCACACGTGTGCGCGGTTCGCGTAGTTTGCGACGGGTGAGGCGAGACCACTGGAGGCGTGTCAACGCGGCGCTCGACCCCGAGCGCGACTTCGTCGAGATCTACCGGAACCTGGTCATGCACGAGTTCCCGTGGGACATGAACCAGTCGCTCAGCTTCGCGCTGTTCCGCACCTACGCCGTGCCGGGCATCGGGCGGCTGCTCGATCAGACCGGCGAGTTCACGTCGCGCGCGCAGAAGCGCTACGACGACACGGCGCTGCTGCTCGAGACGCCCACCCGGCTGGGCTTCGGCGACCCCGAGGCGCGTGCCGCGATCCGGCGCGTCAACCAGATGCATCGCGCGTACGACATCCCCGACCACGAGTTCCGCTACGTGCTCTCCACCTTCGTGGTGGTGCCGGCGAGGTGGATGGAGGCGTACGGGAAGAGGCCGTTCTCGCCCGCGGAGGTGGAGGCGTCGGTGCGCTACTACCGCGAGCTCGGGCGGCACATGGGCATCCCGGACGTGCCTGAGACGTACGACGGCTTCGCAACGCTCATGGATGGCTACGAGTCGGAGCACTTCGCCTTCGACGAGGGTGCCCGGCGCGCGGCCGATGCGACCCTTGCGCTCATGCTGACGTTCCGCCCGCGCGTGCCCGCCCGGGTGATGGAGCCGTTCAGCCGCGCGCTCATGGACGATGCGCTCCTCGACGCCTTCCGCTACCGGAAGCCGTCGCGCGTGGTCGTCGCCGCGGCGCGCGGCGGGGTGCGGCTGCGCGGTCGGCTCGCCGGGCTCATGCCCGCGCGAGCGAAGGCGACGCAGGTGGCCGACCTCCCCTGGATCCGCAGCTACCCCGACGGGTATCGGGTCGAGGATCTCGGGACGTTCCCGAGCGGCTGCCCGGTCCACCGCGACGAGGCCGAGCGCCCGTCAGCGTGATCCGCGCGCCCGCGCCTCGTCGACCACCTTGCCGATGCGCCGTGCGCGCGTATCCGCGCCCTTGGCCTGCTCGATCACGCGGATGTGCTGGCGGCGTTGGCTGACGGTGAGCGAGTCGAAGGCCGCACGCGCGGCCGGCTCGGCGTCGAGTGCATCCGCGAGGTCCTGCGGCTCGTCCGCGGCGAGCGGCTCGAGATCGAGCGCCACGTCCACCTCGACCTGGTCGCCGGTGGCCACGCCCGCGGCGGCACGGTTCGCGGTGCTCAGGCCGATGAGGTGCCGGCCGCGCATCTTCGCGATCGCGGTGCGCCAGGCATGGCCGTTGACGGTGACCACCACCCGCGGACGGGCCCCGCCGCCGAGGTCGTCGACCACGGCGGCGGGCACCTCGAGCCCTTTCATGGGCTCGAGCGGCTCGACGGTCGCGTGGAACCGCATCGTCCCGTGACCGTCAGCGGAAGTTGACGAACTGCAGCGCGGCGTCCACGTCCGCGCCCTTGAGCAGCGCGATGGTCGCCTGGAGGTCGTCGCGCGACTTCGAGGTGACGCGCAGCTCGTCGCCCTGGATGAGCGCCTTGACGGACTTGGGGCCCTCGTCGCGGACCAGCTTGGTGAGCTTCTTCGCGACGTCCTGCGCGATGCCCTCCTTGACCTTCGCGACCAGGCGGAACTCCTTGCCCGACGGCTGGGGCTCGCCCCACTCGAGCGCCTTCATCTCGATCTGGCGCTTCGCGAGCTTCGCGATGAACACGTCGAGGACGGCCTTGACGCGCTCGGGGCTGTTGGCCTTCATGAGGACGTCCTCGCCCGAGAACTCGATCGAGGCGCCCACGCCCTTGAAGTCGTAGCGCTGGTTGATCTCCTTGGCCGCCTGGTTGAGGGCGTTGTCGACCTCCTGGCGGTCCACCTTGGACACCACGTCGAAGCTGCTGTCGCCTGCCATCTCATCCTCCATCTCGGCGCGACCGAGGCGCCGTGGTTGCTTGCGGGTGAGGGCCGCGGGACGCGATTCGCGTTCGGCCCTCGATCCTTGCTATCCTTCCATGCGCGCCGCTCGCGGCGCACTGGCGGGTTGCCCGAGCGGCCAAAGGGAGCTGACTGTAAATCAGCCGTCACTGACTTCGGGGGTTCGAATCCCTCACCCGCCACCAGAAGAGCGCCCCTCCCGGGATCGGGAGGGGCGCTTTCGCGTCCCCCTGACAGTGCGGACGGAGCTCGCGGCGACACGCCGGGTCGCGGGGCACGATGCGCGAGTTCGCTCGGCGTGTCGGGACAAGCTCCGTTGGAGCTGTCGCGACGGGGAGGGCTACACGCCCGCGGCCGCATCCTCCTTGGTGTGCGCGTTCGCATCGTCGCGCATGTCCTCGAGCTCGACCCCGCGTGTCTCGGGGACCCTCGCGAGCACGAAGAAGAAGGACAGCAGCGCCATCGTGGCGTAGAAGCCGTACGCGAACACGAGCGAGATGTCCGCCATGCCGGGGAACGAGACGGTGATGAGGAAGTTCGCGAGCCACTGGGCGGCTGCCGCGACCGCCAGCGCGGTCGCGCGCATGTGGTTGGGGAACATCTCGCCCAGGAGCACCCAGACCACGGGGCCCCACGAGGCGGCGAAGAACACCACGAACGTGTTCGCGGCCACGAGCGCGGCGGTCGCCCAGCCTCCCTCGAGCGCGGTCTCGCCCGCGGCATCGGTGGTCGCGTTCGCGAACGCGATCGCCATGACCGCGAGCGACACGAACATGCCGGCGGAGCCGATGAGCAGCAGCAGGCGGCGGCCGATGCGGTCCACGAGCGAGATCGCGATGATGGTGGCGACGATGTTGGTGAGCGAGGTGATGGTCGACGTGGTGAACGCGTCGGACTCGTCGAAGCCCACCGACTTCCACAGCGTGGTCGAGTAGTAGAAGATCACGTTGATGCCCACGAACTGCTGGAACATCGACAGCAGGATGCCGGTCCACACGATCGGGTGGAGCCCCAGCGCATGGCCGCGGAGGTCGCGCATCGAGCGCTTCTCGTCCTTGCCCAGGGAGAAGCGGATCTGGGCGATCTTGTGGTGCGGGTCCGTCTCTCCCGTGTAGTCCGCGAGGATCTGCGCGGCCTTCTCGTCCTCGTGCTTGGTGACGAGGTAGCGGGGGGACTCGGGCAGCCGCAGCGCCGCCAGGCCGTAGATGAGCGCGGGCACGGCGGCGGCCAGGAACATCCAGCGCCACGCCTCGAGTCCGGCCCACAGCTCCTCGGAGGCGCCGCCGGCGGTCGAGGCGAAGAGCTCGTCGCTGAGGAGCGCGGCGAAGATGCCGAGCACGATCGCCATCTGCTGCAGCGAGCCCAGCCGGCCCCGGAACGTCGCGGGGGCGACCTCGGCGATGTACGCGGGTGCGATCACGGAGGCGGCACCGATCGCGAGGCCGCCGAGGATGCGCCATCCGACCAGGTCCCACACGCCGAACGCGAACCCGGAACCGAACGCGGAGACGAAGAAGAGGATCGCCGAGATCACCATGACCCGGATCCGGCCGTAGCGGTTCGCGAGCCCGCCGGCGAACCACGCGCCGACCGCGCAGCCGAGCAGCGCGGACGCGACGGCGAAGCCGGTCACGGCCTCGGACAGCTCGAACTCGCCTTCGATCGCGTCCACGGCGCCGTTGATGACGGACGAGTCGAAGCCGAAGAGGAATCCACCGAGCGCGGCGCCGATGCTGATGGCGACCACGCGACCATGCAGCTTCGGGGGCGACGCGGGCGAGGTCTGTGACATGTCGGCTCCAATCGCGGGTCGCGCCGTTGCGATCCTGGCTCCTCGCACCGGCGGCAGGCCGGTACGGCCTCTACAGGTGACGCTAACGCGAATGGAGGGACGCCGCCTTCCCAACGGCGCGAAACGCCGATGGTGACGGTGCCAGGGGATCCGTCGTCCTCAGTGCCCGCCCATGAAGGGCGCCATGACGCGCGCCGCGACGCTCTCCCGCCGGGTGAGCCGCTCCTCGGCATCGGCCGCGGTCATGGCCCGCAGGCCTGCGTTGACGCCCATCCAGCGCAGCGGCTCGGGCTCCCACCGCCGGGACCGATGCCCCACCCAGGGAAGCGCCGTGAGCTCGCTGTCGACGCCGAGCACCAGGTCGCGCAGCGTGCGCCCCGCGAGGTTGGTGGTGGTGACGCCGTCGCCCACGTAGCCGCCGGCCCATCCCAGGCCGGTCTCCGGGTCGAGGCCGACCGAGGCGTGCCAGTCGCGCGCGATCCCGAGCGCGCCTCCCCACGTGTGCGTGATCTCGACGTCCCGCAGCACCGGCAGGAGGTCGACGAGCGTCGCGTGAAGCTTGCGGTGGACGTCGCGGGCGCGGCCGCGGTGGAGCGCGACCGACGAGCCGAGCCGGTACGGCGCGCCACGCCCGCCGAAGACGATGCGGTCGTCGGCCGTGCGCTGCCCGTAGATCACCAGGTGCCGGCCGTCGGAGAAGGTCTCGCGTCTGGCCAGGCCGATCTGGTCCCACATCGCGGCGGGCAGCGGCGCGCTCGCGATGATGAGGGAGTGGACGGGCACCACGTCGCGGCCGTGGCCCGGCAGCCCCGGGGTGTACCCCTCCGTCGCGCGGATCACATGCGCGGCGGTGAGGGTGCCGCGCTCCGTCTCGACGCGATGGGGGACGATGCGGGTGGCGGCCGTGAGCTCGTGGACGCGCACGCCGCGCTCGCGGACCGAGCGGACCAGCCCGCGTGCGAGGCGCCCCGGATGGATCGCCGCGCAGTCGGGCGTGTACGTCCCGCCGAGCACGCGCGTCGCGTTCAGATGGGCGCGGGCGCCGTCCGCGTCGAGCAGCGACAGCTCGTGCGCGTCGCGGCCCCACCCACGCGCCTCCTCCACCTCGGCGCGGGCGCGCGCCAGCTGGGTCCCGGTGCGGGCGAGCACCACCGTGCCGCCCTTGGCGAGGCGCGCGTCGATGCCGGCGGCGGACGATGCGCGGATCACCTCGTCGACCGAGGCGCGCATGGCGGCGTGCTGGCGCAGGGCCGCGTCGCGGCCGGCGTCGCGCGCGAGGGTCCCGAGCGAGCTCGGGAACAGCGCCGAGGCCCAGCCGCCGTTGCGGCCCGACGCGCCGAAGCCCGCGATCTCGCGCTCGACGATCGCGATGGTGAGGTCGGGGCGGGCCTCCGCGAGGTAGTACGCGGTCCACAGGCCGGTGAAGCCGGCTCCCACGATCGCGACGTCCACCTCGCGGTCGCCGTCGAGCGGGTCCTGCCCCACGAGGTCGTCCTCGGCGGTGGCGAGCCACAGGGAGATGCCCGCGTAGGCGCGGGCGCGCGCCGCCGGATCGGCCGGGGCTGGGACCCTCGCGCCACCTGGTCGATTCATGGATCAAGTGTGGTGCGCGTCACCTACGAAACATCGCTGCAATATCCCCGTCCGGACAACTCGTTTCGTGCGCGTAAATTCTCAGGCCAAAACGCCTGATTGCGCATTCCAATTTGATGAAGGCGTGCGGGATACCCGAGGCGGCATGCCACTATCTGGTCACTCGCTGTCAGCTGACCGGGTCCGCCCGGAGTCAAGGAGGTCGACGTGTCCGAGGTCACGCCGCCGGAGGAAGTGAAGAAGAAGGGCGTCTCGCGCCGTGGGCTGATGATCGGGGGCGCGGCCGGTGCCGCGGGCCTCGGCGCCGTCTACCTCATGGGCCGCGGCGGTGGCGGCGACGCATCCGCCGACTGCGTCACCACGGACCTCTCGGACACCGAGGCCGTGCTCAACGTCTCGAACTGGCCCGCGTACATCGACGAGGACGACGGCGACTACATCTCCACCCTCACGGCCTTCCAGGAGGAGTCCGGGCTCAAGGTCACCTACACGCCGGACGTCAACGACAACATCGAGTTCTTCGCGAAGGTGCGCAACCAGCTCGGCGCGTGCCAGCCGACCGGACGCGACCTGTTCGTGCTCACCGACTGGATGGCCGCGCGCATGATCGACGCCGGCTGGATCCAGAAGCTCGACAAGGCGAACGTCCCGAACCTCGACAAGAACCTGCTCTCGTCGCTCCAGGGCGTCGGCTGGGACCCGAACCGCGAGTACTCGGCGCCGTGGCAGTCGGGCTTCTCCGGCATCGCCTACAACAAGTCCCTCGTCGGCGAGGTCTCGACCATCGACGAGCTGCTCACGCGCTCGGACCTCAAGGGCAAGGTCACCCTGCTCACCGAGATGCGCGACACCATGGGCCTGCTCCTGCTCGCCGATGGCGCGGACCCGTCGAACTTCAGCGACGACGAGTGGGGCAACGCCCTCGAGAAGATCTCGAAGGCGCGCTCGGACGGTCAGATCCGTGCGTTCACCGGCAACGAGTACATCAACGACCTCGCCAACGGCAACATCGCGGCGTGCGTCGCGTGGTCGGGCGACGTCGCGGCCGCCGAGGACGAGAACCTGGTCTTCCTGCCCCCGCAGGAGGGCATGATGATCTGGTCCGACAACATGCTCGTGCCGGTCCAGGGCACCCACAAGGCCAACGCCGAGAAGTGGATCGACTACTACTACGACCCGGCCGTGGCCGCGAAGCTCGCCGCCTACGTCTGGTACGTGTGCCCCGTCGAGGGTGCGCAGGCGGAGATGGAGAAGATCGACCCGTCGCTGGTCGACAACCCGCTCATCTTCCCGACCGCCGACTACCTCGCGCAGACGCACTCCTTCATGGCGCTCGACGAGGCGAAGGCGTCGCAGTACGAGAAGGACTTCGCAGATGTCACTGGCTGACCAGGCCCGTGGGGACCTCAAGCTCACCGGTCTCCACAAGCGCTACCCCAACGGCTTCGTGGCCGTGGAGTCGCTCGACCTGGTGATCCCGCAGGGCTCCTTCTTCGCGCTGCTGGGCCCCTCGGGCTGCGGCAAGACCACGACGCTGCGGATGGTCGCCGGCCTCGAGGAGGCCACCAAGGGGACCATCCACATCGGCGACCAGGACATCACGGACGCCAAGCCCTACAAGCGGCCCGTCAACACGGTGTTCCAGAACTACGCCCTGTTCCCGCACCTCACCATCGCGGAGAACGTCGCGTTCGGCCCCAAGCGCCGTGGCGCGAAGGATCCCGCGCAGGAGGTCAAGGAGATCCTCGCGCTGACGGAGCTCACCGAGCAGGCGAACAAGAAGCCGACGCAGCTGTCGGGTGGTCAGCAGCAGCGCGTCGCGCTGGCTCGCGCGATCATCAACCGGCCCGACGTGCTGCTGCTCGACGAGCCGCTCGGCGCGCTGGATCTCAAGCTCCGTCGCGCGATGCAGATCGAGCTCAAGCGCATCCAGGAGGAGGTGGGCCTCACCTTCGTGCACGTCACGCACGACCAGGAGGAGGCCATGACGATGGCCGACACGGTCGCCGTCATGAACAAGGGCCGCATCGAGCAGATGGGCGCGCCCTACGACCTCTACACGAACCCGCAGACGACGTTCGTGGCGAACTTCCTGGGCCGCTCGAACCTCATCAAGGGCACGGTCGTGGGCCGCGAGGGCTCGGGCGCCGATGCCGTGGTGAAGGTCGACATGCACGGCACGATCGCGACGATCAAGGCGAGCAAGGTCCACACCGACTCCGACCACGGCTGGGTGGGCATCCGGCCCGAGAAGGTCCTCATCCAGCCCGAGGGCCAGGCCATCGACGCTCCGGGAGCCGCGCTCTCCGGCGCGGTGGTGGTCGACGCGAGCTACATCGGCGTCTCCACCGACTACACGCTGCGGATGCCGTGGGGCCAGGAGATCACCTGCTTCGAGCAGAACACGGGCCGCCGCGGCGGGCTCATCCCGGTGGGCACCAAGGTCGACGTGTCCTGGCGTCCCGAGTTCGCGTTCCTCCTCGACTCCGCCCAGGACGCCGAGGCAGGGCTCGAGGAGGACTGAATGGAGGCGCTCCAGCGGGTGTTCGGCAAGAACGCCGCCTATCTCCTCATCGGGCCGGCCGCGATCTGGCTCGCGGTCTTCTTCCTGTTCCCGATGCTGTCACTGCTCACCACGTCGCTGTCGGACCCGGCGACGGGCTCGCCGATCAACGGCTACACGCTCACGTGGCGCGTCGACAACTACGTCGAGGCGCTCGGCGAGTACTGGCCGTACATGATGCGCTCGCTCCTCTACGCCGGCATCGCCACGCTGGGGTGCCTGGTGCTGGGCTACGTGCTGGCGTACGCGATCGCGTTCAAGGCGGGACGGTGGAAGACGGTGATGCTCGTGCTCGTCATCGCGCCGTTCTTCACGTCCTTCCTGGTGCGCACGCTGTCCTGGAAGCTCATCCTCGCGGACAACGGGTTCATCGTGAACACCCTCCAGACGCTGCACATCCTGGGGGAGGACGGGCGCCTGCTCGCCACGCCGTTCGCGGTGATCATGGGCCTGACGTACAACTTCCTGCCCTTCATGATCCTCCCGCTCTACACGAGCCTCGAGAAGATCGACCCGAAGCTCAACGAGGCCGCGGCAGATCTGTACGCGAGCCCGTGGCAGCGCTTCACCAAGGTGATCTGGCCGCTCTCGCTGCCGGGCGTCGTCGGCGGCACGCTGCTGACGTTCATCCCGGCCACCGGCGACTACATCAACGCCTCGCTGCTCGGCAGCCCCAACACCCAGATGGTCGGCAACAAGATCCAGCAGCTGTTCACCACCGCGGGCGACTACCCGCACGCCTCCGCGCTGTCCGTGATCCTCATGGTGCTCATCGTCGCCATGGTGCTCTTCTACGTGCGCCGCGCAGGAACGGAGGAGCTGCTGTGATCACCCGCGTCGGCAACTGGATCGGCAAGCACCTCATGCTCACGCTGGGCATCCTGGTGCTGCTGTACATGTACATCCCGAACTTCATCGTCGCGTTGATGTCCTTCAACGACTCGTCGGAGTCGCGCAACCTCTACCAGTTCCAGTCCTTCACGTGGGACAACTGGCTGAACCCGTGTGCGCCTCAGGGCATGTGCGAGTCGCTCCGGGTGAGCATCAGCATCGGGCTGCTGGCGACGCTCGTCGCCACGATCATCGGCACGCTCGCCGCGTTCGCGCTCGTGCGCCACCGCTTCGAGGGCCGGTCCACCATGAACCTGGTGCTGTTCCTGCCGATGGCCACGCCCGAGATCGTCATGGGCTCGTCGCTCCTCGCGCTCTTCGTCGCGGCAGGCTTCGGCGGGCAGCTCGGCTTCTGGACGGTGTTGATCGCGCACATCATGTTCTGCATCTCGTTCGTGGTGGTGACGGTCCGCTCGCGCCTCGCGGGCCTCGACTCGAACCTCGAGAAGGCGGCGTCGGACCTCTACGCCAACGAGTGGCAGACCTTCTGGAGGATCACGTTCCCGCTGGTCTTCCCGGGCATCCTGTCCGCGGCGCTGCTCGCGTTCTCGCTGTCCTTCGACGACTTCATCATCACGAACCTCAACTCGGGCACCACGGTGACCTTCCCGATGTTCGTGTGGGGCGCCGCTCAGCGCGGCGTGCCGATGCAGGTCAACGTCATCGGCACGCTGATGTTCCTGCTCGCGCTCGGCATCGTCATCGGCGGCGAGGTGCTCTCCCGCCGTCGCGCCAAGGGCAAGGCCGTCACGCTCTGAACCAGGCATGAGAAGGGCCCCGATCCGCGTGGATCGGGGACCTTCTCGCGTCCCCGCTCGATCCGAAAATGGTGCCTCACTGTCGCGTTTCGGGAATCCCCGCCTCGCAGTGGTCGGTGGTTGTCGCTGCGGCGGGACCGCCGACAACCACCGACCACTGCGAAGCCGCGACCTCCCAGAACCGACCAGGGGCTACCACTTCCCCAGGGGCGCGGCCCGAGCGCGCGGGCGACCCGGGCGCGTGACGCGACTACAGCAGCGCGTGAGCCCGCGAGATCACGTCGCGCAGGATGCGCTCCATCTCGTCGAACTCGGGCTGGCCGATGGTGAGCGGCGGCGAGAGCTGGATGACCGGGTCGCCGCGGTCGTCGGCGCGGCAGTACAGGCCCGCCGCGTAGAGCTCCTTCGACAGGAAGCCGTGCAGCACGCGCTCGCACTCGTCGGCCGTGAGCGACTCCTTGGTCTCCCTGTCCTTCACCAGCTCGACGCCGTAGAAGTAGCCGTCGCCGCGGACGTCGCCCACCATCGGCAGGTCGAGCAGCCGCTCGAGCGTCG
The DNA here is from genome assembly GCF_000971235.1 of Demequina subtropica. Classification (GTDB taxonomy): domain Bacteria; phylum Actinomycetota; class Actinomycetes; order Actinomycetales; family Demequinaceae; genus Demequina; species Demequina subtropica. The sequence continues at coordinate 119,486 of NZ_BBMB01000004.1, forward strand.
CGCGGAAGGCCGGAGCGTTCTCGCGGACGTGCTCGAGCACGCCCTCGGTCTCGAAGATCTCGAGGTTGCGCAGCGCCACCGCGGCGGCGACCGGGTGGCCGCCGAACGTGTAGCCGTGCGCGAACATCTCGCCGCTCTCGAGGAACGGCGCCATGAGCCTGTCCGAGGCGATCATCGCGCCCATGGGCGCGTAGCCCGAGGTGAGGCCCTTGGCGGAGGTGATGATGTCGGGGACGTAGCCGTAGCGCGTGGCGCCGAACATCTCTCCCAGCCGGCCGTACGCGCAGATGGTCTCGTCCGAGACCAGCAGCACGTCGTAGCGGTCGCAGATCTCGCGCACGCGCTGCCAGTAGCCCTCCGGCGGCGGGAAGCAGCCGCCCGCGTTCTGCACGGGCTCGAGAAACACCGCGGCGACGGTGTCGGCGCCCTCGTTGAGGATCGCGACCTCGATCTGATCCGCGGCCCAGCGTCCGAAGGCCTCCGGATCGGTGCCGTCGTGCAGGCCGTGCGTGATCTCGGCGGCGCGGTAGAGGTTCGTGTTGGGCACACGGAACGTCGACGGCACGAGCGGCTCGAACTGCTGCTTGAGGCCCGGCAGGCCGGTGATGGACAGCGCGCCGTGCGGGGTGCCGTGGTAGGCGACGTTGCGGCTGATCACCTTGTGCTTGAGGGGCTTGCCCACGAGCTTGAAGTAGTTCTTCGCGAGCTTCCACGCGGACTCGACGGAGTCGCCGCCGCCGCTGGTGAAGAACACGCGGTTGAGGTCGCCCGGGGCGAGCGCCGCGAGCTTCGCGGCCAGCTCGATCGCGGGCGGGGTGGCGTACGACCACAGCGGGTGGAAGGCGAGCTCCTTCGCCTGCGCCGCGGCAGCCTCGGCGAGGTCCTCGCGGCCGTGTCCCAGCTGGTTGACGAACAGCCCGCCCAGGCCGTCCAGATAGCGCCGGCCCTCGGCGTCGAAGATGTACGCGCCCTCACCGCGGACGATGATCGGCACGTCCTCCGTGTCGTAGCGCGAGTGCTGGGTGAAGTGCATCCACAGGTGGTCCTTGGCTGCACGCTGCATCTGTTGCGGATCCATCCGGACATGCTTCCCTGCCGACCATGCGCGCGGCAACTCGCTTCCGCCGGGGATCCACGTGGATCCGCACGGATCGTCCGGAAGGCTCAGCCGGTGGCGAGGGCCGCCACCGGCGCCGCGAGGTCGCCACGCGAGGCGACCTCGACCTCGTCCAGCCCCAGCCACGCCGCCAGGGTGCGCAGCTCGGCTGCGAGGGCCGCGGCGACCTCGGCCTCGGGCCGGCGCCGCGAACCCGGCGCGCGACCCGGCTCTCGCCACGCGGCCTCGACCGACAGCACGCCCTCGCGACGAAGCGCCTTGAGGTCCACGCGTGCCTCGAAGCGGTCGCCCAGCAGGAACAGCAGGCAGTAGTAGCCGAACACCCGCTTGGGGGCGGGCGTGTAGATCTCGATGCGGTAGTCGACGCCGAACATCCGCAGGAGCCGCGGCCGGTACCAGCACACGGGGTCGAAGGGGCTCAGCAGGGCCGATGCGGTGGCCCGGCGAGGATCTGCGGCGCCCGTCGCGAGCAGCGCGGGCTCCTTCCAGCCCTCGACGGCCGCCCACGACGCGAGACCTCGCTCCACCGCCGACTCCGCCCACGCGGCGGCGCCCGCCGCGGCGCCCTTGCGATGCGCATCGTCCCGCGCGGAGCGGGGCAGGCGGAAGTGGTCGGCGATGTCGGCGGGCGTGCCGATGCCCGTCGCCGCGAGGCCATGGTCGAACAGCGCCTGCTGGCCCTCGTCCGCGGACAGTCCCCATCCGCCCGCGGACGCGCGCGGCAGACCCCACTCGCGCATCGGCGAGTCGTAGGTCCGCCGGAAATGGGGGCCGCGCGAGGCGGCGACCTCGCCCGTGATGAAGAGGTACTCGAGCGCGTCCTTGACGTGCGACGTGTCCCACCACGTGCCGCGGGCGCCCTCGCGCGGTGCGAGGTGCTCGAGAGCGGACGCCGTGACGGGGCCGTTCTCCTCGACCGCGTCGCGCACCTGGGCGATGAGGCCCGGGCGCTCGCGCTCGAGCCGCTCGCGGTGCCGGCCCTGCCATGACGCGTACTCCGTCATGCGGTGGTGCATCGCAGGCAGGAGGGCGTGCGGCATCACCGAGGCCTCGTGGCCCCAGTGCTCGAACGCGTGCTCGCCGGACCACAGCCAGCGGTCCAGCCGGTCGCGGTCGTAGGGCCCGAACCGCGAGTACACGGGGAGGTGGTGCGCCCGCGCGAGGACGTTGACGGAGTCGAGCTGGAGCACGCCCTGTCGCTCCAGGTAGTCCCGGAAACGTGCGGGTCCCGGCCGGCCCGCGGGGCGGCGGCGCGCGAGCGACTGCGCCGCGAGGTGGATGCGGCGCGCCTCCGCGGCGCTCAGGGAGTCCGTCACGCGGCTCACTCTAGGGCCGCCCACCGACATCGATCAGGGGGTCCCGGCGCCGATTTTTGTTTTCGGGCCGATGGCGTGTAACCTATTCCGGCTGGCCCCGATAGCTCAGTCGGCAGAGCGTTTCCATGGTAAGGAAAAGGTCCAGGGTTCGATTCCCTGTCGGGGCTCCAAGTCCATCGTCATGTACGGTGGATCGCCGCCATCTGGCGGCTCGCGGCGGGGTAGCTCAGCTGGTTAGAGCGCACGACTCATAATCGTGAGGTCGCGGGTTCGAGCCCCGCCCTCGCTACGGATTCAGGCATGAGCCTGATCATGCGCCTTCGCAAGGCGCGTCCCTACAAGGCTGGGAGAGAACCATGGCCAAGAACGACGTTCGTCCGAAGATCACGCTCGCGTGCACCGAGTGCAAGGACCGCAACTACATCACGCGCAAGAACCGCCGCAACAACCCTGACCGTGTGGAGCTCTCCAAGTTCTGCCGGAAGTGCGGCAAGCACACCGCGCACCGCGAGACGCGCTAAGCAGCAGCTTCGAACGCAGGCCCGTCGCCCCTCTGGGGCGGCGGGCTTGCGCCGTTCCCGGGGGAGATCGCCCCTGGACGATGCGGGGTGGTCCCGTGCGAGACTGGCGCGATGGGGGAGCCGGGGGAGGGCGCGCGGGTCGTCGGCGCATCGACGCCCCGGGAGACCGCCGTGCGGGTGCTCGCCTTCATCGCGCGCGTGATCGCGTGGGCGCTCCTTCTGGCTGCGCTCGTCCCGGTGCTGGTGCGGCTCACGGGCTTCGAGGCCGGGCCGCTCGCGATCGCGGTCTCGATGCTCCCGTGGGCGACGCTCGCGGCGCTGATCGCCGTGATGCTCGCGGCGGCGGCGCGCGCATGGAACCTGATGGTCGCGGCACTGGTGACGTGGGGTCTCGGCGTCCTCTGGATGGCACCGCTGTTCACCGGGCCCGCCGCATCGGGCGAACCTGTGCTGACGGTTGCCACGGTGAGCCTCGCCAACAACGGGGTGCGCACCGACGAGGTCCTCGCTCTGGCGCGGGAGGGGGACGTCGACCTGCTCGCAGCGACCGAGCTCACGCCGCTCATGCTCGAGTGGCTGCGTGAGAAGGGGATCGACGACCTCATGCCCTACAGCGCCGTCTACCCCGAGGACGGCAAGTTCGGCACCGGGTTGTGGTCGACCCTGCCGATCGAGGACGCGACGCTCGAGACGGCGCTCACCGCCGCGACGGTACGCGCGGAGATCGCCTTCGGTACCGGGCGGATCACCGTCGTCGTCCCTCATCCCGAGTCGCCTGGGCTGCTCGAGCACGGCGTCTGGGAGGACGACCTCGAGGCCCTGCAGGCACTTCTCGAGTCCGAAGAGGGCACGGTGATCGTCGCGGGAGACCTCAACACGACCCGCGACCACCGCGCCTTCCGGGAGATCGAGGCGCTCGGCTACGTCGACGCGGTCGACTCCGCCGGAGCGGGTTTCATGGGGACGTACCCCGACGGGCTCGTCGTCTCGAGGGTGTGGCCGGGGCCGGCATGGGTCACCACGCCCCTGGTCGCCATCGATCACGTGCTCGTGCGCGGATCGACGCTGCAGGCCGTTGAAGCGCACACGGTGTCGCTCCAGGGCAGCGATCATCGAGCACTGGTGGTCCGCCTCGCGAGCGGGTGACGCGCGCCTGGCATCGGCATCCTGGATAGGGTGGCGATGTGCCAGTGAACACCGAAGCCGTGGGCCGCGCTTACGGCCCCCATGAGCCCTACGAGGTCACGCGGGTCAAGATCCGCGAGTTCGCCGACGCCGTCGACGCGTACTCGTTCGCGCATCGCAGCGAGGAGGCCGCCCGGGCCGAGGGGTTCCCCGACGTGGTCGCGCCCACGACCTTCGCGGTGGTCATCGCTCAGCAGGCCGAGTTCCACGTGGTGGTCGACCCTGAGGTCGGCGTCGACTTCTCCCGCGTGGTCCACGCGGACGAGCGCTTCGCCCACCATCGTCCGATCATCGCGGGCGACCTCATCTCCGCCACCGTCCACATCGACGACATCAAGCAGCGCGGGGGCATCTCGACCGTCACCACACGCACCGAGCTCACCGACGAGGACGGCTCACCCGTGTCGACCGTGATCAGCACCCTCGCGGTGCGCGAGGAGGCCTGATGAGCGCCGAGAACCGTCCGTCGTTCGCGGGCCTCGAGGTGGGCCAGGTGGTCGCCGAGCGCGAGGTCGCCTTCAGCCGCGACTCGCTCGTGCGCTACGCGGGCGCCTCTGGGGACTTCAACCCGATCCACTACAACGACGCGTTCGCCGAGTCCGTCGGGCTTCCCGGTGTGATCGCGCACGGCATGCTGACGATGGGCACCGCCGCCTCTGTGGTCGAGGAGTGGGCCGGGCCCGGCAACATCGTCGACCTGCAGACGCGGTTCGCGCGCCCGATCCCGGTCCCCGCGATGGGCGAGGCCGAGGTCGCGATCACGGCGAAGGTCGGGGCGCTCGACGCCGAGGCGACCACCGCGCGCATCGACATCCTCGTGGAGTTCGAGGGACAGAAGATCCTGGCGAAGGCCCAGGCAGTCGTCGCCTGCGCGTAGCCGCGGGCGGGCGCGGCGCCCGAGCGCAACGTCCGGTGGTCAGGAAACGCTCCCGCGTGCCTATAGGGTGACGCTCGCGAGATCCCGTCGTGCGCCCCGAGCGTAAGGCGTTAGCGTCGCTAGCCCGAGGGGTTCGCACCCACAACCCCCGGGAGAGCTTGACGCTGCGCGCGTCCTCCCGCCATCCGAGAGAGGACGTATGAGCGTCAGCACCGAGGAGCGGACCGGTTTCGCCGGCAAGATCGACTCCTACTTCGAGATCACCAAGCGCGGCTCGACCTTCGGCCGCGAGATCCGTGGTGGTCTCACCACCTTCTTCACCATGGCGTACATCGTCGTGCTGAACCCGCTCATCATCGGCACGGTCGCCGACGGCACGGGCAAGTACCTGGGCGGCGGCGACGCGCCGAACACCGCGCTCGTCGCTGCCGCTACCGCGCTGGTCGCGGGCCTCCTGTCGATCCTCATGGGCGTGTGGGCGCGGTTCCCGCTCGCCATGGCCGCAGGGCTGGGCATCAACGCCTTTCTCGCGTACGGCATCGCGTCGCGCGAGGGCATGACCTGGCCCGAGGCGATGGGCTTCGTGGTCCTCGAGGGCGTGGTCATCACGGTCCTGGTGCTGTCGGGATTCCGCAAGGCGGTCTTCGCCGCGGTCCCCGCGTTCCTCAAGCAGGCCATCGCGGTCGGCATCGGCCTCTTCCTCGCCTTCATCGGCCTGTACGACGCGGGCATCGTCCGCTCGGGCGCAGGCACCCCCACGCAGTTCGGCGACGGCGGCTACATCTCGACGTGGCCGATGGTCGTGTTCGTGGTCGGCCTCTTCACCGCGATCGTCCTCATGGTGAAGAAGGTGCGCGGCGCGCTGCTCATCTCGATCGTGGTCGCCACCGTGCTCGCGGTGGTCCTCGAGTCGGCGCTGTCGCTCGGCTCCTCCGTCGACAACCCGTCGGGCTGGGCGCTCGTGGTGCCCGCGATCCCCGACACGCTGGTCTCCGCCCCGGACTTCTCGCTCATCGGCCAGGTCGACCTCTTCGGCGGCTTCACCACGTTGCCCGTGCTCACCGCGCTGCTGCTGGTGTTCTCGCTGCTCATCACCGACTTCTTCGACACCATGGGCACCATGACCGCCGTCGGTGCCGAGGCGGAGCTCAACGACGAGGACGGCAACCCGCCGCGCGCCCAGGAGGTGCTGCTGGTGGACTCGGTCGGCGCCGTGGCCGGTGGCCTGGGCTCGGTGTCCTCGAACACCTCGTACATCGAGTCCGCCGCGGGCGTGGGCGACGGTGCGCGCACCGGTCTGGCCTCCGTGGTGACCGGCATCGCGTTCCTGCTGTCGACGTTCCTCACGCCGCTGTACGCGCTGGTGCCCTTCGAGGCCGCCACCCCCGTGCTCGTGGTTGTCGGTTTCCTCATGGTGTCGCAGGTCGCTGGCATCGACTGGAAGGACTACCGGATCGCGATCCCGGCCTTCCTCACGTTCATCATCATGCCGTTCGGCTACTCGATCTCCGCCGGCATCGGCGTGGGCTTCATCTCGTACGTCGTGCTGCAGGTGGTCGCCGGCGGTGCGAAGAAGATCCACCCGCTCATGTGGGGCACCGCGGCGGCCTTCGTCGTGTACTTCGCGATGGGCCCGATCATCAACGCGCTCGGCTGACCCACCCGACCCCATCCCTGCGGCTCCGCCACACCGGATCGCGGCTCCGCCACGCACGCCTCGGCGTGTCGGCGGCGCGTCGCGGCTCGCAGCGCTCCTCCGAGCGCCTCGAGCAGGATCTGGTGTGGCGGAGCCGTTGCGTGGGGGAAGCGGGGCGCCTCAGCGCGGCGCGCGGGCCGTCGTCGAGCCGAGTCGCAGCTCGAGCGGCATCACCACCGGCTCGGGGGACTCGCCTGCGAGCAGCGCCTTGACCTCGGCGGCCAGCGCATGGCCCTTCGCCTCGGCGTCCTGCACCTGCGTCGTGAGCTCGTGCGGCGCGATCCACGGGATGTCGATCCCGTCGAAGCCCGTGACCGACAGCTGCTGAGGCACGGGGATGTCGAGCTCGCGCGCCGCCAGGATCGCGCCCCCCGCGAGGAGGTCGGACTGGCACACCAGGGCGGTGGGGCGGGGCTCCGAGGCGAGCGCGAGGTGCGCGGCCGCGATCCCCTCGGCGACGATCGACGCGCGCGCCTCGACCACCACGCACGGCTCGATGCCCGCATCCGCGAAGGCCTCGAGGCGCCGGTGCACGGGCGTCCATGCGGTCTGAGCGAGCGCCTCCTCGAGCGTGAGGACGCGGGTCTCGCCGTCGAGCCCCGACGGCAGCGTGATGGTGCCGATGCGCTCGTGGCCCAGGTCCCTCAGGTGGCGGATGAGCGCCGCGGTGGCGGCGCGGTCGTCGATCTCGAGCACCCCGGCGCCGGCAGGGGCCTCTCCCTCCATCACGACGACCGGCAGCCCGCGGCGGCGGGCGATCTCGATCGCCGGCTCGTCGTCGTGGTCGCGCACGCGCAGCAGCACCGCGGCGTCCATCGCGGCGGTCTCGAGCAGGCTGCGCTCCCCGGGCTCGCCGGTAGGCGTCGGGATCAGCAGGACGCCGAGCCCCATCTGCCCCAGATCGCCCACCAGCCCGTCCATGATGCGGAGCATGAGCGGGTCGCGGAAGGACAGCTGCAGGCGCTCGTGGATCACCACGCCGACCACGCCGGTGCGGCCCGAGCGCAGCGCGCGCGCATGCGGCGCGGGCCCGGCGTAGCCGAGGTGCTCGGCGGCGCGCTCGACCTTGGCGCGCGTCTCCGGTGACAGCGGGCCGGCGCCGGAGTAGGCGAGCGACACGGTCGACACGGAGACGCCCGCGTGCGCGGCCACATCGGCCATGGTGGGGCGACGCGTGCGCGACACTTGCTCTCCCTCGGCTCGGTTGGAGGTCAGCGTAGCGCCGGACCATGCCGATGCAGGGCATAGCCTGGGATGCCGCCCACCCGCGGCCTGTCAGGAGGAGAAGTGGCACACGCCCCCGCCGGGCTCAGCCCCGCCCGCATCGCCGCCGCGCGCCGCGGCGTGCTCGCGATCTTCTGGATCATGGGCGTCTTCATGGCGACGCAGGTCTCGCGCTACCCGACCATCACCGAGCTGCTCGACGTCTCGACCGGCGAGCTGGCGCGGCTGCTGCTGTTCGGCGCGCTCGGCGCGCTGTGCGCGCTGCTCGTGACGGGCTGGTCCGTGGCGCGCTTCGGGACGCGTGAGCTCCTGTGGTGGTCGTCCTTCGGCTTCCTCGCGGCGATCGCGCTGCTGGGCGCCGCGACCGCGTGGGCCTCCCAGCCGCTCTTCGCCGTCGCATCGTTCCTGGTGTCGGTCGGTTTCGCGGTGACCAACGTGAGCATGAACGCCGAGGCCGCCGCGGTGGAGCGGGCGATGGAGCGCGCCGTGCTCCCGCAGTTCCACGCGGCGTTCTCCGTCGGCATGGCGATGGGGCTCGCGCTCGGCGCCGCGGTCTCCCACCTGGGCGTCGCGCCCGTGTGGCACTTCCTCGGGGTGGGCGTGGTGCTCACCGCGCTGCGGCTCGCGGTGCTCCCGGCCGCCGTCATGGACGGGCGCCCGCGGCCGGACGATGCGCGCCCCGGGCTGGGCGGCCCCTTCGCGGCCGCGCGCGACGAGTACCGCGACCGCCGCGTGGTGCTCATCGGCCTCATCGTGTTCTCCGCGTCGACCATCGAGGGGGCCGCCGCGCAGTGGGCGTCGCTCGCCGTGGTGGAGGCGTTCGACCAGCCCGAGGCGGTCGGCGACCTCCTCTACTGGGTGTTCGTGGTCGCGATGGTGACGCTTCGGTGGGGCGGCGCCGCGGTCATCGGCCGGCTGGGCCGTGTGGTCGCGCTACGGGCCTCCGCCGCGCTGGTGATCGCGGGCGTCGCGATCTTCGCGTTCGCGCCCGCGCTCGCGCTCGTGCCGGTGGGCATGGTGCTGTGGGGGCTCGGCGCCGCGCTCGGCGTGCCGATCGGCTTCTCCGCGGCCTCGGACGAGCCCGACAAGGCCGCGGCGCGCGTGGCGGCCGTGTCCTCGTTCTCGACCATCGCGGGCCTCGTGATGCCGCAGGTGATCGGCCACCTGGGCGACCTGGTCGAGCTGCGCAAGGCGCTCCTCGTCACCGTGCCGGCGGCGGTGCTGTCCTTCCTGATCGCGCGCGCGGTGCGACGCGAGGGCCCGCTGTTCCGGTCGCATCGTGCCCTCGCGCGCCGCGTCGAGGACGAGGCGGCGCGTGACGAGGCCGCGGCCGTGGTCGCCGACGGTCTCGAGCCCGTCCAGGCGCTCCCGGAGGAGGACGCCCCGGTCGAGCGATGAGGCGCCCCTGCCACGGTGTCGGTCCCCGGTGCTAGCGTCGGGAGGGTCCTGGCGCTGAGGGACGATGCGGAGGGGGAGCCGCATGGAGGCATCGTCGGTCGATGCGCGCCGCGTGCGTGCAGCGCGCGTGGGCGTGCTCGTGCTGTTCGTCGGCATGGGGATCATGCTGGGCACGCACGTGTCGCGCGTCCCCAGCATCCGCGACGCGCTCGGGCTCACGCCGGCCGGCCTCGCCGCGCTGTTCATCATCGGGTCGGTCGGCGGGCTCGTCGCCTTCGCGCTGCTCGGCGGCCTGGTCGCGCGCATGGGCTCGCTCGCGCTCATCCGCCTGGCCTCGGGGGCGACCATCGTGGGGTTCTGGGCGATGGGGTACGCCGCGCATCTGGGCACGTCGCTCGGCTTCGCCCTCGCGCTGTTCGTGACGCTCGGCGCGTTCGAGACCGTCAACGCGCTCGCGAACGCCGAGGCCGCGACCGTCGAACGCCTCGTGGGGCGCTCGATCATGTCGCAGTTCCACGCCGCGTTCTCGCTCGCGCTGCTCGCGGGCGTGGGCATCGGTGCGCTGTACTCGCACGCGGGCGTGGCGGTAGGCGTGCACTTCGCGGTCAACGTCGCGGTGGTCGGCGCGGCGTTCCTCGCGGTGGCGGCCGTCGCGATCATCGACGGTCGCCCGCCGCCCGCGGACAGCGTCGAGAGCAAGGACGGGCTGTTCGTCACGCTCAAGGTGGCGGGGCGGGAGCCGCGCACGCTCGCGCTCGGCTTCATCCTGTTCTGCGCGTTCACGGTCGAGATGGGCGCCGCGGACTGGGTGCCGCTCGCGATCGTCGACGACTTCGGTCGCACCGAGGCGCTAGCGGCCGCGCTCTACGCCGTCCTGGTGGTCGCGCAGAGCGTGATCCGGATGATGGGCGCGCCGCTCATCGACAGGCTCGGCCGCGTGACCGTGCTGCGGGCCTGCGCGGTGCTCGTCGCCGCGGGCGCCGTGGTCTTCGCGTTCACGCCGGCCTTCTGGGGGGTGCCGCTCGCGCTGCTGATCTGGGGTTGCGGCGTCTCGTTCGGATACCCGCTCGCGATCTCGGCCGCCGGCGACGACCGCACCCACGCGACCGCCCGCGTGGCCGCCGTCGCGGCCTTCGGCACCATCGCGGGCCTCACGATGCCGCAGGTCATCGGGTTCATCGCGGAGCACATCGAGCTCCGCAAGGCGCTCCTCGTGACGGTGGTCGCGGCCGTGGCCATGTTCGCTCTCGCGCCGGCCGCGCGGCCGCTCGTCGCTGCGCCCGGGGCCCTGGGGGCGGGGGCCGGGGCCGGCGCCGGTGCGACCGAGCGGGACCGGGAGGAGGCGCGGGACGCCGATACCCTGGGACCATGAACCTCGCCTCGCTGACCACCCTCCGTGTCGGCGGCCCGGCGCATGAGCTGCGCGAGGCGGAGAGCGAGGGTGACCTCATCGACGCGGTGCGGTCGGCGGACGCGGGCGGCACCCCGTTGCTCGTGGTCGGCGGAGGTTCGAACCTCCTGGTCTCGGACGAGGGCTTCGACGGCGTGGTGGTCCGGGACGCCCGCGCCGAGGTGAGCCTGGTCAACGACGGCGCCTGCGGCGGGCTGTCCATCACGGCGACCGCGGGCACGCCGTGGGACGCGCTCGTCGCGCAGGCGGTGGAGTCCGAGTGGAGCGGCTTCGAGGCGTTGTCCGGCATCCCGGGCTCCGCGGGCGCGACCCCGGTGCAGAACGTCGGCGCGTACGGCGCGGAGGTCAAGGACATCGTCGCGTCGGTGCGCACGTGGGACCGCGAGGCGGGCGCCGTGGCCACGCTGCCGCTGGTCAAGGCCGAGTTCGGCTACCGCGACTCGATGTTGAAGCGCACGATGACCCACGGCCCGTGGGGCCCCACGCCCCGGTACGTCGTCATGGACGTGACGTTCCACACGCGGATGGCAAGCCTCTCTGCGCCCGTGCGCTACCAGCAGCTCGCGACCGCGCTCGGCGTCGAGCTCGGGGCCCGCGTGCCCATCACGGAGGTGCGCGCCGCGGTGCTCGAGCTGCGCGCCTCCAAGGGCATGGTGCTCGACCCGGCCGACCACGACACCTGGAGCGCCGGGTCCTTCTTCACCAACCCCATCGTCCCCGAGGCTGCGGTGCCCGTCGACGCCCCGCGCTATCCGGCCGCCGGCGACGGCCTGGTCAAGACGTCGGCGGCGTGGCTCATCGAGCACGCCGGCTTCGCGAAGGGCTTCGGCGTGGTCGACGATGCGCGGGCCACGCTGTCGACCAAGCACACGCTCGCGCTCACCAACCGGGGCGACGCGACGGCGGCGGACGTGGTCGAGCTCGCGCGCGCGGTCCGCGACGGCGTGCGCGAGGCGTTCGGGATCACCCTGGTCCCGGAGCCGGTGACCGTCGGCATCGAGATCTAGCCTCCGACCGTTCCCGCGGCGCGACGCCCGGAGGTCGGGACCCCCGGGCGTCGCGCATCGTCCGCGCGTCCGTCAGCCGTCGAACGCGATCGCCTCGAGCACGTCGAGCTTCGCGGCGCGGCGAGCCGGCCACCAGGCCGCGACGATGCCCGCGACGATCGCCAGCGCCGTGTAGACGGCGAGCAGGCCCCACGGGACGGCCACGGTGTCGAAGCCGAACTCCTCGAGAGCGCGGATCAGCGCGATGCCGAGCGCGACGCCCAGGATGATCCCGAGGACCGCGCCGAACACGCTCATCACCACGGACTCGATCCGGATCATCCGGCGCACGGAGCGGCGCCGCGAGCCCACGGCCCGGAGCAGCCCGATCTCGCGAGTCCGCTCCGTCACCGACAGCATCAGGGTGTTGGCCACGCCCAGGACGGCGATCACGAGCGCTCCGGACAGCAGCGCGGTGATGACCGCGAGCATGAGGTCGATGAGCTGGTTCGCGAGCTCGAGCAGGTCGTCCGGCGTCTGCAGGGCGAACAGCGGGAGCTCCTCGGCGGTCCAGGCCTCGAGGTCCGTCCCCATCTGGGCGAGGTCCGCGCCGGCCTCCGCGGTGATCATGTACTGCCAGATCTCGACATCGTCGGAGAGCTGCTCCGCCTGGGCGAAGTCGATGAAGTACTGGCCGTCGCCCTCGACCGTGTACTCGCCGGTGACCTCGAGCGTGAGGCTGCCGTCGGGTCCGTCGAAGGTGAGCGTGTCGCCGATCGCGGTGCCGGCCTCGAGCACGGACGAGGCCACGAAGACGCCGCCGTCGATCTCCGCCAGCGAGGGCTCGGTCTCGTACGCGTAGCCCTCCTCGGCGGTGGCGGTGTCGAGCACGGTGATCTCGGCGGGAGCGCCGTCGACATCGGCCTCGACGTAGCCGCCGCGGGTGACGGTGTCGACGCCCGCGACGTCCTTCAGGCCGGAGACGTACGCTGCGTCGTCCGGGCCGGGGATGGTCGTCGCGACCACCAGGTAGTCGGCGCGGAGCTGGCCCGCCACCGCATCGTTCGCCACGGCCTTGACCGTCTGCGTCACGGTGGCGGTCATGGCGAGGAGCATCACGCCGATCATGAGCGCGGCCGCGGTGTTGGCGCTGCGGCGAGGCTCGCGGTGGATGTTGGTCGCGGCGAGCTTGCCGTCGACCCGCCACACCCGCGCGAGCAGGTCGCGCATCCCGAACGCGAGCGGCACTAGCAGCTGCGCCGCGAGCAGGGTCACGCCGAGCACGAGCAGCACCGCGCCCGCGCCCACGTAGACGTACGGTCGCTCGAGTCCCGCATAGAGTCCCACCGCGGTGAGGCCCGCGCCGGCCAGCGCGAGGGCGCCGCCCACGATGTTGCGCATCGTGAGACCCCGCCGGTTCTGCACGGCCGCGTCCCGCATGGCCTCCATCGGGGAGATGCGCGAGGCGTGGATGGCGGGCAGCAGGGCCGACGCGACGGTCACCAGGATGCCGACCGCGAAGCCCCACACGATCGCGTCGAGCGGGATGATCGGCGCGGCGAACGACTCGCCCGGGCCGAGCGCCTTGAGGAGCCAGATGATGCCGCCCGCGAGCGCGTAGCCCAGGAGGATGCCGGTGACCGACGCGACGATGCCGATGAGCAGCGCTTCGCCGAGCACCATGCTGCGGACCTGCTGGCCCTTCACACCGACCGCCCGCAGCAGGCCGAACTCGCGGGTGCGCTGCGTGACGATGATCCGGAACGTGTTCGCGATGATGTACGCGCCGACGAACAGCGCGACGAACGCGAACGCGAGCGTGAAGACGTCGACCGCCTTGAGGGCCTCGCCGAGCGACTGAGCCTGCTCCTCCGCCTTCGCGGCGCCGGTGAGCGCGCGGGCACCGTCGGGGAGCGCGGCGTCGATCGCGGTGGCCACGGCCGCCGCGTCGGCGCCGTCCTCGATGCGCACGTGGATGACCGACCACCCGTGGTCGCCGCCAGCGATGGCATGCACGCCCTCGAGGGTGGTCCAGACGAGCGTCGCGCCCTGGGTGTTGTTGCTGTCTCCCCACGTGGCGGTGCCGACCACGGTCGCGGAGGTGGTGCCCGCGACGCCGCCGACCACCAGCTGCTGGCCCACGGAGATCCCCGCGTTCTCGGCGGTGTCGACGTCGACCACCAGCTCGTCCGCCGCCTCGGGGGCGCGGCCGTCGACGATGGTCGCGGAGTCGAAGTCCTCGACGCCGGTCCAGTTGAAGAACAGCGTGGGCGGGCCGAAGCCGCCGCCTCCCGAGAGGGTCTCGCCGTCCGTGTCGATGAGCGCGCCCATCGCCTCGGTCGAGCCCATCGCGAGGTCCACGCCCGCCGTGCTCTGCGCGGTCTGGACCACCGCGTCGTCGAGGCCGTCGGCCAGGCTCTCGCCCGAGGTCGGGTCGCCGACCTCTCCGTCATCGGTGACGGGTTCGACGATGACGTCGACGCCGTCGTAGATCTCGCCGAACAGCTGGGTGAAGCCCCGATCGAGCGAGTCGGTGAAGATGTGCGTCGCCGCGATGAGCCCCACGCCGAGCGCGACCGCGAACGCGGTCAGCATGAGCCGCTTGGGGTTGTGCCGGACGGACTTGGCTGCCAGGCGGAACATCAGTGCCCCATCTCCTTCATGCGGTCGAGGACGCGCTCCGCGCTCGGCTCACGCATCTGGTCGACGATGCGGCCGTCCGCGAGGAACAGGACGCGGTCCGCGTACGACGCGGCCGACGGGTCATGCGTGACCATGACGATGGTCTGACCGAACTCCTTCACGGCGCGCTGCATGAAGCCCAGCAGCTCGGCGCCCGAGCGGGAGTCGAGGTTGCCCGACGGCTCGTCCGCGAAGATGAGCTCGGGGCGGGCGACGAGCGCGCGGGCGACCGCGACGCGCTGCTGCTGGCCGCCCGAGAGCTCGGCGGGAAGGTGCGTGAGGCGGTCGGCGAGGCCCAGGATGCCGATGATCTCGTCGAACCACGCGGGGTCGACCGGGCGGCCCGAGATGTCGAGCGGGAGCGTGATGTTCTCGCGCGCGGTGAGCGCCGGGATGAGGTTGAAGGCCTGGAAGACGAACCCGATCTTGTCGCGGCGGACCTGCGTGACCTTGTCCTCGGAGAGGCTCGTGATGACGGTGTCGCCGATGGTGGAGAGCCCTGCGGTGAGCCGGTCGAGACCCGCGAGCGTGTGCAGCAGCGTCGACTTGCCCGAGCCGGACGGGCCCATGATCGCGGTGAACTCGGCGGCGGCGATGTCGACGTCGATGCCGTCGAGCGCGCGGACGGCCGCGTCGCCGGTGCCGTAGTCCTTGGTGCCGCCGCGCATGGACGCGGCGACGGCGACGCTGGTCTCGGCGATCGTGGTGATGGTGGTGGTCATGGTGTCCTCCCGATGATGTCTGCCTCGGTCATCGTCGGTCGGAGGGGGTGGTCGGCACATCGGCCGCGCGCACGGTTTGTCCGGATCGTCCGCATGGGGGAAGGCCGGGGGTGTCGTGGGGGTTCTCCCTGCCCCCAGACATGGGGGGCGACCCCCACCGCCCGACAGTGCCAACGGATCCCGGACGGACGATGCGGCGTGTCGCCCGAGTTCCGTGCGACACGCCGGCGGCCCGGGACAAGGTCCGTTGGCGTTGTCAGAGGGAGGGGAGGGGGTGGGGAGCGCGAAGGCCCCCGGGGAGCCGGGCTCCTCGGGGGCCTTCGCCTTGTGCCGGCAGGCTCAGCCGTCGAAGGCGATGGCCTGCAGGATGTCGAGCTTCGCCGCACGGCGCGCGGGCGACATCGCGGCCACCACGCCCGCGATGATGGCGAGCACCATGTAGATGCCCAGCCACGCCCACGGGATCGCCACGGAGCTGAACCCGAACTCCGCGAGCGCCTTCACGAGCGCGACGCCGAGGCCCACGCCCAGGATCATGCCGAGGATGGTGCCGAAGATCGCCATCACCAACGACTCGATGCGGATCATGCGGCGCACCGACCTCCGCCGCACGCCGACGGCACGCAGCAGCCCGATCTCGCGGGTGCGCTCCGTCACGGACAGCAGCAGCGTGTTGGCCACGCCGAGGACCGCGATGATGAGCGCCGCGCCGAGCATGGCCGAGATCACACCGAGCAGCAGATCGATGAACTGGTTGGCGAACTGCGCGAGCTGGTCGGGGCTCGACAGGACCACGAGCGGGAAGTCCGCGGCGAGCGCCGACGTGAGCTGCTCCTCGGCGTCCGCCGGGTCGATGCCGTCGTCGAGGACCACCATCGCCTGGATGTAGTCGAGCTCGCCGAGCAGCTCCTCGCCCGTGGCCAGGTCGACCCACAGCGCCGCGTCGCCCTCGTTGAGGTACAGGCCGGTGACGGGAAGCGTGAGCGTCGCCTCGGGCCCCTCGATCGTCAGCTCGTCGCCCACCACGACCCCCAGCTCCTGGATGGTCGGGTCGATGAAGACGCCTCCGTCCATCGCATCGAAGTCGGGCTCGTTGTTGGAGTCGAACGCGGCGTCCGCGGTCTCCGGGTCGATGACCCCGAGCGCCCGCTTCTGCCCGTCGAGCAGCACGTTGCCCGTGGCGACCTCGGTGACGAAGTCGACGCCGTCCTGCTCGCGCAGGAGCTCGAGGGCGCCGTCCGGGATCGCTCCCTGCGTCGACAGCACGAAGAAGTCCGCCTCGGTCGTCGCGAACTGGTCGGTGACCACGCTCTTGAGCGACTCGGTGAAGGTCGACACCAGGGCGAGCAGCATGACGCCGATCATGAGCGCTGCGGCCGTGTTGGCGCTGCGACGCGGCTCGCGGCGGATGTTGTTCGCCGCGAGCTTGCCGTCGACGCGGAACACGCGCGTGAGGAACGCCTTGAGCCCGTAGGCGAGGGGCACGAGCACCTGCGCCGCGAGCAGCGTCACGCCGATGACCAGGACCATCGCGCCTGCGCCCACGAAGACGTAGGGCTTGGCCACGTCCATGTAGAGGCCGACGACGATCGCGAGCACGCCGAGCAGCGTGAGCGCGCCGCCGACGATGTTGCGCAGCCGCAGCGGCTTCTTGGACTCGGTCGCGGACTCGCGAAGCGCCTCCATCGGGGAGATGGTCGAGGCGTGGATCGCCGGCATGAGCGCCGCGACGAGGGTCACGAGCGCGCCCAGCGTGTAGCCCCACAGGAGGGCGTCCAGGGGGAGCGTGACGGTGCCGAAGATGTTGCCCGACAGGGCCTCGACGAGCGCGGACAGGCCGAGCGCGCCGAGGTAGCCCAGCAGGATGCCCACCGTGGAGGCGACCACCGCGACGACGAGCGCCTCGAGCAGGATCATCGTGCGCAGCTGACGCCCGCTCACGCCGATGGCGCGCAGCAGGCCGAACTCGCGCGTGCGCTGCGTCACGATGATGCGGAACGTGTTGACGATGATGTACGAGCCGACGAACAGCGCGATGAGCGCGAAGGCGATCGCGAAGATGTCGACGTACTGGAGGATGTCGTCGAGCTGCTCAGCCTGCTCCGCGGCCTTCGCCTCGCCGGTGAGCGCGCGCGTGTCCTCGGGGATCACCTCGGAGATCGCCTCGGCGACCTGCTCGCTGTCGGCGCCCTCGGCGGTGACCACGCTGATGGTCTGGAAGTCCTCGGAGCCCGCCAGCGTGGCGGCGTCCGCCTCCGTCATGTAGCCGAGCGTCGCCCCCTGGAGGGAGTTCGTCTCGCCGAACCGGACCAGGCCGACCAGCTCGAGCTCGGTGACACCGGTGTCGGTCGCGACCGCGACCCGGTCGCCGATCTCGTAGCCGAGCCGGGGCGCGGAGTCGAGGTCGAGCACGATCTGACCGTCGGACTCTGGCCCCTGGCCCTCGACGAGCGTCGCCTGATCGAGCTTCGGTTCGCCCGCCCAGTTGAAGAGCTGGCTCGGTGCGCCGCCGCCGGCCATGAGGTCCCCGGTGGGCTCGAAGTCCTTCGGGAGCACCGCGCCCATCACCTGGATGGTGCCCTCCGCCCTCGCGACGCCGTCGACGGCCCGGACCGCCGCAAGGTCGTCGTGCGTGAAGACGGCGTCGGGCGCGGCGAACTGGTCGCCGTCCTCATCGGTCTCGGTCGGTGCCGGCTCGACGATGACGTCGGTGCCGGCGTAGATCTCGTCGAACAGCTGGTGGAAGCCGCCGGACAGGGCGTTCGTGAGCGTGAACGTCGCCGAGGCGAGCGCGACGCCGAGCGCGACCGCCACGGCGCTCAGGATGAGCCGCTTGGGGTTGTGCTTGACGGACTTGACTGCGAGGCGGAACATCAGTGCCCCATCTGCTTCATGCGGTCGAGCACGCGGTCCGCGGTGGGCTCGCGCATCTCGTCGACGATGCGGCCGTCCGCGAGGAACAGGACGCGGTCCGAGTAGGACGCCGCCGACGGGTCGTGGGTCACCATCGCGATGGTCTGGCCGAACTCCTTGACGGCACGGCGCATGAAGCCGAGCAGCTCGGCGCCCGAGCGGGAGTCGAGGTTCCCGGAGGGCTCGTCGGCGAAGATGAGCTCGGGGCGTGCGACGAGCGCGCGGGCGACCGCGACGCGCTGCTGCTGGCCGCCGGAGAGCTCGGCGGGAAGGTGCGTGAGGCGGTCCGCGAGGCCCAGGATGCCGATGATCTCGTCGAACCAGGCGGGATCCACCTCGCGGCCTGAGATGTCGAGCGGCAGGGTGATGTTCTCCTTCGCGCTGAGCGACGGGATGAGGTTGAAGGCCTGGAAGACGAACCCGATCTTGTCGCGGCGCACCTGCGTGATCTTGTCCTCGGACAGGCTCGAGATCTGCTGCTCGCCGATCCACGAGTCGCCGGCGGTGAGCCGGTCGAGGCCCGCGAGCGTGTGCAGCAGGGTCGACTTGCCCGAGCCGGACGGGCCCATGATCGCGGTGAACTCGGCCGCGGCGATGTCGACGTCGATGCCGTCGAGCGCGCGGACGGCCGCGTCGCCGGTGCCGTAGTCCTTGGTGCCGCCGCGCATGGATGCGGCGAGCGTGACGGTGGTGGTCATGACGTTTTCCCCTCGTAGGTCAGGACGTGCTCGCGTCAGTCTGTCGGAGCGCGCTCCCGGGAGGCATCGTCCGCAAGGACGGTTCTCGCCCCTCCCTCTCGGGGATGACCCGCTACGGACGCGGCGCGACGATGCCCGAGTCGTAGGCCTCGACCACCGCCTGGACGCGATCGCGCACCCCCAGCTTGGTGAGGATGTGGCTCACGTGCGTCTTCACCGTGGTCGAGGACACGTAGAGCTCGGAGGCGATCTCCTGGTTGGACAGCCCGCGCGCCATGAGCCGCAGGACCTCGACCTCGCGGTCCGACAGGTCGCCGACCGCCTCGGGCGACGGCGCGGGATCCTCCACGGGAGGGGTGCGCGCGAACTGCTCGATCACGCGCCGCGTGACCTCGGGGGCGAGGAGCGCGTCCCCGGAGGCGACCACGCGCACCGCCGACACGAGCGCGTCGCCGTCGACGCTCTTGAGGAGGAACCCGGACGCTCCCGCGCGCAGCGCCTCGTAGACGTACTCGTCGTCATCGAACGTGGTGAGGATGACGATGCGCGCGCCGGGGTGCGCGGTCAGCACCTCGCGCGTCGCTGTCAGGCCGTCCATGCCCGGCATGCGGACGTCCATGAGGACCACGTCGGGTGCGTGCTCGGCGACGATGCGCGCCGCATCGGCGCCCGAGGTCGCCTCCGCGACCACCTCGATGTCGTCCTCGGACTCGAGGATCATCCTCAGACCCACCCGCACCATCGCCTGGTCATCCACCAGCGCCACCCGGATCATCGTCCGCCCTTCGTCGTGGTGGTGGGCCGGTGGCCCACCTGGTCGTCGGTCGAGGGCAGCGTGGCGCGCACGCGGAACCCCCCGCCGGTCCGGGGCCCGTACTCGAGCGTGCCCCCGAGCGCGTGGACGCGCTCGGCCATGCCGCGGAGCCCGTGGCCCCCGCTGTGACGGGCGGCCTCGGAGATCACGCCACGGCCGTCGTCCTCGACCACCACCAGGACCCGGTCGGGCTCGCGCTCGACCCGGACCGTCGCCCGTGCGCCGGGCCCCGCGTGCTTCATCGCGTTGGTGAGCGCCTCCTGCACCACGCGGTAAGCGTTGAGCTCCACGCCGGCGGGCACATGCGACGTGCCCACGATGCTGAGCTCGACCGGCAGGCCCGCGTCCTCGACGTGCTGGGTCAGGGCGGGGATCGCGGCCAACGCGGGCATCGGCTGCATCTCCGCGACCGCGAGGTCGCGCTCGGCGGTGTCGACGGCCTCCTGCTCGGTCGCGCGCAGCACGCCGATCATGCGCTGCATCTCCGACAGCCCGGTGCGGCCCGATGCCGCGATCGTCGCGAGTGCCTCGAGCACCCGCGCGTCGGAGTCCTTCGCGAGCCTGCGCGCGCCCTCGGCCTGGAGCGTCATCACGGTGATCTCATGCGCCACCACGTCGTGCAGCTCGCGCGCGATGCGGGCCCGCTCGGCGCGCACGGCGTCCTGTGCGACCACGCGCTGCGCCTGCTCGCGGCGCTCATGCTCGAGCTCGAGCACGGTGAGGCGCTCGCGGCGACGGAAGTCGACGAAGCCGAGCATCATGGGGACGATCACGGCGAGCGCGACGGCCACCAGCGACGTCCACGGGACGTGGTCCGTGTACAGCAGGCCCACCACGGTCCAGGCGAGGGCGATGGCCAGGACGGCGCCGCCATGCCTGAGAGCCGTCCGCCGCGGGGTGTACGCGGCGATGCCGTAGAGCGCGAGGTAGAGCGCGAACATCGCGGGCGTGTCCGCGTACCCGATGCCGACGGTCGCGGCCCACGGCAGCAGGATCGCCCAGAGCACGATGCGCGGGTACTGCTGGCGCCATGCGACGGGCGCGATCTGCGCGAGGATCAGCAGGAAGCCCCAGGAGTCGTAGGCATGGGCGGTGTCGGGGGCGGCGTGGACCCCGATGAGCGCGAGGATCAGCAACGCTGCCGCGATCGCGATGTCCCCCCAGCGAGGCGCCCTCACATCCATCCGGCCAGCGTAGGGCGGGGAGGGCGGCAGGGGAATCGTCCGTACGGACGACCCGCTCAGCCGAGGAAGCGGTAGCCGACGCCGCGGACGGTCGTGATGGCGTCCGCGCCGAGGTGGGTGCGCAGATAGCGGATGTACACGTCGAGCACGTTGTCGCGTGCCGCCGAGCCCCACACCGCCTCGAGCGCCTCGCGGCGGGTGACGACCCGGTCCGCATGCGACATCAGCAGGTGCGCGAGCTGGAGCTCGCGCGGGCTCAGCGGTACGGGCTCTCCGTCGCATGCGAGCTCGCGCGCGACGGGGTCGAGCACGCATCGGCCGACGCGGAGCGTCGTGTCCTCCTCAGCGTCGTCCCGTCGGCGCGCGCGCAGCCGTATGCGCGCGATGAGCTCGTCGAAGGAGAACGGCTTGGGCATGTAGTCGTCCGCCCCGCGCTCGAGCCCTCGCACCGTGTCCTCGGCCGAGGTCCGCGCCGTGAGGATGATGACGGGCACGTCCGATCCGGCGGCCCGCAGCCGGCGGAGCACGGTGAAGCCTTCCTGGTCAGGCAGGCCGATGTCGAGGATCACCGCGTCGTGATCCGAGCCGAGGGCGGCGGCGAGGCCCTCGCGGCCGGTACGGGCATGGTCCATCGTGATGCCTGCGGTCCGCAGCCCGTCGCGCAGCGTCGCGACCAGGCGGTCCTCGTCCTCGATGAGCAGCACATGCATCAGGGCTCCCTCCAGGGGACTCGGATCCTGAACGTCGATCCCCGACCCGGCATCGAGTCGATATCGAGCGAGCCGCCGTGCGCATGAGCGATCGCGCCGACGATCGGCAGGCCCAGGCCGAGCCCCTCGGCGGAGGGATCGAGGCGGACGAATCGCTCGCGGACGCGGAGGAGATCCTCGGGCGCGATCCCGCAGCCCTCGTCAGACACCCACAGGAGCAGCTCCTCGCCCAGGCGTGCGCTCCCGAGGCGCACGGTGGACCCCGGCTCCGAGAACTTCGCGGCGTTGGCGCCGAGCTGCAACCATGCCTGGGTCAGGCGCTGAGCATCGACGAGAGCATCGCCCGTGGCGCGCGCCTCGACGGTCCAGTCGCGACCGCCGAGCGCCGCCAGCCGTGCGGCGGCGGTATCGGTGAGGTCACCGATCGAGGCGGGGGCCAGGCGCAGGAACTCGGGGCGGTCGGCCTTCGCGAGCGTCACGAGGTCCTCCACGAGCCGCGACATGTCCTCCGCGACGTCGAGCAGCTCGTCTCGCGTGGCCTCCACCTGCGTCGGATCGCGTGGCTCGAGGAGCTCGAGGCGCGCCCGGATCACGGTGAGCGGGGTGCGGAGCTCATGCGAGGCATCGTCGAGCATGCGGCGTTCGTCCACGAACGCCTGCTCGAGGCGATCGAGCATCGCGTTCACCGTCTGCGAGAGACGCGCGAGATCGTCATCGCCCACGATCGGGACCCGTTGGCTGAGGTCGGTCTCCGTGATCCGTCGCGCGGTCCGTTCGAGCAGCCCGATCGGCTCGAGGAGGCGTCCGACCGTGAAGAAGCCGATCGCGCCGATCGCGCCCAGCGCGAGCGCCGCGACAATCGCGTAGACCGCGAACGTCTCCCGGAGCTCGCCGATGCGCGCACCCTCGTCGATCGCGAGGGCGAACACCGCGACGCGTTCGCCGTCGGCATCGAGGAAGGGGATCCCGGCGTACGCGTACGAGCCGCCCGAGGTCTGCGTGCGAACGGCCTTGACCTCGGTCGTGGTGTCCGTCCAGATGCGGTCGACGAGCTCCGGGTCGTCCTCCAGGCGCAGCGTGCCCTCGCTTGCAGGGACGTACCGCGCGCGTCCGTCGATGATGGCGACCGCGCCCTCGTCGGCGGTGCCGGTGTACCGGCCGACGGCCTCGCGCATGAGCAGGTCGATGCCGGTCGGGTCGTTCTCGGCGATCCACCGCAGGTAGTCGTCGGCCTGTGCCGTGAGCTCGTCCACGGTGGCCTGCTCGACCACGTCGCGCTCGATGAGGAAGGCCGTGGTGCCGGCGACAGCGAGCGCGACCGCCGTGAGCGTCAGGAGGTAGACGATGACCCGCGCACGGACGGATCCTGCGCGCGGGTGAGGCTGCCGGTCGCCTGAGGTCATCGTCACCTTCCGGCGTCACGCTACCGGCTCAGTCGTCCTCCTGCTCGTGCTCGCTGTCCGCGTCCTCCTGCTCGTGCTCGCCTGCCGAGGCGTCGTCCGAGATCGCGTGGTCGTCGTCTCCCGAGCCCTCCCGGTCGGCGTCCTCGGAGGCGTCCTCGGACTCGTCCGCTTCGCCGGCGGAGTCGTCCGAGCGAGGCACGGTGCCCAGCGTGGCGCTCGGCGGCGTCGCAGCAGCGTCGTGCTCGGCGCTGTCCTCGGAGGTGTCGTGCCCTCGCGAGCCGTCGTCGTCGGACTCGTCGTCCTCGCCTCCGGTCGGGCTCGGCACGGTTCCCAGACGCGTGTCGCCCGGGGGCAGCGCGACGCTGTCGTCCGCGGTGTCGTGGCCGCGAGCGTCGTCGTCGGCATCGTGATCGGGGCCGTCATCGTCGACGTCGTCGACCTCGGAGCTGTGCCGGATCTGCGTGGGGTCGTCGTTTGTCGCGTCGTCGGATCCCGTCGGCAGGGGAGAGGCGACGACGGCGTCGTCGAGGACGATGGCGCCGCCGACCGTGGTGTCGGGCGACGGCTGCGAGCCGGCGCGGGACAGCGCGGTCGCGCCGACCCCGACGCCGACGAGGACCGCTGAGGCTGTGGCGATGGTCGCCGCGAATCGTGCCGCTGAGGTGTTCATAGCTCCAGCATCTGCTCGCTGGTCTGAGTGCGTCCTCAGATTGCGGCGAGCGCGGCGTGCGACCGAGGTCCCGGGTGCGCGCTACTGTGAGCCACATCACACGCAGTGAGGGCTGCGTGGCTGAGGGGGTCCTTGATGCGCAGGCGTCGATCGCATGCGGAGGCGATGGAGCGCGCCTGGGCGCGTCTGCATCAGCTGACGGCCGCGCATCGTGCCGAGGACGGCGCCCCGGTCCGCGTCGCCGTGCCGCTGCGTGCGGCCGCGGCGCTCGCAGCGGGGCACGCGAGCCGGGTGGACGCCGCGACGCTCGCCTCGCAGGCCTCGTCCACGTTCGCCGGGAAGGCGCCCGCGCCCGCGCCTGTGCCCGAGCAGGCGGCATCGCGACCGGCACCACCCGCCGGTACCGAGTGGACCGCGCGGGCCCGCTGACCGATGCATCGCCGGGCATAAGCCTGACAAACCGGACACTACCAGGCGTGATGTGCGCCACATGTGCGCCCGCGCGGTCTCGGCTCCATTAGGGTACGGAGCACCGCTTGCCCGCGCGCTGCGCGCGGCGCGCGGTCGAGTCTTGGTGACCGTTCCTGCTGAGGGGGGAAGGAATGGCGAAGCGCAGCCCGCTCGCGCCTCCGGTGCTGCCGGGGTACTCCTACGTGCGCGCCCTGGGGTCCGGCGGCTTCGCCGACGTGTTCCTGTACCGCCAGGACATGCCGCGCCGCGAGGTGGCCGTCAAGGTGCTCGAGAGCTCCGCCGTGAGCGCCGAGCTGCTCGACAACGAGGTCGACGTGATGGCGAGCCTCAGCGCGCACCCGTCGATCCTCACCGTCTACGAGGCCTCCATCTCCGCGGATGGTCGGCCGTACATGGTGATGGAGTTCTGCCCGGGCTCGCTGAGCTCGCGCTACCGCGCCGAGCAGATCCCGATCGCGGAGGTGCTGTCGATCGGCATCCGCGTGGCGTCCGCGGTGGAGGCCGCGCATCGCGTGGGAGTGCTGCACCGCGACATCAAGCCGTCGAACATCCTCACCACCCAGTTCGGCCACCCGGTGCTCGCCGACTTCGGCGTCGCGGCGATGATCGCGACCGTCGAGTCGGAGGACGTCGCGATGTCCGTGCCGTGGTCGGCGCCCGAGCTGGTCGCGCGCACGAGCTCCGGCTCGGTCGCCACCGAGGTGTGGGCCCTCGCCGCGACGGTCTACACGCTCGCCGCCGGGCGCACGCCGTTCCAGTCGCTCGACGGCAGGCGCGACGAGGCCTCGCATCGTGACCGGATCTCCAAGGCGAGGTACACGCCGCTGGGCCGTCCGGACGTCCCTCCGGCGCTCGACGCGGTGCTCGCGGGCGGCATGCGCCGCCTGCCGGGCGACCGCTACGCGAGCGCCGGGGCGTTCGCGGAGGCGCTCCAGCAGGTCGAGCGGGAGCTGGGGCTGCCCGTGACGTCGCTCGACATCCCCTCGAGCGGATGGGCGCAGCCCGCCCGGTCCGCCGGGGCCGGCGAGGCGCCCCGCGGTCCCGTCCGCTCCACCGTGCAGGTCGAGTCCAGGCGTACGCGCGTCGCGACCGGCGGCTCGGCGAGCGCGACCGAGCGCCCGCACCGCGCGTCGGGCCGCCGCGGCATGGTCGCGGGCACCGCGACGGGCGCGGCGATCGCTGCCGCGGGCCTCGCGGCGGCCGCATGGTGGGTCCTGCTGTGACGGAGCCCGCTGTCGGCCGCTACTCCGCGGCGCGCCGGGCGCGCGCCTGGCGTATCGGCGGCGGTGCGGCGTGCGTGGCGCTGGCAGCGGGCGTGGTGCTCGGTCCGGACTTCGACCAGCGCGAGGTCGAGTCCGTCGACCCCGGGGTCTGGGTGCTGAAGGGGGACGGGGACCACGCGCAGTACGGGCGGGTCAACACCACGCTCGGGGAGCTCGACACCTACAAGACCGTGGCGAACCCGGATCAGCTGGTGCAGCACGGGTCCGACCTGCTGGTCTACTCGGAGCACCTCACGGCTGTGACGACCGTGGACCCGGGCCGGGCGACGGACATCGGTGAGGGCGCGACCACGGAGATGCCGGCCGGGGTCGCCGAGGTGCTGCACAGCGGCGACTTCGTGGCGTACCTCACCGAGGGCGGGGAGCTCTGGGGCGGCCGCGTCTCCACGATGCCCGACTCGCCGCCCGCGCAGGTCCAGGTGCCGGTGGGCGAGGACGAGGAGGCGTTCGCGGCCACCGCGGTCGCGCTGCGCGCGGACGGAACGTTGCTCGCGTACGCGCCGAGCGGGACGGGCGAGCGCGTCGCGCGCGCGTGGCTGGACGACCCGTCGCGGACGCCCGAGGTCACCGAGGTGTCGTACGGGCTCACCGAGCCCGGCACGGCGATGACGTTCGTCGGCGACGGCTACGCGCTGTGGGAGCCGCCCGGCGAGGGCCAGGACAAGGGCGAGCTGTGGTTCGAGGACGCCGCCGGCCCGGTGGCCGTGGGCTCGGAGGGCGCCGTGCTCCAGCGGGACGGCGCCGAGGGGTCGGTCGTCGTCGCGGACAGCGAGGACCTCTGGCGGGTCGAGGTCGACGGCTCCACCGCGACGGGGTTGGAGGTCGGCTCCGACGAGTCCCTGGGCACCCCCGCGCGCCCGACCCTGGTCGACGGCGTCCTGACGGCGGCATGGGTCAAGGAGGGCACGGCCGGCGGCCTCGTCTGGCAGGCGGGAGGCGTCGAGAAGCCCCTCGAGGACGCGGCCACGCTCACGACCGGCGTCCGGCCCGTGATCCAGTCGAACGGGACGCGCGCCGTGCTCAACGAGACGGCATCGGGGTACGTCTGGACGCTCCCGGACGGCGACCTGGTCGAGTCCACCCTCGCGTGGGACCGCTCCGACAACGACGATCTCCCGAGCGAGGAGACCAAGGAGACCACGGAGCGGGTCCAGCAGGAGGAGGCCCCGGTCGCGGTGGCCGACTCGTTCGGCGTCCGCGCTGGACGGCAGGTCCGTCTGCCGGTGCTGCTCAACGACCACGATGCCAACGATGGCGACGTCCTGGCGGTGGACCCCGCATCGATCGACGGCACGCTCGACCCGGCCTTCGGTACGGTCGCGCTCGCCGAGGACGGCCAGGCACTGGTGGTCTCCGTCGCCGACACGGCGCCCGACGATGCGACCTTCACGTACCGGATCACCGATGGCGCGCTCTCGAGCCAGACGGCGGTGGTCACGCTGAAGGTCTCGCCCGAGGGGACGAACTCGCCGCCCTTGTGGTGCGGGGACGATCCGGGGTGCCTTGCCCTTGCCCCTGACCCCTCCGCATCCGTGCCCGAGGGGGGCTCGGCGCGCATCGCCGTCCTCGACGCGTGGGTCGATCCCGACGGCGACCCGGTCTACCTGGCGGCGGCCTCCGTGGACGAGCCCGGCGTGAGCGTCGTCGCGGCCAGCGACGGCACGCTCGCGGTCACGAACGCTCAGACGGACCTCGAGGCGGACTCCGCGGTGATCCAGTACGAGGTCGCCGACGCGCGCGGAGAGGTGGGTCGGGGATCCGTGCCGCTCGCGCTCATGGCGCCGGCGTCGATCGCGACGGAGACCCTTGCGGTCCAGATCGCGGCTGGCACCTCGAGGACGGTCGACCTCGCCGGCCAGATCGCCGGCGCGATCGGGCCGGTCTCCGTCAAGCCCGGCAAGGCCGAGCTCAAGGGAGTGAAGGTCGCGAACGCGCATGGCGTGGTCGGGCTGAGGATCGACGTCGCGGAGTCCGCGTCCCTCGGGAGCTACGAGGTCGCGTACACGGCCTCCGATGGCGGGCCCGAGGTCGACGGTGTGCTCCGGGTCGACGTCGTCGATCCCGCGAAGGCGCTGATCTCCACCGTTCCTCTCACCGCCTTCGTCCGCGCCGGAGAGGACGTCACGATCGATGTCGCCGGGTCGGCCATCGACCCGCTGGGCCGGGTCCTCCTCGTGGAGGAGGTGGAGGCCGCGCCCCTCGAGTACACCGGCGCCTCGGAGGCGGGCGCGGTGCTGCAGACGACGCTGGGCCACTCCGTCGTGGACCTCGAGGCGGTGCGGGTCTGGGGCGCGAGGCCGGACGGATCCGCCGGCGTGCTCGGGACCGTGGCGTACACCGTGAAGGACGGGGAGCGCGAGGCTCGCGGCGAGATCACGGTCGTGCTGATCGATACCCCGGTCGAGGCGCCCGTGGCGGTCGCCGACGCCTTCACCGTCCGCGCGGGCACGCAGATGGACCTCACCGTCCTTGCGAACGATGCGGGCGCGCCGGGCACCGTGGTGGCGCTCACGGCTGGCTCCGTCGAGATCCCGGCCGAGAACGGCCTCGCCTTCACCTCCGGACGCGTGGTGCGCTATCTGGCGCCGCAGACCGCTGTCGCGCCGTTCGAGCTCACCTACGAGACCTACGCCGTGGGCTCGCCGTCCAAGACGAGCACCGCGACGGTCACCATCACGGTGGTCTCGCAGAGCGACACCAACCACCCCCCCACGCCCAACGGCGTCTCGTCGCGGGTCAACGTGCGGCAGAGCGTCACCATCCCGGTGCCGACGGCCGGGCAGGACGTCGACGGTGATCGCGTGCGCCTGGTGAGCGTCGCCACGCAGCCGGAGCACGGCACCGCGACGCTCTCGGCGGACGGCAAGGCGCTGGTCTACACCTCCACGGGGGACAGCGCGGGACAGGACGGCTTCGACTACCAGGTGACCGACGGGCTGGGCGAACCGGTCGTCGCTCACGCGAGCGTCGCGATCTCTGACTCCCCGCTCGGGGCGACCCCGATCACGTACACCGACTACGTCCAGGTCCAGGCGGGAGACGGCAACAAGGTGGTCGTCGAGCCCACGGCGAACGACACCGACCCGTTCGGCGGCGCGCTCACGCTCACCAGCATCGTGCCCGATGTGAGCGAGGCCCTCGACGAGTACGAGGAGCTCGCGGGCCACCTGACGACGGAACCAGGGTCCGAGCTGGTCACCTTCACCGCGGGGGACGAGCCCGCCACCTACTCGTACGTCTACGAGGCGCGGAGCGAGAGCGGCTCGGCCAAGGGCCGCGTGGTGGTCAAGGTCGTGCGTGATCCGATCCCGGACCTGCCGGTGGTCCAGGACACCGCGCTCTCCTTCCAGAACCGCGCCGACTTCGTGGGCGGCACGGACGTGCTCTCCGGCAAGGCCACGTGGGCGACGGGAGACGTGAACCGGCTCGGCACCAGCGTGTACGCCGTGTACCAGGCCGCTGGTGAGACCACGGATGCCGCGTCGGTGACCGCGACGGACCGCACGCTCAGCGGCGCGCTGCCCGACCGCGACCTGCTGGTCGTGTTCGAGGTGACCGGCGTGGACTTCGCCGACGAGCCGACCGTCACCTACGGCTTCCTCAAGGTGCCGGGCGCGGCCGACTACGTGCCGGCGCTCGACGCCGACGCCGAACCGGTGCAGGTCGACGAGGGCGCGACCGCGCCGTTCGACCTCGCCGCCATGGTGACCACCCCGCCAGGAGCGGACCTGTTCATCGTGGGTGCGGGCACCACCGGGACGCGTGGGGAGGCGGCCTGCGGCCGCGACCCCGAGAAGGGGGACACCTGGCTGACGTATGCGGCGGGCAAGGGCTCGCCGTACACGGACAACTGCGTCGTGTCGGTGCGCGTCGCGCTGACGGACGGCAGGAACGTGACCGGGGACATCGCCGTCCCGATCGTGGTGACGCCCGAGGACCCGGTGCCGACACTCGAGGGGTCGTCGGAGACGGTCGCCCTGGGTGATTCCGTGGGTCTGGACCTCGCGTCGCTGGTCACGTGGTCGGACGGCAAGGACCACGATCTCGCGCTCGTCCTCGACCCGTCGCCGAGCGACGACGTCACCTACGTGCGCCGGGAAGACCTCGTGACCTTTACGGTGGACGCCTCGGCCGCTCCGGAGTCGCAGGTGTCCCTGAACCTCACGGCGCAGGGGTACGAGGACGCGCGTGCGGTGGTCGCCGTGATCGTGGGCCCGGCACCCACCACGCTCCCCAAGGGCGACGCCGTCGAGGCGACGTGCAGCGCCGACACGGGGAACCAGTGCGACGTCACGGTCATCGGCGGTCCCGGCGAGGTCAACCCGCTGCCGACCACGGCGCTGGTGCTCGACGCCGTCTCCGGTGCGACGGGTGCGGACGCCTGCACGGGGGTGAGCTTCGCGAAGGTCCCCGGATCGACCACGGCCATCCGCATGGCGTGGCAGGACCAGGCCCCCGGTGGGGACTGCGTCGCGCGCTTCAAGGTCCGTGACGCGCAGGGCCGGGTCTCGACCGATGCGCGCGACGGCACCCTGACCGTGCACTTCAGGGGCAGGCCCGCCGCCCCGACCGCGCTCACGCAGACCGCCTTCGCGGACGGATCGCTCACGCTCAAGGTGACGGGGTCCACGGTCGAGTCCGTGCCGGCCGTCACGCACTTCCTCATCCGCGAGGGCGGCAACGAGGTCGCGCAGTGCGAGCCCGCCGGTGGCGAATGCACGGTGACGGTCGGCGGCCTCGTGAACGGCGATCGGCACGTGTACTCCGTGGTCGCGGTGAACCCGGTCGGCGAGTCGACGAAGGTGACCGCGGCCGCGGCGTGGTCGTATGCACCGCCGACGAGCATCGCGGAGGGTTCGATCGCGTGGGAGCCGACCGGCGACGGCACGGTCGACGTCACCGTCACCGTGGCGGATGCCTCGACGTCGCGCGTGCGGCTCTCCTGGTCCCACGGCGAGGTCTACGCGCCCGTGAACGGCAAGAAGGCGCAGTTCGACGGCATCGTGGTCGGCACGAACAGCCCCACCACCGTGAGCATCACGCCGGTCAACGACGGAGACGTCCCCGACGCCGCCGGCGACACCAACCCCTCGACCACCCCCGTGCCGATGCACGGCATCGGTGCCCCGAGGCTCGAGGTCGCCAAGACCGCCGACGGAGGCGCGGATGGCAAGGCGACATTCACGGTCACCGTGAGCGGGGGCGGCACCGATGCCAAGCTCTACTACGGCTGGAAGACCGGCGGCGGGGAGTGCACGCCGTCGCTGCAAGCATCCGCGGGCCAGGCCATCGCCGGGGTGGCGGTGCAGGGCTCGGTCAACGAGGACAACACGGTCACCTTCTGCGCGGAGGCGCGGTGGAAGGCCGAAGGGAAGGCGCTCGGCACCGCCGCGCCCGTGTCCCACACGTTCTTCCCCAAGGACGTCGAGGCGCCGGTGCTGTCGCAGTACAGCTGGGGCGTGCGGTGCGAGGGCGCCAGGTGCTGGACGGTCGCGGGCGGGACGGTCGCGGGCGGGACGGGCTCCGGCGGTGCGGCGCCCACGATCGTCGGTGACAAGCCCTCCGGGTACTCGTCCTACAAGCTCACCTACTTCGTCGACGGTGCCTCGACCGGCAGCAAGGACTTCCCGTGGGGGAGCATCGGTCCCACGACCGTCATCACGGCGCAGTACTGCCACACCGGCGGGAGCAAACCGATCTGCTCTGAGGACTCGGCGCCGGTGACCGCCGCCGTCCTCAACGGTGGGGCCGCCGAGGAGTTCGACTTCACGCTCGCGTGCGCGATGGAGCAGACCGCGCCCGCGGACGACGTCGCCGGCACGCCGGCCTTCTTCGCGGCGGTCCTCACCCCGCAGACCATCACGAGCCCCTCCGGCACCACCGTCGCGTGGCGCTCCTACACCGACACGTTCGGCGCCGCGACCGACGGCGGCGACTTCGCCGACCCGGGCGGACCCATCGCGGCGCTGCTCGACGTCACATTCGATCCGACGGTGGTCGGCAAGGGCGCCCAGGCCCTCACCGTCACCTGCACCTATCCCGAGAGCACCGGCACCGAGGAGATCACGCCATGACCGCAGAGACCGCCGCCCAACAGGGCGTCACCCCCGACCAGGCGTCGTGGTTCGCCCAGCAGTTCGCGTCGCTCGTGGGCAACGTCGAGACCGCGGTGCTCGGCAAGCACCACGTGGTCGAGCTCGCCTTCACCGCGATGCTCAGCGGAGGCCACCTGCTGCTCGAGGACGTCCCGGGCACCGGCAAGACGTCTCTCGCACGCGCGATGTCGCAGTCGGTCCACGGCTCCGCTTCGCGCATCCAGTTCACCCCGGACCTGCTGCCCGGGGACGTCACGGGCATCACGGTGTACGACCAGCGGTCGGGGCAGTTCGACTTCCACCGCGGGCCCATCTTCGCGAACGTGGTGCTGGCGGACGAGATCAACCGTGCCTCGCCCAAGACCCAGTCGGCGCTCCTCGAGGTGATGGAGGAGGGCAACGTCACGGTCGACGGCGTCACCCATCCGGTGGGCGCGCCGTTCATGGTGATCGCCACCCAAAACCCTGTCGAGCAGGCGGGCACCTACGGGCTTCCCGAGGCCCAGCTCGACCGCTTCCTCATGCGCACGTCGCTCGGGTATCCCGACCACGGCGCGACGCTCAAGATCCTTCAGAACGCGCACGACCCGCACCGCACCGTCGAGGCGGTCGTGGGCCTGGACACGGTCGCCGCGATGTCGCAGCTGTGCCGTGGCGTCTATCTCGATGCGCTCATCGCCGACTACATCGCTCGCGTGGTCGAGGCCACGCGCGACGCGACGCAGGTGCGGCTCGGGTCATCGACGCGCGGCGCGATCGCCCTCGCGCGGGTCACCCGCGCATGGGCGCTGGCGCACGGCCGTACCTACGTCACCCCGGACGACGTCAAGGAGCTCGCCGAGCCCGTCCTCGCCCATCGCCTCATCCTCGAGCCCGAGGCCGAGTTCGACGGTGTCACCGCCACCGCGGTGATCGCGCAGATCCTTCTCGACGTCCCGCCGCCCACCCACGACGCGCGCGCGTGAGCGAGCGCACCTCCGGCACGCGCACGGGTCTCACGAGTCGCACTCGCGGGACCCGCACCCAGACGCGCACGCGCACCCGTACGCACACCGAGGTCACGGCGAGCAGCCGTGGCCGCGCGGTGCGGACCGGGCTGGCGCTGCAGGGTGCTGCCGCGGCCGCGAGGGACGGTGCCGCCCGCGCTTGGGGCGCCGTCAGCGCGGTGGTCACCAGCGCGGGCTGGTTCGCCGCCGCATGGGCCGTGACGGGCATCGTCGCCGGTCTGGCGTGGGGCTGGGGCGAGATGCTCGTCGGCGGGGTCCTGGCGCTCGCCCTGGTCGCCATCGCGGCCGTGTTCCTCATCGGACGCGAGCCTCGCGACGTCTCGTTCGGCGTCGACCGCGATGCCGTGGTCGCGGGCCATCCCGCCGAGGGCACCGTGACGGTGGCGAACGCGCGTGCCCGCATGGCCTGGGCCGGGAGGCTCGACCTGCCCATCGGCCCCAGCCTCTCCGAGGTCCAGGTGCCGGTGCTGCGCCAAGGCGAGAGCTTCACCGCCACGGTCGAGCTGCCGACCCAGCGTCGGGGCATCATCGACGTGGGCCCGGCGACGACGGCGCGAGAGGACCCGTTGCGTCTTGTCCGCCGCGAGTTCCGGTGGTCCGATGTGCACACGCTCTACGTCCATCCCCGCACGGTCGCGGTGCCGTCGACGGCCCAGGGCTTCATCCGCGACCTCGAGGGCGCTTCGACCAGGGTCCTGTCGAACGAGGACATCTCCTTCCATGCGGTGCGCGACTACACCGCAGGGGACGCGCGTCGCCACGTGCACTGGAAGTCGACCGCGAAGACCGGCTCGCTCATGGTCCGGCAGTTCGAGGAGACGCGTCGCTCGACGATGGCCCTGATGCTCGATCTCGACGAGCGCTCCTATGCGACCGAGGGCGAGTTCGAGATGGCGGTGAGCGCGGTCGGGTCGCTCGGCATGCGCGCGATCCGTGACGGACGCGATGTCGTCGTGTTCGTGTCCGGCGAGGTCCCGCACTTCGCGCGCGCCTCCGTGCGCTCGCTCGAGCGGCTCCGGACCGTGACCCCTCGTGCGCTGCTCGACGACCTCTCGGGCGTCGAGGCGGCAGCCGAGGTCATGGATCTCGACACGCTTACGCGCATGGTGGCCGACAAGACGGCCGATATCTCGATCGCCCTGATGGTCACCGGCTCCAAGGCGGCGATCGAGCACATCCAGACGGCGGCCTTCGCGTTCCCGAGCGACGTGGCCGTCGCCGCGGTCCTGTGCGACCCGCTCGACGAGCCCGCCGTGTCCGCCCTCGGACGTGTCCAGGTGGTCACCATCAACCTCCTCGAGGACCTGCGGAGCCTGATGGCACGGGGGGCGTCGCGATGAGGCGTCCGCTCCCCCCGGGGTCCCAGGTCGCGCTCTCCGTGGCGTGCGCCGCAGCGGTCCTCACGCTCGCGGCGATCGTGCTCGCGCCCGTCTACGGTCCCGACGCGCTGCTGCTCCCGGCTTCCGCCGCGACCGTCACGGGGCTGGCGCTCGCGGTGCTGTCCGAGCGCTTGCGCTGGTCCTGGGGGCTGTCCGTCCTCTTTGCGATCGCGGGCTACGCGGTGGGAGCGCTCCTGCTCGCGACCCCGGGGGCCGTATCCGCCTCCGGCGACATCGTGACGGCGGCGGTGCAGGTGCTGATCGGACCCGTCGTGGGGTGGAAGGGCGTGGTGACGCTGCCCGCGCCGCTGGGCACCTACGAGGGCGTCATGGTGCCCGCGTACGCGCTGCTGTTCTTCGGCTCCTGGGCCGCCGTGTCGTTCTCGCTGCGCGTGCCCCGGCGCTGGTGGATCGGTCCCGTGGTCGCCGCCGCGACGTTCCTGGCCGCGATCGTGATCGGTCCCGAGCGGGACTCCGATGCCGCCGCGATCGTGGTCGGTACGCACGCGATCGCCCGCGAGACCCTGATCGGCGTCGGCGCGTTCGCGGCGCTGCTCGGCTGGTTCATCGCGCGCGGCTCCCTCGAGCGCGCGCGACTCAAGTCCGCGGCCGGCGCACGGTCGCGCACCCCGGGCAGGCTGCGCGCGATCGCGCTCGCGTCCGGCGCAGCGATGGCGGTGGCCGCCGTGGCGGCGACGATGACGATCTCCTCCTCCCTGCCGAGCGTGGCGCGCTCGGTCGCGCGCACGGGCGTGGAGGCCAGCACCGCGGTCGCGCGCGCGGAGACGCCGTTGTCCACGTACCGCGCCTTCATGTCGGATGATCTCTACGATGTCGAGCTGTTCAGCGTCGAGGGCGCCGGCGACGCGGATCGTGTCCGCCTCGCCGTGCTCCCGTACTACGACGAGGATCGCTACCTCCAGGCCGCTCCGACGTCCGACGCGACCCAGGTGTTCCGGCGCCTGCCCGCCCGCCTGCTTCCCGTGAGCGGCACCGACGAGGCGACGGTGGCCATCGCAGGCCTGACCGGGCCGTGGACGCCGCTGGTCGGCGATGTCATCGAGGTGGGCTTCGGCGGGGGCCGCGCCGCGCAGCTGGTGGACAGCTTCTACTACGTGGAGGACGGAGGCTCCGGCATCGTCACCCTCGGTGCCGCGCCGGACGCCGCGAACGGTGGCCTCACCGCGGGCGACGAGATCTACGAGTCCGTCATGGCCGCGCCTGCCGCGTCGCTCGGTGAGGCCGTGGCGGGCGCACCCGCCGACTCGCTGGCGGAGGAGATGCCCGAGCTCGCCGCGTGGGTGGACGCGCAGGCCGTGGGACGCGATGCCGCGGGCCTCCAGCTGCTTGTCGAGCGCCTGCGTGAGCGCGGCTACCTCTCGCACGCGGTCATCGCGAGCGGCGAGAAGTACCTGTGGCAGGAGGCGCTGCCCGGCCTCGGTTTCGAGGCCTCGGCGGCCGGACACTCGACGACGCGGCTCGAGGACCTGTTCGCTCAGCTCAACGACCGTGCCGAGCAGACGCAGGGGGACCCGAAGGCCTCGCTCGTCGCTGCGGTGGGAGACGACGAGCAGTTCGCAGCGGCGTCCGCCCTGATCGCCACCTACCTCGGGTTCGATGCGCGCGTCGTCGTCGGCGCGCGGCTCGCGGACACCGATGGCGACCGTGGGTGGACGCCGCCTGCCTGCGAGGACGGCGTCTGCCGGGGCCGGAACATCTCGGCTTGGGTTGAGATCGCCACCCCCACCGGGTGGGCCGCTCTCGACACCTCACCCCAGATCGGGCTCGCTCTGGAGGCCGATGTCACCAGCGAGACCCCGCCGGAGTTCGCGACCGATCTGCGCAACGACCAGGCCGAGGTCGAGGATCCGCCGAGCTCGCAGCGCAGCCGCAGCGGTGAGGCGACCGAGGACGACGGGAACGGTGAGGACGATGACGAGGAGCAGTCCCGCACGTTGCGCATCGTCGCGATCTCCGGCGTCGGTGTGCTCGCGCTCCTGCTGCCGCTGATCGTGCTGATCGCGTGGAAGGCGGCCCGGCGTGCGCGCAGGCGGGGGCGCCGAGCGGACGACGCGATCCGGGCCGGCTGGCAGCAGTACCTCGACGACGCCGCCGATGCGGGGCTCCCGCCGGCGGGGCCGCGGACCTACAGCGAGGTCTCGGCGGCGTACGGCTCCCCGCACGGCCCGGCGATCGCGGCGCTCGCGACCAAGGTCGACTTCTCGCACCTCGAGGTCGGGGTCGAGGAGACGGAGGCGATGTGGCGGCTCGTCCGCGAGGACAGGCGCCATTGGCTGTCCGCGCGCTCGTGGAGCGCGCGCATCCGGATGAGGCTGTCGCTGCGCTCGCTCCTGCGGGACGTGCGCCGCGACGCCGCTCAGGTCCACGTTCGCGCTGGCGCGGGCCGCAGCACATGGAAGACGGACCGGACGGCGGTGACGAGGTCTCGTGTCGAGACCCGGAGCCGGTCGCGCCGGAATCGACGCAAGGGAGATCCTCGTGACTGACCACCACATGCCGGGCAAGGCGCCCGCGCCGCACGCCGCACAGCCCGCTCCCGCGGGCTTCCCGCCGCCGCCCCCACCCGCACCCGCCGGCTTCCCGCCCGTGCCGCCGCCGTTCCCTGCGGCGTCGGGCTTCCCGCCGCCCCCGCCAGCTCCCGCCGCAGCCGGCTTCCCGCCCGTGCCGCCTCCGCTGGCTCCTGCGGTCGCCGCTCCCGCGGTTCCGCCCCCGCCGGTGCCCGTCGCGGCTGGGGTTCCCGCAGCTCCGGTCCCGACCGCGCCTGCGGGCTTCCCGCCCGTGCCGCCCCCGCCGGCTCCCGCGGCTGCCGCCCCGGCGGTTCCGCCGCCGCCGGCTCCCGCGGCTGCCGCCCCGGCGGGTCCGCCGCCGCCGGCTCCCGCCGCATCCGGCTTCCCGCCCGTGCCGCCGCCGGCTCCTGCCGTCGCCGCTCCGATCGTCGTGCCGGCCGGTCCGCCCGCACCTGCGGGACCTCCGGCGCCCGCCGGCCCGCCCGCGGCCGCGGCCGTGCCCGCCGCCGCAACGGCTCCCACGCCCGTGGTCGTGCCGCCCGCACCGCCCACGCAGCCAGCGCCTGCGGAGGCAGCCTCCGCATCGTCCCTGTGGTCGGGCCCGATCCCGGTCGCCGCGCCGGTCGACACGGCGCTGGAGGCCGACGACGACTACGACGACGCGACCATCATGTCGCCGGTCGACGACGACGCGACCGTGCTGTCCGCGCGTCACCGTGCCGCCCGGTGGCTGCTCGTCACTGCCGACGGCGCCACGCACGAGCTCCCCGCGCAGGGCTCGGTCGAGATCGGGCGCGCGAGTCGCGGCCGTGGCGAGACACACGGCCACCTCTTCATCGCGGATCCGACGCGCACCATGTCGAAGTCTCACGTGCGTCTGCGGCGTGACGGCGACGACTGGTTCGTCACGGACCTCGACTCGACCAACGGCACGGCGAAGCGCGCCTCCGAGGGGGCGCGGACCGTTCTCACGCCGGGCGAGGAGGTCGCGGTCGACGGCGTTCTCGAGCTGGGCGACCTCGAGGTCCGGGTGCGTCGGGCCGACGAGGAGGGTTGAGCGGGTGACCGTGCTGGACCTGTGCGGCGGCGGCGCGACCGCGACCGGTCGCAGGCGTGCGAACGAGGACAGTCTGCTGGCCGAGGCGCCCGCGTTCATCGTGGCCGACGGGATGGGGGGCCATGCCGCGGGAGCCGAGGCGAGCCAGGCCGTCATCGAGGCGTTCCGTCCGCTGGCGGGCCGGATCGATGTCGAGCCCGCCGAGGCGGCCGGCTGCGTCGACCGCGCACGCGAGGCCGTGAGCCGGGTTGCGAACATCCATGGCGCGCAGTCGGGCTCGACCGTCACCGGAGCCGTCGGTGTCGCCCTCGCGGGCGTGCCGTGGTGGCTCGTGCTCAACGTGGGCGACTCGCGCGTCTACTCGTACGGCGCCGGCACGCTCGAGCAGGTCACGCGCGACCATTCGCGCGTGCAGGAGCTGGTGGACGCCGGACAGCTGTCGCCGGAGGAGGCCGAGGCGCACCCCGAGCGCAACGTCGTGACGCGGGCGATCGGCGACGGCGGCACCGGCGTCGATGTGTGGTTGGTCCCGCGCCGTCGCGGACGCACGCTGGTGGCGGTCTCGGACGGGCTTGTGAAGGCGTTGTCGGATGCCCAGATCGGGCAGCTCCTGGCGCACGGCGGCGAGCCGGGCGCGCTCGCGCAGGGCCTCGTCGACGCGGCTGTGGCCGCCGGTGCGCGCGACAACGTCACCGTGGTGGTCGCCCGCGCTGACGGGCAGGAGACCCCCGCCGGCGCGGAGACCTACGGCTGGCCCGTGTGGACCGGCGTCGTGACAGACGATGCGCTGGCCGCCGCCGTTCCCACGGCGAACGTCGCGTCCCCCTCCGTCGAGGTCACCGGGATGGGCGAGTCCGAGCCCGACGATGCGACGGTCGTGCCCGTGCGCCTGCGTGGCGAGCCGGAGCCCGAGCCCGATGCGGACGATGCCACGGTCGTGTCCGCGCGCCTGCGCGGCGAGCCCGAGCCGGAGCCGGAGCCGGACGATGCCACGGTCGTGTCCGCGCGCCTGCGCGGCGAGTCCGAGCCGGAGCCGGAGCCGGACGACGCGACGGTCGTGTCCGCGCGCCTGCGCGGCGAGCCTTCCGCCCCGATCGCGGCGCCCCCGGCATCGTCCGCCCCGAGCGGCGGCCCGCACTCGCATGTCGCGGTCCTCGAGCGCGAGGCACCCGAGCGCATCACGGCCGAGCTGGTGCACGTCGTCGCGCCTCCGTCCGTCGCCCCGCTCCTCGAGCCGTCGGAGCGCCAGCGGCGCGTGCGCGCGAAGGCGCGGCGGGCCCGCGCGACGTGGGCCGGGGTGATCACGGGCACGCTGTTGGCGATGGCAGGGCTGGCCGCGCTCGAGGTGTATTTGATCAGCGAGCTGTGAGCGTGGGGCGGCGTCAGTTGTCGTCGTGCCGCGTCCAGCGGAACGTGCGCACGGCGAGGACCAGGCCCGCGATCACCCACAGGGTCAGCACGATCGCCGTCGCAGGGTGCTGCCAGGACCCGCTCGCCTCGGCCGCCTCGAAGCTCTCGGGCAGGAACACCGAGCGCATGCCCTGCGCGAGCCACTTCAGCGGGAACACCGCCGCGACGTGCTGCAGGAACGTCGGGATCTGC
Organism: Demequina subtropica; assembly: GCF_000971235.1. Taxonomy (GTDB): domain Bacteria; phylum Actinomycetota; class Actinomycetes; order Actinomycetales; family Demequinaceae; genus Demequina; species Demequina subtropica. The sequence goes on from NZ_BBMB01000004.1 coordinate 158,435, forward strand.
GTGTAGACCAGGAAGACGCCGGACGTGAACTGCAGGAACAGCACGATCGGGGTGATGATCGCCGATCCGGCCTTGGCGTTGCGCAGCAGCGAGGACATCGCGATCCCGAGCGTGGTCGAGGCCGCGGTGCCCAGCAGGAACACCCACGTGAACGTCCACCACCCCGAGCCCGACGGCAACGACGCGTCGTACATCGCGACGCCGATCGCGACCAGCGCGGCGATCTGCACCACCGAGACGATGAGCACCTGCGCGACCTTCGCCGCGAAGAAGGACGTCGCGGGCAGGGGAGTGGCGTGGACGCGCTTGAGCACGTCCTCGTCGCGGTCGATCGCGATCGACATCGCGAGGGACTGGAAGCCGGTGTTGAGGATGCCCGACGCGACCATGCCCGGCAGGAAGTACTGTGCGAAGGACACCCCGTCCGCGATCTCCTGCCCCCCGAACACCGACCCGAAGAGCAGCAGCAGCATCATCGGGAAGAAGAAGATGAACACCATCTGCTCGCGGCTGCGCAGGAACTCCTTGAGCTCGACCACGAGCCGGCTGCGGGTCATCGAGGTCCACGTGGGCGCGGACGATGCGGTGGCGGCGGTCATGCCACGGCCTCCTCGGTCTCGGCGTGGCCGCGGGACGCGTCGTCGATGAGCTGCAGGTAGACGTCCTCGAGCGAGGGGTGCACCACCTCGAGCCCCTCGACCTCCCCGTCGGTGCGCGCGAGGAGCTCGCGCAGCAGCGCGCTCGGCGTCGCGGTCTCCACGGTGCGGGCGGTGCCGCCCTCCACCCAGCTGACCCGGGCATCGGCCGCCCGCGACCGCAGCCCGACCGGGGTGTCGAGCGCGACCATGCGGCCCGCCGCGATGATGCCGATGCGGTCGGCGAGGTGGTCGGCCTCGTCGAGGTAGTGGGTGGTGAGGAGGATCGTGGTGCCGTCCTCGCGGAGCGACTCGATGAGGGTCCAGAACTGGCGTCGCGCCTCAGGGTCGAAGCCCGTGGTCGGCTCGTCGAGGAACACGAGCTCGGGGCGGCCGATCACGGCGAGCGCGACGTCGAGCCGTCGCCGCTGCCCTCCCGACAGCGTCGCGGGCTTCGCGCCGGCCTTCTCGGCCAGGCCGACCGCCTCGAGGGTCGCGTCGACGTCCCGCGGGTCGGAGTAGAGGCTCGCGGCGTAGTGGAGCGACTCGCGGGCGGTGAGGGCGCCGTGCTCCGAGGTGCCCTGGAGCATGATCCCGAGCCGGCCGCGCCAGCCCTTGCCGGCGTGGTGTGGGTCCACCCCGAGGACCGTGACCTCGCCCGCCGTGCGCTTGCGGAAGCCCTCGAGGATCTCGACGGTGGTGGACTTGCCGGCGCCGTTCGGGCCGAGCAGCGCGAAGACCTCGCCGTGCGGGATCTCGAGGTCGAGCCCGTCGACGGCGTGCAGGTCGCCGTAGTGCTTGTGAAGGCCCTCGATGCGGATGGCCGGTTCGCTCATGGGGTCGAGCCTAGCCAGCATCGTCCCTGCAGTCCTGTGCCCCGGGGAAGGAAAGGGGCGCATCGTCCGGGTGGACGATGCGCCCCCCACGGGTCGCTCGGGCGCGCGCCTACTGCGCGAGCAGCTTCTGGATGCGCGTGACGCCCTCGACCAGGTCCTCGTCGCCGAGCGCGTAGCTGAGACGCAGGAAGCCCGACGGGCCGAACGCCTCGCCCGGCACCACGGCCACCTCTGCCTGCTCAAGGATCACGGTCGCGAGGTCGGCGGAGGAGGTGATCTCCGCCCCGCCGATGGTGCGGCCGATGAGCCCCTCGACGCTCGGGTACGCGTAGAAGGCGCCCGTGGGCGTCGGGCAGACCACGCCGTCGATCGCGCGGAGCATCTCGACCATCGTCTTGCGGCGACGGTCGAAGGCCGCCCGCATCTCGTGGACGGCCTCGAGGCCGCCCTCGAGCGCGGCGATCGCGGCGCGCTGCGCCACGTTCGACACGTTGGACGTGAGGTGGCTCTGGAAGTTGGACGCCGCCTTGGTGACGTCGGCAGGGGAGACCATCCAGCCCACGCGCCAGCCGGTCATGGCGTACGTCTTGGCGACGCCGTTGACCACGATCGTCTGGTCCGCGAGCTCCGGGACCACGCGCAGGATCGGGGTGAAGACGGCGTCGTCGTAGACCAGGTGCTCGTAGATCTCGTCGGTGACGACCCAGATGCCGTGCTCGAGGGCCCACTCGCCGATCGCCTTGGTCTGCTCCTCGGTGTAGACCGCGCCGGTCGGGTTCGAGGGGCTGCAGAACAGCAGCGCCTTGGTGTTCTCGGTGCGCGCCGCCTCGAGCTGCTCGACGGTGACCAGGTAGCCCTGGTCGGCGCCGGCGAAGACCTCGACCGGCGTGCCGCCCGCGAGCGTGATGGCCTCCGGGTACGTGGTCCAGTAGGGCGCGGGGAGGAGGACCTCGTCGCCCGGGTCGACGATGCTCGCGAAGGCCTGGAACACGGCCTGCTTGCCGCCGTTGGTCACGATGACGTTCGCCGGGTCGATCTCGTAGCCGGAGTCGCGCAGCGTCTTCGCCGCGATCGCCTTCTTCAGCTCGGGCAGGCCCGTCGCGGGCGTGTAGCGGTGGTTCCTCGGGTCCTTGGCAGCGGCGGCCGCCACCTCGACGATGAAGTCCGGCGTGGGGAAGTCGGGCTCGCCGGCGCCGAACCCGATGACGGGACGGCCGGCGGCCTTGAGCGCCTTCGCCTTGGAGTCGACGGCGAGGGTGGCGGACGGCGCGATGGCGCCGAGACGAGCGGAAACGCGACGAGAGGGCTTCATGCTGGTCATTGTTCCACTAGGCGGGGCCGCCGACAGCCGCGCGAGGGGGTCATCAGGCACCCGCAACCCGCGCTAGGCTGTCCGGGCGTCCAAGCGGGCGGCGACGAGGCCGCTCACCAGACCCGGGTTCGACTTCTCACCGGGAACCGCGTAACATTGGACGTCGGCGATTGACTTTCGCCAGGATGGCTCGCGCCCTGAGGGCGGCCGGACTGGTGCGGGAACAGAGCCGCGGGGGCCAACAACCCCCGAAGGGCAGTGGCGCAATTGGTAGCGCACCGGTCTCCAAAACCGGCGGTTGTGGGTTCGAGTCCCGCCTGCCCTGCGTCGCGCGGGGATCGCCCGCGTGAGCAATCCAGAGAGAAGGACTTTTCGGTGAGCGAATCTGCCGTGACGGATTCCGGAGAGAAGGACCCGCGGCACGAGACGCGCGAGGGTCTGAGCATCTTCGGACGCATCGCGCTGTTCGTGCGCCAGGTCATCTCGGAGCTTCGTCGTGTGGTCACCCCCACGCGCCAGGAGCTGATCCGCTACATCTGGATCGTCCTCGGCTTCGTGGCCGTGATGATGGCCCTGGTGTTCGTGCTGGACCTCGGGTTCGGCTGGATCTCGCAGAAGGTGTTCGGCGGCTGACGCCGCCCAAAGGGGAGTATGTGATGAGCGACGAGAACGTTGACGAGACCGTGGTCGAGGGCGTCGAGCCCGAGGCTGCCGTCGAGGACGATGCTGCGCTGCCCGCGATCGACGAGGCGCCGGCCGACCCGGTGGCCGAGTTCAAGTCGCGCCTGCGCACCCTCGAGGGCGACTGGTTCGTCGTGCACAGCTACTCGGGCCACGAGAAGCGTGTGAAGCAGGCGATCGAGCACCGCATCGAGAGCCTTCACATGGAGGACTACATCTTCGAGGTGCAGGTCCCCATGGAGGAGGTCTTCGAGATCAAGGGCGGCCAGCGCAAGCAGGTCACCCGTGTCCGCATGCCCGGATACGTCCTGGTGCGCATGTACCTCACGGACGAGTCCTGGGGCGCAGTGCGCAACACCCCTGGTGTGACCGGCTTCGTCGGCCACGCCCACAACCCCGTCCCGCTCACCGTCGACGAGGTCTACTCGATGCTGGCGACCAAGGAGGTGGCCGAGGCGGCCGCCGCCGAGGACGCCGCGGCACCGCAGACCCCCGTCGAGGTCGAGTTCGAGGTCGGCGAGTCGGTCACCGTCATCGACGGCCCGTTCGCGACCCTCCCGGGCACGATCTCGGAGATCTCTGTCGAGAGCCAGAAGCTCCACGTGCTCGTTTCCATCTTCGGCCGGGAGACCCCGGTCGAGCTGTCGTTCACGCAGGTCACCAAGATCTGACGCGCGACAGCGCACCCGCGGCCGCCAAGCCGCACAGGCAACAAGATAAGGACCCTCAACATGGCACCCGCGAAGAAGAAGAAGGTCACTGGGCTGATCAAGCTTCAGATCCAGGCCGGCGCCGCCAACCCTGCCCCGCCGGTCGGTCCGGCGCTCGGTCAGCACGGCGTCAACATCATGGAGTTCTGCAAGGCGTACAACGCGGCGACCGAGTCGCAGCGTGGCAACGTGATCCCTGTCGAGATCACCGTCTACGAGGACCGGACGTTCACGTTCATCCTCAAGACCCCGCCGGCCGCAGAGCTCATCAAGAAGGCGGCTGGCGTCGCCAAGGGCTCGGGCACCCCGCACACGGTCAAGGTCGCGAACCTGACCGACGCGCAGGTGCGTGAGATCGCCGAGGCCAAGATGGCCGACCTCAACGCCAACGACATCGACGCCGCTGCGAAGATCATCGCCGGCACCGCCCGCTCCATGGGCATCACGGTCTCCTAAGGACCTCACACCCCAGTGGGAGGGCCGCGCTGGCCCGTCACCACGAACTGCAAAGGAAGATCGCAGATGACCAAGCGCTCCAAGGCTTACCGCGACGCAGCCCAGCTCGTCGACCGTAGCCAGCTCTACACGCCGCTCGAGGCCCTCCGCCTCGCGCAGAAGACGGCCTCCAAGAAGACGGACTCGACCATCGACGTCGTCTTCAAGCTGGGCGTCGACCCCCGTCACGCGGACCAGATGGTCCGTTCCACCGTCATCCTGCCGAACGGCACCGGCAAGACCGCCAGGGTCCTGGTCTTCGCCAACGGTGACAAGGCAGAGGCCGCTCGCGAGGCGGGCGCCGACATCGTCGGTGGCGACGAGCTCATCGAGGAGGTGGCCGCCGGCCGCCAGGACTTCGACGCCGTCGTGGCGACGCCCGACCTCATGGGCAAGGTCGGCCGCCTGGGCCGCGTGCTCGGCCCCCGTGGCCTCATGCCGAACCCCAAGACCGGCACCGTGACCATGGACGTCACCAAGGCCGTGTCGGACATCAAGGGTGGAAAGATCGAGTTCCGCGTCGACAAGCACGCCAACCTGCACACCGTGCTGGGCAAGGCGTCGTTCGGCGACGAGAAGCTCCTCGAGAACTTCCAGGCCGTGCTCGACGAGGTGCTCCGCGCCAAGCCGTCCGCCTCGAAGGGCCGCTACATCGTGAAGGCCGCGATCTCGGCGACGCAGGGCCCCGGCATCCCGCTGGACGCCCTCGCCAAGTCCGAGGCGTAAGCACCCACGTTCCGACGGCCCGGTCCCCGCGAGGGGGCCGGGCCGTCGGCGTTCAGGGGGACGCGCCTCGTCCATTTGCATCTGTACGATGCGTCCCTTAAGATAGTCAGGCCCAAGACCGCCGGTCGTCGGCGCCGGGATCTCCCGGAGCCGACCGAAGCTCCGTTCATGCGGGGACCAGCGCAGGTGAAGCTGAAAGCGCCGAGTGCGCGGACGTCTGGGCGACCTTCGGGTCGCCCTTTCTGTTTCGCGGACCAGGCCTCCCGGCCCCGCCTGCGCGGGGCCTTTCTCATGTCCGGGCCGGATGGTGGTCATCCGAAGGAAGGACAAACATGGCGACGCCAGACAAGGTGAACGCTGTTGCAGAGCTCGCGGACGACTTCCGCAGCTCCGCGGCGGTGCTGATCACCGAGTACCGCGGCCTCTCCGTCCCGCAGCTCGCGAAGCTGCGCGGTGAGATCCGTGGCGCCGCGACCTACAAGGTCGCGAAGAACACTCTGACGGCGCTCGCGGCCAAGGACGCCGGCATCGAGGGTCTTGACGACCTTCTCGTCGGCCCCACGGCCATCGCGTTCGTCACCGGTGACCCGGTGGAGGCCGCGAAGGGTCTCAAGGCTTTTGCCAAGGAGAACGACAAGCTCGTCATCAAGGGCGGCGTTCTCGAAGGCAAGGTGATCTCCGCTGATGAGGTCAAGAAGCTGGCGGACCTCGAGTCCCGCGAGGTTCTGCTCGCCAAGGCAGCCGGCGCTATGAAGGCGTCGCTCTTTGGTGCTGCATACATGTTCCAGGCGCCGCTGGCTCAGGCCGCGCGTGCCGTCGACGCCCTGCGTGCGAAGCAGGAAGACGCAGCCTGATCCAGGCTGCACCCCACTACACACATCTGCTTCACGCAGGCAAGAGAGAAGGAAGTCATCATGGCTAAGCTCACCACCGAGGAGCTCATCGAGCAGTTCAAGGAGCTCTCGCTCATCGAGCTCTCGGAGTTCGTGAAGGCGTTCGAGGAGACCTTCGAGGTCACCGCCGCCGCTCCGGTCGCCGTCGCCGCCGCCGCCCCCGCGGGCGAGGCCGCTGCCGAGGTCGAGGAGAAGGACGAGTTCGACGTCATCCTCGCCGCGGTCGGCGACAAGAAGATCCAGGTCATCAAGGAGGTCCGCGCGCTGACCGGTCTCGGCCTGGGCGAGGCGAAGGCGCTTGTGGACGAGGCCCCCAAGGCCGTCCTCGAGGCCGCGAAGAAGGACGACGCTGAGAAGGCGAAGGCGCAGCTCGAGGCTGCCGGCGCCACCATCGAGCTCAAGTAAGCTCGTTCGGCCTCAGCCGAAGCACTGGAACGGGGTCGGGTCCGCAAGGGCCCGGCCCCGTTCTGCTGTCCCCGGACGTCGACGATGCGGCGGTTGCTTTTCGGGCACGATCGGCGTGTCGTCTGGATTCCGGGGATTCGGACTGGACAATCCGCACGAGCCGCGGTAGTCTGACGACTTGCGCTGTCTATCGCCCTGCCCTCATATGCCTACCTGGCGTGCGTCCGCTTGTAGCGGGTTTCGCCCCAGGATCCGGTGGAGCCGCGGCTAGGCATCGTGGTCACGCACGATCATAAAGGGAAGGAACCCCCCTTGGCTGCCTCGCGCACCGATTCCGCCATCTCCAACCGTTCCGCATCGCGCCGTATCTCCTTCGCCCAGATTCAGGACCCCATCGAGGTTCCTAACCTGATCGGGCTCCAGACGGAGAGCTTCGACTGGCTGCTGGGCAACACCGCCTGGCAGCAGCGCGTCACCGCCGCCAAGGACAGCGGCCGGAACGACGTCCCGGAGGTGGCAGGCCTCCAGGAGATCTTCGAGGAGATCTCGCCCATCGAGGACTTCGGACAGACCATGTCCCTGTCGTTCTCGGACCCGTACTTCGAGGAGCCGCGCTACACGCCCGAGGAGTGCAAGGAGAAGGACTTCACCTACTCCGCGCAGCTCTTCGTGACCGCGGAGTTCATGAACAACACCACGGGTGAGATCAAGTCTCAGACCGTGTTCATGGGCGACTTCCCGCTCATGAGCGGCCAGGGCACGTTCATCGTCAACGGCACCGAGCGCGTCGTCGTGTCGCAGCTCGTCCGTTCGCCCGGCGTCTACTTCGAGCGCACCCCCGACAAGACGTCCGACAAGGACATCTTCACCGCGAAGGTCATCCCCTCGCGCGGCGCCTGGCTCGAGTTCGAGATCGACAAGCGCGACGCCGTGGGCGTCCGCGTCGACCGCAAGCGCAAGCAGCCCGTGACGCTCTTCCTCAAGGCGCTCGGCATGACCGACGACCAGATCGCCGAGGAGTTCGCGCAGTTCCCGGCCATCCTCGAGACCCTCGCCAAGGACACCGTCCACGCGCACGAGGAAGCGCTCGTCGACCTGTACCGCAAGCTGCGCCCGGGCGAGCCGCCGACCGTCGAGGCCGGCCAGAACCTGCTCGACAACTTCTACTTCAACTCCAAGCGCTACGACCTCGCGAAGGTCGGCCGCTTCAAGCTGAACAAGAAGCTCGGCCTCGCCAAGGAGCTCGGCGACTCGGTGCTCGGTCTCGACGACATCGTCGCGACGATCAAGTACATCGCCGCGGCGCACGCGGGCATCGCGACCCTCGAGGGTGCCGCGGGCGAGATTCGCGTCGAGACGGACGACATCGACCACTTCGGCAACCGCCGCATCCGCGCGGTCGGCGAGCTGATCCAGAACCAGATCCGCACGGGCCTGTCGCGCATGGAGCGCGTGGTGCGTGAGCGCATGACGACGCAGGACGTCGAGGCGATCACGCCGCAGACGCTCATCAACACGCGTCCCGTGGTCGCCGCGATCCGCGAGTTCTTCGGCACGTCGCAGCTGTCGCAGTTCATGGACCAGAACAACCCGCTCGCGGGCCTCACGCACAAGCGTCGTCTCTCGGCGCTCGGCCCCGGCGGTCTCTCCCGTGACCGCGCGGGCATGGAGGTCCGTGACGTCCACACCTCGCACTACGGCCGCATGTGCCCGATCGAGACCCCTGAGGGTCCGAACATCGGTCTGATCGGCTCGCTCGCGTCGTTCGGTCGCATCAACCCGCTCGGCTTCGTCGAGACCCCGTACCGCAAGGTCGTCAAGGGCATCGTCACCGAGCAGGTCGACTACCTCACCGCGGATGACGAGGACCACTACGTCATCGCGCAGGCGAACGCCGGTCTCGACGACAACAACCGCTTCACCGACGAGCGCGTGCTCGTCCGTGGCAAGGGCGGAGAGGTCGAGTTCGTCGCGCCCGAGGCGGTCGACTACATGGACGTCTCGCCGCGCCAGATGGTGTCGGTGGGTACCGCCCTGATCCCGTTCCTCGAGCACGACGACGCGAACCGCGCGCTCATGGGCGCGAACATGCAGCGCCAGGCGGTGCCGCTGGTCCGCTCCGAGGCGCCGCTCGTCGGCACCGGCATGGAGCGCCGCGCGGCGATCGACGCCGGCGACGTCATCGTCGCGAACAAGGAGGGCGTGGTCACCGAGGTGAGCTCGGACCTCGTCACCGTGGCGAACGACGACGGCACGACCGGCTCGTACCGCATCGCGAAGTTCCAGCGCTCCAACCAGGGCACGTCGTACAACCAGCGCGTGATCGTCGACGAGGGCGACCGCGTCGTCGTCGGCTCGGTCATCGCGGACGGTCCTGCGACCGACGAGGGCGACCTCGCGCTCGGCAAGAACCTGCTGGTCGCCTTCATGTGCTGGGAGGGCCACAACTACGAGGACGCGATCATCCTGTCGCAGCGCCTCGTGCAGGACGACGTCCTCTCCTCGATCCACATCGAGGAGCACGAGGTCGACGCCCGTGACACGAAGCTCGGCCCCGAGGAGATCACCCGCGACATCCCGAACGCCTCGGAGGAGGCGCTCGCCGACCTCGACGAGCGCGGCATCATCCGCATCGGCGCCGAGGTCCGCGCGGGCGACATCCTGGTCGGCAAGGTCACCCCGAAGGGTGAGACCGAGCTGACCCCGGAGGAGCGCCTGCTGCGCGCGATCTTCGGCGAGAAGGCCCGTGAGGTCCGCGACACGTCGCTCAAGGTGCCCCACGGCGAGTCCGGCACGGTCATCGGCGTGCGCGTGTTCACCGAGGAGGACGGCGACGATCTCCCGGCCGGCGTCAACCAGCTGGTCCGCGTGTACATCGCGCAGCGCCGCAAGATCCAGGAGGGCGACAAGCTCGCCGGCCGTCACGGCAACAAGGGCGTCATCTCGACGATCCTGCCGGTCGAGGACATGCCGTTCCTCGAGGACGGCACGCCGGTCGACGTCATCCTCAACCCGCTGGGTGTCCCCGGTCGTATGAACGTCGGCCAGGTCCTCGAGACCCACACCGGCTGGATCGCGAAGCACGGCTGGGACGCGACCGGCGCCGAGGGCGAGTGGACCAAGAACCTCCCCGCGGACGCGGTCACGTCGGAGCCGGGCACCCCGGTCGCGACGCCGGTGTTCGACGGCCTCCGCGAGGACGTCCTCGGCGGCCTGCGCACGGTGGTCAACCCGAACCGTGACGGCGTGCGCCTCGTCAACCAGGAGGGCAAGGCCCGCCTGTACGACGGTCGCACCGGTGAGCCGTTCCCGGAGCCGATCGCGGTGGGCTACAAGTACATCCTCAAGCTCCACCACCTGGTCGACGACAAGATCCACGCGCGCTCGACCGGCCCGTACTCGATGATCACGCAGCAGCCGCTGGGTGGTAAGGCGCAGTTCGGTGGCCAGCGCTTCGGCGAGATGGAGGTGTGGGCCCTCGAGGCGTACGGCGCCGCCTACGCGCTCCAGGAGCTCCTCACGATCAAGTCGGACGACGTCACCGGCCGCGTGAAGGTCTACGAGGCGATCGTCAAGGGACAGAACATCCCGGAGCCCGGTCTGCCGGAGTCCTTCCGCGTCCTCATGAAGGAGATGCAGTCGCTCTGCCTGAACGTCGAGGTCCTCAACCACGAGGGTCACGTCATCGAGATGCGCGAGACCGACGACGACGCCTACCAGGCGGCCGAGTCGCTGGGCATCTCGCTGTCCAGCCGCCCCGATGCCTCGAGCGTCGACGAGATCTAAGAGCCCCGAGCTCACTCCATACAGGACAAGTTTCAGTGCCGGCATCCAGCCGGAGTTAAGGAAGTAGAACCTTGCTCGACGTGAACGAGTTCGGCGATCTGCGCATCGGCCTTGCGACCGCGGAGGACATCCGCAACTGGTCGCATGGAGAGGTGAAGAAGCCCGAGACGATCAACTACCGCACGCTCAAGCCGGAGAAGGACGGCCTGTTCTGCGAGAAGATCTTCGGCCCCACCCGCGACTGGGAGTGCGGCTGCGGCAAGTACAAGCGCGTCCGCTACCGCGGCATCGTCTGCGAGCGCTGCGGCGTCGAGGTGACCCGCTCGAAGGTCCGCCGTGAGCGGATGGGCCACATCGAGCTCGCCGCCCCGGTGACCCACATCTGGTACTTCAAGGGCGTCCCGTCGCGCCTCGGCTACCTGCTCGACCTCGCCCCGAAGGACCTGGAGAAGGTCATCTACTTCGCGGCGTACATGGTCACCGAGGTGGACGAGGACGGCCGCCACGAGGACCTTCCCCAGCTCCGCAACGAGATGGAGAAGGAGAAGAAGGCCCTCGCCAACGACCGCGACGTGCAGATCAACGCGCGTGCCGAGAAGCTCGAGAAGGACATCGCCGAGCTCGAGGCCGAGGGCGCCAAGGCCGACGTGAAGCGCAAGGTCAAGGACGGCGCCGAGCGCGAGATGGCGAACATCCGCAAGCGCGCGGACGCCGAGATCGAGCGACTCGACGCGATCTTCGACCGCTTCGCCAACCTCAAGGTCCAGGACCTCGAGGGCGACGAGATGCTGTACCGCGAGATGTCGCGCCGCTACGGCTCGTACTTCAAGGGCTCGATGGGTGCGGAGGCGATCCAGAAGCGCCTCCAGACCTTCGACCTCGAGGCCGAGGCGGAGAAGCTGCGCGAGATCATCGCGACCGGCAAGGGCCAGCGCAAGACCCGCGCCCTCAAGCGCCTCAAGGTGGTCAACGCGTTCCTCACGACCACCAACTCGCCCGAGGGCATGGTGCTCGACTGCGTGCCGGTCATCCCGCCGGACCTGCGTCCGATGGTGCAGCTGGACGGTGGCCGCTTCGCGACCTCCGACCTCAACGACCTGTACCGCCGCGTCATCAACCGCAACAACCGCCTCAAGCGTCTGCTCGACCTCGGTGCTCCCGAGATCATCGTGAACAACGAGAAGCGCATGCTCCAGGAGGCCGTGGACTCGCTGTTCGACAACGGCCGTCGCGGCCGCCCCGTCACGGGTCCCGGCAACCGCCCCCTCAAGTCCATCTCGGACATGCTCAAGGGCAAGCAGGGTCGCTTCCGTCAGAACCTGCTCGGCAAGCGCGTCGACTACTCGGGCCGTTCGGTCATCGTGGTCGGCCCGACCCTGAAGCTGCACCAGTGCGGTCTGCCCAAGCAGATGGCGCTCGAGCTGTTCAAGCCCTTCGTCATGAAGCGCCTGGTCGAGCTCAACCACGCGCAGAACATCAAGTCGGCCAAGCGCATGGTCGAGCGTTCGCGTTCCGAGGTCTGGGACGTGCTCGAGGAGGTCATCCGCGAGCACCCCGTGCTGCTGAACCGTGCGCCCACGCTGCACCGTCTGGGCATCCAGGCGTTCGAGCCTCAGCTGGTCGAGGGCAAGGCCATCCACCTGCACCCGCTCGTCTGCGGCGCGTTCAACGCCGACTTCGACGGTGACCAGATGGCTGTGCACCTGCCCCTGTCGGCGGAGGCGCAGGCCGAGGCCCGCGTGCTGATGCTCTCGAGCAACAACATCCTCAAGCCGTCCGACGGCCGCCCGGTGACCATGCCCTCGCAGGACATGATCATCGGCCTCTACCACCTCTCCCTCCACAAGGAGGGCGAGACGGGCGAGGGCCTGGTCTTCGGGTCGCAGGCCGAGGCGCTCATGGCGTACGACGCCGGCGCGATCTCGCTCAACGCCGAGATCTCGCTGCGCGTCGACGGCGACACCGTGCCGCCGGTCGACTTCGAGCTGCCCGAGGCCCACGTCGCGGGTGAGCCGTTCATGCTCACCACGACGCTCGGCCGCTCGCTGTTCAACGACCTGCTGCCGGTGACGTACCCCTACGTCAACCGCAACGTCGACAAGAAGGTCCTCGGCGACATCGTCAACACGCTCGCCGAGCGCTACCCGAAGGTCGAGGTCGCGGCCTCGCTCGACGCCCTCAAGGCGGCGGGCTTCCACTGGGCCACCCGCTCGGGCGTGACCATCGCCATCGGCGACGTCGCGACGCCGTCGAACAAGCAGGAGATCCTCGAGCGCTACGAGGCTCTGGCCGCTAAGGTCCAGGACCAGTTCGACACCGGTCTGATCACGGACGACGAGCGCCGCCAGGAGCTCATCGAGATCTGGACGCAGGCGACCAACGAGGTCGACAAGTCCATGCGCGAGTCCTTCCCCAAGCACAACACCGTCCACACGATGGTCGGCTCGGGTGCTCGTGGTAACTGGATGCAGGTCCGCCAGATCGCCGGTATGCGCGGCCTCGTGGCGAACCCGAAGGGCGAGATCATCCCGCGCCCGATCAAGTCGAACTACCGTGAGGGCCTGTCCGTCCTCGAGTACTTCATCGCGACCCACGGTGCCCGCAAGGGCCTCGCGGACACCGCGCTGCGTACCGCGGACTCGGGTTACCTCACGCGTCGACTGGTCGACGTCTCGCAGGACGTCATCGTCCGCGAGGAGGACTGCGGCACCGAGCGCGGCCTGACGATGCCCATCGTCGAGGTCCTCGCCGACGGCACCAAGGTCAAGCACGACCGCGTGGAGACCTCGGTCTTCGCCCGCACGCTGGCGACGGACGTCCTCAACGCTGCCGGCGAGGTGGTCGCCAAGGCCGCCGCCGACATCGGCGACGTCCTCATCGACAACCTCATCGAGCACGGCGTCACGGAGGTCAAGGTCCGTTCGGTCCTGACCTGCGAGTCCGTCGTGGGCACGTGTGCGCGCTGCTACGGCCGCTCGCTCGCCACCCGCGAGCTCGTGGACATCGGCGAGGCTGTCGGCATCATCGCCGCGCAGTCGATCGGTGAGCCCGGCACGCAGCTGACGATGCGTACGTTCCACACCGGTGGTGTCGCCTCCGCGGATGACATCACGCAGGGTCTGCCGCGTGTCCAGGAGCTCTTCGAGGCCCGTACCCCCAAGGGTGAGGCCCCGATCTCCGAGGTCACCGGCGTGATGAAGGTCGACGACTCCGAGGCGACCCGTCGCCTGGTGGTCACCCCGGACAACGGGGACGAGCCGGTCGAGTACCCGGTCACCAAGCGTTCGCGCCTCCTGGTCCAGGACGGCGAGCACGTCGAGGTGGGCCAGCAGCTCGTCGCCGGTGCGGTCGACCCGAAGAACGTGCTGCGCATCCTCGGCCCGCGTGCCACCCAGAAGCACCTGGTGGACGAGGTCCAGAACGTGTACCGCTCGCAGGGCGTGGAGATCCACGACAAGCACATCGAGGTCATCGTGCGGCAGATGCTGCGCCGCGTGACCGTGCTGGACTCGGGCGAGACCAACCTGCTTCCGGGCGAGCTCGTCGAGCGTGCTCGCTTCGAGGGCGCGAACCGCGAGACCGTGACCGCCGGCGGCAAGCCCGCCTCGGCGCGTCCCGAGCTCATGGGCATCACGAAGGCGTCGCTTGCGACGGAGTCGTGGCTGTCCGCGGCCTCCTTCCAGGAGACCACGCGCGTCCTCACCGAGGCGGCGATGTCCGGCAAGTCGGACTCGCTCCTCGGACTCAAGGAGAACGTCATCATCGGAAAGCTCATCCCCGCTGGTACCGGCCTCGCGCAGTACCGCACGGCGACGGTCGAGCCCACCGAGGAGGCGAAGGCCAACCTCTTCCCGACCTTCGGGTACGAGGAGTGGGACGGCCAGTACTTCGGCGAGGGCACCGGCGAGGCCGTGCCGCTCGAGGAGTTCGACATCCGAGACTGACATACGACGGGGCCGGGCGGTTGTTATGCCGCTTTTGACGGCGGCGCGGCGCGCAGGTATCTTAGATGCTTGTGCCCGCGTCGCCGGGCCCCCGAGTCGCGCCCAGCGCGCGATACCCGATGGATCGACACGCCCGGGCGCGGGGGTCGGCCGATACGAGAAGAACGTTCCCGCAGAACCACAGAGACACGGAGAAGTAGTGCCTACGATTCAGCAGCTGGTCAGGAAGGGTCGCCACCCCAAGGCCTCGAAGACCAAGACCCCGGCTCTTCAGTCGAGCCCCCAGCGTCGCGGCGTGTGCACGCGCGTCTACACGACCACCCCCAAGAAGCCGAACTCGGCCCTTCGCAAGGTTGCCCGCGTGCGCCTGTCGACCGGCATCGAGGTCACCGCGTACATCCCCGGTGAGGGCCACAACCTCCAGGAGCACTCGATCGTGCTCGTCCGCGGTGGTCGTGTGAAGGACCTCCCGGGTGTCCGCTACAAGATCGTCCGTGGCTCGCTCGACACGCAGGGCGTCAAGAACCGCAAGCAGGCTCGCAGCCGCTACGGCGCGAAGATGGAGAAGAAGTAATGCCTCGCAAGGGACCGGCCCCCAAGCGGCCGATCATCAACGACCCCGTCTACGGCGCTCCGGTCGTCACGCAGCTGATCAACAAGGTCCTGCTCGACGGCAAGAAGTCGACCGCCGAGGCGATCGTCTACGGCGCCCTCGAGGGCGTCCGTGAGAAGTCGGGCCAGGACCCGGTCGTCGTGCTCAAGCGCGCGCTCGACAACATCCGCCCGGCGCTCGAGGTCCGCAGCCGCCGCGTCGGTGGCGCGACCTACCAGGTCCCCGTCGACGTGCGCCCCGTGCGTCAGACCACGCTCGGCCTGCGCTGGCTGGTCGACTTCTCGCGCCAGCGTCGCGAGAAGACCATGACCGAGCGCCTCATGAACGAGATCCTCGACGCCTCCAACGGCCTCGGCGCCGCTGTCAAGCGCCGCGAGGACATGCACAAGATGGCCGAGTCGAACAAGGCGTTCGCGCACTACCGCTGGTAGTCGCAGGCCAGTTCGTTCGCACTAGAACCGAGGAGAACCACTCGTGGCACAGGACGTGCTGACGGACCTCACGAAGGTCCGCAACTTCGGCATCATGGCCCACATCGATGCCGGCAAGACGACGACGACCGAGCGAATCCTGTTCTACACGGGTATCACCTACAAGATCGGCGAGGTGCACGACGGTGCCGCGACGATGGACTGGATGGCCCAGGAGCAGGAGCGTGGCATCACGATCACGTCGGCTGCGACGACGTGCTTCTGGAACAACATCCAGCTGAACATCATCGACACGCCCGGTCACGTGGACTTCACGGTCGAGGTGGAGCGCAACCTCCGCGTCCTCGACGGTGCCGTCGCCGTGTTCGACGGCAAGGAGGGCGTCGAGCCCCAGTCGGAGACCGTCTGGCGCCAGGCCGACAAGTACAACGTCCCCCGCATCTGCTTCGTCAACAAGATGGACAAGATCGGCGCGGACTTCTACTTCACCGTCGACACCATCAAGTCGCGCCTCGGTGCGCGTCCGCTGGTCATCCAGCTGCCGATCGGTGCCGAGTCGGACTTCCTCGGTGTGATCGACCTGGTCCAGATGAAGGCCCTCGTGTGGCCCGGCGATGCCAAGGGTGACGTCACCCTGGGCGCGCAGTACGAGACGCAGGAGATCCCGGCCGACCTCGCCGAGAAGGCGGCGGAGTACCGCGCCGAGCTGCTCGAGACGGTCGCCGAGACCGACGAGGCGCTCATGGAGAAGTACTTCGAGAGCGGCGACCTGTCGGTCGACGAGATCAAGGGCGCCATCCGCAAGATGGTTATCGCCTCCGAGATCTACCCGGTCCTGTGCGGCTCCGCGTTCAAGAACCGTGGCGTGCAGCCCATGCTCGACGCGGTCGTGGACTACCTCCCGTCGCCGCTCGACATGCCGGCGATCGAGGGTCACGACGTCCACGACGAGGAGAAGGTCATCGAGCGTCACGCCGACGCGAACGAGCCGTTCTCCGCCCTCGCGTTCAAGATCATGACGCACCCCTTCTTCGGCCGTCTGACCTACATCCGCGTGTACTCCGGCAAGGTCGACTCCGGCGCCCAGGTCATCAACGCGACCAAGGGCAAGAAGGAGCGCATCGGCAAGATCTTCCAGATGCACGCCAACAAGGAGAACCCGGTCGACTCGGTCACCGCGGGCCACATCTACGCCGTGATCGGCCTCAAGGACACCACCACCGGTGACACCCTGAGCGACCCGAGCTCGCAGGTGGTCCTCGAGTCGATGACCTTCCCCGAGCCCGTGATCCACGTGGCGGTCGAGCCCAAGACCAAGGGCGACCAGGAGAAGATGTCGGTCGCGATCCAGAAGCTGGCCGAGGAGGACCCCACCTTCCGCGTCAAGCTGGACGAGGACACCGGCCAGACCGTCATCTCCGGCATGGGCGAGCTTCACCTCGACATCATCGTCGACCGCATGAAGCGCGAGTTCAAGGTCGACGCCAACGTCGGCAAGCCGCAGGTCGCGTACCGCGAGACCATCCGTGGCACCGTCGAGAAGCACGACTACACCCACAAGAAGCAGACGGGTGGCTCCGGCCAGTTCGCCAAGGTGCAGATCTCGATCGCGCCGCTCGAGGCCGACGCCGAGGTCATGTACGAGTTCGAGAACGCCGTGACCGGTGGTCGCGTGCCGCGCGAGTACATCCCGTCGGTCGACGCCGGTATCCAGGACGCGATGAACGTCGGCATCCTCGCCGGCTACCCGATGGTGGGCGTCAAGGCCACCCTGCTGGATGGCCAGTACCACGACGTCGACTCGTCGGAGATGGCGTTCAAGATCGCCGGTTCGATGGCCTTCAAGGAGGCCGCTCGCAAGGCCCAGCCGGTGCTCCTCGAGCCCGTCATGGCCGTCGAGGTCCGTACGCCCGAGGACTACATGGGCGACGTGATCGGCGACCTCAACTCCCGCCGTGGCCAGATCCGCCAGATGTCCGACGCCGCGGGCGTCAAGGTCATCGACTCTCTGGTCCCGCTGTCGGAGATGTTCGGCTACGTCGGCGACCTGCGTTCCAAGACGCAGGGTCGTGCGGTGTACTCGATGACCTTCGACAGCTACGCCGAGGTTCCTCGCAACGTTGCCGAGGAGATCATCGCTAAGACCCGGGGCGAGTAGTCCCACCGGTTGAAGTAGGAAACAATACGACCAGTAGGGATACGCCCCACGATGGCAGCGGCCATCGGCAGTCGGATCCTCTACCCGAGTCTCACCACCAATTCAGGAGGAAGCCAAAATGGCTAAGGCCAAGTTCGAGCGGACCAAGCCGCACGTCAACATCGGCACCATCGGTCACGTCGACCACGGTAAGACCACGCTGACCGCTGCGATCTCGAAGGTCCTGCACGACCAGTACCCGGACCTCAACCCCTTCACGCCGTTCGAGGACATCGACAAGGCTCCCGAGGAGCGCGAGCGCGGTATCACGATCAACATCGCGCACATCGAGTACCAGACCGAGAAGCGCCACTACGCGCACGTCGACGCTCCGGGTCACGCCGACTACATCAAGAACATGATCACCGGTGCGGCCCAGATGGACGGCGCGATCCTCGTGGTCGCGGCGACCGACGGCCCGATGGCCCAGACGCGTGAGCACGTGCTGCTCGCCCGCCAGGTGGGCGTGCCCTACCTGCTCGTGGCCCTCAACAAGTCGGACATGGTCGACGACGAGGAGATCCTCGAGCTCGTCGAGGTCGAGGTGCGCGAGCTCCTCTCCTCGCAGGGCTTCGACGGCGACAACGCCCCGGTGATCCGTGTCTCGGCGCTCAAGGCGCTCGAGGGCGACGCCGAGTGGGTCAAGTCGGTCCAGGACCTCATGACCGCTGTCGACGAGAACGTTCCGGAGCCGGAGCGCGACATGGACAAGCCGTTCCTCATGCCGATCGAGGACGTCTTCACCATCACCGGTCGTGGCACCGTCGTCACCGGTAAGGTCGAGCGCGGCAAGCTCAAGATCAACTCGGAGGTCGAGATCCTCGGCATCCGCGAGCCGCAGAAGACCACCGTCACCGGTATCGAGATGTTCCACAAGCAGATGGACGAGGCGTGGGCCGGCGAGAACTGCGGTCTGCTGCTCCGTGGCACCAAGCGCGAGGACGTCGAGCGCGGCCAGGTCGTGGTCCAGCCCGGCACCACCACCCCGCACACCCAGTTCGAGGGCCGTTGCTACATCCTGGACAAGTCCGAGGGTGGCCGCCACAACCCGTTCTACTCGAACTACCGTCCGCAGTTCTACATCCGCACCACGGATGTGACCGGCGTCATCACGCTGCCCGAGGGCACCGAGATGGTCATGCCGGGTGACACCACCGAGATGTCGGTCGAGCTCATCCAGCCGATCGCCCTCGAGGAGGGTCAGGGCTTCGCGATCCGCGAGGGTGGCCGTACCGTCGGTTCCGGCACCGTCACCAAGATCATCAAGTAAGTACTTCGCTTACTGAGCGCGAGGGCCCCCGCCGCAAGGCGGGGGCCCTCGTCGCGTTCCCGGAAGGGGCCGGCTCCCGTTCTCCGGGCTGTTACCTTGGGCGCGTGGCAAGCGTCCTGACCCGAGCCGAGCGGCTCGCCCGATCCATCGCCGTGTGGGACCCGCACCGTGACACCGCCCACGCCTCGCTGCTGAGCGGCAGCGGCCGCTCGGGCACCACGTGGCTCATGGAGGCGTACTCGCGCGCAGGCCGCCTGCGGCCGATCTTCGAGCCGATCCGCCCCGACCTCGACGCGCGCTTCAGCGACCTCCGGCCGGGCCGGTTCGTGCCGGTGGACGCGCCGCGCCTGCCGGCGCAGGAGGCGGTCGAGGATGTCCTCACCGGACGTTCGCGCCACCCGTGGGCCGACCAGGAGGCGTCGCTCAACCCGTTCAAGCGCTACGAGGGGCGGCTCATCAAGGAGATCCGCTTCCCCATGTGGGCCGGCTGGGTCGCGCGCCGGCACCCGGACGTGCGCATCGTCCATGTGATCCGCCACCCGCTCGCGACGCTCAGCAGCCAGAGCGTGCTCGGCTGGACGCCGGACCGGCTCCACTACATGCTCGCCCAGCCCGAGCTGGTCGACGGGCTGCTCGGCGACCTCGCCCTGAGCGACCTGGCGCTGGATGACGATGCGACCGCGCTGGTCGCCCGATGGGCCGTGGAGAACCTCGCCGCGGCCCGCACCTACGGCGGCGACCGTACCGCGCTCGTCTCGTACGACGTGGCGGTCGAGGACAGGTCCGAGCTCGCGGATGGCGCCGCCTGGCTCGGCATCGCCGCCGAACGGTTGACCGATCTCGAGCGGCCGTCGAAGATGACGCACGCCAAGGGCAGCAACGCGCACGCGGGCAAGGACCCTCGCGCATGGATGAAGCGCATCAGCGCCGAGCAGCAGGCCGCCGCCGGCCGCGTGCTCGACGTCGTGGGCCTCGCGGATGCGTTCCCGTCGGACGGGACGGTCGACCGCGCGGCTCTTCAGCGCTGGTGGGACGCGGAGGGCCGCGGCTGAGCCGAGCGGCTCAGGTCCAGCCCTCGCCCAGGTCCCTCACGGCGATCGACAGCTCGAGGGCGACCTCGTCGGAGCGCCGCACGAGCACGTCCTGGGCCTCCAGGCCCGCCGTGAGACCGGGCGCCGCCGCCCCGGCGGCGGGGGCGGCGTCTGCCGCCGTCGGCCGCGCGTGAGCGATGACGCGGTCGCCGTCCTGCGAGACTGCGGTCAGCACGGGGCCCGAGTAGGCGCCGCCGGCGTCGTAGGCGCCGAGCCCGCCCACCACCATGGCGTGCTCCCACCGCCAGCGCAGGTCACGGGCGTACGAGCGAAGGCGAGGGTCCGTCACGGAGTCGGGGAAGCGGTCCGGGCGCGCGGGCCGCCACGGCTCGAGCCCTGAGCCGTGCAGCCGCCACCCGACCGCGGCGGCGGGCGCGAGGACGATGAGCGACGCGGCGGGGTGCACGAAGGCGAGCGCCGCGGCGGGGACCAGGACGGCCAGGCCGATGCCCACGGGCCTCGCCCACGCGCGCAGGCCGTCGCCGGGCTGGGCCGGGCCCGCATCGACCGCGGGGGACAGGACCGTCATGGGACTCCTCCAAGCCTGGACGCGCGGGCGCGTCCCGCATCGTCACCCTACCGCCGCGACCTGGGCGGCCCCGCGCATGACCTCGGCACTGGGCGAGAGGGCTGCCGAGGCCGTATCCTCGTGGGGACGAAGGGAGCCGGCCGCCGTGAGCGCGGTCGACGGCTCCCGGTGACCGTTGCGCTCCGTCTTGCACGGATGGGGTGTATCTGGCACAATATTCAGGTTGCCTATTGCGGGCAGCCACACCTTCACCCACGGCCCGACAGAAATGTCATGGCGCGCGTGCGTCGCAAGTGAGCGACACGCCCGAGCGCGGGGGTCGGGGAGATGACCGTAGTTGTACACGAGAGATAAGGCAGACCACGCCATGGCGGGACAGAAGATCCGCATTCGGCTGAAGAGCTACGACCACGAGGTCATCGACTCTTCGGCCCGCAAGATCGTCGAGACGGTCACGCGCGCCGGTGCGTCGGTGGTGGGCCCCGTGCCGCTGCCGACCGAGAAGAACGTGTTCTGTGTGATCCGTTCGCCCCACAAGTACAAGGACTCCCGCGAGCACTTCGAGATGCGCACGCACAAGCGCCTCATCGACATCGTGGACCCGACGCCCAAGGCTGTCGACTCGCTCATGCGTCTCGACCTGCCCGCGGACGTCAACATCGAGATCAAGCTCTAAGAGCTGCAAGAGAAGTAAGGACTTCCACCGACATGACTACGACTTCCAATGCCCAGCGCGCGGTCACCGCGCTGCTCGGTACGAAGCTGGGCATGACGCAGGTGTGGGACGCCGAGGGCCGTGTGGTGCCCGTCACGGTGATCCAGGTCGACACCAACGTCGTGTCCCAGGTGCGGGCCGTCGAGACCGACGGCTACGAGGCCGTCCAGCTCGCCTTCGGCGCCGTTGACCCGCGCCGCGTCACCAACCCCCTCAAGGGCCACTTCGAGGCCGCCGGCGTCACGCCGCGCCGCCACGTGGCCGAGGTCCGCACCGCCAACGCGTCCGAGTACGCCCTGGGCCAGGAGATCACCGCTGAGGTGTTCGAGGCCGGCCAGCTCGTCGACGTGACCGGCACCACCAAGGGCAAGGGCACCGCCGGTGTCATGAAGCGTCACGGCTTCTCCGGCGTGGGTGCCTCGCACGGTGCGCACCGCAACCACCGCAAGCCGGGCTCCATCGGTGGCGCCTCCACGCCCTCGCGCGTGTTCAAGGGCATCAAGATGGCCGGCCGCATGGGCAACGCCCGCAAGACCGTCCAGAACCTCCTCGTCCACTCGGTGGACGCCGAGAAGGGTCTCGTGCTCGTCAAGGGCGCGGTTCCCGGCAACAAGGGCGGCGTCGTTCTCATCCGCTCCGCTGTGAAGGGCGCGTGATCACCATGGCTACCGCTAAGACCGTCGAGCTTCCCGCCGACATCTTCGACGTCGACACCAACGTCCCGCTGATCCACCAGGTCGTGGTGGCGCAGCTCGCTGCCGCCCGCCAGGGCACGCATGCCACCAAGACCCGCGGCGACGTCCGCGGTGGTGGTCGCAAGCCCTACAAGCAGAAGGGCACCGGTCGCGCCCGCCAGGGCTCGACCCGCGCGCCGCAGTTCGCCGGTGGTGGCACCGTCCACGGCCCGCAGCCCCGCGACTACTCGCAGCGCACCCCCAAGAAGATGAAGGTCGCCGCGCTCCGTGGCGCCCTCTCCGACCGCGCCCGCGCCGGCCGCGTGCACGTCGTGGACTCGATCATCTCGGGTGACACGCCGTCGACCAAGGCCGCCATCGAGGCGCTCGCCGCGATCACCGCGGGCCGTTCGGCCCTCGTGGTCATCGAGCGCTCCGACGAGCAGACGATCCTCTCGCTGCGCAACGCGGCGAGCGTCCACCTCATCGCGGTCGACCAGCTCAACACCTACGACGTGCTCGTGAACGACGACACGGTCTTCACCAAGGGCGCGTTCGACGCGTTCGTCGCGGGCCCCGCGACCGGCAAGTCCGTGAAGGCCGTCGCGACGGCGTCCGAGGCGGAGGAGAAGTAATGACCACGCTGAACAAGGACCCGCGCGACATCATCGTCCGCCCGATCGTCTCCGAGAAGACGTACGGCCTCATGGACGAGGGCAAGTACACCTTCGAGGTGGACCCGCGCTCGAACAAGACCGAGATCAAGATCGCCATCGAGCAGATCTTCGGTGTCAAGGTCGCGTCCGTGAACACCATCAACCGCAAGGGCAAGACGCGTCGTACGCGTTTCGGCCTCGGCAAGCGCAAGGACGTCAAGCGCGCGATCGTCACCATTGCTGGCGATGCGGGCATCGACATCTTCAGCGGCCAGGCGAGCTGAGAAGGACAGGTAAGCACTCATGGCTATCCGTAAGTACAAGCCGACGACGCCGGGCCGCCGTGGCTCGTCCGTCGCCGACTTCGTCGAGGTCACCCGCTCGACGCCCGAGAAGTCGCTCGTCCGCCCCCTGCACAAGAAGGGCGGCCGCAACAACACCGGTCGCATCACCACCCGTCACCAGGGTGGCGGCCACAAGCGCGCCTACCGCGTGATCGACTTCCGTCGTCACGACAAGGACGGCGTGCCCGCGACCGTTGCGCACATCGAGTACGACCCCAACCGCACCGCCCGCATCGCGCTCCTGCACTACGCGGACGGCGAGAAGCGCTACATCATCGCCCCCGAGAAGCTCGGCCAGGGCGACCGCGTGGAGAACGGCGCCGGCGCCGACATCAAGCCCGGCAACAACCTCCCGCTGCGCAACATCCCCGTCGGTACGGTCATCCACGCGATCGAGCTCAAGCCCGGCGGCGGCGCCAAGATCGCCCGCTCGGCGGGTGCCTCGGTGCAGCTCGTCGCCAAGGACGGCCCGTACGCGCAGCTGCGCATGCCGTCCGGCGAGATCCGCAACGTCGATGCGCGCTGCCGCGCGACGATCGGCGAGGTCGGCAACGCCGAGCAGTCGAACATCAACTGGGGCAAGGCCGGCCGCATGCGTTGGAAGGGCAAGCGCCCGACCGTCCGTGGTGTCGTCATGAACCCGGTGGACCACCCGCACGGTGGTGGTGAGGGCAAGACGTCCGGTGGTCGCCACCCGGTCTCGCCCTGGGGCAAGCCCGAGGGCCGTACCCGCAAGCCCAACAAGGAAAGCGACAAGCTCATCGTGCGTCGCCGCAAGACTGGCAAGAACAAGCGATAAGGGAGCCTGGACATGCCTCGTAGCCTCAAGAAGGGCCCCTTCATCGACGACCACCTTCTCAAGAAGGTGGACGCCCAGAACGAAGCGGGCACCAAGAACGTCATCAAGACCTGGTCGCGTCGTTCGGTCATCACGCCGGACTTCCTGGGTCACACCTTTGCCGTGCACGACGGCCGCAAGCACGTCCCGGTGTTCGTCACCGAGTCGATGGTCGGCCACAAGCTTGGTGAGTTCGCTCCCACGCGCACGTTCAAGGGCCACGTCAAGGACGACCGCAAGGGCCGCCGCTAAGGCGCCTGAGCGAAGTAAGAGGAGTTAGAACATGGAAGCCAAGGCGCAGACGCGGTACATCCGCGTGACCGCCCAGAAGGCTCGCCGCGTCGTGAACCTGGTCCGTGGTCAGAACGCTGTGGAGGCCTCGGCCTCGCTGAAGTTCCAGCCGCAGGCCGTGGCCGTCGACGTGCGCAAGCTCATCGACTCGGCGATCGCCAACGCGCGAGTGAAGGCCGACAAGGCCGGCGAGCGCTTCGACGAGCGCGAGCTCGTCATCAAGGAGATCTTTGTGGACGAGGGTCCGACCATGAAGCGCATCCAGCCGCGCGCTCAGGGTCGTGCGAACCGCATCCTCAAGCGTTCCTGCCACATCACCGTCACCGTCGCGACCCCGGTCGCTGCCAAGTAAGGGGCCAAGTAATGGGACAGAAGGTCAACCCCCACGGCTACCGCCTGGGCATCACGACCGACCACCGTTCGCGCTGGTTCGCCGACTCGACCAAGAAGGGCGAGCGCTACCGCGACTACGTGGACGAGGACGTCAAGATCCGCAAGATGATGTCGGAGGGCCTCGAGCGCGCCGGTGTCTCGAAGGTGGAGATCGAGCGCACGCGTGAGCGTGTCCGCGTCGACCTGCACACCGCTCGTCCGGGCATCGTCATCGGCCGCCGCGGCGCCGAGGCCGACAAGCTTCGTGCGAACCTCGAGAAGCTGACCGGCAAGCAGGTCCAGCTGAACATCCTCGAGGTCAAGAACGCCGAGATCGACGCGCAGCTCGTCGCGCAGGGCATCGCGGAGCAGCTCGCTTCGCGCGTGGCCTTCCGCCGTGCGATGCGCAAGGGCATCCAGTCCGCGCTCCGCGCCGGTGCCAAGGGCATCCGTGTGCAGTGCTCGGGCCGCCTCGGTGGCGCCGAGATGTCGCGTTCGGAGTTCTACCGTGAGGGTCGCGTGCCGCTGCACACGCTCCGCGCGAACATCGACTACGGCTTCTTCGAGGCCCGCACCACCTTCGGCCAGATCGGCGTGAAGGTGTGGATCTACAAGGGTGACATGACGGAGAAGGAGTGGGCCGCCGAGCAGGCGAAGGCCCCCCGCCCGCAGCGTGGCCGTGGCGACCGCCGCGGTGGCGACCGCGGCCCGCGTCGTGACGCCGCCCCCCGTTCGGCCGAGGCCCCCGCGGCCGACGCCCCTGCTGCCGAGGCTCCCGCCGAGGCCGGTAAGGAGAGCTGAGAATGCTTATCCCCCGTCGTGTGAAGCACCGCAAGCAGCACCACCCGAAGCGTTCGGGCGCTGCGACCGGTGGCACCGCCATCGCCTTCGGTGACTTCGGCATCCAGGCTCTCGAGCCCGCCTACGTCACCAACCGCCAGATCGAGGCGGCCCGTATCGCGATGACCCGCCACATCAAGCGTGGCGGAAAGGTCTGGATCAACATCTACCCGGACCGCCCCCTGACCAAGAAGCCTGCCGAGGTCCGCATGGGCTCCGGTAAGGGCTCGCCCGAGTGGTGGGTCGCGAACGTCAAGCCCGGCCGGGTCATGTTCGAGCTCGCCGGCGTCCCGGAGGAGCTCGCTCGCGAGGCCATGCGCCGCGCGCAGCACAAGCTCCCCATGAAGACCCGCTTTGTGACCCGTGAGGGTGGTGACATCTAATGGCCATCGGTACCAAGGACCTCATGCCGTCCGAGCTGGACGCCATGGAGAACGAGCGCCTGGTCGAGGAGCTGAAGAAGGCCAAGGAGGAGCTGTTCAACCTGCGCTTCCAGTCGGCCACCGGTCAGCTCGAGAACCACGGCCGCCTCAAGGCCGTCAAGCGCGACATCGCGCGCATCTACACGATCCTGCGTGAGCGCGAGCTCGGTATCCGCACCGCGCCCTCCGCGAAGGCATAAGGAACAGATATGTCGACCAAGAAGCAGACGACTGCGACGTCGGAGCACCGGGCGTACCGCAAGACGCGCCGTGGCTACGTCACGTCGGACAAGATGGACAAGACCATCACCGTGGAGATCGAGGACCGCGTCAAGCACCCGCTCTACGGCAAGGTCATGCGCCGCACCAGCAAGATCAAGGCCCACGACGAGCTCAACACCGCCGGCATCGGCGACCTCGTCGTCGTGATGGAGACCCGTCCGCTTTCCGCTTCCAAGCGGTGGCGTCTGGTCGAGATCGTCGAGAAGGCCAAGTAACTACTAGTTCGACCAGGCTCGCTCGGTGTGAGCGAGAACCAGACGACAGGAGACAGACATGATTCAGCAGGAGTCGCGACTTCGCGTCGCCGACAACACGGGTGCGAAGGAAGTCCTCTGCATCCGCGTGCTCGGCGGCTCGCACCGTCGCTACGCCGGCATCGGCGACATCATCGTCGCCACCGTCAAGGACGCGATCCCCGGCGGCAACGTCAAGAAGGGCGACGTTGTCAAGGCGGTCGTCGTGCGCACCACCAAGGAGCGCCGCCGTCCCGACGGTTCGTACATCCGTTTCGATGAGAACGCTGCGGTGATCCTCAAGAACCTCGATGGTGACCCCCGTGGCACCCGCATCTTCGGCCCCGTGGGCCGCGAGCTGCGCGACAAGAAGTTCATGAAGATCATCTCGCTGGCACCGGAGGTCATCTGATGGCGAAGATCAAGAAGGACGACCTCGTCGTCGTCATCGCCGGCCGTGACCGCGGTCAGCAGGGCCGCGTGCTGTCGGTCGACCCCGAGCGCGAGCGCGTGGTCGTCGAGGGCATCCAGCGTGTCACCAAGCACATCAAGCCGGGTACCCGCCGCGACAACGCCGAGGGTGGCCTCGTGACCGTCGAGGCCGCGATCCACATCTCGAACGTGATGCTCGTGGACCCGGAGACCAAGAAGGGCACCCGTGTGGGCTACCGCACGGAAGAGGTCGAGCAGAACGGCCGTACGCGCACCAAGCGCGTGCGCGTCGCCAAGCGCTCGGGTAAGGACGTCTGATGGCTGACGTGACCACGCTGCCGCGTCTCAAGGAGAAGTACCGCAACGAGATCATCGCGCAGCTGCGCGAGGAGTTCGGGCACGAGAACATCAACCAGGTCGCCGGTCTCACCAAGATCGTCGTGAACATGGGTGTGGGCGACGCCGCGAAGGACTCGAAGCTCATCGAGGGTGCCATCGCGGACCTCACCGCCATCACCGGCCAGAAGCCGCAGGTGACCAAGGCCCGCAAGTCCATCGCGCAGTTCAAGCTGCGCGAGGGCCAGCCGATCGGTGCGCACGTCACGCTGCGCGGCGACCGCATGTGGGAGTTCCTCGACCGCCTGCTCTCGATCGCGCTTCCCCGTATCCGCGACTTCCGCGGCCTCAGCCCGAAGCAGTTCGACGGCAACGGCAACTACACCTTCGGTCTCACGGAGCAGTCGATGTTCCACGAGATCAACCAGGACAAGATCGACCGCGTCCGCGGTATGGACATCACGGTCGTGACCTCCGCCACCACCGACGACGAGGGCCGCTCGCTGCTCAAGCAGCTGGGCTTCCCCTTCAAGGAGAAGTAGGCCATGGCCAAGACTGCGCTCAAGAACAAGGCCGCCGGCAAGCAGAAGTTCGCCGTCCGCGCCTACACCCGGTGCCAGAAGTGCGGTCGTCCGCACTCGGTGTACCGCAAGTTCGGCCTCTGCCGCGTGTGCTTCCGCGAGATGGCTCACCGTGGTGAGCTTCCCGGCATCACCAAGAGCAGCTGGTAAACCACTACGCCACAGGTCCCCTGCGGGGAAACCACGGCGAGGAAGAGTTCAAGACTCATGACGATGACTGACCCCATCGCAGACATGCTGACGCGTCTGCGCAACGCGAACGCGGCGTACCACGAGACCGTGTCGATGCCGCACTCCAAGCTCAAGGCGAACATCGCCTCGATCCTGGAGGCCGAGGGCTACATCTCCAGCTCCGCCGTGGCGGACGCCGAGGTGGGCAAGACCCTCACCCTCACGCTGAAGTACGGCCCGAACCGCGAGCGCTCGCTCGCCGGTGTGCGCCGTGTGTCGAAGCCCGGCCTCCGCGTCTACGCGAAGTCCACGAACCTGCCCAAGGTTCTCGGCGGCCTCGGCGTGGCCATCCTGTCCACCTCCTCGGGTCTGCTGACCGACCGCGAGGCCGAGAAGAAGGGCGTCGGCGGCGAGGTCGTCGCGTTCGTCTGGTAACCGGAAAGGAGAACAAGAGCAATGTCCCGCATTGGCAAGATCCCCGTTCCGGTTCCCTCCGGAGTGGACATCACCATCGAAGGCGCCGACGTCACCGTGAAGGGCCCCAAGGGCACCCTCACGCACACCGTCGCCGCTCCCATCACCGTCGAGAAGGGCGATGAGGGCCTCGAGGTCAAGCGCCCGAACGACGAGCGTCTGTCGAAGTCGCTCCACGGCCTGACCCGCACCCTGATCGCGAACATGGTCACCGGTGTCACCTCGGGCTACGAGAAGAAGCTTGAGATCGTCGGCACGGGTTACCGCGTCGCGCTCAAGGGCTCGGACCTCGAGTTCGCGCTCGGCTTCTCGCACCCGGTCGTCGTGACCCCGCCGGAGGGCATCACCTTCACGGTCGAGGGCCCCACCAAGTTCACCGTTGCCGGCATCAGCAAGCAGCAGGTGGGCGAGGTTGCGGCGAACATCCGCAAGATTCGCAAGCCCGAGCCGTACAAGGGCAAGGGCGTCCGCTACGCCGGCGAGCAGGTTCGCCGCAAGGCAGGAAAGACGGGTAAGTAAGACATGGGTATCGCAATCAAGGGCAAGGGCAAGGCGATCCAGCGCAAGCGTCGCCACTTCCGCCTGCGCAAGAAGATCTCCGGCACCGCTGCTCGTCCCCGCCTCGTGGTCACCCGCTCGACCCGTCACATGGTCGCGCAGATCGTCGACGACACCGTCGGCAAGACCCTCGCGTCGGCGTCGACCCTCGAGGCCGACATCCGCGCGCTGGACGGCGACAAGACGGCCAAGGCGTCGAAGGTCGGCCAGCTGGTCGCCGAGCGTGCCAAGGCCGCCGGCATCGAGGCCGTCGTGTTCGACCGTGGCGGCAACAAGTACCACGGTCGCGTGGCGGCTGTGGCTGACGGCGCCCGAGAGGCGGGCCTCGCCCTCTAGGGCGCGGCCAGGAGTGAGGAAGACTTATGGCTGACAACAACAGCGGCCGTCGCGGCGGGAACCGTCGCGACAACGAGCCCGAGAACAAGTTCGTCGAGCGCGTCGTCACCATCAACCGAGTCGCCAAGGTCGTGAAGGGCGGTCGTCGCTTCAGCTTCACCGCGCTCGTGATCGTCGGCGACGGCGAGGGCAACGTCGGCATCGGCTACGGCAAGGCGAAGGAGGTGCCGGCCGCGATCTCGAAGGGTGTCGAGGAGGCCAAGCGCAACTTCTTCCGCGTCCCGCGCATCCAGGGCACCATCCCGCACGCCGTGCAGGGTGAGGCCGCCGCGGGCGTCGTGTTCCTGCGTCCCGCGTCGCCGGGTACCGGTGTGATCGCCGGTGGTCCGGTGCGCGCGGTGCTCGAGTGCGCCGGCATCCACGACGTGCTGAGCAAGTCGCTCGGCTCGTCCAACGCGATCAACATCGTGCACGCGACCGTCGACGCCCTCAAGCGCCTCGAGCGCCCCGAGGCCGTCGCGGCCCGTCGCGGCAAGGCCGTGGAGGACGTGGCCCCGGCCGCGATGCTCCGCGCGCAGGCAGCGGGGGTGAAGTAGTCATGGCACGACTCAAGGTCGTTCAGAAGAAGTCGGCGATCGGCACCAAGCCGCAGCACCGCGAGACCCTGCGGTCGCTCGGCCTCAAGCGCATCGGCGACATCGTCGTGAAGGAGGACCGTCCCGAGATCCGCGGGATGGTCAAGGCGGTCGACCACCTGGTCACCGTGGAGGAGGTTGACTGATGGCTGAGGCCAAGAAGCCGACGGACGAGTCCGTCGAGGAGAAGCCCGCCAAGAAGCCGGCCGCCAAGAAGGCTCCGGCCAAGGCTGCCACCGCTGCTGCGGAGAAGCCGGCCGCCAAGAAGCCGGCCGCGAAGAAGCCTGCTGCGAAGAAGGCCGACGCCGCGACCGACGAGGCCAAGCCCGCCGCCAAGAAGCCGGCCGCCAAGAAGGCCGCGCCGAAGGCGGAGGAGCCCGCGGAGAAGGTGAACACCCTCAAGGTGCACCACCTGCGTCCCGCCCCGGGTTCGCACACCAAGAAGACCCGCGTGGGTCGTGGTGAGGCGTCCAAGGGTAAGACCGCCGGTCGCGGTACCAAGGGCACCGGTGCCCGCTACCAGGTTCCGGAGCGCTTCGAGGGTGGTCAGACGCCCATCCACATGCGCATCCCGAAGCTGCGTGGCTTCAAGAGCCCGTTCAAGGTCTACTACCAGGTCGTCAACGTGGGCCAGCTCTCCGAGCTGTTCCCCAAGGGCGGCGAGGTGACCAAGGCGGACCTGGTCGAGAAGGGTGCGGTCCGCCGCAACCAGCCGGTCAAGGTCCTCGGCGATGGCGAGATCTCCGTCAAGGTGACGCTCGTCGACGCCGACAAGGTCTCGCAGTCCGCGAAGACCAAGATCGAGGCCGCTGGCGGCTCGGTCAACGAGGGCTAGAAGTGATCGCACCGGGCCCGTCCAGGAGGACGGGCCCGGTCGCGTATCCTCGTCCTGACGAAAAATCCATGGAGGATCAATGCTGAGTGGCTTCATGAGTGCGTTCCGCACCCCCGACCTTCGGAGGAAGCTCCTCTTCACCATCGGGATCATCGCGATCTACCGACTCGGTGTCGCCATCCCGACCCCCGGCGTGAGCTACGAGGCGGTCGAGGCCTGCCTGAGCGAGAGCTCCGCCACCGGTGCGTTCGCCATCCTCAACCTGTTCTCGGGCGGCGCCCTGCTGCAGCTCTCGATCTTCGCGCTCGGCATCATGCCGTACATCACCGCGTCGATCATGGTCCAGCTGCTGCGCGTGCTGATCCCGCGCTTCGAGACGCTCCACAAGGAGGGCTCGGAGGGCCAGGCCAAGCTGACGCAGTACACGCGCTACATCACCGTGGGCTTCGCCGCCATCCAGTCGGCGTCCTACATCACGATGGCGCGCAACGGGCTGTTCTTCCCCAACTGCTCGCAGAGCGTGATCCCCAACGACTCGTGGAACGTCATCCTCACGATGATCCTCACGATGACCGCGGGCACCGTCTTCATCATGTGGCTCGGTGAGCGCATCACGGAGCGCGGTGTCGGCAACGGCATGTCGCTGCTGATCTTCACCTCGGTGGCCGCGGGCTTCCCGAGCATGGTGTCGTCGATCTGGAACTCGACCAACGGCGCGCGCAACACCTTCCTGGTCGCGCTCGCGCTCCTCGCGGTCATCGCGGCGGTCGTGTTCGTCGAGCAGTCGCAGCGCCGCATCCCCGTGCAGTACGCGAAGCGGATGGTGGGTCGCAAGATGCTGGGTGGCTCGTCCACCTATATCCCGCTGAAGATCAACATGGCGGGCATCATCCCCGTCATCTTCGCGTCGTCGCTGCTGACGCTGCCGCAGGTGATCATCCAGTTCCAGGGCGACGACCCGGCCGACTGGGTCGTGTGGATGAACAACCACGTCGCGAACAACAGCGCCCCGCTGCACATCGCGCTCTACATCCTGCTCATCGTCTTCTTCGCCTACTTCTACACCGCGATCACGTTCAACCCGGTCGAGGTGGCGGACAACATGAAGAAGTACGGCGGCTTCATCCCGGGCATCCGACCGGGCACCCCGACCGCGGAGTTCCTCGACTACGTGCTCTCGCGCATCACCGCGGCCGGCTCCATCTACCTCGCGATCGTGGCGCTCGTGCCCACGGTCATGTTCGCGGCGCTCGGGCTCGGGACATCGATCCCGTTCGGCGGCACGTCGATCCTGATCCTCGTGGGTGTGGGTCTCGACACCGTCAAGCGGATCCAGTCCCAGCTCGAGCAGCACCACTACGAAGGGTTCCTCCGGTAATGCGCGCAGTTCTTCTTGGTCCTCCCGGCGCAGGCAAGGGCACGCAGGCCGCCCGCCTCACGGAGCGCTTCGGCGTGCCCGCGATCTCGACGGGCGACATCTTCCGCGCCAACGTCAAGGGCGGCACGGAGCTGGGCCGCAAGGCGCAGGAGTACATGAACGCCGGCCAGCTGGTCCCCGACGAGGTCACGAACGCCATGGTGCGGGCGCGCCTCGCCGAGGACGATGCGGCGCAGGGCTTCCTGCTCGACGGTTACCCGCGCAACCCCGAGCAGGCGGTCGAGCTCGACTCGATGCTCGCGGACCTCGGCGTGGAGCTCGACGTGGCGATCGAGATCACGGCGGACTTCGACGTGGTCACCGACCGTCTGCTCAAGCGTGCCGAGATCGAGGGCCGTGCGGACGACACCGAGCCGGTCATCCGCAAGCGCCTCGAGGTCTACACCGCCTCGACCGCGCCGCTGACCGCGTTCTACGCGGGCAAGGGCCTGCTGGTGCAGGTCGACGGTCTCGGCGAGATCGACGAGGTCACCGAGCGCCTCGTCGCGGCCGTCGCGCGCTGATCCGGTCATGGCCCGCATCGAGCTGAAGACCCGCGCGCAGATGCGGGTGATGGCCCAGGCGGGCGTGATCGTCGAGCGTGCGCTCGCCGCGGCGAAGGCCGCGTGCGTGCCGGGCGCCACCACGTCCGCGGCCGATGCCGAGGCCGCGCGCGTCATCGCGGAGGCGGGCGCGACGTCGAACTTCCTCGGGTACCACGGGTTCCCCGCGACCATCTGCATCTCGGTCAACGAGGAGGTGGTCCACGGGATCCCGGGCGACCGCGTCCTCGTCCCCGGCGACGTCGTCTCGATCGACTGCGGCGCCGTGGTCGACCGCTGGCACGGCGACAGCGCGATCAGCTTCATCGTGGGCGAGCCCGCGAGCCAGGCCGATGCGACGCTCGTCACCGTGACGGAGCGGTCGCTGTGGGCGGGCATCGCGGCGCTCGCCGGCGCGAGCCGCATCGGCGAGGTCGGCGCGGCTGTCGAGGACGTGGCCGAGGCCGCGGGGCTTCACCCCCTCGACGGGTACGTGGGTCATGGCATCGGAACCGCGATGCACATGGAGCCGGACGTGCCGAACTACCGCACGCGCGGGCGCAGCCCCCGCGTGCAGCACGGGATGTGCCTCGCGATCGAGCCCATGCTGGTGATCGGGACCTCGGAGTCCGCGGTGCTGTCCGACGAGTGGACGGTCGTGTCGCTCGACGGGTCGCGTGCCGCCCATTGGGAGCACTCGGTCGCGGTGCACGAGGACGGCATCTGGGTCCTGACCGCCTCGGACGGCGGCGCCTCGCGCCTCGTGCCGCTCGGCGTCACCCCCGTCGCCCCGTAGCGGCCGCGCGCGGACGCCCACCCGCTGGACTGGGCAGGCGCATCGTCCCTGGTGACAGAGCTGAAGGCAGTTCACACGGCCTTTACATGCGCGCCACGCAGGTGCAAAGACGCTGCGCTACCGTCAGGCCAGCCGGCGCACCCCGGACGTCGGCGTCCTGAGGGAGGGCACGATGGCGCGAGGGTTCAACTACGCCCCTGGCACGAGCGAGGAGGTCGAGGAGGCCGCAGCGCCCGACCTGTCGAAGGAGAGGGTCCAGGAGCTCGGCGGCTCGCGCAACGCGGTGGTCCGCGAGACCGTCGCCGGCCGTCCCGACTGCCCCTTCGGCGTCATGGTCGCGTTGGCTCACGACTCCGCGGCGCCGGTCCGTGCGGCGCTCGCCGCGAACCCGCGCGTGCTGCACTCGCTCCTGGAGAGCCTCGCGCGCGACCGGCAGGAGAGCGTGCTGCTCGCCGTGGCGCGCAACCCCGTCGCGACGGCCGACATGCTCGACGCGCTGGCCGGCAGCCGCAAGGAGTCGGTGCGCGCCGCGGCCGTCGCGGCGCTCGACGCTCGGGACCGCGCAGGCGGCGCCCGGGCGCGAGACACCTCGGAGCTGCGCGATCGCGTGTTCGAGGAGTCGCAGGCGCGCCGTGAGGCCATGCTCGCGTCCGCGGTGGCGCCCGCCGAGCCCGTGGTCGCGGCCGCGCCGCGCCCGGTGCGCACCGCGCCGGTACGCGGGTTCCTTCCTCCCTCGGAGCGGTAGCCCGGACCACCCGACACCCAGGATTGGTCGGTTTGTCACCGGCTGGACACCTGGCCGTCAGCCGTTGCACACCGGCGCCGCCTAGCCTCTCGCTACCTGACGCGAGGGGGAGAGGTGTCGGACGAGGGCTGGTCGCGTGCGCTCATGGCGGCGTCCGGCGTGCCGGTGGCCGCCGAGCGCCGCGACGACGGCGTGCGCGCGCTCGTCAACGAGGCGCGCGCCGACGGGCTCGGGGCCGCGCGCATCGCGACCCTCGGGGCGCATCGCTCGACCGAGGTGCGAGAGGCGATCGCCGCGCGCCCGGACTGCCCGCTCGCGATGCAGGCCACGCTGGTGCACGACCGTCGGGCGTCGGTGCGCGTCGCGCTGGCCTCGAGCGCCGGGCTCGCGGTGGCGATCGCGGGAGTGCTCAGCCATGACCGCGAGCCGAGCGTGCTCAAGGCGCTTGCGCGCAACGCCGTGACGCCCGCCGTCGTGCTCGAGACGCTCGCCGCGCATCGCCGCGAGGACGTGGCGCGGCTCGCCCGCCGATCTCTCGAGGGGGCGGTGCTGGGGTCGGGCACGCCCGGCGCGCAGGAGCTCGAGGACCGGGCCGACGCAGCGCGCCCACCCGCAGCCGGCTCTGGGCCCGGTTCGCCCGCCGGCGGGCGCAACCCCGCGGTGCTGGCGCCCCGGCCCCAGGTGCCGCCGGGCCACGGCGCCCTCGGGCGACCGTGAAGATGTCGCAGATGTTTCTCGGTGTCTGTTTCGTCACACCGATTTGAGGCGTTGGCGCCGTCGCGAGTAAATACTTTCCACAACGGTAAGCGTGGGGAGGCACGACGTGGTGGTTCCGGCTCGAGGGCAGTCCGAGGACGTGGTGAGGGCGCTGGACCCGGAGCTCACGGGCTCCGAGCTGCTGCCGCTGGCGGTGCATCGTGATGCCTCGGTGCGCGCCGCGGTCGCCGGCCGCACCGACTGCCCGATGGGGGCGTTGGTGTCGCTCGGCCACGATTCCAGCCTCGAGGTGCTCTCGGCGCTGCTCGCCAACCCCAGGACGCCGTCGTCGGTGGTGCGTCGGCTCGCCGACCACCGGGACCCGCGCATCGCGGGGATCGCGGTGCAGCGGCTGCGCAACGCGTTCCGCTGACACGCCTCGGCGCACCGCCGCCGGTCCGGGGGACTGCCGCTGCGGCCCCGCGACGCGTACAGTGGGACCGGCGCGACGCTGCGCCCGCCCTGGTGTCCGAGGGACCCGCGGAGGGGCCGATGCCCGTTCGCGCGATGACGCGCGTCCCCGCTTGAGAGGTCGCGGAGATTGCCGTATAGTTTTCCGTTGGGCGTTTTTGCGCGCCCGCATCCCTGTCAATCAACGTTAGCGGAGTTCATGGCTAAGAAGGACGGCGTCATCGAGGTCGAGGGCGTGGTGGTGGAAGCACTGCCGAACGCATCGTTCCGTGTGGAGCTGACGAACGGGCACCTGGTGCTCGCTCACATCTCCGGCAAGATGCGACAGCACTACATCAGGATCCTCCCCGAGGACCGCGTGGTGGTGGAGCTCAGCCCCTATGACCTGTCCCGCGGCCGCATCGTCTACCGCTACAAGTGAGTCGTCGCGACGGCGTCTTCGCGCGCCTGAGCGACGCAGGAAAGAACCATGAAGGTTAAGCCCAGCGTCAAGCCCATCTGCGACAAGTGCAAGGTGATCCGACGCAATGGCCGAGTGATGGTCATCTGCGAGAACCTGCGCCACAAGCAGCGTCAGGGCTAGACACACCCGAGAACATCCTCGTTCGACCCTATGCATCAAACCCCCGGCTCGGAGGCCGGGGCCCGCAACACATAAGCGGGGCGGTCGAGCGTCAGACCTCCGACTACTGATGGAGTAGAACCAGAAATGGCACGCATCGTCGGTGTCGACATCCCGCGCGACAAGCGCATGGTGATCGCACTTACCTACATCTACGGCGTCGGCCGTACCCGCGCCGAGCAGATCCTCGCAGCGACCGGCATCAGCCCGGACCTGCGCGTCAAGGACGCGAACGACGACCAGCTCGTCGCGATCCGTGACTACATCGAGGCCAACTTCACCGTCGAGGGCGACCTGCGCCGCGAGGTGGCCGCCGACATCCGCCGCAAGGTCGAGATCGGCAACTACCAGGGTCTCCGCCACCGCCGCGGCATGCCCGTCCGTGGTCAGCGCACCAAGACCAACGCCCGCACCCGCAAGGGCCGCAAGAAGACCGTCGCCGGAAAGAAGAAGTAAGACATGGCCGCTCCTACTCGCAAGCCGCGCAAGAAGATCAAGAAGACCGTCGCGCACGGTCAGGCGCACATCAAGTCCACCTTCAACAACACGATCATCTCGATCACGGACCCCTCGGGCGCCGTGGTGTCGTGGTCGTCCTCCGGCCAGGTCGGCTTCAAGGGCTCGCGCAAGTCGACGCCCTACGCCGCGCAGATGGCCGCCGAGGCCGCTGCTCGCCGCGCCACCGAGGCCGGCATGAGCAAGGTGGACGTGTTCGTCAAGGGCCCGGGCTCCGGCCGCGACACCGCGATCCGTTCGCTGACGGCCGCCGGCCTCGAGGTGACCTCCATCAAGGACGTCACCCCGCAGGCGCACAACGGCTGCCGCCCGCCGAAGCGCCGCCGCAACTAGCACGCCCGCGCGGGTGAGCCCGCGCTCCTGGTCGCGGGCCGATGCGTGCATCGGCCCGTGGCCACCCCCTCATTTCCAGCTTCTGGCCCCAGTCGGACCGATCCCGACCGGGAACCCTCGAGCATCAGATAGCGGATGCTCGGAAAGGAAACAACCGTGCTGATCGCACAGCGTCCCACGCTGACCGAGAAGGTCATCTCGGAGAACCGTTCGCAGTTCTCGCTCAAGCCGCTCGAGCCGGGCTTCGGCTACACGCTCGGCAACTCGCTCCGCCGCACGCTGCTGTCGTCCATCCCGGGCGCCGCCGTCACGTCGGTGCGTTTCGAGGGCGTCCTCCACGAGTTCACCACCATCGATGGTGTGAAGGAGGACGTGACCGAGATCCTGCTCAACCTCAAGAACCTCGTGGTCTCGTCGGAGAACGACGAGCCCGTCGTGATGTACCTGCGCAAGTCGGGCGCGGGCGTCGTCACGGGTGCTGACATCCAGCCCCCGGCCGGCGTCGAGATCCACAACCCGGACCTCCACATCGCGACCCTCAACGCGAAGGCGAAGTTCGAGGTCGAGCTCACGGTCGAGCGCGGTCGCGGCTACGTGCCTGCGGCGATGAACAAGAGCTACGACGCGGAGATCGGTCAGATCCCCGTCGACTCGATCTACTCGCCCGTCCTCAAGGTGACCTACAAGGTCGAGGCCACCCGTGTCGCGCAGCGCACGGACTTCGACGAGCTGGTCATCGACGTCGAGACCAAGAACTCGATCTCGCCCCGCGACGCCGTGGCGTCGGCCGGTGCGACGCTGGTCGAGCTCTTCTCGCTCGCGCGTGGCCTCAACGAGGCCGCCGAGGGCATCGAGATCGGCCCGTCCGAGACGGACGAGTCGCTCGAGGAGGACTACAACCAGCCGATCGAGGAGCTCAACCTCACGCAGCGGTCCTACAACTGCCTCAAGCGTGAGGGCATCCACACCGTGGGTGAGCTCACCGCGCGTTCCGAGGCGGACCTCATGGACATCCGCAACTTCGGCCAGAAGTCGATCACCGAGGTCAAGGAGAAGCTCGCCGAGCTGGGCTTCTCCCTGAAGGACGGCGCCGTCGAGTACGACAGCGGCTCGTCCGTCTACTTCTCGGGCAGCGACGAGTAACAAGGAGAATTCTCAATCATGCCTACCCCCACCAAGGGTGCCCGCCTGGGCGGCGGTCCCGCGCACGAGCGTCAGATGCTCGCGAACCTTTCGCAGAGCCTCTTCGAGCACGGCCGCATCACCACCACCGTGACCAAGGCCAAGCGCCTGCGCCCGCACGCCGAGCGTCTCATCACCTTCGCGAAGCGCGGCGACCTCGCCTCGCGCCGCAAGGTGCTCGGGATCATCTCGGACAAGGGCGTCGTCCACAAGCTCTTCACCGAGATCGGCCCCGGCTTCGCCGAGCGTGACGGCGGCTACACCCGCATCACCAAGGTCGGCAACCGCAAGGGCGACAACGCGCCCATGGCCGTGATCGAGCTCGTCGAGTTCGGTGCGCCCGCGAAGAAGGCCGTCGCCAAGGAGGCCGAGAAGGCCACCAAGAAGGCCGCGCCGAAGAAGGCCGAGAAGGTCGAGGAGGCGCCCGTCGCCGAGGAGACCGTCGTCGAGGAGACCGAGGCCGCCGAGGCCCCGGCTGCCGACGAGGCCAAGTAACCCTCGCCTTCACCCAAGGCAACCCGAGGCGGGTCCGCGCATGCTCCCTGAGACTGTGCGGGCCCGCCTCGACCTTTCCTACGACGGCACCGACTTCAGCGGCTGGGCGACCCAGCCCG
The DNA here is from genome assembly GCF_000971235.1 of Demequina subtropica. Lineage (GTDB taxonomy): Bacteria > Actinomycetota > Actinomycetes > Actinomycetales > Demequinaceae > Demequina > Demequina subtropica. The sequence goes on from NZ_BBMB01000004.1 coordinate 196,948, forward strand.
GCCTGCGGACCGTCCAGGGCGTCCTCGAGGACGCGCTCGTGCGCATCGTCCGCCAGGAGGCGTACCCTCGCGTGACCGTCGCCGGCCGCACCGACGCGGGCGTCCATGCCCGGGGGCAGGTCGCGCACGTCGACATTGAGGCGTCCGCCTGGGCGCGGATGCCCGGCCGTTCCGAGCGCACGCCCGCGGACGGCCTGCTCTCGCGCCTCAACGGCGTGCTGCCGGACGATGTGGTGGTCCGGGCGGTCTCCGAGGCCCCAGAGGGCTTCGACGCCCGTTTCTCCGCGACCCAGCGCCGCTACGCCTACCGCGTCACCGATGCGGTGCCCGACGTGCTGCGCCGGCGCCACGTGCTCCACGTGAGCCGCCCCGTCGACGTCGACGCCCTCAACGCCGCATCGTCCACCCTCACCGGGCTGCGCGACTTCGCGGCGTTCTGCCGCGGTCGCGAGGGAGCGACCACCATCCGCGACCTGCTCGAGCTGAGCTGGCGCCGTGAGACGGACGGCCCCGACGCCGGTCTCGTGGTCGCGACGGTGCGCGCGGACGCCTTCTGCCACTCCATGGTGCGCTCGCTCGTGGGCGCGCTCCTCACGGTCGGGGAGGGGCGCCGCGACCTGGACTGGCTCGCGCTCGTCGCGGCGACCGCGTCCCGTTCCCAGGCGATCGCCGTCGCTCCCGCGCACGGCCTCACGCTGGAGGAGGTCTCGTATCCGGACGATGCGCAGCTCGCCGCGCGCGCGGAGGCTACGCGAGGACGTCGCACGCTTCCGTGACCGACGCGCGTGCCGTTCGCGCTCGGATTGAGATTCCGGGCCGGGCCGCGTATGATGGTGCGTCGTTGTGCGTTCCCTCGTGGACGGTGCCTCCCACTCGCCGCCGCAGGACCCGCCGACCGATTGCTTCGCGATGCCACCACGGCATCGTCCACCAGAACGAGTAGAAGTAAGGCTTCACAGTGCGTACGTTTTCTCCCAAGCCGGGTGACGTCACCAAGAACTGGTACGTCATCGACGCTACTGACGTGGTCCTCGGTCGTCTGGCCTCCCAGGCCGCTTCGCTGCTCCGCGGCAAGCACAAGGCGACTTTCGCGCCCCACGTCGACGGCGGTGACTTCGTCATCGTCATCAACGCTGAGAAGGTTGCCCTCTCGGGCAACAAGCTCACCGACAAGATGGTCTACCGCCACTCGGGCTTCCCGGGCGGTCTCTCCGCAGTGCCGATCGGCGAGCTGCTCGAGAAGAACCCCCGTCGCGTGATCGAGAACGCGGTCAAGGGCATGCTGCCCAAGACCAAGCTCGGCGCCGCCCAGCTCAAGCACCTCAAGGTCTACGCCGGCGCGGAGCACCCGCACGCCGCGCAGCAGCCCGAGGTCTTCGAGATCTCCCAGGTCGCGCAGTAAGCGCCGCAGAAGCTTAAGGATTGATGAAAGTGGCAGATGTGACCACCGAGGTCGAGAACGAGACCCCGTCCGAGTACACCACCGAGACCGTTGCCGAGCGCGGCAAGGGTGTCACCAACGTCGCCCCCGGCGCCGGCCTCGGCCGTCGCAAGGAGGCCGTTGCCCGCGTCCGCCTGGTGCCCGGCACCGGCAAGTGGACCATCAACGGTCGCGACATCGAGGACTACTTCCCGAACAAGGTCCACCAGCAGCTGGTGAACTCGCCGTTCGCGCTCCTCGACATCGAGGGCAAGTTCGACGTGCACGCCCGCATCCACGGTGGCGGCCCCTCGGGTCAGGCCGGTGCGCTGCGCCTCGGCGTCGCCCGCGCGCTGAACGAGATCGACGAGGAGAACAACCGCCCGGCGCTCAAGAAGGCCGGCTTCCTCACGCGTGACGCCCGCGCGGTCGAGCGCAAGAAGGCCGGTCTCAAGAAGGCCCGCCGCGCGCCTCAGTACTCGAAGCGCTAATCTCTCGCGCATGGCGCGACTTTTCGGCACGGACGGTGTCCGGGGCCTCGCGAACCGCGACCTCACCGCGGAGCTGGCCGTCGACCTCTCGGTCGCGGCGGCTCACGTCCTGGGGGAGCGGGGCGAGTTCTCCGGTCACCGTCCCGTCGCCGTCATCGGCCGCGACACCCGCATCTCAGGCGAGTTCCTGGGGGCGGCGGTCGCGGCCGGTCTTGCTTCCGCGGGGGTCGACGTCCTCGACCTCGGCGTGGTGCCCACCCCTGCGGTGGCGTACCTGACCGCCTCCACCGAGGCGGACCTGGGCGTGGTGATCTCCGCGTCCCACAACGCCATGCCGGACAACGGCATCAAGTTCTTCGCGCGCGGCGGCCACAAGCTCGACGACTCGGTCGAGGCGGCCATCGAGGCCCGCGTGGGCGAGGCCTGGTCGCGGCCCATCGGCGCAGACGTCGGCCGCATCGTCCCGTCCGCGCACCTGGCCGACGAGTACGTCGAGCATGTGGTGGCCTCCGTGCGGTCCTTCGCCGGCTCGGACAGCCCGCTCGACGGCGTGCACATCGCGGTCGATGCGGCCCACGGAGCCGCGTCCCACGTGGGCCCCGCGGCCCTCGCCAAGGCAGGCGCGCGCGTCACCGCGATCAACGCGGCACCCGACGGGCTCAACATCAACGAGGGTGTGGGGTCGACCCACCTCGGCCCGCTGCAGGCCGCCGTGGTCGAGCACGGCGCCGACCTCGGCGTGGCCTTCGACGGCGACGCCGACCGCTGCCTCGCGGTCGACCACACGGGCGCGATCGTCGACGGCGACCAGATCATGGGCGTGCTCGCGATCGCGATGCGCGACGCCGGATCGCTCTACCACTCGACGCTCGTCGCGACCGTGATGAGCAACCTGGGCCTGCACCTCGCGATGCGTCGCGCGGGGATCGACATGGTCGAGGCGGCGGTCGGCGACCGCTACGTGCTCGAGGCGATGCGCGAGGGCGGCTACACGCTCGGCGGGGAGCAGTCCGGGCACCTGATCGTGGCGGACTACGCGACCACGGGCGACGGCGTGCTCACGGCGCTGCTCATGACGTCCCAGGTCGCGGCGCGCGGCTCGCTGCGCGAGCTGTGCGCCGACATCGAGTCCCTGCCGCAGGTGCTCGTCAACGTGCGCGGCGCCGATCGCTCGCGGGTCTACACGGACCTCGTCCTGCAGGCCGCCGTCGCGTCCGCCCGGCGCGAGCTGGGCGACACCGGCCGGGTGCTGCTGCGCCCGTCCGGGACCGAGCCGCTGGTGCGCGTCATGGTCGAGGCCGCGACGGCCGAGGACGCACAGCGCCACGCCGACGCGCTGGCCGAGGTCGTCCGCTCGCGGCTGAGCCTCTAGCGCCCCCCCCGCGACACTCCCAACGGACCTGGTCCCGACACGCCGGGCGAAGGGTGGGATCGGGCGTCGACCGGCGGCGTGTCGCGGCGAGTTCCGTTGGCACTGTCAGGCGGTATCCGGGGATCACCCCATCGCGGTCGCCGCGGACACCTGCCAGACTTGGGCGCGTGAACGACCTCTGGCACCTCCTGACCGACTGGTCCCATGAACTCGAGATCTGGGTCGAGTCGCTCATGGAGTCGCTGTGGATCTACCCGAGCGTATTCCTGCTCTCGCTGATCGACGGCGTGTTCCCGGTCGTCCCCTCGGAGTCCGTGGTCATCGCGACGGCGACGGCGTGGAAGCAGACGGGCACGCCGTGGGTGTGGCTCGTCTGGATCTTCGCGGCGGCAGGCGCGTGGTGCGGCGACCAGCTCGCGTACCTGATCGGTTCCAAGCTCGACGTGCGCAAGCACCCGTTCTTCGCGCGCGCCGGCATGCGCAAGACGCTCGACTGGGCCGAGTCGACCCTGGAGCGTCGCGGCACCACGTTCATCATCGCGGCGCGCTTCATCCCCATGGGCCGCGTCGCGGTGAACCTCACGGCCGGGGCGCTGCGGTACCCGCGCCCCTGGTTCATGATCGTGGACGCGGTCGCGGTGGTGATCTGGGCGACCTACGGCACCGCGCTCGGCATCTGGGCCGGCTCGATCTTCGAGAACCTGCTCGTCTCGATCGCCGTGGGCGTGGTGGGGGGCATCCTCATCGGCATCCTCATCGACAAGATCCTCGCCAGGCTCGGCTTCGCCGAGCCCGAGCTGCCCGATCTCGCGGGCGAGATCGAGGAGCGGCTGGTGACCGGCGAGCTGCAGATCCGCCCGACGCGTCGTGAGCGCCGCGCGGCCGAGGGCGGCGCGGACGATGGCGACTGACCCGGGCGGCTTCGAGGCCGAGGCCGGCTATCCGGAGGCGCGCGACGCCAACCTCGCGAACTGGGAGGAGCGCGTCCCGCTTCACACCGACGCGTACGGGCTCGACCGTTACCGGGACGACCCGGCGCATCTCTCGCAGGTGGTGCGCACCGACCTCGACGCGCTCGGAGCCTTCCTGCCCACGGGGCTCGCCGGCCTCGAGGTCTGCCATCTCCAGTGCCACATCGGGACGGACACGGTGTCCCTCGCACGCGCCGGCGCGGCGCGGATCGTGGGCGTCGACTTCTCGCCCTCGGCGCTCGAGGCGGCGTCGTCGCTCGCGCGCGAGCTCGGCATCGACGCCGCCTGGGTCCAGGCCGATGTGCTGGACGCCAAGGCCGCCGTCGACGCCGCGCTCGGGGGCGACCAGCGCTTCGACGTGGTCTACACGAGCATCGGCACCATCACGTGGCTGCCCGACCTGGAGCGCTGGGCCGCCCAGATCGCGGGCCTCCTGCGCCCGCGCGGGCTCTTCTACATCCGCGACGGGCATCCCGCGCTGTACGCGCTCGACGAGCGGGTCGACGGCCTGGTGACGCGCTACCCCTACTTCGGAGACGGGACGCCGCTGGCCTGGGACGAGGAGACCACCTACGTGGGCGACGGCACGCTCGCGAGCACCCGCACGTACGAGTGGCCGCATCCGCTGAGCGAGACGGTCGGCGCGCTGCTGGGGGCGGGGCTGGAGCTGCTCGCGCTCGAGGAAGGTCGCACGCTGCCGTGGCGCTTCGCGGAGCGCATGGTCGAGCGCGAGGACGGCGACTTCGAGTGGCCGGGGCACGATGCGCGGCGCATGCCGTGCACGTTCACCGTGGTCGCGCGGGCGCGCTAGCTCAGAGCTTGCGCAGGCGCACCGACTCGACGCGGTGGTCCGGGCCCTTCCCCAGGATGATCGTCGCGCGCGAGCGGGTGGGGGCGATGTTGCGCGCGAGGTTGGGCGCGTTCACCGTGTCCCACACCTGGCCCGCGACCGCGACCGCCTGGGCGTCGGTCAGCGTCGAGTAGGAGTGGAAGTACGAGTCCGGCTTGGCGAACGCGGACTCGCGCAGCGCGAGGAAGCGCTCGATGTACCAGCGGCGGATGTCCTCGGGGTGCGCGTCGACGTAGATGGAGACGTCGAAGAAGTCGCTGATCGCGAGCTGCGACGCACCCGGCTCGCGCGACTGCGCGGTCTGGAGCACGTTGAGGCCCTCGACGATGAGGATGTCGGGCTGCCGGACCACCACCTCCTGGCCGGGGACGATGTCGTAGACCACATGCGAGTACACGGGCGCGCGGACCTCGGGCGCCCCGGACTTCACGCGGAGGATGAAGTCGCGCAGGGCGCGGCGGTCGTAGGACTCGGGGAAGCCCTTGCGGGCCAGCAGGTCGCGCTCGTTCAGCACCGCGTTGGGGTAGAGGAACCCGTCGGTGGTGATGAGCTCGACATGCGGCGACGAGGGCCAGCGGGCCATGAGCTCGCGCAGCAGGCGGGCCGTGGTGGACTTGCCCACCGCGACCGAGCCCGCGACGCCGATGATGAACGGCGTGCGGGAGGCGCGCTCGCCGAGGAAGCGGCTCGTCGCTGCGTGCAGCGCGCCCGTCGCCCCGGAGTGGAGGTCGAGCAGCCGCGACAGGGGACGGTAGATGCGGTCGACCTCGTCGATGTCGATCGGGTCGCCCAGGCCGCGGACCTTCGCGATGTCCGCCTCCGTGAGGGGCAGCGGGGTGGCATCGGCGAGGACCGCCCACTCGTCGCGCGTCAGGGTGACGTACGGGGTGCCAGCGTCGGACCGTCGTGCCTCGTTCACCCGCCCATTGTGGCGCATCGTCCGCGGCGGGACGATGCGCACGCCGGGGGACGGGGCGCCTCACCTTCGCGCTGCGCCGAGGCAGGGGGGTCCGGGAACTAGACTCGTCGCCATGTGTGGAATCGTCGGCTATGTGGGTTCGGACGCGCCCGGAGCGCGTCCCCAGGGCGTGGTGATGTCGGGTCTCGCAAGGCTCGAGTACCGCGGCTACGACTCGGCCGGCATCGCCGTGGTGACCGCTGACCCGGAGCGCGTGGGCATGCGCAAGAAGTCGGGCAAGCTCGTCAACCTCGAGAAGGAGCTGGCCGAGCGGCCGGTCTCGGACGGCACCGCCGCCATCGGCCACACCCGTTGGGCCACGCACGGCGCCCCGACCGATGTGAACGCCCATCCGCACCTCGCGGCGGGCGGTCGCATCGCCATCATCCACAACGGCATCATCGAGAACTTCTCCGCGCTCCGTGCGGAGCTCGCGGCGGAGGGCGTCGAGTTCGTCTCCGAGACCGACACCGAGGTCGCGGGGCACCTGCTCGCGCGCGAGGTGCTCGCCGGCCGTTCGCTCGCGGACGCGATGCGCACCATCACCCGCCGGCTCGAAGGTGCCTTCACCCTTCTCGCGGTCGACTCGCACGAGCCGCGCACCGTGGTGGGCGCGCGCCGCAACAGCCCGCTCGTGATCGGCCTGGGCGAGGGCGAGAACTTCCTCGGCTCGGACGTGGTCGCGTTCATCGAGCACACGCGCACGGCGCTCGAGCTCCACCAGGACGAGGTGGTCGAGATCACGCCCGAGCGCGTCACCATCACCGACACCGCGGGGCTCGTGGTCGAGCGCGAGCCGTACCACGTCGACTGGGACGCCTCGGCGGCGCAGAAGGGCGGCTTCCCGACCTTCATGGAGAAGGAGATCCACGACCAGCCGACGGCGGTCGCGGACACGTTGCGCGGTCGCATCGACGACAAGGGCCGCCTCCAGCTCGACGGCGGCATGATCGACGAGTACATCCTCAAGTCCATCGACAAGATCATCATCGTGGCGTGCGGCACCGCGTCGTACGCGGGCCTTACCGCGCGCTACGCCATCGAGCACTGGACGCGGATCCCGGTCGAGGTCGAGCTCGCGCACGAGTTCCGCTACCGGGACCCGATCGTGTCGATCAAGACGCTCGTGGTCGCGATCAGCCAGTCCGGCGAGACCATGGACACCATCATGGCCGTGCGCCACGCCCAGCAGCAGGGTGCGACGGTCATCGGCATCGTCAATGCGCAGGGCTCGACGATCGCACGCGAGGCGGACGCCGTGCTGTACACGCGCGCCGGGCCCGAGATCGCGGTGGCGTCGACCAAGGCGTTCCTCGCCCAGATCACGGCGGGCTACCTGCTGGGCATCTACCTCGCGGAGCTGCGTGGCAACAAGTTCCCCGACGAGATCGAGGCGCTGCTCGAGCAGCTCGACGCGATCCCGGCGAAGATCCAGCGCGTGCTCGACGCCTCGGAGCCCATCCGCGAGGTCGCGCGCACGCTCGCCGCCGAGCAGACGGTGCTGTTCCTGGGCCGCCACGTGGGCTTCCCGGTCGCCCTCGAAGGGGCCCTCAAGCTCAAGGAGCTCGCGTACATCCACGCCGAGGGCTTCGCCGCCGGCGAGCTCAAGCACGGCCCCATCGCGCTGGTCGAGGAGGGCCTGCCGGTGTTCGTGGTGCTGCCCAGCCCGCGCGGCGTGGAGTCGCTCCACGCCAAGGTGATCTCGAACGTGCAGGAGGTCCGCGCGCGCGGCGCCCGCACGTTCGTCATCGCCGAGGAGGGCGACACGGAGGCGGCGAACTACGCGGAGCAGGTCTTCTACGTCCCCTCCGTGCCGGTGCTCATGCGCCCGCTGCTGTCCGTGGTGCCGCTCCAGATCTTCGCGCTCGAGCTGGCGTCGGCCAAGGGCTACGACGTCGACCAGCCGCGCAACCTCGCCAAGTCCGTCACGGTGGAGTAGCCGTGGCCATCCTGGGCCTCGGCATCGACGTGGTCGAGATCTCCCGGTTCGAGGACGCCCTCGAGCGCTCGCCGGGCTTCCTCGACCGCGTGTTCACGCCCGCGGAGCGGCACCTGGGCCACGCGAGCCTTGCCGCGAACTGGGCGGCCAAGGAGGCGCTCGCGAAGGCGCTCGGAGCGCCGGGCGGGCTCAGCTGGCAGGACTGCGAGGTGCTGCGCGGCCCGGGCGGCGCGCCCGTGCTCGAGGTGTCCGGCACGGTGGCCGCGCGCGTCTCCGCCCTGGGGATGACGTCGCTTCACGTGTCGCTGTCGCACGATGCGGGGATCGCCTCCGCCGTGGTCATCGGGGAGGGCTGATGTCGCGTCTCAAGGTGTCCGTCGACCATGGCGCGATCGCGCGCAACGTGTCGCGGCTGGCGGCGATGGCGCCGGGCGCGGCCGTCATGGCCGTGGTGAAGGCCGATGCGTACGGGCACGGCCTTGTCGGGGCGGCCGCCGCCGCGCGCGAGGGAGGGGCCGCGTGGCTCGGCGTCGCGCAGCCCGACGAGGCGCTCGCGCTGCGCGCGGCCGGCGACACCGGGCGGCTCCTGTGCTGGCTCTACGGGCCCGAGTTCCCCGCGCGCGGGCTGATCCGCGCGGGGGTGGACCTCAGCGCATCGTCCCTCGAGGTGCTGGACGTCATCATCGCCGCCGCCCGCATGTCGGGAGAGCGCGCCAGGGTTCACGTCGCCATCGACACCGGGCTGTCGCGCGAGGGCGTACGCCCCGAGGCGCTGCCCGCGCTGCTCGACGCCGCGCGCGCGGCCGACGATGCGGTCGAGCTCGTGGGCGCGTGGTCGCACCTCGCGTGGGCCGACCGCCCCGGCGACCCGACCATCGACCGGCAGGCGTCGGTGTTCCGCGCCGCGCTCGCGGTCATCGAGGACAGGGGCATCGCCCTCGAGGTGCGTCACCTGGCGAACTCCGCGGCGACCCTGACGCGCCCCGACCTCCACTTCGACCTGGTCCGCCCGGGCATCGCGGTGTACGGGCTGCCGCCGGTCCCGTCGCCCGACGGGGACGGGTGGGGCCTCGAGCCCGCGATGCGAGTGACCGCGTCGCTCGCGCTCGTGAAGGACGTGCCGGCGGGCGAGGGTGTGAGCTACGGCCACGAGTACACCACGCCGCGCGACACTCGCCTGGGGCTCGTGACCGCGGGCTACTCGGACGGCATCTTCCGCAGCGCCGGCGGCGGGCGCGGACCGGTGTCCGTCGGAGGCCGCGAGCTGCGCATCGCGGGCCGCGTGTGCATGGATCAGGTGGTGCTCGACCTGGGGCCCGACGCGACCGAGCGCGCGGGGGACGAGGTGGTGCTCATCGGCGCCGGCGGCCCCTCCGCTCGCGACTGGGCCGAGGCTGCTGGCACCATCGACTACGAGATCGTCTGCCGCTTCGGCGGCTTCAAGGAGAAGCACCCCGCATGACCGCATCGTCCACCTTCACCGTCGCCGACGGCGACGCCATGCGCGCCCTCGCGCGCGACGTCCTCGCGCCGCACCTGCGCGCCGGCGACGTGGTGATCCTCTCCGGGGACCTCGGGGCGGGCAAGACGACCTTCACGCAGGGCCTGGGCGCCGCGATCGGTGTCCGTGGGCCGGTCGCGAGCCCGACGTTCATCATCGCGCGCACGCACCCCTCCGAGGTCGGCGGGCCCGCGCTCATCCACGTCGACGCGTATCGGCTCAACTCGCTGGCGGAGCTCGACGACCTCGACCTCGACGCCACGGTCGAGTCCTCGGTCACCGTGGTCGAGTGGGGCGAGGACAAGGCCGAGCAGCTGTCGCAGGACCGCATCCACGTGGAGATCGCGCGCGAGCACGGCGGGGAGGTCGACATGGAGCGTCCCGACGAGGGCCTGCGCACCGTCACGTTCACCACCCACGGCGACCGCTGGGCCGGCGTCGCGCTCGTAGGCTAGTCCCGTGATCCTCGCCCTCGACACCTCGTCCGCCATCGCCGTCGCGCTCGTCTCCGCCTCCGGCGAGGTGCTCGCGCGACGCTCCGAGTTCAACCCGCGCGGCCACGCCGAGCTGCTGTCCGGGCTGATCGCGGAGGTGCTCGCGGAGGCGGGAGCCTCGGGCGCGGACGTGTCCCGCATCGTCGTCGGGACGGGCCCCGCGCCCTTCACGGGCCTGCGCGTGGGGCTCGTGACCGCGCGGACGCTCGGACACGTGTGGGGCGTGCCCGTCGACGGCGTGTGCTCGCTCGACGCTCTCGGCGCCGCCGTGCCTGGCGAGGTCACCGCGGTGGCCGATGCGCGCCGCAAGGAGGTCTACTGGGCGACGTACCGCGACGGGGTCCGGGTGTCCGGGCCCGCCGTGGTCGCTCCGGGCGACGTGCCCGTGATCGGCTCGGTCGTGGGCCGGGGCGCGCTGCTCTACCCGGAGGCGTTCCCCGGCGCCGCTGACGGCGACCCCGACCCGGCGCTGCTCGTCGGTGCGGCCGACCGCGCGCGCGAGGCGGGCTCGGACATGTCCACCGAGCCGCTGTACCTGCGCCGCCCGGACGTCCACGGGGTGCCCGGCGCGTGATCTCCCTCCGCGATCTCACGGAGGACGACCTGCCGTGGATGGCGGAGGTCGAGTCGCAGCTGTTCGGCGCGTCCGCGTGGTCGCGCGAGCTCATCACGCAGGACTACCTCTACGGCTTCGCGCGCTACCGGGGCCTCGAGGTCGACGGCGCGTTGGCCGGGTACGCCGTGTACGGCTACGACGGTGACGCGTTCCACCTCATGAACCTCGCGGTGCTGCCCGAGGTGCGCGGACGCGGGCTGGGACGCGCGCTGCTCGAGGACTTCCTCGCCGAGGCGCGCTCCGAGGGCGTGGTGGATGCGTGGCTCGAGGTCGCGGTCGACAACGACGCGGCGCTGTCGCTGTACCGGGCGCATGGGTTCGAGGACGTGCGCGTGCGGCGGAAGTACTACCAGCCGGAGGGGATCGATGCGCTGGTGATGCGGGTCGCGCTGCGGGGGTACCAGCCGGAGGGCTGACCGCCCGCCCGTCGGGGGTTGGGGACACTCAGCACTCCTCGATCCGCTGCTACGCGTGCTCGCGGGACGCTCAGCTCCGTGGAGCCGAGAAGCGCGGAGCCCAGCGTCCCGCAAGCCGGTGTCCTCAAGGATTCCGGAGTGCTGAGTGTCCCAACCCGGGAGGGTCAGAGCTCGCGGACGCCCAGGTCCGCGGGGATGCGGCCGCGGCGCTCACCCGACTGGTCGTCGCCGGCCGCGGGCCGGCCGATCCCGAGGAGCACCTCGGAGCGCCAGCCCTCGGGCATGAGCGTGGCGTCGAGCGCGGCCTTGTCGAAGCCGCCGTACGGGCGCAGCGCGAGCCCCTCCGCGCGCAGCGCGATGATGAGGTAGCCCAGCTGGAGCATCGCGCCCGAGGTCGCGAGCGACGCGCGCATCTCGGGGTTGGACTCGAAGCGCTCGTGGAAGCCCGCGAAGCCGGGAGCGGTGATCTCGTGGTGGTCGTGGAAGCGTTCGTCGTGCGCGGCGACGAGCAGCAGCGGGGCCTGCTCGAGCTTGGGACGGTTGCCGGGCATCGCGGCGTCGATGACGGCCGCGCGGGCGGCGTCCGAACGCGCGACCACGAGCCGCAGCGGCTGCGTGTTCATGCTCGACGGGCCCCACTTCGCGAGGTCCCAGGCGCGCGTCACCAGCTCTGCGTCGACCTCGCCACTGTCGAAGGCGATCGCGGAGCGGGCCTCGGTGAAGAGCGCCTCACGCGCCTCCTGGTCGAGGGAGAAGTCGACGGTCGACTGGGGAAGGTTCGCAGTTGTCATATCAACCATGATCCCTCTCTTTGACAGGTGCTCGCGACGGTCGGAGGTCCCGGCCTCCAAGTCCGCCCGCGAGCAGCCTCCCGCGTCCACAGGCTGTTGCTGCGCCCGTCATACCGGGTGATACTCGAGGCATGAAGACGGCGATCTCCCTGCCCGATGCCGTGTTCGAGGCGGTCACCACACGTGCGGCTGCGCTCGGCATGAGCCGCTCCGAGTTCTTCTCCGTCGCCGCGCAGCGGTATCTCCGAGACCTCGACGAGGCGGCGCTCACCGGCCGCATCGACAGCGTGCTCGAGCGCATCGCAATCGCTGAGGACGAGTCCACCGCGTTCGCGGCCCAGGTGGGGCGCGGGTTGCTCGAATCCGAGGACTGGTGATGCCGGAGCCGCTGGCGCGCGGCATGGTGTGCTGGGCGGACCTCGGACCCGCGCAGGGGAGTGCGCCCGCGCATCGCCGCCCGGTGCTGGTGGTCCAGGCGGACGCGTACAACAGGTCGCGGCTCGGCACGGTCGCGGTGCTGGTGATCACGGGCAACACCGCGCTCGCGGACCTTCCAGGCAACGTGTTCCTGCCGGCCGGTTCGACGGGTCTGGCGAAGGACTCGTGCGTGAACGTGACCGCGATCGCCACGGTGGACCGCCGGGTCCTCGGAGCCCGGGAGGGTCTCCTCCCCGCCCACGTGATGGATCAGGTCGACCGCGGGCTTCGCACATTCCTCTCGCTCTGACCTGCGTGCGCGGGCCCGCGACTACAGTTGTCCCGTGGCTTTGGTACTGGGACTCGAGAGCACCTGCGATGAGACGGGTGTCGCGCTCGTGGAGGACGGCGAGCTGCTCGCCGACGTGGTCGCCTCGTCGATGGACGAGCACGCGCGGTTCGGCGGCATCGTCCCCGAGGTCGCGTCGCGCGCGCACCTCGAGGCGGTGCTCCCGACGCTCGACGAGGCGCTGAGCCGCGCCGGGCGCACGCTCTCCGACGTCGACGCGGTCGCGGTCGCGTCCGGGCCGGGCCTGGTGGGCTCGCTCACGGTCGGCGTCTCCGCGGCGAAGGCGCTCTCGCTCGGGCTCGGCCGTCCGCTCTACGGCGTCAACCATGTCATCGGCCACGCCGCCGTCGACCAGCTGGTCCACGGCCGCTTCCCGGACCGCACCATGGCGCTCGTGGTGTCGGGCGGCCACACCTCGCTGCTCATGGTCGACGACATCGCGACGAAGGTCACCGAGCTGGGCCACACCCTCGACGATGCGGCGGGCGAGGCCTTCGACAAGGTCGGGCGTCTGCTCGGCCTGCCCTACCCCGGCGGTCCGCACGTCGACCGTCTCGCTCGCGAAGGCGATCCCGAGGCGATCCCGTTCCCGCGCGGCCTGTCCAAGCCCAAGGACATGGCCAAGCATGCGTACGACTTCTCGTTCTCGGGGCTCAAGACCGCGGTGGCGCGCTGGGTGGAGGCACGTCGCGACTCGGGCCAGGAGGTCCCGATCGAGGACGTGTGCGCGAGCTTCGCTGCCGCGGTGGCCGATGTGCTGGTCACCAAGACCCTCAACGCGTGCCGCGAGCACGATGTCGAGACGCTCGTGATCGGCGGCGGGTTCTCCGCCAACAGCCAGCTGCGCGAGCTCGCCCAGGCGCGAGGCGAGGCGGCCGGCATCGACGTCCGCATCCCGCCGCTGCGCTACTGCACCGACAACGGCGCGATGATCGCCGCGCTCGGCTCGGCCGTGGTCGAGGCAGGGGTGGCCCCCAGCCGCCTCGACATCGGCGTCGACTCGTCCATGCCGCTGTCGACCATCACGGTCTGATGCGCGCGGCCGCGGCCGGGGCGCTCGCGGTGCTGCTCCTTGCCGCCTGCACCGCAAGCAACGGGGACGAGGCGCGCGCGCCCTCGCCGTCCGTGACCGCCGCGGAGCCGCTGCCGTCCGTCGCCGCATCGTCCCTCCCGGCACCGGTCGCCACCGTCGACGTCGAGCGCCTGGCCTGGGGGCCTGCCGTCGCCGACTGGGACGAGGCGCTCGCGACCGCACGCGCGCTGCCGCTGTCGCGCGCCGCCGGCCAGGTGATCGTCACGGACCTCTACACGCCGGACGTCGACGTGGCGCTCGACCGGGTGCGACGTCATCACCTCGGCGGGGTCATCCTCATGGACGGCGCCGCACCGTCAGCCGAGGCCGTCGCCGCGATCGCGGAGGGCCTCCAGGGCGTCGACGACCGCACGTGGCCCGTCTGGATCTCGGCGGACGAGGAGGGCGGCGTGGTCTCGCGCCTCTCGGCCGCGGTCACCAGCCTGCCCTCCTTCATGGCCGCCGGCGCGGCGACCGACAAGGACGCCGTCACGGACGCGTACCGGGCCTCGGCGGGCGAGATGCGCGCGCTGGGCGTCAACGTGGACTACGCGCCCGTCGCGGATGTCACGATCGGCACGGCCGACCCGATCATCCGGACGCGGAGCGCGGGCGACGGGCCGGAGGCGGTCGCGGCCGCGGTGACGGCGGCGGTCGAGGGGTTCGTCGCGGGTGGCGTCGTCCCCGTCATCAAGCACTTCCCGGGCCACGGCTCCGTCACGGTCGACTCGCACATCGGCCTCCCCGTGCAGGACCGCTCCGTGAAGCGGCTCGCGGGTGCCGACCTGGTGCCGTTCGCCGAGGCGATCGACGCCGGTGCGCCCGTGGTGATGATGGGGCACATCGTGGTGCCCGAGTGGGGCGAGGACGCGGCGACCTTCGCGCCGCAGGCGTACGCGTACCTGCGGGACGAGCTCGGCTTCACGGGCGTGATCGTCACGGATGCCCTCAACATGGGCGCCGTGACCGGGTCGCGCGACTCGGGCCAGGCGGCCGTCGACGCGCTCGCCGCAGGGGCCGACGTGCTCCTCATGCCGAGGAACGCGGGGGACGCGGCGGAGGCGCTCGTGGAGGCCGTGCGCAGCGGCCGGGTGTCGCGGGACCGGCTCGACGAGGCGGCGGCGCGCTCGATCCTGCTCATGCGGTGGTCGGCGGGCCTCGACACGGCCGTTCCCGCGCCGGGATACGCGCGTGGGTTCGCCGCGGCGGGCATAACGGTGGCCGCCGACGACTGCGACGCCCCGCTGGTGGGGCGCAAGGCCAGCATCGTCTCCGGTCCGGAGCATGCGCGGGCCGCGCTCGCGGCCCGGCTCGAGGACGCGGGTGTCGCGGTCGGGGACGAGGGTACGACGATCGCGCTGGTCCCCTCCGGGCGGACGCGTGCGACTGCCGATGTGGTGGTGTCGCTCGGGGCGCCGTGGGGGCTCTTCGCGTCGGACGCGGAGGCCTACGTCGCGACGTACGGCGGGTCGCGTGCGACCATCGCCGGGCTCGCGGACGTGCTCACGGGAGCCGCCGAGCCGGGCGGCGCCTGGCCGGTCGCGATGAGCGGCGCACCGTTCCCGGCGTGCGCCGTCAGCGCGGGCTGACGGGCTCGAGAGAGGCCCGCGCGGCGTCCGCGATCGCGCGTGCCAAAGTGTCGAGGCTCGCGGACTGCACGCGCCACTGCTGCCAGTGCAGCGCCACATCGAGCGCCGGCTCGCCCAGGTCGACCAGGTCGAGGCCCTCGCGCTGCGCGCGCGGGAGCAGGCCCCAGCCGAGCCCGAGCGCGATCGCCTGGGCGAACTCGGTCGAGGACGGCACCAGGTGGCGCGGTGCGCCCGTGCCCGCGCCGTGCGCGTCGAGCCAACGCGACTGAAGGTCGTCGCGGCGATCGAAGTCGACGATGGGCGCGGTCGCCAGCGCGTCGCCCGTCGCGCCGTCCGGGAACCACCTCCGCGCGAAGGCGGGCGCCGCGACCGCGCGATAGGTCATGCGGCCGAGCGGGGAGACCGTGCAGCCGGGGACCGCCGCGGCGCGCGTGGTGACCGCCGCGACCACCGCGCCCTGCGCGAGCAGCTCCGCGGTGTAGGACTCGTCCTCGCGGTGGAGGTGCACCGTGGTGCCGAGCCCGGGCAGCACCTGTGCCAGCGGTGCCAGCAGCCAGGTGGCGAGGGAGTCGGCGTTGACCGCGATGCGGAGCGGCGCGGGGCGGTCCTCGGGGATGCCGAGCGCGCTCGCGGCCTCCGCCTCCAGGAGCGTCACCTGGCGCGCGTAGCGGATCACGGCCTCGCCTGCCGGCGTGGCGCGCACGGGGCGCGAGCGGATGAGCAGCACCTGCCCTGCGAGGCGCTCCAGCGTCGCGAGGCGCTGGCTCACCGCGGACTGCGTGACGTGAAGCGCGCCCGCCGCGGCGTCGAGCGAGCCCTCGTCGACGACGGCAGCCAGCGTCTGCGCGAGGTCGGCGGGGATCTTCATATAAGCAACGCTAATGCAGTATTCACAATTGTTAGTGGTGTTGTGGATAACTCGGCTCTACCGTGTCGCCATGACCTACCTCGCCGGCCTCGGCCTCGGCCTCTCGCTCATCGTGGCGATCGGCGCGCAGAACGTCTTCGTGCTGCGCCAGGGCCTGCGCCGCGAGCACGTCGGGCTGGTGGTGCTGATCTGTGCGGCCTCGGACGCCGTGCTCATCGCGGCGGGCGTCGCGGGACTCGGGGCGGCGATCGTCGCGGTGCCGTGGCTGCTCACAGCTGCCCGGTGGGCGGGCGCCGCCTTCCTCGCGGTCTACGCCGTCCTGGCGGCGCGGCGCGCGCTCAGGCCTGCGGGGGAGCGCCTCGAGACGGACGATGCGCCACGCGCCGGAGGCCCCTCCGCATCGTCCGCGCGCGCGGTCGCCGCGACGTGCCTCGCGCTCACGTGGCTCAACCCGCACGTGTACCTCGACACCGTGGTGCTGCTGGGCACCGTCGCGGCGACGCATGAGGCGCGGTGGCTGTTCGCCGCCGGCGCGGTCACGGGCAGCATCCTGTGGTTCGCGGGGCTCGGCTACGGGGCGCGGCTGCTCTCCGGGGTGCTCGCGCGCCCCGGCGCCTGGCGGGTCCTCGACGGAGCGATCGCGCTGGTGATGGCGGCGATCGCGGTGTCGCTCATCGTCGCGGGCTGACGCGCGCG
This sequence comes from Demequina subtropica, assembly GCF_000971235.1. GTDB lineage: Bacteria > Actinomycetota > Actinomycetes > Actinomycetales > Demequinaceae > Demequina > Demequina subtropica. Next base: position 213,758 of record NZ_BBMB01000004.1, read on the forward strand.
CTCGTCGCCGTGGAACGATGGCCGGATGACCTCCGACCCGTCCCGCACCCGGCTGATCGCGGTCGAGGACGCGGTCGCGCTGGCCGCGCTCGTCGCCGCGAACCGCGCGTTCATGGCGCCGTGGGACCCTGTCCGCCACGACGAGTTCTACAGCGAGGCGGGGCAGCGGGCCGTCATCGCCGGCCTCCTGAGGGACCATGCGGACGGGCGCGCGCTGCCCCACGTGATCCTCGCGGACGACGGCACGGTCGCGGGCCGCATCACGCTCGGGGGGATCGCGCGGGGTCCCGCGCAGTCGGCGGGGATGGGCTACTGGGTGGCGCAGGAGCTCAACGGGCGGGGGCTCGCGACGGAGGCTGTCGCGCGCATCAAGGAGCTCGCGTTCGGGCCGCTGGGCCTGCACCGCATCCAGGCGGAGACGCTGCCGCACAACGTCGCCTCCCAGCGTGTGCTCGCACGCAACGGGTTCGAGCGCTACGGCTACGCGCCGCGCTACCTGCGGATCGCGGGCGACTGGCAGGACCACGTCATGTTCCAAGCCGTCCACGATTCCTGGACCGGCCCGGCGGCTGTCTAGGCTGGCGCCATGGCACGGATCACCGAGGAGCAGGTCGCGGAGGTGCGCCGCCGCGTGGAGGCCGGGGAGCCGCGGGTGGCGGTCGCCGAGGCGGTCGGGATCTCGAAGGCGAGCGTCGACTCGATCATGAGCGGGCGTCGCGGAGGGCCGTCGAAGCGCGCGGGCACGCTCACCGACGAGCACAAGGCGCGCATCCGGGAGCTTGCGGCCGGAGGGATGTCGCAGACCGCGATCGCTCGCGAGGTGGGGACCAGCCAGCAGATGGTGTCGAAGACGCTTCGAGGCTAGGATCCGCCGCCGCCATAGAGGTCCGAGATCTCCGCGGCGAGAGCGACGAGCTCCTGGCGTACCTCCGGTGGTTCGATCACCTCGACGGCCGCTCCCAGCCCGGCCAGATGCTCGGCGACGGACCGCGCGGTGTGCGAGGCCACCCGGACCTCCGCCCGCGCATCGTCCTCCTGCAGCACCTCGAGGTGCCGCCCGAACAGCCTGCCGAGGACCGGCAGCAGCGATGGCGGGGTCACGGCGGTCGCGGTGACGCGTCCCCGGTGGGACTCGACGTCCTCGACCACGGAGTCCCAGATGCCCTCGAGGTCGTCCTCGGCAGGCCGCGCCGCCGGCGTCTCCTCCACGGTGACGGCCACGATGCGGTCGACCCGGAACGTCCTCCGGCCGGCCGGGGTGCCCGCGATCAGGTACCACCGGCCACCCTTGTCCACGAGCGCCCACGGATCCACGACGCGGCGCGACTCCCCGTCGCGGCCCGCGTAGGTGAGCTCGACCTGGCGGTGCCGCACCACCGCGCGTTGCAGGTTCACCAGCCACGTCGGGTCGTCGCGATGCGCCGCGCCCCAGGTCTCGCGGTCGACGATCACGGCGCGGCCCGCAGCCTCCGCGTCCGCGCGGAACGTGGCGGGGAGGGCGCGCACCAGCTTGCGCAGGGCCGATGTCGCCTCTGCCGAGCGGTCCGTCCGCGAGGTGCCGATGAGCAGGAAGAGGGCCTGGGCCTCGGTCGCGCTGAGGCCCGTGAGGTCGGTTCGCGACCCGCCGACGAGCGACCAGCCGCCTCCCCGCCCCGGCTGCGGGTAGACGGGGATGCCGGCCGTCGAGAGGGCCTCGAGGTCGCGCCGTGCGGTGGCCACCGACACCTCGAGCTCGTGCGCGACCTCGGCGGCCGTGACCCGGCCCCGCGCCTGCATGAGCAGGAGCGTGGCGATCAGCCGATCCGCGCGCATGTCCCCACCATCTCAAAGAAAGTACGCAGAAGGTGAGCACTTCAGGTGCGATGGTGGAGGTATGAATACGTCTGAGAGCAGCTTCCGTGGCCTGGCCAACGTGTCCTTCTTCGCCGACGACCTGGACGCGGCGCGCGTCTGGTACACCCGGGTCCTCGGCACCGAGCCGTACTTCATCGTCGACGGCTACGTCGAGTTCCGGATCGGCGACCATGCGGACGAGCTCGGCATCATCGACCGTCGCTTCGCGCCCGGGGCGGGCGGTCCCGCCGGCGCGGTCGTGTCCTGGCATGTCGACGACCTCGCGGCCACCTTCGATCGCCTGATCGCGCTCGGGGCGGCGGTGCATGACGGTATCCGGGAGCGGGGCCACGGCTTCACCACGGCCTCGGTGGTCGACCCGTTCGGCAACATCCTCGCCATCATGACCAACCCGAACTGGGTCGAGCACGCCGATCGGGCGTGAGACGAGGCGCGCGACCCCGGGCTAGGCGGGCTCGACGAGCAACGCCGCGTGGCGCCCCTCGAGGCGCGTGAGCACGAGCGTCGCGCGCTGCGAGCCCTTGAGCTTGAGGCGGGGTCGCAGCTGCTCGGGGGTGAGGTCCACGCCGCGCTTCTTGATGTCGACGGTCCCGACGTCGCGGGCGCGCATCTCCTTCGCGAGCGCCTTGACGTCGAGGGGCAGCCGCTCGATGACACGGTAGGCGCGGCCGAACGGGGTGCTCATCGGCGCGTCCGCGGTCAGGTAGGCGATGCTGGGGTCCACCAGGTGCGCACCGACGTCCTCGGCGAGCACGCCGACGAGCCCGGCGCGGATGACCGCGCCGTCGGGCTCGAGCAGCCACTCGCCCAGGGGGCCCGAACCTGCGCGGTCCGTGGGCCCGGCGATCTCGTGGTGGTCCTCGCCGCGCACCACCAGCGCCGAGTGGCCCGCGCCGTGCGAGGCGTCGCCGGCCCACAGGCCCACCTCGACCACGTCCCCGTCGACGCTCACCCACTGCGCCTCCATGTCCGCAGGGATCGCCTCGTGGGGGAGAGCGGGGCCGGCCTTGACGCCGAGAGCGCGGACGTGGTGCCGCAGATCGAGCACCGCGTCGAGGCGCGGCGAGTAGTCCGCAGGGTCGTGGCGGCGGCCCCGCGCGTTGCGTCGCGCGGGATCCGCGAAGATCCCGTCGACGCGCACGTCCGCGAGGCCTGCGAGAGAGTCGCCGTGGACCACGCGGGCGAGCGGCCACGGCGCGAGGTTGTGCGCGGCGAGGATCGCGGTGGCCTCGTCCGCCTCGAAGGCGACGACGCCGAGCCCTCGCCGTGCGATCGCCATCGCGTCGGTGCCGAGGCCGGCGGTGAGGTCGGCGACCTTGCGGCAGTGCGCCTGGGCGAACCGCGCCGCATGCAGCTGCGCGACCACCTCCCGCGAGGCCTGTTCGAGCCCCGCGCGGTGGAAGACCATCGAGTCGACCGTCTCGCCGAGACGGGGCCGCGCCTCGCCCCGCAGATCCGCGAGTGTCATCGCCGCGGCCACGAGCGCGGGGGAGTGGCCCTCACGGCGCAGCCGTCCGGTGACGGCGAGGGCATCCTTGGGCGAGACGTCCCGCAGCGACGCGGCGAGCTCGAGGCATGCCTCGGAGACCGTGAGGCGCGCGGTGACGACGTCCATCCCCGGATCATCTCACCCGTGGCCGACGCCCGGAGCGCGTTAGCACTCTCGGCACCCGAGTGCTAGATTGATGGTGCTCTCATGAGCGCAGATCCAGGATCGACCCCCGCGACGGCGGTCCTCAGGGTCTGCACCGAACTTACTTCGAGCACGGAAGGTGAGGTCCGCAGTGTCGGTCTCCATCAAGCCCCTGGAGGACAAGGTTGTTGTCAAGGCCGCTGCGGCCGAGACCACGACGGCGTCCGGCCTCGTGATCCCTGACACCGCCAAGGAGAAGCCCCAGGAGGGCGAGGTCGTGGCGGTGGGCCCGGGTCGCATCGACGACAACGGCAACCGCATCCCCGTCGACGTCAACGTCGGCGACAAGGTGATCTACAGCAAGTACGGCGGCACCGAGGTCAAGTACGCCGGCGAGGAGTACCTGATCCTCTCCGCGCGCGACCTGCTCGCCATCGTCGGCTAGCACCGGCAGCATCCGCACGGGCCTCGAGGCGTCAGCCTCGGGGCCCGTCGGCGTTCCTGCGCCCGTTTCGTCGCGGGCGAGGCGCCGCCGTCGGCGACCCGTGCATCGTCCAGCCTGCACGAGGCGCGGGTCGCCGCGCGACGCTAGCTCGCCTGCTTGAGGCGCCCGGCGAGGACGGCGTGCCGCTCATCCTCGCTCAGCCCGCCCCAGACCCCGAAGGGCTCGCGTGCCTGGAGCGAGCGCTCGCGGCACGTATCGAGCACGGGGCAGCCGGCGCAGTACTCCTTCGCCGCCTCCGCACGGCGCCTCCGCGCCGCTCCACGCTCGCCTTCCGGGTGGAAGAACAGGTCCGGATCCGCGTCGCGGCACGAACCTTCGTATTGCCATTCCCATTGATCCTGAGTAGGTGCTGGCAGCTTCGCCACGGCCTCCATCGCGCCCCCTTGTGGGTTCCCGTCGGCTCTCCCCACGGATGGCGCCATTGCCATCCAGAGCCGATCATGCTCGTCCTATGCATGTGACCAACAGCCGGCTTGTGGCCGGTGCTGATCACCCTCCCCCCACAGCCATTCATAACATCGTCCCTGGTGCTTGGGAAGTCCCGATTTGCCGGGTTTCCCGACATTTCATCGGATGTTCTCGCGAGGAGCGGCGCTAGCAGGGGCTATATCGGTCTACTTGTCCTACAAAATCTCATCTACCAGCCACTTTGTTCACCTGTGAGGTAAGGTGTGCCTTAGTTGGGCGGGGTTCTGGCGCCCACAGGGTTGCGTGGCCGACTCCCGCGACGCGGGCCTGCCGCGGGGCGGGTTGCACGCCGATCCGCGCGGTCTCCGCGGTGACGACGGCCCCGCCACGGGCACTTAGACTCTGCATATGGCGCCCCTTGAGAACGATCCCTTCGCCTTCACCGGTCTGACCTACGACGACGTCCTCCTGCTGCCCGGGGAGTCGGACGTGATCCCCTCGGAGGTCGACACCACCACGCGGCTCACCAAGGGCATCTCCGTGGCCGTCCCGCTGCTGTCCGCGGCGATGGACACGGTCACCGAGGCCCGCCTGGCGATTGCGCTCGCGAGGCTCGGCGGTATCGGCGTGCTCCACCGCAACCTGTCGATCGAGGACCAGGCGCACCAGGTCGAGATCGTCAAGCGCTCCGAGTCCGGGATGATCACCGACCCGGTCACCGTGGGGCCCGAGGTCACGCTCGCCGAGCTCGACGCGCTGTGCGGCAAGTACCGGGTCTCCGGGCTGCCGGTGGTGGACGAGGAGCGCCGCCTGCTGGGCATCATCACCAACCGCGACCTGCGGTTCGTGCCGGCATCCGAGTTCGGGTCGCGCCTGGTCAAGGACCACATGACGCCGATGCCGCTCATCACGGCGCGCGAGGGGGTCTCCAACGCCGAGGCCTCCGAGCTGCTCGCCAAGCACCGCGTCGAGAAGCTCCCGCTGGTCGACGCCGAGGGGCGTCTCACCGGCCTCATCACCGTCAAGGACTTCGTCAAGACCGAGAAGTACCCGCTCGCGACCAAGGACTCCGAGGGACGCCTGCGCGTGGCCGCCGCGGTCGGCTTCTACGGCGACGCCTGGGAGCGCGCGACCGCGCTCGTGGAGGCGGACGTGGATGCGCTCGTGGTCGACACGGCGCACGGCCACGCGCGCAAGATGATCGAGATGATCCAGCGGCTCAAGTCCGACCCGGCGACCGCGCACGTGCAGGTCATCGGCGGCAACGTCGCGACGCGCGAGGGCGCGCAGGCGCTCATCGACGCGGGTGTCGACGCGGTCAAGGTGGGCGTGGGCCCCGGCTCGATCTGCACCACGCGCGTGGTCGCCGGCGTCGGGGTGCCGCAGGTCACCGCGGTTCACGAGGCCTGGAAGGCGGCGCACCCCTCGGGCGTGCCCGTCATCGCCGACGGCGGGCTCCAGTACTCGGGCGACATCGCGAAGGCCCTGGTGGCCGGCGCATCGTCCGTCATGCTCGGCTCGCTCTTCGCGGGCTGCGCGGAGACCCCGGGCGACCTGGTGCTGGTCAACGGCAAGCAGTTCAAGAGCTATCGCGGCATGGGCTCGATGGGTGCGATGGCGTCCCGCGGCCGCGTGTCCTACTCCAAGGACCGCTACTTCCAGGCCGACGCCCCGAGCGACGACGACCTCATCCCCGAGGGCATCGAGGGTCGCGTCCCCTACAAGGGCCCCGTGTCCTCGGTGGTCCGCCAGCTCGTGGGCGGCCTGGGCCAGTCGATGTTCTACGTCGGCGCGCGCACCATCCCCGAGCTGCAGGAGCGAGGGAAGTTCGTCCGCATCACGCCGGCGGGGCTCAAGGAGTCGCACCCGCACGACGTGCAGATCACGGTCGAGGCGCCCAACTACGCGGGCCGAAGCTAGACGACGGTAGGTCGCCCGCGAATTCTCGTTGCGGGGCGGCGTCCTGCCTAGTAATGTCCGGTTTGGGCTCATGGTGGGCACCGGTGCCGTCTCGTCGCGAGGCGGCATGACTAGCGCTGGGGGATCCACATGGGTTCTTTGCGTCGTGCCGTCATCGCTGCGGGTTCCGCAGCCCTCCTCCTTGTCTCGGGCCTCATGTTCGCCCCCGCGGCATCTGCCGCGACCGGCAACATCCCGGCGCCGTTCGCGTCCGGCTCGGTGTACGTGTACCAGGGCTACTCGTCGGGAACCCATACGGGAACCTCGAAGTATGGGCTCGATCTCACGTCGTCGTCGAGCACGACGTCGACCGCAGGGCGCGCTGTCGTCGCTCCGCAGGCCGGCACTGTCGCGTACTGGCAGCCCGAATACGGCAACCTCTGCATCAACGTGAGCTCGACACGGAGCTACACCCTCACCCACATCGACGCCTCGATCACGAGCGGCAAGATCTCCAAGGGCCAGCAGGTAGGCAAGGTCGCCGCGTCGGGGAAGCGCGAGAACAACGGTGTCGCTCATCTGCACTTCGAGTACTGGAACGCACCGAACTGCTACAACGCGGGCTCGCCGTTGACGTTCAGCTCGTCGAACGGCCTGCGGATCTGCGGGGCCCCGGACATGGGATCGTCGGGCACCAACCGCAACGGCATCTGGGGCGGGACCACCTTCTCGGTCAGCGGGTGCACCACGACGAAGGCCTTCGCCTCCGCACCGACGCCGGGAGTGACGGCGACCTCGCTCGGCGCGGTGCTCAAGGGGAGCGCGGGTACGTGGAGCCCGACTCCCACGCTCAGGTACCAGTGGCTACGCTCGGGATCGACGATCAGCGGTGCAACCGGGACCTCCTACAAGCTCTCGTCGGGTGACTATCTCAAGAAGGTAAGCCTCAAGGTGACCGCGTCGAGATCCGGCTACACCACCACCTCGAAGACGTCCGGGTCATGGTTCGTCGCGAAGGTGACCTCGGCAGGCGGCTCCCAGTACGTCAACCTGCGCAGCGGGCCATCGACGTCCTCGACCTACCTGGGCAAGATCAATGCGGGGTCGCTCGTGGCGCTCCGGTGCTACAAGACCGGCACCGCTGTGACGGGTCCCTACGGCCGGTCGACCATCTGGTACCGCATCACCGGTGTCGGCTACGTCTCGGACGCCTACCTCGAGACCGGGTCGAACTACCCGGTGACGGGTACGTGCTGATCCTCCACGCCCGTAGGCTCTCAGGGTGGACCTCGCCTGGCAGACGCTCGCGATCCTCGCGGTCGTCGCGCTGCTCGCGGGGTTCCTTGACACGCTCGCGGGCGGGGGTGGGCTGCTGACGCTTCCCGCCCTCCTGCTCGCGGGGGTGCCTCCGCTGCAGGCGCTCGGCACCAACAAGCTTCAGGGGTCTTTCGGGACGGGCATGGCGACGTGGCAGGTGATCCGGCGGCGTCGCGTGCGGTGGTCCGATGCGCGGTGGCCGATGCTGTGGGCGTTCCTGGGGTCCGCGGCGGGCTCGGTCGCGATCCAGTTCGTCGACCCCGAGCCGCTGCGGGTGGTCATCCCGGTGGTGCTCGCCGTCATCGCCGCCTACTTCGCGTTCGTGCCCAAGGCGCATGAGCCGCCCGCTCACGCCCGCCTGAGCGCCGCGCCGTACGAGGCGACCGTGGTCCCCGCCATCGGCGCCTACGACGGCGCGTTCGGACCCGGCACGGGCTCGCTCTTCGCGCTCTCCGGGGTGACGCTGCGGGCGTACGACCTCCCTCGCTCGACCGCAGTCGCCAAGACCCTCAACTTCGCGACGAACGTCGCCTCGCTCCTGGTGTTCGCCTTCGCGGGGAAGATGGTGTGGGCGGTCGGCGGCGTCATGATCGGCGGGCAGCTGCTCGGGGCCTACGTCGCGTCGCACGTGCTCTTCCGGGTGAGGCCCGTGGTGCTGCGCGTGCTCATCGTGGTGATGAGCGTGGGGATGCTGATCCGCTACCTGCTCGGCTGAGCCGCGCCCGGCTCGGGAGCGGTGCCGAGCCGCGCACGGCCCAGCACCGCTCCCGGCGGAGCGGGCTCAGGGGTAGAGCCCCCGGAGCCGATGCGCGTCGGTGACCCGCTCGACGGCGAGCGCCGTCGCGGCCTCGCGGTAGGACAGCCCGTGCGCCCCGGCGTAGTCGACCACGTCGTGCCATGCCTTGGTCATGCGCTCCTCGAGGCGGTCGTTCACGTCCCGCTCGGACCACTGGTAGGCCTGGTTCGCCTGGACCCACTCGAAGTAGGAGACGACCACGCCGCCCGCGTTGGCCAGGATGTCGGGGATCACCAGGACGTCGCGGTCCGCGAGGATCGCGTCGGCATCCTTGGTGGTGGGCCCGTTCGCGCCCTCGACCACGATGCGCGCCTGGACCTTCGCGGCGTTGTCCGCCGTGAGCACGCCCTCGACGGCGGCGGGGACCACCATGTCGACGTCGAGCAGCAGGATCGACGAGGGGTCGATCGACTCGGTGCCCTCGAACCCTGCCACCGAGCCGGTCCGGTCGGCGTGATCGGCCAGGCGGCCGATGTCGAGCCCGCGCTCGTCGTAGACCGCGCCGTCGATGTCGCTCACCGCGAGCACCTTGACGCCGGCGGCCGCGAGGAACCGCACCGCGTCGCGGCCGACCTTGCCGAAGCCCTGGACGGACGCGGTGGTGCGCGAGGGGTCCATCCCGCGCGAGGCGAGCGCCATGAGTGCGATGTGCGCGACGCCGCGCGACGTCGCCGCGGCGCGCCCGAGCGATCCGCCCAGGCTCACGGGCTTGCCCGTCACCACGCCCGGGACGGTGTGGCCCATGGCCGCCGAGTAGGTGTCCATGATCCACGCCATGGTCCGCTCGTCCGTGCCGATGTCGGGCGCCGGGATGTCCTTCGTGGGGCCGATGATCGGCAGGATCTCCGAGGTGTAGCGGCGCGTGACGCGCTCGAGCTCGGCCTGCGAGTGCGCGCGCGGGTCGATCGCGATGCCGCCCTTGGCGCCGCCGTAGGGCACGTCGACGAGCGCGCACTTCCACGTCATCCACATCGCGAGCGCGCGGACCTCGTCGAGGTCGACGGACGGCGCGTAGCGCAGCCCGCCCTTCGCGGGGCCGCGCGAGAAGTTGTGCTGCACGCGGTAGCCGGAGTAGACGGCGATCGAGCCGTCGTCGCGGCGCAGCGGGACGCTCACCATGAGCTCGCGTCGTGGGGTGGTGAGCATCTTCTTGATGCCGCCGTTGATGCCGAGGTGCGCCAGCGCGGAGTCGAGCTGGGAGAGCGCATCGGCGAGAGGACCGGCCCCTGTAGGGGCGGCCTCCGTGGTGGACCACGTCATTGTGACCTCCGGGTAGGTGTGTCCTTCGACACTATCCCCGGTTGTCACCGCCGCAGACCGCCGCGGTGGCGAGAATACGGCTGGGCGTTGGCCGCGCTGTATATCGCGTCCGGACGATGCGCGGGCTAGAAGAGCAGCTCTCCGTCGCCGTCGTCCGCCCCGGCGGGCGAGGCCGGCGCGGTCAGCGCGAGCGCCGGCGCCGCGACGGGCCACAGAGGGTCGGGGAGGTCGTCCGTGGTGCCCTTCGACTTGAGCCAGGCGCCGAAGCGCACGGCCCAGTCGTGATGCGCCGAGGCCTGGAGATCGTGCAGCGAGTCGAGCGGCGTGGTCCGCATGGTCGGATGCGCCGCGGCGAGGGCCTGGACGAGCTCGAGCGTCGCGAGCACATCGGCGTCGGCCGCGTGGAGGTCGTCCGCATCGACCTTGACCGCGTAGAGCGTGCACAGGTCGATGAGCTTGCGCTTGCCCTTGCGGTACTGGTCGAGCTTGCGATCCAGCACGAGCGGGTCGATCACCGGGCGCACCTCCTCGCGCTCGAGGCGCGAGGCGAGCGACGGCCGCCCATGACGCGCGAGCTCGTGCTCGAGCAGCGTGAGGTCGAACTGCGCGTTGAAGGCGACCACGGGGTGTCCCGCGTTGAGGGCATCGGCCAGGGCGGACGCGATCTCCTCGAGCGCATCCGGCGGCTGGACGCCCTCGGCACGCGCCTTCTCCGTTGAGATGCCGTGCACGGCGCTCGCGGACGCGGGGATGTCGACGCCGGGATCGATCAGCCACGTGCGCGTCGCGATCGCGTCGCCGCGGCGCGTGATCACCGCCGCGGTGACGATGCGGTCGGTCGCGGTGGACACGCCCGTGGTCTCGGTGTCGAATCCCACCATGGTCTCGTCGAGCCAGCTCATGGTCCTAGCCTGGCACGCCGCTCCGACACAGGGCGCACCCTTGTCCCCAGGCGCGGGAGGCGCATCGTCCTGCGGCGGTGTCGCACGCGGACGCTAGGCTGGTGACCCGTGAGCAACGAGATCGAGATCGGCCGCGGCAAGCGCGGACGCCGCGCCTATTCCTTCGACGACATCGCGGTGGTGCCCTCGCGGCGCACGCGTGACCCGAAGGTGGTGAGCCTGGGCTGGCAGATCGACGCGTTCCAGTTCGAGATCCCCGTCATCGGCGCCCCGATGGACTCCGTGATGAGCCCGGCGACGGCGATCGCGCTCGGCAACGCGGGCGGACTGGGAGTGCTCGACCTCGAGGGCCTGTGGACCCGCTACGAGGACCCTGCCGCGCTGTTCGAGGAGATCGCCGGGCTCGATCCGGAGGACACCACCTCGCGCATGCAGGAGATCTACCGCGAGCCCATCAAGGACGAGCTCATCACCGCGCGCCTCCAGGAGATCCGCGCCGCGGGCGTCGTGGTCGCCGGTGCCCTGAGCCCGCAGCGGACCCAGGAGCACTACGCGACGGTCGTGAAGGCCGGCGTGGACCTGTTCGTGATCCGCGGCACCACCGTGAGCGCCGAGCACGTCTCCGACGGGGCCGAGCCGCTCAACCTCAAGAAGTTCATCTACGACCTGGACGTGCCCGTCATCGTGGGCGGCGCCTCGACCTACCAGGCGGCCCTGCACCTCATGCGCACGGGCGCCGCGGGCGTGCTCGTCGGCTTCGGCGGCGGGGCGGCGCAGACCACGCGCACCACGCTGGGCATCCACGCGCCGATGGCCACCGCCGTGTCGGACGTCGCGGCGGCGCGACGCGACTACCTCGACGAGTCCGGCGGCCGCTACGTGCACGTCATCGCGGACGGCGGGCTGGGGCGCTCGGGCGACATCGTCAAGGCGTTCGCGTGCGGCGCGGACGCGATCATGCTGGGCGCCGCGCTCGCGCGCGCGGAGGAGGCGCCGGGCGCGGGCTACCACTGGGGCCCCGAGGCGCACCACCCCGTGCTGCCGCGCGGCGAGCGCGTCCACGTCGGCACCCACGGCACGCTCGACGAGCTCCTCTTCGGTCCCGGCACGAGCGCCGACGGCACCTCGAACCTCATGGGCGCGCTGCGCCGGTCGATGGCGACCACCGGCTACTCGGACCTCAAGGAGTTCCAGCGCGTCGACATCGTGGTGAGCCCGTACCAGGCGGGCTGAGCCGCACCTCATCGCACACGACGCCCGGGCGGGTCACCCGCCCGGGCGTCGTCGCGTGCACGGGCAGGAGCGGCGCGCGTCAGCGCGGCGGCAGGACGGTCAGCGCCTCGACGGTCGCGCCGTCGACGCGCAGCGATGCCACGGCGGCACGCACATCGGCCACGGGGCCGGTGAGGATCACCGTCCCGCCGGCCTCGTCGTGGTGCACGCCGACGGCGGCCTCCAGCAGCAGGTCGTCGCGCGCGCCCGAGACCACCCCGACCGCCCTGACCCGCACATCGTCCGCGTGGACCAGGTCGACCGCGCGGACCACCGCGAGCCGCGCGAGCGTGCGGATCAGCACCTGGGCGAGCCTCTCGGACGCGCTGAACTCGATGCACAGGGTGCCCACGCCGCCATGCACGTCGAGCGTCGAGATCGAGCCGAAGCTCACGCCGCGCTCGGAGAACACGCCCGCGATCGCGGCCGACGCGCCCGAGCGGTCCTCGACCTGGACGAAGGCGAACCAGCGCTGGGTCAGGGTGCTCATGAGGCGCCGCCTCCCCACGCGACCACGGACTCGTTGATGGTCTGCGCGACCTCCCACAGGGCGCGCGACTCGTCGGGCGCGGTGTCGTCGAGCATCACGCGGGTCCAACCGTCCGGGCCCACCGCGACCGGCACGCCCAGCACGCCGGTCCAGGGGACGCCGCCCAGCTCGATCTCCCCGTCCAGCAGCACCTGGCCCGCCACGACGATGTCGCGGCCGTCGAGGACCGTGCGCACCAGGTCGACGGTCGCGTTCGCGGTGCCGTTCGCGGTCTTCGCGCCGCTCTGGTGGGTGAGGTAGGGGCGGATCACGGCCTGGACGTCCGGCGGGTACGAGTCGATCGCGGCGAAGGCGCTCGCGACATCCGGCGTCGCGACGATGCGCTGCTTCGCGGTCGCGACCTCGGAGCGGAACGAGGCGAGCGTCCGGTCCCCGCGGAGGCGGTCGACGATCTCGGCCCGCTCGTCGGGGTCGAGGCCGCGCAGCCGCACGCTCGACCACAGCGGCACCATCATGTCGCCGTGCTGGCCGGCGACGAAGCCGCTGACGCGGTGCCGGCGGATGCCGAGCGTCGCGGCGATCTCGCGTCGGAAGCGCAGCGTGTCGAGCCACGCACCCATCCCGATCACCCGATGACGGCCCAGGCGCCGCGCGAAGACCTCGACGGCGAGCTCGACGGGGTTGGAGACCACGATGACGACCTCGTGGCCGGACCCGTGCGCGGCGAGCGCGTCGGCGTACTCCTCGAAGACCTTGCGGTTGTCCGCGGCGAGCTTGTCCCGGTCGATCACCTGGCCGGTGCCGGTGGGCACGGTGCGCCCCGCGGTCATCACCACCACGTCCGCGACCACGTCCTCGGGGCTGGTCGCCACGTCGATGTGCGGCGCGCGCTCGTCGTACGCGTCGATGAGGTCCACGCGGAGGCCGTGCACCGCCGCGCCCGACGATCCGCCGGTGCGGCCCACCAGCTGGAGACGGGACGATGCCCCGAGCTCGCCTCGCTCGATGAGCGAGCCGCAGATCGCCCGGCCTACGTCTCCGGTGGCTCCGACGATCGCGACATCCATGCCCTCGACGGTACCCGGCGCGTGTGTCCCGGGTGTTGCCGCGGGACGCGATCTGCCGGCGCTCGGACCTCAGGTCTCGGGACGCGCGATCACCACGAACTCGCCCGTGTACATCCCCATCGCGCACGAGTACCGGTACGTGCCGGTCTCGGTGGGCGTGAACTCGACGGTCTCGGCGTCGAAGAGCACCATGATCCGGTCGAGGCCCAGCGACGGCGCATCGATCGCGCTCTGGCATCCCTTGTACACAGGCTCGAGGGTCCACGCGACGGGCTCGTCGACGTACACGACGGTGGTCGCGGGGGAGTAGCCGTCGTCGACCACCTCCGTCGTGACGTGCTGGACCCCGCCGGCGTCGGTGACGTTGGAGGTGCGCTCGGTGGCGGTCACGGTGGCCGCGCCAAGTCCGGGAGCGAGCTGGGTGATCGCTCCCGAGGCCGTCACCAGCGCGAACGCGACCACGGCGACGCCGACGCCCCTCAGGACGCGACCGGCCGCAGGGCGGCGGGACGATGCGGCGGCGCCAGCGGCCGCCCCCGCCGCCAGCAGTCCCGGCGTCGTGCCGATCGCGAACAGCCCCATGACCAGCGCTCCTTCGCGCGGGCTGCCGGTCGAGAGCGCGTAGACCTGGACCGCCTGCGTGAAACCGCACGGCAGGGAGAACGTGGCGGCGCCCAGCGCCAGCGCGCGCACGGTGCCGCCCCCCGCATCGTCCGACGAGGCGCCGTTGACCCAGGCGCCCCAGCGCCCCGGCAGCGAGAGCTGCCACGCCGCGACACGCGGCGAGGTCTCGGTGAGGCGGACCCCCACGATCGCCATGACGGCCGCCGCGAGCAGGACCACGACGGCGAGCAGCACCCCGGACGGAGCGAGGGAGCGGCCCACGAGCCCGATGAGCGCGCCGAACGCCGCGAACCCCACGATCCGCCCCGCGTTGAAGGCCAGGTGCGGGCGCAGCCGTGCCAGGCCCGTCGCGCGGGACGGCACCGACGCGGCGAGCGAGATCACCAGTCCTCCGACCAGCGCCATGCATGTGGACACCGAGGCCGCGACGCCGAGCCCGAGCACCACCACCGCCGATCCCGCGGAGGCGCCCGACGTCAGGTCCTGCACGCGCGACGCGAGCCCGAGCCCCCACGCGGCAGCGGCGAGCATCCCGACGATCGCGACGGCGACCAGGAGGTCGCGCCAGACGAAGGGGTCGCGGCTGAGCCACGGCCGTGTCCCGACCGAGTACGGGGTGCCGGCGAGCGCGCCGTCCACATCGGCGTCGGAGGGGAGGCCGCGGCCCTCGAGCGTCAGCCGGCCCGAGCGTCGATCCGCGCTCGCGGACTCGACCCCGGGGAGGGCGAGCGCCGCCGCGGTGACGGTGCCCTCGCACGCCGCGCAGGTCATGCCGGCGATGGGGACGGTGCGTTCGCTCACGGGGACTCTCCTTCGGGTGAGTCCATTAAGCATCAGCAGCAGCCGTGGCGCTCGGGACCGAGGTCGCGACCCTGCCCGAGGGGCAGGGATGGTAGGCGATGTCAGCCCAGCTGCTCGGTCAGCTCCAGCCAGCGCTCCTCGAGCTCGGCGTTCTCGCCCTCGAGCGCCTGGAGCTCCTTCATGTACCTCGCGAGGCCCGCGAAGTCGCTCTGATCGTGCATGACCATCTCGTTGTGGAGGCCCTCGGTGAGCTCCTGGATCTTCGCCATGCGGCGCTCGGCGGCCTTGAGCTCCTTCTCGACGGCGCGTCGCTCGGCGCCGCTGAGCTCGGGCTCGCCGGACGATGCGGGGGTCGCCACGGCGTCGGGGAACGCCGCGCGCACGGTGGCCGCGGCATCGTCCCCTCCCACGCCGAAGGTGCCGATGCCGGAGGAGCCGGCCGCGCGGCGCTCGCGCGACATCGCGACGTACTCGTCGACGCCGCCGGGGAGGTGGCGCAGGCCGCCGTCGACCACCGCGTACTGCTGATCGGTGATGCGCTCCATGAGGTAGCGGTCGTGGCTCACCACGATGAGCGTGCCGGGCCACGAGTCGAGCAGGTCCTCGAGCGCCGCGAGCATGTCGGTGTCGAGGTCGTTGGTGGGCTCGTCGAGGACGAGCACGTTGGGCTCGCTCAGCAGCACCACCAGGAGCTGGAGGCGCCGGCGCTGGCCGCCCGAGAGGCGCCCGACGGGCGTCTTGAGCTGGATCGAGGTGAAGCCCATGCGCTCGAGCAGCTGGCTGGGCGTCATCTCCTGGCCGTCGCTCAGCTTGATCGACGCGTAGCGCTTCACCACGGCGGAGACGCGCTCGTCCGCGATGTCGTCGAGCTCCGCGAGCTGCTGGCTCAGCTGCTCGACGCGGACCGTCATGCCGGTCTTGACCCGCCCGGAGGTGGGCTCCTGCTCGCCCGTGACCAGGCGCAGGAACGTCGACTTGCCGGCGCCGTTCTCGCCCAGGATGCCGATGCGGTCGCCGGGGCCGATGTTGAAGTCGAGGTGCCTCAGCACCTCCTTGTCGCCGTAGCTCACGCCCACGTTCACCAGCTCGACCACGTCCTTGCCCAGACGCGCGGCGGCCATGCGGTGGAGCTTGACGGTGTCGCGGATGGGCGGCACGTCCGCGATGAGCGCATTGGCGGCGTCGATGCGGAACTTGGGCTTCGAGGTCCGCGCGGGGGCGCCGCGGCGGAGCCACGCGAGCTCCTTGCGCATGAGGTTCTGCCGGCGCTGCTCGGTGACGGCGGCGATGCGGTCGCGCTCGACGCGCTGCAGCACGTACGCGGCGTAGCCGCCCTCGTACATGTCGACCTCGCCGTCGTGGACCTCCCACGTCTTGGTGGAGATCTCGTCGAGGAACCAGCGGTCGTGGGTGACCACCAGGAGGGCGCCCTTGTTGGCGGTCCAGCGCCGCTTGAGGTGGTCCGCGAGCCAGGTCACGCCCTCGACGTCGAGGTGGTTGGTGGGCTCGTCGAGGAAGACCACGTCGTGGTCGCCCACGAGCACGTGCGCGAGCGCGACGCGCCGCTGCTGGCCGCCCGAGAGGTCGCCCACGACCGCATCCGCGGGGAGGTCGGGGACCAGGCCGGACATGATGTCGCGCACGCGCGGATCACCGGCCCATTCGTGCTCGTCCCGGTCGCCCACGATCGCCTGGGCGACGGTGAGCGACTCGTCGACGTGGTCGGACTGGTCGAGGACGCCGATGCGGGTGCCGCGGGCGACCGTCACGCGTCCGTCGTCGGGCTCGACCCGGCCCGCAAGGACCTTGAGGAGCGTGGACTTGCCCGCGCCGTTGGTGCCGACCATGCCGATCCGGTCGCCATCGTCGAGGCCGACGGTCATGTTGTTGAGCACGGGTCCGGTGCCGAAGTCCAGGTGAAGCGCCTCGGCGCCAAGCAGGTGAGCCACCCGACAAGGGTAGTCGCGCCCGGTCCCACGGCTCCGCCACACGGCTCCGCGGCTCCGCCACACCGCGACCGGCGTGTCGCCGGCGTGTCGGCGCTGCAGGTCTGGCGTCGACGGCGGTGCGCGGAGCGACGTGTGGCGGAGCCGTAGCGACGGGTCAGGCGCGCTCGAGCACCACCACGGGGATCTCGCGATCGGTGCGCTCCTGGTAGGAGTCGTAGTCGGGCCACGCGTCGACCATCGCGGCCCACATCGCGGGCTTCTCCTCGGCGGTGGCGATGCGCGCGCGGGCGGTGAACCTCTCGGCCTTGATCTGCACGGCGACCTCGGGGTTCGCCTCGAGGTTGAGGAACCATGCCGGCGGTGCGTCGGAGCCTCCCCGCGACGCGACCACGAGGTACGCGCCGCCCTGTTCCCGGTAGATCAGCGGGCTGGTGCGCGCCTCGCCGCTCCTGCGGCCCGTGGTGGTGAGCAGCAGGACTGTGGTGCCCCGGCGCCAGTCGTGGCCGTCCGCGCCGTCGGTCTCGAGGTAGCGCGCGACATGTGCGGGGCCGTGGAGGTCGATCGCGGAGGTCATGTGCTCCATTGTGCGCATGAGGCGCGGCGCCGCGCAGTGCGGTCGCGGCTACGCTCCCAGGCATGAGATGCGTCGCGATCCGCCATGTCGCCTTCGAGGACCTCGGCATCTGGGAGGCGGAGATCGCGGCGCACGGCTACGAGGTGGTCTACCTCGACTCCGGGGTCGACGATCTCGCGCCGTTCGCGTCCGCCGAGCTCGGCATCGTGCTCGGCGGGCCCGTCGGGGTCGCCGACATCGACGACTACCCCGTGCTCGCCGAGGAGGCCGCGCTGCTGCGCTCGCGCGTGACGTCGGGCATGCCCACCCTCGCCGTCTGCCTGGGTGCGCAGCTGCTCGCGCACGCGCTCGGCGGCACGGTCGAGCATGGCGAGCCCGAGGTCGGCTGGGAGACCGTCGACCTGACGCCCGAGGCCGCCGGCACGCCGCTGCGTCGCCTCGACGGGGCCCCGGTCCTGCACTGGCACGGCGACCGCATCGTCCCTCCCGCGGGCGCGACCGTGCTGGCCTCGACCTCCGCGACCCCGTGCCAGGCCTTCGCGTACGGCTCCGCGCTCGCGCTCCAGTTCCATCCCGAGGTGGACGCGGAGCGCATCGAGCGGTGGCTCATCGGCCATACCGGCGAGCTGCGCTCGCTCGGGGTGTCGGTGACGGGGCTGCGGGAGCGGTCGCGCGAGGTCGGGGACGATGCGGCGGTGGCCGGGATCCTCATGATCCGGGACTGGCTGCGGGGGCCGGGAAGGGGCAAGGCATGAACCTCAGGCAGGCCGCGGCGGGAGCGGCGGCGCTCGATGCGGGCGCGATCGTGGTGTTCGCCGCGATCGGGCGCGCGAGCCATGACGAGGGCATCCTGGGCCCCGGCGGATCCGGGCTCGCGACGACGGTCTGGCCGTTCGCCGCGGGAGCCGCGCTCGGATGGGTGCTCGCGCGTGGGTGGAAGAGGCCATGCGATTGGCGGCGCACGGGCCTGGTCGTCTGGGCGTCGACCCTGGCGGGCGGCATGGCGCTGCGTGCCGCGAGCGGTCAGGGTGTGCAGGTCTCGTTCGTGATCGTCGCGGGGACGTTCCTCGCGGCCGCGCTGATCGGGTGGCGCGTGGTGTCCGGCGCGATCGCGAAGCGGCGGGGGCTCCCGGGCTGAGACCGCCTACGCGGTCACGACGACCTTGCCCACCTGCTCGCCCGAGACCACCCGCGCCACCGCATCGCGCGCATGCGCGAGGGGATGCACGCCGTCGATGGTGGGACGCAGGCCGGTGCGCACCAGGAAGGCCATGAGCGAGGCGAGGTCCTCGCGCGTGCCCATCGTGACGCCCTGGATGCGGAGCTCGTGGAAGAAGACGCGGGTGAGCAGCGCGGGGTCGGGATCGCCCGTGGTGTGGCCCGCGATCGCGATGGTCCCGCCGTTCCTCACGCTCGCGATCGAGTGCTTCCAGGTCGCCTTGCCCACCGTCTCGATCACCGCGTCGACACGGCGCGGCAGCCTGGCGCCCGGCTCCACCGCCGCGACGGCGCCCATCCCCACGGCGGCCGCGCGCTTGGCCTCCGACCGGGACGTCGCGTAGACCTCGAGCCCGGCCGCCGCGCCGAGCGCGATCGCCGCGCTCGCGACGCCGCCTCCCGCGCCCTGGACCAGCAGCGACTGCCCGGGCTTGAGGTCCGCTCCGTGGAAGAGCATCCGGTACGCGGTGAGCCACGCCGTGGGGAGGCACGCGGCCTCCTCCCACGTGAGCTCGGCGGGCTTGGGGATGAGGTTCGCCGTCGGCACCGCGACCCGCTCGGCGAGCGTGCCGGGGTAGCGCTCCGAGAGGATCGAGCGCGGCTCGCGCGGGCCCACGCCGTGGCCGTCCGCGCCGATGACGCCGTGCACCACCACCTCGGCGCCGTCGTCCGTGACCCCCGCCGCGTCGCAGCCCAGGATCATCGGCAGCTGCGTCTCCGCGAGCCCCACCCCGCGCAGCGACCACACGTCGTGGTGGTTGATGCTCGCGGCGCGCACCGTCACGGTGCTCCAGTGCTCGCGCGGCTCCGGCTCGGGCCGTTCGCCCACCTCGAGCGCGCTGGCGGGGTCGTCGGGGGAGAAGCGGGCGGCATAGGCGGCGAGCATGCCTCTCACCCTAGGACGATGCGCGGGCGGCCGCCGGGACCCAGGTCGCGCATCGTCACCGCCGACGCACGATGATGAGCGCATGGGCATCGACAGGACGATCGTGACCGACGGGAGCGACCTCGCACCCGAGCACCAGGAGGCCGGAGCCTTCGAGTACCGCAAGCGGCTGGTGGTCCCGCGGGCGGGCAACCAGGCGACCGTGGCGTTCATGGAGATCCCGCCGGGCCGGTCCGGCTACCCGTACCACTGGCACGAGGGAGTGACCGAGGTCTACGTGATCCTCGCGGGCTCCGGCACGCTGCGCACGCCCGAGGGCGACCGGCGCGTGGAGGCCGGGGACGTGGTGGTGCTGCCGCCGGGTCTCGCCGGCGCGCACCGGCTCACCAACGACGGCACCGAGGTGCTGCGGTACGTCGACGTCGACACGACGAGCGACCCGGACGTGACCCACTACCCCGACTCCGGGAAGGCGGGCCTCATCCTCGGCGGCGTCGCCGTCGCATTCCACCGCGACGGCGACGCGGTCCCGTACTACGACGGGGAGCCGGACGCCGGGTAGGCGCCGGAGCGGGGGCACCCTAGGCGAGCACGAACTTCTCGACGCCCGTCGCGAGGTCGCTCGCGATCCCGGTGAGCCCCGTCACCACGCCGCCGACCTCGTCGGCGCTGCGGCGCGCGCTCTCCGCCGAGTCGGACAGCTGGTGCGCGGCGGTCGAGATCTCGCTCGCGCCGTCGGCCGCGACCACCAGGTTGCGCTCGACCTCGGTGGTGGTCGCGCTCTGCTGCTCGATCGCGGCGGAGATCGACGACTGGTGCTCGTCGACCCGCGCGATCGATCCGGCGACGCGCTCCACCGCGGCCTGGACCTCGGCGGAGTCCTTCGCGACGTGCTCGAGCACCGGGCGGATGGTCTCGATCGCGCTCGCGGTCTGCTGCGCGAGGTCCTTGACCTCGTTCGCCACCACCGCGAAGCCCTTGCCCGCCTCGCCGGCGCGTGCGGCCTCGATGGTCGCGTTGAGCGCGAGCAGGTTGGTCTGTGCGGCGATGGCCGTGATGGTGGTGAGCACCGAGGCGATGCGCGAGGACGAGTCCTCGAGGCGGCCCGAGAGCGCCGCCGCCTCGTCGGTGGTCTGGACCGCCGTGCGGGTCTCGCCCGTCGCGGCATGCACATCGCGCGCCACGGACTCGATGGTGGTGCGCATCTCGATCATCGCGGCGCTGACCGACTGGACCTCGAGGCTCATCGCGGTCGCGGTCTGCGCGGCGCTGCCGGCGTGGGTCGCGGTGAGCGAGGCATCCCCCTGGAGGTCGGTGCTCGAGCCGTGCAGCTGGTCGGCGGTGGTGCGCACCGACTCGGCGCCCGTGCGCAGGCTGGTGACCGTGTCGCGCATCGCGATGATCGTCGCGCCGAGCGCGTCGCCCATGCGGCCGATCTCGTCGCCTCCCTCGGCCGCGAAGTCGCGCGAGAGGTCATGGTCCGCGACGCGGTGCAGGGCGGCGGTGATGCGCTGGACGCGGCCCACGATGCGGCCGGACACGACCACGATGAGGCCGACGGCGAGCGCCGACACCACGAGGCCCACGATGAGCAGCGTGCGCGTCAGCGCCGCGATGCCCTCCGAGAGGTGGTTGGGCACCACCTCGAGCTCGCTGTCGAGGCCCCAGGCGGCGATGGTCCAGCCCCACGGCGCGTAGCGGGCGACCTCGACGTGCGCGCCGTCGGTCGCGAGGTCGAGATGGGTCGCCGCGGTCGCGGCCTCGTCCTCGAGGGACGCCTCGGCATCGGCCAGAGCGGTGGTGATCGCCTCGTCCGCGACCGTGCCGGACTCGGTGCCGGGCGGCGGCACCACCCAGGCTCCCGCGGCGTCCGTCACAGTGACGTAGCCGGTCTGGCCGACGGTCATCTCGGCCAGGGCGGCACGCAGGTGCGTGTCGACCGCGGCCTGAGGCAGTCCCACGAAGATCGCGCCCGTGACCTCGTCACCCTCCATGATCGGCGCGTACGCCGTCACGTACTGCTCGCCCACCACGGTCGCGGTGCCGTAGAACGGGTTGCCCGACATCAGCGCGGAGACCACGGCGTTCGGCGTGCCGTCGGCGTTCGTCGCGCCGATGTAGGTGCCGATGGCGCGCGAGCCGTCGGAGCCCGGCACGGTGGTCGCCACGCGCAGCATGTCGCCCGCATCGTTCATGCGCTGGAAGACGGTGGTGGCGGCGCCGAGGAGGTCGGTGACCGTGTCGACCACGGGCACCGGGGTGCTCAGGTCCGCGACCTTGCCCAGGTCCTGGCCTCCGACGAGGAGGCGGGGCAGCGTCACCTCGGTGACCTCTCCCGTGCTCTGGTTCGTCGCCTGCCACGTGCGCGGCTGGCCGTGGGAGACCTCGCCCATGGTCGCCATGATCGCCTGCGCGACGGAGAGCTCCGACTCCATGCGCGACGTCACGGCGTCCACCTGGCTCGACACCAGCTGACGGGCCGAGCGCGCGGTCTGCTCCATCGAGGCGGCGTTGAGCTGCTGCACGTCCTCGGTGGCCTGGTCCGCCAGGCTCTGCGCCTGCATGGTGCCCACGGCGGTCAGGGCGATGGACGAGCCGAGCACGGCGACCGCGCCGAGCGCGACGAGCTGGAGGCGCAGGCTGGTGCGCAAGGACGGGAGCGGCATGAGGGGCCTTCCGGAGCGGGATGACGGGGATCATCCGTCCCATCGGCCGAGGGCTGTCGATGTGAGACGTCGAAACGCAGAGTTAACCTGCCGCTTTACGGCCCCTCATGTCGAATCTCCCGCACACGACGAGGGGCCGACGCGCCGGGCGACCCGGCGCATCGGCCCCTCGATGCTGCTGTGCTGCTCGCGCCTAGACGAGCTTCTTGTAGGTGTAGACCGCGGTGAACGTGTTCACCTGCGCCCACGCGTACTCGCCGAGGCCCACGGTCAGGTAGACCTTCTTCGACGTCGCGGGCAGTTTGAGCGTGCCGAGGCCCTGGATGCCCTCCTGCGCGAAGCCGATCTTGGCGGTCCCAGTCGAGGTCCTGTCGTAGCTCCAGAGGGTGTCGCCGTACAGGCTCTCCCAGTCGGCGAGCACCTTGACCGAGGCGCCGCCGAGCTTCTGACCGGCCACCACCTCGGCGGGCACGGAGATGCTTCCCGTGGCCATCAGCGCCAGGTCGTCGTAGTCGTAGGCGTCCTCGCTCCAGCAGAAGACGTCGCCGACGCGGTCGTAGCTCGACTCGCAGTAGCCGTCGTAGTAGTAGTCGAAGGGCACGTACGACGTGAGGACGGCGCCCGCCTTGTGCGTCACCTTCTTGGTCGCGGTGACCAGCTTCTTCTTGCTGACGTTGACCGTCGTCTTCGTGGTCTTGGTGGTGCCCTGGGGGCCCTTCAGCGCGACCGTGACGGTGTAGGTGCCGGGCACGATCGCGCCGTTGGCCAGGCCGCCCCACGTGAAGGTCCGCTTCGCGGACGAGGTGAGGTTCCACGACTTCACGGTGGTGCCGTTGCGCGCGATGGTGACCTTGCCCGTCGTGGGCACCACCCTGCCCGTGGTTGAGGTCGGCGTGACGGTGAAGGACACCGTGTCGTTGTAGGAGTCCTTGACCGGGTAGACCGTGGCGACGCTCTTGGTGAGGCCCACGCTCTTGACCGCGGTGTTCACCACCGTGACGGTGATCGTGGCAGTCTGCGTGCCGCCCTCGGGGCCGCGGAGCGCGGTCTTCACGGTGTACGTGCCGGGGACCACCTTGCCGTCGGCGAGGCCGCCCCACGTGAAGGTCTTCTTCGCGGAGGACGTGAGCTTCCACGACTTCACGGTCTTGCCGTCACGGATGATCGCGACGCTGCCGGTCGCAGGGAAGACCTTGCCGGTGGTGGTCGTGGGCGTGACGGTGAGGCTCACCGTGTCGCGGTACGAGTCCTTGTACGGGTAGACCGTGCTCGCGCTGCGGGCCAGGGACACGCCCGTCACCGAGGTGCGCTTGAGCGTGAGGGGCGCCGAGTCCGTGAGCTCGACGTCCTCGGCCGCGAGGACCGTCGCCGTCACGGCGCCGGTGCCGGCGGTGAGGCTCGACGCGGGGATGACCGCGGTCCCGGGCGCGTCGGTCGTCGACACGATCGGGGCGGTGAAGGTCTTGGGGCCGATCGCGGCCGTCACGGTGCCGGAGAACGGCACAGGCAGGCCCAGCTCATCGAACGCGGTGACCGACGCGGTCGTCGTCGTCGGCGTCGCGCCGGTCCACGAGTAGATGGTGGAGGCGGACAGCTTGAGGGACATGTCCACCGGGTTGCCGTCGCTCACGCTGATGATCGAGATGACCGGATCGCCGACGGCCGGCCGGACCATGAGCTCGTATCCGCCGTAGTGCAGCGTGTCCACCGGCACCTTGTACGTCTGCGGTGTGTCCGGGTTGATCTCGCGGGGCGCGAACGCGAGCACGGTGTCACCGCCCGGGCCGACCTCCGCCACGGTGGCGCTCACGGTGGTCGCGATGTCGGACGTGACGGTGACCGTGGTCTCGTCGCGCACGCCGTCGCCGGCGGGGAGTGCGAGGGCGTCGGCGAAGCCGATCGTCAGGGTGGCGGCGTCCTCGGCGGATGCCGCCGTGGCGAGGCCCGTGAAGGCGAGTGCGGACGCGGCGACAACCGCCAGCGTGCGCGCACCGAGACGTGTGATCAAGGTGGTGTTCCCCCAGTCATATGCGATTGTGCGCGCGAGTGTATCGCTACCCGGCGACGAAGCGCCGTAGGAGGCCCAGCGCATCGGCGGCTCGCGACGACCAGGGGTACGACGAGGGGCCGATGCGCCGGGATCGCCCCGGCCCATCGGCCCCTGTGCTGCGGCGTGGCGCCGCGTGCTCCGTGCTACTCGTTGTCGCCGTCGGTCGCGAGCGCGCCCGAGAGCTTCGCCTGCACCTCGGTGCCGGCACCCGACCAGACCCACTCGGCGACCTCGGGGAGGTCGGCGCCGGTCTCGTACGCGTAGCGCTGGGCCTCGAAGCGCTTGTCCTGCAGCTTCTGGCGCAGCGACGCGGCGCGGCTGCCGAGCGACGGGACGCGGTCGATGACGTCCATGACCAGGTGGTACCGGTCGATGTCGTTGACCATCGCCATGTCGAAGGGCGAGGTGGTGGTGCCCTCCTCCTTGAAGCCGCGGACATGCAGGTTCTCGTGCCCGTTGCGGCGGTACGTGAGGCGGTGGATGAGCCACGGGTAGCCGTGGTAGTTCATGATGATCGGCTTGTCCGCGGTGAACAGCTGGTCGAACTCCCGGTCGGTCATGCCGTGCGGGTGCTCCTTCTCCGGCTGCAGGCGCATGAGGTCGACCACGTTGACCATGCGGACCTTGAGCTCCGGCAGCTCCTCGCGGATGATGTCGATCGCCGCGAGGACCTCCATGGTCGGCACGTCGCCGATGCCGCACATCACCACGTCGGGCTCCTCGCCCAGCGGCACGTTGGAGGCGAACTCCCAGATGCCGGCGCCGCGCGCGAAGTGGTTCTCCGCCTCCTCGATGGTGAGCCACTGCGCCTGGGGCTGCTTGCCGGCGACGACCACGTTGACGCGGTCGCGGCTGCGCAGGCAGTGGTCGTAGGTCGCGAGCAGGGTGTTCGCGTCGGCGGGGAGGTACACGCGCACCACCTCCGCCTTCTTGTTCACCACGTGGTCGATGAAGCCCGGGTCCTGGTGAGAGAAGCCGTTGTGGTCCTGGCGCCACACGTGGCTCGAGAGCAGGTAGTTGAGCGACGGGATGGGCCGGCGCCACGGCAGCTCGTGGGCGACCTTGAGCCACTTGGCGTGCTGGTTGAACATCGAGTCGACGATGTGGATGAACGCCTCGTACGAGGTGAACAGGCCGTGGCGACCGGTGAGGTTGTAGGCCTCGAGCCAGCCCTGGCACTGGTGCTCCGACAGCATCTCGACCACGCGGCCGTTGTGGCCCATCGGGCCGTCGTCGGGGTCGATCTCCGCGTTCCACACCTTCTGGGTCACGTCGAGGACCGCCTGGATGCGGTTCGAGGCGAGCTCGTCGGGCGCGAAGATGCGGAAGTTGTCGGGGTTGCGCTCCATGACGCCCTTGAGGAAGTCGCCGAGCGTGCGGGTCGCCTCGCCGATCTCCGCGCCGGGGGCCGGCACGTCCACCGCGTAGTCGCGGTAGTCGGGCATGACCAGGTCCTTCATGAGCAGGCCGCCGTTGGCCTCGGGACGGGCCGACATGCGCAGCTCGCCCTGCGGGACCGTGCCGAGCACCTCGGGCTTGACCACGCCGTGCTCGTCGAACAGGTCCTCGGGGCCGTACGACTGCAGCCACGCCTCGAGGGTGTGGAGGTGGTCGTCGGTGTCGCGGGCGTTGGACAGCGGCACCTGGTGCGCGCGCCACGAGCCCTCGGTGCGCTTGCCGTCGATCGACGGGGGGCACGTCCAGCCCTTGGGGGTGCGCAGCACGATCATGGGCCACTTGGGGCGGTCCATCTGCGGGTTGACCTTGGCCTCGGCCTTGATCGCCGCGATCTCGTCCATGACCTCGTCCATCAGCTCCGCGTAGCGGCGGTGGAAGGACTCGGGCGACTCCTCGTCGAAGCCGGCGGTGAAGAAGTGCGGCTTGTGGCCGTAGCCCACCATGAGGGCCTCGAGCTCGTCGTCGCCGATGCGCGCGAGGACCGTCGGGTTGGCGATCTTGTAGCCGTTGAGGTGCAGGATCGGCAGCACGACGCCGTCGGTGGCCGGGTTGATGAACTTGTTCGAGTGCCAGCTGGTCGCGAGCGGGCCGGTCTCGGCCTCGCCGTCGCCCACGACGGCCGCGACCAGCAGGTCCGGGTTGTCGAAGGCCGCGCCGTACGCGTGGCTCAGCGCGTAGCCGAGCTCGCCGCCCTCGTGGATCGAGCCGGGGGTCTCGGGCGCGACGTGCGACGGGATGCCGCCGGGGAACGAGAACTGCTTGAACAGGCGCTGCAGGCCGCGCGCGTCCTCGGAGATCTCGGGGTAGGTCTCGTTGTACGTGCCCTCGAGGTAGCTCGCGGCGACCAGACCGGGACCGCCGTGGCCGGGGCCGATGATGTACATCGTCGGCTGCTGGCGCGACGTGATCATGCGGTTGAGGTGCGTGTAGATGAAGTTGAGGCCCGGCGTGGTGCCCCAGTGGCCCACGAGGCGCTTCTTCACATGGTCGCGGTGCAGCGGCTCCCTGAGCAGCGGGTTGTCCAGCAGGTAGATCTGCCCCACCGACATGTAGTTCGCCGTGCGCCACCACAGGTCGATGGCCTCGACCTCGGCATCGCTGACGGAATCCGCAGTGCGGGGGGACCAGGGCTTCGGTGCCATTTCTCCTCCAGTTCGGGTACCCGCTCATCGTTCCATGGTGAACGTTCACACGGCGCGGCGAAGGTCCCGCATCGTCCCTTTCGACAGAGGCAACGGAAACCAGAACGACACGCGGGTGGGAGGCCCGTTTCCGGGGCCTCCCACCCGCGTGTCGAGGTGAGATCCGTTGCGGCTGTCAGAGGGGGTCAGGAGACCGAGGCCACCGACTGGAGCGCGATCTCGCGCTCCTCGTTGGTGGGCACCACCCAGATCTGGACCGGCGAGGCGTCGGTCGAGACGAGCGTCGCCTGCTTCTTGCGGCCGTCGTTGCGCTCGAGGTCCAGCTCGATGCCCAGGCCCGCGAGCCCACGCGTCGCGAGCTCGCGCACGCCGTGGTCGTTCTCGCCCACGCCCGCGGTGAAGACGATCGCGTCGACGCGGCCCATCTCGGCGAGGTACTTGCCGATGTAGCCCTTGATGCGACGCCCGTACACCTCGAGGCCGAGCTGCGCCGCGGCGTCGCCCTGGTCCGCGGCAGTCCAGACATCGCGCATGTCGGAGTACCCGGTGAGGCCGAGCATGCCGGACTGGCGGTTGAGGAGGGCGTCGACCTCGTCGACGTCCATGCCCGCGGTGCGACCGAGGTGCATCACGACGGCCGGGTCGATGTCGCCCGAGCGCGTGCCCATGACGAGGCCCTCGAGCGGGGTGAGGCCCATCGAGGTGTCCACCGAGACACCACCCTGGACCGCGCACGCCGACGCGCCGTTGCCCAGGTGGAGCACGATGATGTTGACGTCCTTGGGGTCCTTGCCCATGAGCCGCGCGGTCTCGCGCGACACGTAGGCGTGCGACGTGCCATGGAAGCCGTAGCGGCGCACGCCGTGCTCCTCGGCCACACGGCGGTCGATCGCGTACGTGTACGCCGCCTCGGGCAGCGTCGCGTGGAACGCGGTGTCGAACACCACCACGTGCGGGATGTCGGGGAACGCGGCACGGGCGGCCGTGATGCCCGCGAGGTTCGCCGGGTTGTGCAGCGGCGCGAGCGTCGACAGCTTGGCGATGTGGTCCTCGACCTCGTCCGTGACGACGGTCGGGGCCGTGAACTCCGAGCCGCCCTGCACCACGCGGTGGCCCACGACGGTGAGCGTCGAGAGGTCGACGCCGGAGTCCGGCTGGGAGAGGTCGGCGATGATCTGGCGCACGCCCTCGTTGTGGTCGGTCACGCGCTCGACCAGGCCGGACGCGAGGGGCGCGTCCTGGGCGGTGTCCACCACCTGGTACTTGATCGAGCTGGAGCCGCAGTTGAGGACGAGGGCGATGCCCGTGTAGTTGACGCTCACGCGTTGCCTTCCGAGGAGTCGAGGTTCTGAGCCTGGATCGCGGTGATCGCGACCGTGTTGACGATGTCCTGCACGAGCGCGCCGCGCGAGAGGTCGTTGACCGGCTTGCGCAGGCCCTGCAGGACGGGGCCGACGGCGACCGCTCCCGCGGAGCGCTGCACGGCCTTGTAGGTGTTGTTGCCGGTGTTGAGGTCCGGGAAGACCAGCACCGTCGCCTGACCCGCCACGGGCGAGTCGGGAGCCTTCGAGCGCGCGACGGAGGGCTCCACCGCCGCGTCGTACTGCATCGGCCCGTCGACCAGGAGGTCGGGGCGGCGCTCCTTGACCAGGCGCGTCGCCTCCCGGACCTTGTCGACGTCCGACCCCGAGCCGGACTCGCCGGTCGAGTAGGACAGCATCGCGACCTTGGGCTCGACGCCGAACTGAGCGGCTGTGTCCGCCGAGGAGATCGCGATGTCCGCGAGCTGCTCCGCGGTCGGGTCGGGGTTGACGGCGCAGTCGCCGTAGACCAGCACGCGGTCCGCGAGGCACATGAAGAACACCGACGAGACCACGGACACGCCCGGGACCGTCTTGATGATCTGGAACGACGGGAGGATGGTGTGCGCGGTCGTGTGGGCGGCGCCCGAGACCATGCCGTCCGCGAGGCCCAGCTCGACCATCATCGTGCCGAAGTAGCTGACGTCCTGGACGCGGTCGCGCGCTGCCTCGAGCGTCGCGCCCTTGGCCTTGCGCATCTCGTAGTACTCGGCGGCGAACCGCTCGACGTACTCCGGGTCCTGCGGGGACAGGACGCGCGCGGCGTCGAGCTCGAGCCCCAGCTCCGCGGCGCGGGCGCGCACGGACTGCTCGTTGCCGAGGATGGTCAGGTCGACCACGTCACGGGTGAGCAGGGACGATGCGGCGCGCAGGATGCGGTCGTCGCCGCCCTCAGGGAGGACGATGTGCTGCTTGCGCGAGCGCGCACGGTCCAGCAGGTCGTACTCGAACATGAGCGGCGTGATGACGTCCGTGCGGGCGACGTCGAGCACCTCGCGGAGCTTGTCGGCGTCGACGCGCTGCTCGAACATCGCGAGCGCGGTGTCGACCTTGAGCTGGCTCTCGCGCGACAGGCGGCCCTTGGTGGCGGAGCAGCGGCGTGCCGTCTCGAACGTGTCGAGCTCGGTGCGGATCACCGGCAGCGGCGAGCCGAGGCCCTCGAGCAGGCGGCGGACCGCGGAGCGCGGCTCGAGCCCGCCGGTGAGGATGACACCCGACAGGGCGGGGAAGCCCTCCGCGCCGTGCGCCGCGAGGAGCGCGAGCACCGTGTCCGAGCGGTCGCCGGGGACCAGCACCACGGAGCCGTCCTCGAGGCGGTCGAGCAGGTTCGACGTGGTCATCGCGCCGACCATGATCCCGCGCGACTCGCGCGACAGGAGAGCCGGGTCGCCCGTGATGAGCTCGCCCTCGACGGCCTCGACCAGCTGGTTCATCGACGGCGCGATGAGCAGCGGGTCCTCGGGCAGCACTCCCAGGCGCAGCGCGTCGGGGAGGTTCGCGGCGATGGTCTCGGCGTCGGCCGGGTTGCAGCGGTTGACGAAGATCCCGGAGATGTGGGCGTGCGAGCCCACGAGCTCGAGGCGCGCCTGGTCGATGACCTGGGCGACCTCGGCCGGCGTGCGCTCGTTGCCGTGCACGACGAGCACGACGGGGGCGCCGAGGTTCGCCGCGACGCGGCCGTTGAACTCGAGCTCGGCCGCCGCCGAGACGTCCGTGTAGTCGGTACCCACGATCACGACGGCGTCGCACTTGCGCTCGACCTCGTGATAGCGCGACACGATGGTCGCGAGGGCCTTCTCGGGGTCGGCGTGGACGTCCTCGTAGCGGACGCCGATCGCCTCCTCGTAGCTGAGGTCGATGCTGTCGTGTCCCAGAAGGAGCTGGAGGACGTAGTCGGATCCATCCGCGACGCGGGCGACCGGACGGAAGATTCCGACCCGTCCTACCTGCTTCGCGAGGAGATTGGTGATGCCGAGCGCGATGGTGGACTTCCCCGTGTCGCCTTCGGCCGATGCGATGTAGATGCTTCGTGCCACGCCCCTATGGTTCCACGGATGGCCGGGACCTTCGCGGCCAGAGGTCCCGGAGACGCCGTGACACCATGCCCCTCCGGCCGCTCGCGGGAGCGATCGCCCCCCTGGTTGCGTACGCTGGTCGTAGCGGTCCCGCTGAGGGGTTGGGCCGCGAGTCGCGCCACCGGCACGGCGGTGCGGCCGGAGGGAGGCGCGATGGGACCGGGGGATCCCGAGGCTCAGGGCTCGCGCCTGCCTGCAGCGCTGTCGACCTTCTTCGAGCGCCGCGCGGGCGGTCTGAGCGGCGCGGAGGGCGCCGCGGCAGGCACCGTGCGCACCTTCGCGCTCGTGTCGATCGTCAGCACCGCGCTGTTCACGGTGCGCTACGTCATGGACGATGCGGTCGCGTCCGGACCGCTGCCGTGGCTCAACGGCGTCGAGATCGCGGCGTTCGTCGCGGTGCTCGTGCTCGTCGCCCGCGGTCGCCAGCTGCTGGCCGCGATCGTGTACCTCTCGGCGGCCACCGCGGGCATGCTGTACATGGCGGTCCTCATGGGCTGGGCCTCCGGCCATCACTTCTACCTCATCACCGCCTCCCAGCTGGTGTTCCTCATGTTCACCGAGCGCCAGCGCTCCTGGCGATGGACGTTCGCGGTGCTGTCAGCCGGCGCGTTCGTGTACGCGCAGCTCGCGACCGAGGGGATCGGGCCGTACGCGGACCGCGACCACATCGCCGACACGTTCGCGATCAACGCCGTGGGCACCGCGACGCTCATGTTCATCCTGTCCGTGGTCGCGCATCATCGCGCTCGCGCGGCCCGCGCCGAGGCGGAGAGGCTGGCGGCCCACGCCGAGTTCCTGGCCAACACGGACCCGCTCACGGGGCTCGCGAACCGGCGACCCGTGACGGCACGCCTCGAGGAGCTCGCCGCCGCGGAGGGGCACGCGTACTGCGTCGCGATCGCGGACCTCGACCGCTTCAAGGAGCTCAACGACCTTCACGGGCATGCGTGCGGCGACCGCGTGCTGGCCGAGCTGGGCGACCGCCTGCGCGGCCAGGTCCGCGTGACCGATGCGCTCGGCCGGTGGGGCGGCGAGGAGTTCATCGTGGTGCTCGCGGATTCCACGCTGGCCGACGCAGCCGTCATGATGGAGCGCATGAGAAGGATCGTGGGCGAGCGCCCGATCGTGTGCGGCGACCACGAGCACCAGGTGACGGTGTCGGTGGGCGTCGCCGATGGCGTGGCCGACCGCATGAGCCACCGCGTGGTCAAGCGGGCGGACGACGCGCTCTACGACGCCAAGCAGGCGGGCCGCGACTGCGTCCGCATGCGCCCGCTCGGCGAGCCCGGCTCGTCACGGACGTCGGCACGGCCCGCGAGGTGACGCGGACCGACACCCGCGGCGCCATCCTCTGGGGCCGCGTGATCGCCGCCGTGCTCGTCGTGTCCCTCGCGGTCGGGGTGTGCGGCGCGCTCGGCTGGTGGCAGTGGACGCGGGCGTCGACCACCGGCCGCACGGTGCTCCCGGACCCCGCGGTCGCGCTCGCGGACGTGCTCGCGCCCGCGCAGGCCGCCGGCACCGCGATCGGTCGTCAGGTCACCGTGACGGGCACGTGGGCAGATGAGGATGCCGCCGTGGTCCCGGGCCGCGAGGTCGACGGCGTGGCCGCCGAGATGCTGGTGCGGGCGTTGACCGTGCCGGCCGCGGAGACCGGGACGGGCGAGGAGGCGACCCTCGCGGTGGTGGTCGGGTGGCGCCCCGAGGGCGAGGTCGCCGGCCCGGACGATGCGTGGGGCACGGAGGTCGCGCTCGAGGGCTACCTCCGGGCGCCCGAGGCGTCGACCGCATCGTCCCTCCCGCAGGAGGAGCCCGCGGACGGGACGTTCTGGGCCTCCGCGATGGCCACCTCGGAGCTCGCGCAGGTGTGGCCCGCGCCGATGTACAGCGCGCTGCTGGTGTCCTACGACGGCTCCGCGTCGTGGACGGCGCTCGAGCCGCTGCCGCCCACCACCGAGATCAACTTCCGCTCCGCGGCGTACGCGATCGAGTGGTGGCTGTTCGGAGGCTTCGCGCTGTTCATCACGGCACGCTGGATACGCGACAATGGTCGCGCGCGCCCGGATACCCCGGAGGATGCGCATGCCACCGGAGAGGACCACGCGTGAGCGACGCTTCCAGCAAGATCCCCGGCGCCCTGGCCCGCTACCGCGTGATGGCCTTCGTCACCGGCACGCTGCTCATCGTCGTCTTCCTCGGCATGCTGCGGTACCTGCCCGGCCTCGAGGACCTCAAGGAGACCCTGGACCCCGCGATGCTGGTGATCGCGCAGCTCCACGGCTTCGTCTACATGGTCTACCTGGTCACGGTCCTGCAGCTGTGGCTCCTCATGCGGTGGGATGTCCCGCGCGTGATCTACATGGCGGCGGGCGGAGTGGTCCCGCTGCTGTCGTTCTTCGCCGAGCGCCGCGTCCACGCGGAGGTGCTCGCCAGCCTGGAGGTCAAGAAGTGACTGAGACCCAGCATCGTCCCGTCCTCGTCGTCGACTGCGGCGCGCAGTACGCGCAGCTCATCGCGCGCCGCGTGCGCGAGGCGAACGTGTACTCCGAGGTGGTCCCGCACAGCATGTCGGCGGCCGACATGCTCGCGAAGGACCCCGCCGCGGTGATCCTCTCGGGCGGGCCCTCGTCCGTGTACGAGGACGGCGCCCCGCAGATCGATCCCGCCCTGTTCGAGGCCGGCGTGCCCGTCATGGGCATCTGCTACGGCTTCCAGGCCATGGCGCAGGCCATGGGCGGCACGGTCGCCAAGACGGGCCTGCGCGAGTACGGCCGCACCCAGGCGTCCGTGGGCACCGCGGGCACCGCGCTCGCGGGCAGCCCGGCCGTCCAGGAGGTCTGGATGAGCCACGGCGACTCGGTGCAGTCCGCGCCCCCCGGCTTCGAGGTGCTCGCGACCACCGAGGGCGCGCCCGTCGCGGCCTTCGAGAACCTCGACAAGCGCATGTGCGGCGTGCAGTGGCACCCCGAGGTCAAGCACTCGCCGCTCGGCCAGCACGCGATCGAGAACTTCCTCTACAACGTGGCCGGGCTCCAGCCCGACTGGACGCCGTCGAACGTCATCGACGAGCAGGTCGCGCTCATCCGCGAGCAGGTCGGGGACAAGCGCGTCATCTGCGCGCTCTCGGGTGGCGTGGATTCCGCGGTGGCGGCGGCGCTTGTCCAGAAGGCCGTGGGCGACCAGCTCACGTGCATCCACGTCGACCACGGCCTCATGCGAGCCGGCGAGGTCGAGCAGATCGAGAAGGACTTCGTCGCCTCGACCGGCGTGCGCCTCATCATCCGCGATGAGAAGGAGCGCTTCCTGTCCGCGCTCGCCGGCGTGAGCGACCCCGAGACCAAGCGCAAGATCATCGGCCGCGAGTTCATCCGCGTGTTCGAGGACTCCGCGCGCCAGGTGGTCGAGGAGGCCGGCGCGCACGGCGAGGACGTCGAGTTCCTGGTCCAGGGCACGCTCTACCCCGACGTGGTCGAGTCCGGCGGCGGTGAGGGCGCGGCGAACATCAAGAGCCACCACAACGTGGGCGGCCTTCCCGACGACCTCCAGTTCTCGCTGGTGGAGCCGCTGCGCGCGCTGTTCAAGGACGAGGTCCGCGCGGTGGGCCGTGAGCTGGGCATCCCCGAGGAGATCGTGGGCCGCCAGCCGTTCCCGGGCCCCGGCCTGGGCATCCGCATCATCGGCGAGGTGACGTGGGAGCGCCTCGAGATCCTGCGCCGTGCCGACGCGATCGCGCGCGAGGAGCTCACCAAGGCCGGCCTGGACCAGTCGATCTGGCAGTGCCCCGTGGTGCTGCTCGCGGACGTCCGTTCGGTGGGCGTGCAGGGCGACGGCCGCACCTACGGCCACCCCGTGGTGCTGCGCCCCGTGTCCTCCGAGGACGCCATGACTGCCGACTGGTCGCGCGTGCCCTACGAGGTCCTCGCGCACATCTCCAACCGCATCACCAACGAGGTGTCGGAGGTCAACCGCGTGGTGCTCGACGTCACGAGCAAGCCGCCGGGCACCATCGAGTGGGAGTGACCCGCTCGATCCTCGCGATCGGGGCCCGACGAGGTGCTCAGTGCTCGAATCTGC
>NZ_BBMB01000003.1:0-122583 GCF_000971235.1 Demequina subtropica
AAGCTCCCACCAGAAGCTCAGGTCGCCGATGCCCAGGGTGGCGGAGGCAGAGGCAGCGAAGGCGACCGTGATCGCGAGGCTGATGAGCGTCATCATGCCGGGCTTGCGGACGGTGATCTCGTCGCGCCAGGCCATGCTGAGGAACGGCCAGCCGCCCCACGCGAAGATCGCGGTGCCGAGGAGCGGCGGGATCCACGTGCTGCCCGGAAGGTCGTAGCCGAGCCAGCCCTCGACCATCTCGCTGGTCGCGATCACCGGGACAGCGAGGAGCAGGTTCCACCAGAACAGCCGCTTGAAGAGCATCGCGTGGCCGCTGTGGTCGGTGCCGTGGTGGGTGTGATCCGACTGCTGGCTGTGGTCGGCACGCTGAGCCTGGCCGTCGTGCTGCGCGTGCTCGCCGTGAGTCATCGTCGTGTGGTCGTGCGCCATGGGGACCTCCTTGGGAGTGGCAACAACTCAGGACGCTATTCCTTCCATCCGACTGGAAGGTCAAGACCCCATGCCGGCAATCTCGACGGCGGCGGGGCCGCGCCGTCGGGCGCCCGCCCACCCACTCCCCCGGGGCGATGTCCACAGGCCCTTTCACGCGCGCGATTTCCACATCTACCTGGGATGATGGTCAGAGCGCGATGTCAGACCCTCGTGGTGGGATGGAGCCATGGACATCCCGAACCTGTTCGATGCGGACCCGGGCGCCGACCCGGCGGTCGGCGCGTTCGGGCGCGCTTGCCTGGACGCACGCGCGGCAGTAGGGACGATGCGCGGGCTGGCGGCCTCTGGCGGAGCGGCGGACGTGGTGAAGCGCCTGCGGGATGCGGCGCAGCTGGCTCGCGAGGTCGATATGGTGCTCGCCCGCACCGCCCACGACATCGCGATCAGGTCCGATGTCCCCGGGGGCGGGCTCGCGAAGCATCACGGGTATCGCAGCGCCGCGGACCTGGTCGCGGCCGCGATGGGCACCACGCGCGCCGAAGCGTGGCGCCTGCTCGAGGTCGGACGCACGCTGGAGGAGATGGAGGGCGGCAACCCCGACGACGGGCCGGACGATCCCGACGTCGGGGCCGGGGACGGTGCGGACGGTGCGAAGCAGGACCCGCCGCCTCCCCCGCCACCTTCGCCTCTCAAGCCGAAGCCTGCACCGCGGTACCCGGCCGTCGCAGCAGCGCTGGATCGGGGCGGGATCTCGGCCGACTGCGGCGCCCAGATCATCACCATGCTCGACTCGCTCGCCGAGGGCGTGCCCGACGACGCCAGGCAGGGCGCGGCCGCGCAGCTGGTGGAGCGGGCGGTCGGGCTGGACGCGACCCGGTTCGCCAGGATCGTGGCCCGGTTCAAGGCGGCGCTCGACATCGAGCAGCATGAGCGCGACGTCGCCCGGATGCGCCGCGCCCGGAGCCTGCGCATGTGGGAGAACCGCGCCGGGATGCTGGTGATCAACGGCGAGCTGGATCCCGAGACGGCCGCGCCCGTGCGCGCGGCGCTCGATGCGCTGGTCGGCGAGGCGATGCGCGCCAGCCGCGACCAGCCCGGCATCGACCAGCGCACCACCGAACAGATGCGCGCCGACTCCCTTGCCGACCTCGCCCGACACGCGCTGGGCTGCGAATCCACCACTCCGTTGTTGGGCACCACCACCGTGGTGGTGCGTGTCAGCGAGACCGACCTCAGGGCCGGAGTGGGCCTCGGCGAGGTTGATGGATGCAGCCGACCCGTCGACATCGCGACCGCGCGCCGGCTGGCCGCCACCGCCTTCGTCGTCCCCGCCGTCCTGGGCTCCAAGAGCGAACTCCTCGACCTCGGCCGCCGCACCTACCCCTTCACTCGCGCCCAGCGCATCGCACTGGGCGAGCGCGACGGCGGATGCGCCTTCTGCGGCGTCCCTCCCGCCTGGTGCGAGGCCCATCACCTCCAGTTCTGGTCCCGAGGCGGCCGCACCGACCTCTCGAACGGCGCGCTCCTGTGCTCCCACTGCCATCACGTCATCCACGACCAGGGCTGGACCGTCCGCGCCACCGACACCGAGATCTGGTTCATCCCACCCGCCACCGTCGATCCCGACCGCGTGCCCCGCCAAGGCGGACGCGCGCGCTTCGGGCCGCCACGCGCCTGGCGGCCCCAGCCCATCCCGCCGCCGGGCGCGTCCCCGAGCACGAGAACCGACGCCGCCTGACCCGGGACGTGGCGGCCCCGATGCGGCGGAGCATGCCCGCGCGCGTCTCGGTGCACGCCGCCGCACAACGCGTTCCAGAGGCGTCAGGGCATCTCGGGAAGCACGAACCGCCAGCCCTCGTCGAGCCGCTCCGACACGACCTCGATCACGGCGTCGACCGTGCCCGACCTGTTGCCGCCGCCATCATGCAGGAGCACCAGCTCGCCCGGGACCATCGCGAGCCTCAGCCGCGAGGCGAGCACGGCCGGATCCTGCTCGACCCAGTCCTCGACCGTGTTGACCACGTCGAGCGGCTGCATCCCGAGGCGCACAGCGACGGGAGCGGTGACGCCCCACGCGCCGTTGGGTGCGCGCCAGTACGGCACGGGGACCTCGTCGCCGACCACCGACTCGATGATCGCGAGGTTCCTGAGCATGTCGTCGCGCACCGAGAGCGCGTCCCACTCCCCCATGGCCTCATAGGAGGTGGAGTGGTTGCACAGCACATGCCCGTCGGCGACGATGCGGCGCAGCACCTCGGCGCCCGAGGGGATCGGGGTCCCGTCGCCGCCTTCGCCCGCGGGACGCAGGATCTCCGAGCCGATCACCGCGAACACCGCGCGGATCCCCCTCGACTTGAGGAAGTCGAGCAGCCGCATCGTGTCGAGGCCGTTGGGGCCGTCGTCGAAGGTGAGCGCGCACGCGGGCCCCGAGAGCGCGAGACCCCCGCTCGCCACGCGGCGAACGGGGGTCTCGTTGAGCATGCTCGAGGTTCCTGCGTCAGCCCTCGACGCCGGCGCGCTGCAGGATGATCTCCCGAACGCGGCCCGCATCGGCCTGGCCGCGCGTCGCCTTCATGACCGCGCCGACGATCGCGCCGGCGGCCTGGACCTTGCCGTCCTGGATCTTGGCGAGGACGTCGGGCTGGGCGGCCAGGGCCTCGTCCACCGCCTTCTCGAGCGCCGAGTCGTCGGAGACGACCTCGAGGCCGCGCGACGCGACCACCTCGGCGGGCGAGCCCTCGCCCGCGAGGACGCCCTCGAGCGCCTGGCGCGCGAGCTTGTCGTTGATCTTGCCCTCATCGACCAGGCCCTGGAGCTCGGCGATCGCGCCGGGCGTCACCGGCAGCTCCGCGAGAGCGACCTCGCGGTCGTTCGCGACGCGGGACAGCTCGCCCATCCACCACTTGCGCGCGGCCTGGGGCGTGGCGCCCGCGGCGACGGTGTCCGCGATGAGGACCAGGGCATCGGCGGCGACCACGTCGCGCATCTCCAGGTCGGAGAAGCCCCACTCCTCGCGCAGACGCGCACGCATCTTGGCGGGGTGCTCGGGGATGGTGCCCCGCAGCTCCTCGACCCACTCGCGCGACGGCTGGACCGGCAGCAGGTCCGGCTCCGGGAAGTACCGGTAGTCCTCCGCCTCCTCCTTGGAGCGGCCCGGCGTGGTCGACGAGGTGTCCTCGTGCCAGTGACGGGTCTCCTGCACCACGGGCTGGCCCGCGAGCAGCAGCGATGCCTGGCGGGCCGCCTCGAAGTGCACCGCACGCTCGATCGCGCGCAGCGAGTTGACGTTCTTGGTCTCGGAACGCTTGCCGAACGGGACGTCGTCCTGCGACTCGCCCGCGACCGCCTTGGGACGCAGGGACAGGTTGACGTCGGCACGCACCGAGCCCTGCTCCATGCGGCCGTCCGAGATGCCCAGCGCCCGCACGATGTCGCGGATGGTCGCCACATAGGCGCGCGCGACCTCGGCGGTACGGTCGCCCATGCCCGTGACGGGCTTGGTGACGATCTCCACGAGCGGCACGCCGCCGCGGTTGTAGTCGACCAGCGAGTAGTCGGCGCCCTGGATGCCGCCCGAGCCACCCACGTGGGTGTTCTTGCCGGCGTCCTCCTCCATGTGCGCACGCTCGATCGCCACCGTCACCACGGTGCCGTCGTCGAGGACCACGTCGAGCGAGCCCTCGTAGCAGGTCGGCTCGTCGTACTGCGAGATCTGGTAGTCCTTCGACAGGTCCGGGTAGAAGTAGTTCTTCCGGGCGAAGCGCGAGGACTCACGGATCGAGCAGCCGAGGGCCAGGCCCAGCCGGATCGCCGACTCGACGGCCTTCTGGTTGGTCACCGGCATCGCGCCCGGGAGGCCGAGGCAGACCGGGCAGACCTGGGTGTTGGGCTCGGCGCCGAACTCGTTGGCGCAGCCGCAGAACATCTTGGTCTTGGTGTTGAGCTCGACGTGGACCTCGATGCCGAAGACCGGGTCGAACTCCTCCATCGCCTGCTCGTACGTCATCGTGGTCACTCGGCCACCTCCAGCTCGGGAGCCTGCGCGGACAGCGGGCCGCCCCACTCGGCGGTCAGCGACGCCTCGAGGGCGGCGCCGATCCGGTACAGACGGGCGTCCTCGTGGGCCGGCGCCAGGATCTGGAAGCCGACCGGCAGGCCGTCCTCGGGCGCGAGGCCCGACGGCAGCGACATGCCGGGGATGCCCGCGAGGTTCGCGGGGATGGTCGCGATGTCGTTGAGGTACATCGCCAAGGGGTCGTCGATACGCTCGCCGATCTTGAACGGCGTGGTCGGCGTGGTGGGCGACACGAGCACATCGCACTGCTCGAACGCGGCGTCGAAGTCGCGCTGCACCAGCGTGCGGACCTTCTGTGCCGAGCCGTAGTAGGCGTCGTAGTAGCCCGCCGACAGCGCGTACGTGCCGAGGATGATGCGGCGCTTGACCTCGTCGCCGAAGCCCTCGGCGCGGGTCGCGAGCATCGTCTTCTCGACCGTCGCCTTCTCGACGCGCTTGCCGAAGCGCACCGAGTCGAACTTCGCGAGGTTGGACGACGCCTCCGACGGAAGGATCACGTAGTAGGCGGCCAGCGCGTACTCGAAGGACGGGCAGGAGACCTCGACGACCTCGGCGCCCATCGCGCGGAGCTTGTCGAGCGACTCCTCGAAGCGCTGCGTCACGCCGGCCTGGTAGCCGCCGTCCGCGCCGCTGAGCTCGCGCACCACGCCGACCTTGACGCCCGTGAGGTCCATCTGCGCGCCCTCGAGCGCGGCCTCGACCACGGCCGGGACGGGCTCGTTCAGCGAGGTGGCGTCCATCTCGTCGTGCCCGCCCATGACCTCGTGCAGCAGCGCCGTGTCGAGCACCGTGCGGCCGCACGGGCCCAGCTGGTCGAGCGACGAGGCGAGCGCGATCGCGCCGAAGCGGCTCACGCCGCCGTAGGTGGGCTTCACGCCCACGGTCGCGGTCACGGACGCGGGCTGACGGATGGAGCCGCCCGTGTCGGAGCCGATGGTGAGGGGCGCCTCGAAGGCCGCGAGCGCTGCGGCCGAGCCGCCGCCCGAGCCGCCGGGGATGCGGTCGAGGTCCCACGGGTTGCGCGTCGGGCCGTAGCCCGAGTGCTCCGTGGAGGAGCCCATCGCGAACTCGTCCATGTTGGTCTTGCCGAGGATCGGCATGCGCGCCTCGCGGACGCGGCGGGTCACCGTCGCGTCGTACGGCGGGATCCAGCCCTCGAGGATGCGTGAGCCGGCCGTCGTGGGCAGGCCCTTGGTGACCAGGACGTCCTTGATGCCGATCGGCACGCCGGCCAGTCGGGGCAGCTCGACGCCCGCGGCGCGATCGGCGTCGACCGCGCGGGCGGCCTCGAGCGCACCCTCGGCGTCGATGTGGAGGAACGCGTGGACGCTGTTCGACTCCACGGTGCCGTCCACGGCGGCGATGCGGTCGAGGTGCGCCTGCACCAGCTCGACCGAGGTGACCTCGCCTGCGGCGAGGGCGTCGGCCATCTGGGCGGCCGTCTTGCGAGTCCAATCCGTCATGGTCACGCCTCCTCCCCCAGGATCTGCGGCACGCGGAAGCGTCCGTCCTCCGCCTCGGGGGCGGCGGCCAGCGCATCGTCCTGCGCGAAGGACGGGCGGACCACGTCCTCGCGGTGGATGTTGGCCATCGGGATCGGGTGGCTCGTCGCCGGGACGTCCTCGCCGGCGACCTCGGCCACCTTGGCGACGGCGTCGACGATCACGGCGAGCTGGCCCGAGAGGCGGTCGAGGTCCGCGTCGGTCATGTCGATGCGGGCGAGCGCCGCGAGGCGCGCCACATCGGATCGCTCAAGGGAAGACATGGCGTCGAGTCTAGTGGCGCGCGGTCCCGCTCACGGCGCCGTCACCGCACGGCGGTCGCGCGGCTCACGGCTCCCACGAGTAGCCGAGCAGCCGGATGGCGCCCTCGGGGGCCCGGCCGCCCTCGAGCGGCACCCGGGTCACCGAGCCGTCCTCGTTGTCGACCACGAGCCAGTCGAGCTCCTCGCGCCGCGTGAACCCCATCCGCTCGTAGAGGCGGTGGGCCACGTGCATCGTCTCCATGGTCGACAGGACGATGCGGGGCGCGCCCTCCTCGACTGCCCGCTCCATGGCGGCGCGCGCCAGGTCGCGCCCGATGCCCCGACCGCGCTCGATGGGCGAGACCGCGAGCATCCTCAGCTCGTACTCGCCGTTCTGCGCGAGCTCGATGAAGGGGCTGCCGGGCGGCACGAGCGTGATGGTGCCGACGATCGCCCCCTCGCCCTTCTCCCCGTCCATCATGGCGAGCAGCTCCGCGCCCTCGGCGCGCGCCTGCGCATCGCGCAGCTGAGGGAGGTACGGGTGGGCGTGGTCCACGAGGCCGTCCGCGAGGTAGGCGAGCGCGGTGAGCTCGCCGATCTCCTGGAGGCGGGACTTCTCGTCGGGCTTGATGACGCGGACGGCAGATCTCACTGTGGGCCCTCATTCGGGTCGATGCGGCGGTCCCAGTGGGGGACAGACGTCTCCGACGGCGTCCCCTGGACCGGGTCGGGGTGCTGGCCCGTCGGACCGCGAGCGGCGTCCTCGCCGGGATGCGGCTGCGGGTGCGAGCGCGGGGGCTGCGGGCCACGACGAGCGACCGAGACGACGAGCACCGTCACGAGGACCGCCAGGACCACGACGCCGGCGACGACGCCGATGACGAGTGCGGAGTTCATCACGATACGTTCCTCCCTCCCCCTTGCTCGCCAGCCTACCCACGGCCGCCGACGTGCGTCAGGGGTCAGTCGAGACCCGCGGGGCCCTCCGCGAGCAGGCGCACGAACTGCGCCTCGGAGAGCATGGGTACGCCGAGCGACTCGGCCTTCGCTGCCTTCGACCCCGCGTTGGCGCCGATCACCACGTAGTCGGAGTTCTTCGAGACCGACCCCGCCGCCTTGCCGCCGCGCGAGATGATCGCCTCCTTCACGGAGTCGCGGGTGAAGCCCTCGAGCGAGCCCGTCGCGACGATGGTGAGGCCCTCGAGGGTGCGCGCGATCGACTCGTCACGCTCGTCCTCCATGCGCACCCCGGCCTCGGCCCATCGCTCAACGATCTCGACGTGCCACGGCACCGTGAACCACTGGAGCACCGACTCCGCGATCACCGGGCCCACGCCCTCGACGGCCGCGAGCTGATCCTCCGAGGCCGAGCGGATCGCGTCCATCGAGCCGAAGGCGGCCGCGAGCGCACGGCTCGCGGTGGGCCCGACGTGCCGGATCGACAGGGACACCAGCACGCGCCACAGCGGCTGCGAGCGCGCGCCTGCGAGGTTGTCGAGCAGCTTCTGGCCGTTGGCGGAGAGGTCGCCGGCCTTGCGCCCCTCAATCCCAGCCTCGACCTGCTTCCTGGTCAGCTTCTCGTCCACCTCGTACGTGAACAGCGGGACCCTCGTGAGGTCCGCCTCCGTCAGCGAGAACAGGCCGGCCTCGTTCGCGAGCACCCCCGACTCCACGAGCGCCGCCGCCGCCTTCTCCCCGAGCACCTCGACGTCGAAGGCGCCACGGGAGCCGATGAACGCGATGCGGTCCACGATCTGCGCGGGGCAGCCCTCCGAGTTGGGGCAGCGGAGGTCCTTGTCGCCCTCCTTCTGCTCCGCGAGGCGGGTGCCGCACGACGGGCACTCCGCGGGCATCGTCCAC
Organism: Demequina subtropica; assembly: GCF_000971235.1. GTDB lineage: Bacteria > Actinomycetota > Actinomycetes > Actinomycetales > Demequinaceae > Demequina > Demequina subtropica. The sequence continues at coordinate 8,112 of NZ_BBMB01000003.1, forward strand.
TCCCGCTCCGCGCCGGTGCGCGCGGCGACCACGGGGCCGACGATCTCGGGGATCACGTCGCCCGCCTTGCGTAGCACCACCGTGTCGCCGATGAGCACGCCCTTGCGCTTGACCTCGTGCGCGTTGTGCAGCGTCGCGAACGTCACGGTCGAGCCCGCCACCAGCACCGGCGTCATGACTCCATAGGGGGTGACGCGCCCGGTGCGCCCGACATCGACGCGGATGTCCTCGAGCGTGGTGTGCACCTCCTCCGGGGGGAACTTGTAGGCGATCGCCCAGCGCGGCGCGCGCGACGTCGACCCGAGCGCGCCCTGCACCCCGCGGTCGTCGACCTTGAGCACCGCCCCGTCGATCTCGTGGATCAACGAGTGCCGCTTGTCCTCGAGCTCGCGCAGGTAGCCCGCGACCTCCTCGACGCCGCGGACCACGCGCGCGTGCTCGCTCACCGGCAGGCCCCACGACGCGAGGACCTCGTAGACCCCGTGCTGGGAGCCGATCGCCGGATGCGGCTCGGTCGCGCCCCACTCGAGCGCACCGAGCGCGTAGGTGGTCACCGCGAGCGGCCGCGTCGCGGTCACCGCCGCGTCCTTCTGGCGCAGCGATCCCGCCGCGGTGTTCCGCGGGTTGGCGTAGGGGGCCTTGCCGTCCTCCAGCAGGCGCGCGTTGAGCTCCTCGAAGGCCGCGACCGGCAGGTAGACCTCGCCGCGCACCTCCACGACCGCGGGCACCCGGTCGCCGGCGAGCACGCGAGGCAGGCCCGCGATGGTGAGCACGTTCGCCGTGACGTCCTCGCCGGTGGTGCCGTCGCCGCGCGTCACGCCGCGGACCAGCACGCCGTCCTCGTAGGTGAGCGAGATCGACAGCCCGTCGATCTTGGGCTCGCACACCACGCTCTGCTCGCCGGCGTCCTTCTCCACGCGCGCGAGCCACGCCTCCACGTCCTCGAGCGAGAACGCGTTGTCGAGGCTCATCATGCGCTCGCGATGCTTGACGGAGGCGAAGCCCTGCGCGACCGCGCCTCCCACGGTCTGCGTGGGGCTCTCGGGCGTGGCGAGCTCGGGCCACTGCGCCTCGAGCTCGCGCAGCTCGCGCTCGAGCGAGTCGTACGCGGAGTCGGAGACGGTGGGCGCATCGAGCTCGTAGTACGCGTGGCGGTGAGCCTCGATCTCCTGGACGAGCTGCTGGTGGCGGGCGCGGGGGTCGGTCACGGCACTATCCCACCACGACCTACCGACACCCACGCGCCCCCACTAGCCTTGACCGCATGTCTCCCCGCCACGCCCTCGCCTCGACCCGTACCCGTGCGATCCTCACGGTGCTCGCCGGCGGCCTGGGCCTGGCCGTGGCCGTCGCCTCGTGCTCGGCCTCGTCGAACGGCTCGACGGCGCAGCAGACGGGCGCTGTCACCACGAGCCCCGAGACGTCGGCGACCGCCTCCGCGACACCCGAGCCGAGCATCGTCCCCTCCCCCTCAGCGACCCCCACGCCCACCGCCGAGCCCTCCGTGACCCCGGAGCCCAGCGCGACCGCCGCGCCCGTCTCCGAGTTCGCGCGGCCCGACTGGCTGGGCCAGACCGTGCTGAAGAAGCAGGACAACGGCCTGGGCAAGCCCGGCGCCACGCCCGAGGAGCTCCGCGACCGCCGTCTCGAGCCCCGCGAGGGCGCCTACCCCGACCCCGAGGACGATGCGTGGTTCGCCACCGTCTCCGAGGTCCCCGCCGATGTCCTGGCCCGCTCGAGCTGGCGCGAGCAGTGCCCGGTGCCGGCCAGCGACCTCGCCTACATCGTCATGCCGTTCTGGGGCTTCGACGGGCAGCCCCACACGGGCGAGATGATCACCTCCGCGCAGTACGCCGACGACGTGGTCACGGCGTTCGAGGGCATGTACGAGCGTCGCTTCCCCATCGAGGAGATGCGCGTCACCACGTGGGAGGAGGTCAACGGCGCCCACACCGGCGACCAGAACGTCACCATCAGCTTCGAGTGCCGCAAGGTCACCGGGGGCTTCGACGTCTGGTCCGAGCATGCCAAGGGCCTCGCGATCGACATCAACCCGTTCCACAACCCGTGGCAGCGCGACGGGGCGGTGTTCCCCGAGCTCGCGCGTGCGTACCTCGACCGCGACTGGCTGCGCCCCGGCATGATCGAGAGCCAGCAGCAGATCATCGACGACTTCGAGGAGCTCGGCTGGACCTGGGGCGGCACGTGGGACAAGCTCGACGACTGGATGCACTTCTCCGCCCAGGGCGGCTGATCCGCCCATTACCCTGGCCTGACGCACACGAGCCCCGAGGAGACGCCATGGCCGGACCGACCCTGATCGAGGGCGGGCACATCGCGACGATGGACGCGGCAGGCACCGAGCTGTCGCGCGGATGGATCGCGGTGCGCGGAGGACGCATCTTGGGCCTCGGCGAGGGATCCGCCCCGTCCGATGTGCGCGACGCCTTCCCCGATCGCGTCGACGCGCGCGGCGCGCTCGTCACGCCCGGCCTGGTCAACACGCACCACCACCTCTACCAGTGGCTCACGCGCGGGTGGGCGCAGGACTCGATCCTCTTCGACTGGCTCGTCGCGCTGTACCCCACGTGGTCGCGCATCGACGAGCGCACCGCGGGGGCCGCGGCCGCCGGCGCGATGGCGGTGCTCGCGCGCTCGGGCTGCTCCACCGTGGGCGACCACCACTACATCTTCCCCCACGGCTCGGGCGACATCGTCGGCGCGATCGTCCACGAGTCCGCCGGGCTCGGGCTGCGCCTCCACGCGACGCGCGGCTCGATGGACCTGGGCGAATCTCAGGGCGGCCTCCCGCCGGACTTCGCCGTCGAGACGACGGACGATGCTCTCGCCGCCTCAGCGGAGGCCGTCACCCGGTACCACGACGCATCGTTCGACTCGATGGTGCGCGTCGCGATCGCGCCCTGCTCCCCGTTCTCGGTGACGGCGGACCTGCTGCGCGAGTCGGCCGGCCTCGCCCGGTCGCTCGGGGTGCGCCTTCACACGCACGGCGCGGAGACCGTCGAGGAGGAGGCGTTCTGCCACGAGCGGTTCGGGATGGGACCCACCGACTACCTCGAGTCGCTCGGGTGGCTGGGATCGGACGTATGGATGGCCCACTGCGTCCATCTGTCGCCCGACGATGTCGCTCGCTTCGCGGCCACCGGCACCGGGGTCGCGCACTGCCCGTCGTCGAATGCGCGGCTCGCGGCAGGCATCGCGCCGGTGCGCTCCCTGGTGGATGCGGGTGCCCCCGTGGGCCTGGGCGTGGACGGCGCCGCCTCGAACGAGCACGGCCGCCTGGGCTCGGAGATCCGTCAGGCCGCGCTGCTCGCGCGCCTGCGCGACGGTGCGGGTGCGATGCCCGTGCGCGATGCGCTCCGCCTCGCGACCATGGGCGGCGCTCGGGTGCTCGGGCGGGAGCGGGAGATCGGCTCGCTCGAGGTGGGCAAGCTCGCGGACATCGTGCTGTGGGAGCTGGGCGAGGTCGAGCATGCCGGGATCGCGGATCCCGTGGCGGCGCTCGGGCTCGGCTCGCTGCCGCGCGTACGACGGATGCTGGTGCAGGGCGACGCCGTGGTGGTGGACGGCGAGCTGGTCCGCGCCGACTCCCGGGAGATCGCCGGGCGCGTGACGGAGGCCGCAGGGCTGCTGCGCGGCTGAGAGCGCCCGGCGGGTTCTGGGCGCTGTGCACGCCGTGCCCGCGTGCGGGCGTGTCGGCGCGCCGGCGACAGGCTTCATGCGACGTCCTCGCGCCTTTCCTGCACGAGGGGACGACCGGCGCACAGATCACCGGCGCACAGATCACCGGCGCAAGACCAGCCGCGGGCACGGTTGCTCGGCGCACGGCGCACGGCGCACGGCGCACGGCGCACGGCGCAGCCTGGGTCCGGGCTGCGGTCAGAACCTTCGTGCAGGAAAGGTGCGAGGACCTCACCACACACCACAACGCGCCGCGACGACGCGCCGCGCCGCGCTATCGCGCCTGCTGCTTCACCACGAGCAGCCGGTACGTCTGCTCGGACCACCACCGGTGCGTGACCCCGCCCGCGTAGTACACCGAGTCGCCCTCGGCCAGGGCGTGCGCTCGCCCGTCGAGCTCGGCCACGACGGCCCCCTCGAGCACCAGCACGAACTCGTCCTCCGCGTGCGTGAACACCTCGCCCGGCTCCGAGGCATCCGAGTCGACCATGATCGGCGTGAAGGGCCTCGCGCCCCGCGCGAGCGACACCGCGGTGCCGCGCGCGAAGCCCTCGGGTGTGGGGCGGCGCGATCCCGCGCGCACCACCTCGATGCGTCGCGGCGCGGAACCGTCCTCCGCCTCGGCCGCCGCGACCAGCTCGACCGGGCTCGTCTCGAGCGCGACCGCGATGCGCCGGAGCGACTGCAGCGAGAGGTTGGCCAGGCCGCGCTCCACCTGCGACAGGAACGGGTGCGACAGCTCGGTCGCGTCCGCGAGCTGGACCAGCGTGAGCCCACGGGAGCGACGGAGCTCGCGCAGCCGTGCTCCGAGCCGCGCGGCGGACTCGTCCGGTTCGCCGCCGACTGCGCTCACGCCTAGACCCTCTTCTCCGGATGCATCCCCATGCGGGCGAGCACCGTGTTCTCGACGATCGCCACGAGGTTGTAGAGGACGAGCGAGACGCCGGTCACCACGACCACGGACGCCCACAGCTCGTCGAACTTCGCCCCGGTAGCGTAGCCGTAGATGACGCCGCCGATGCCGCCACCGGTGGCGAGCCACTCGGCGAGCAGCGCACCCGTGATGGCGCCCGGAACCGAGACGCGCACCGCGGCGAAGAAGGCCGGGAGGGACGCGGGCAGGGCCACCGTGGTGAGCTGCTTCATGGGGCTGCCGCCGTAGACCTCGACCACCTCGAGCGCCTGGGTGGAGGCCTGCTTGAGGCCGAAGGCGATGTTCACCAGCGCCGGGAACAGCACCACGATGCCGCCCATGACCGCCACCGTCATGAACTCGCGCCCGAAGATCATGATGATCACCGGGGCGAACGCGATGAGGGGCACCGAGCGCAGCAGCAGCGCGAGCGGCATCGCCGCGTGCTCGAACCCCTTGGAGAGACGGAAACCGATGGCGCCGAGGAGCGCCAGCAGAAGGCCGGCGACGAAGCCGACCGTCGCGTCGCGCATCGTGATCGCGAGGTTCGACGCGATCTCCGCCCGGTTCTCGGCCGCGTCCTCCTCCACGAAGAAGAAGTTCCACACGTCCACGGGCCCCTTCGCCACATAGGGCGAGAGGTCGGAGACCCACAGCACGATCTGCCACATCGCGACCACCGCCACGAGCGTGAGGACGAACGTGAGCAGCGACGAGCCGAGCGACTTGAGCGTCGCCTGGCGCGCCTGGCGGCGCACCTTGTCGGCGAGCTCGGTGACCTGCGGGTTGGCCGGCAGCGTGGTCGAGGTGACATCCGTCATGCCTCGGCTCCCTTCGCCCAGGGGGTCGCGAGCCGCGTGAGCAGCCCGACCAGGAGGTACAGCGTGAGGGCGATCGCGCCCGAGGCGAGGGCGATGCCCCACACCCGCGGCGAGTTCAGCTGCTGCTGCGCGATGATCATCGCCGTGGCGACCCCCGTCTCGACCTTGCCGAAGTACTCGCCGAGCACCGCACCCAGGAAGGCCGCGGGCACCGCGATCTGAAGCGCGGTGAGCACCGCGGGCATCGCGGAGATCACGCGCACCTTGCGCAGCTGGGTGAAGGCGTTGCCGCCGTAGACGTGGACGACGTCGAGGCTCGACTTGTCCGCCGCGTGCAGACCCAGCAGCGATCCCACGACCGTGGTGAAGAACACGCTCAGCGCCGCGATGAAGATCGCGGTGCCCGAGGGCTCTCCCTTCTTGGGCACCTCGAAGATCAGCACCAGCAGCGGCCCGATCGCGACGATCGGGATGCAGTACGAGATGACCGCGAGCTGCATGACCGCGCCCTCGAGCTTGGGAAGCACCATCACCATCGCGGCGAGCACAAGGGCCACGCCGTTGCCCCACAGGTAGCCCTGGAGCGCCTCGTTGAGCGTCACCGAGAAGTGCGTGACGTAGAACTCCCAGCCGATGGTGCCGTACTCCTGGATCACCTGCCACGGCGTCGGGATCGCCTTGGTGTCGCCCGAGCCGACGTTCGCGAAGATCGTCACCGAGGAGATCCACCAGAACGCGACGAGGCCGGTGGTGCTGAGCAGGACGATGGCCCACGACGGGAGCCGGCGATCCATCAGTCGTCCTCGGTGGCCGCGCCGCCGGCGCCGAAGAGCAGCTCCGACGCCTGGTCCACGTAGGCGTGGAACTCGGGGCTGCGCTGGATGTCGGGTGTGCGAGGGCGCGGCAGGTCGATCTCCATGACCTCCTTGACCCGGCCGGGCCTGGGGCTCATGACCGCGACCTGGTCCGCGAGGAAGATCGCCTCGGTGATGCCGTGCGTCACCAGCAGCGTGGTCGCGGGCTTGGCCGCGAGGATGCGCATGAGCTCGAGGTTGAGGCGCTGCCGCGTCATGTCGTCGAGCGCGCCGAACGGCTCGTCGAGCAGGAGCACCGAGGGCTTGAGCACCAGCGCACGCGCGATGGACACGCGCTGGCGCATGCCGCCCGAGAGCTGCGAGGGCTTGGCCTTCTCGAAGCCCGTGAGGCCCACGAGCGCGATGAGCTCCTCGATGTAGTCGTGGTCGACGTCCTTGCCGGCGACCTCGAACGGAAGCTTGATGTTGTTGTAGACCGAACGCCACGGCAGCAGCGCGCTGTCTTGGAACGCGATGCCGAGCTCGTTGTAGGCGCGCAGGTCCTTCGGGGACCGTCCGTCGACGCGCGTGGTGCCGCTCGTGGGCTCCTCGAGCCCCGCGAGGATGCGCAGGATGGTCGACTTGCCGCAGCCCGACGGGCCGAGCAGCGCGAGGAACGATCCGCGCTCGGTGTGGAGGTTGGCGTCCTGGAGCGCGGTGACGGTCTTCTTCCCGGAGGTGAAGACCTTGGTGAGGCCGGAGATCTGCAGGCCGGTGCCCGGGGCGGTCTCGCCCCGGGCACCGGACTCGGTGACGTCGGTCACTGTGATGCTCGCAGATCAGCCCGCGTAGGCGATGAGCTCGGGGTGCTCCTCGTAGACCTCGGCCAGCAGGCTGAGGTCGAAGAGGTCCGAGGCCTCGAGCTCGATGCCCGCGCCGGCGAGCGACGCGAGGGTCGAGGCCTGGAGCTCGTCCGAGATGGTGAAGAGGCCGTTCGCGACCGTCTCCTCCGAGACGACCAGGTCCTCGGCCTGCGCGATCGCGCCCGCCTCGGAGTTGGCGGGGTCGAGGCCCAGGTCCGCGCCGTAGACCTCGTACGCGAGACGCGCACCCTCGGCCGGGTCGTTGACCGCGTCGGTCCAGCCGAGGATCTCGGCGTACAGGAACGCCTTGAGCGCGTCGCGGTTCTCCGCGATCGACTGGTCGGTGACCGTGATGGTCTCCGCGACGAACGGCAGGCCGTTGTCCGCGAAGGGCAGGTTCACCGTGTCGTAGCCGGCGGCCTCGACGGTGATGGACTCGTTGGTGAGGTAGGCGATGAAGCCGTCGACCTCGCCGTTGGTGAGCGGCGCCGGGTCGTACTCGACGGGGACGATGGTGACGTCGTCGGCGGTCAGGCCGTTGGCGGCGAGGAGCGCCTCGAACAGCGAGGTGTTGGACGCCTGGACGCCGATCTTCTTGCCGACCATGTCATCGACCGTCGCGATGTTGCCGCCGTCAGCGAGCGACAGGACCGTGAAGGGGTTCTTCTGGTAGGTGGTGCCGATGATCTTGAGCGGCGCCTCCTCGGCGGCGACCGCCGAGCCGATCGAGACGGCGTCCGAGAGCGCGACGTCCGCGGTGCCCGAGAGCAGCTCGGCCGCACCGGTCGACGGGCCGGGGGTCAGGGAGACCGAGGCGAAGCCCGCGTCGGTGTAGTAGCCGTTCGCGTCGGCGAAGAACTCGCCCGAGAACTCCTCGTTCTTGATCCACGACAGCTGGACGGCGAAGTCGCCGTAGGTGCCGGGCTCGACCGCCGCGGTGGTCTCCTCGGTGGTGCCCGCGGCACCGGTGGGCGAGCCCTCGGGCTCCGCCTCGCTCGACGAGCAGCCCGCGAGCGCGAGCGCCGCGACTGCCGCGGTGGCGACGGCGGCCGTGCGGCCCGCCTTGCCGGTGATGAAACGCATGGTGTCTCCCTCGTGGAATGGACGCGTGGTCCGCCGCGAGCGCAGGGTGGTGGGGCAGCCTCCCGCGGCAGCCGGACACATACGTCCGGCACGTCGCCGATGACGTTATGGAATGTAGATTTCATGAACATGCGTGTTTGTGTTTCGCCCTCGTAAATTCCGGGTTCCGTGACACAAGCGTGACTTTCGGGCGTGGCAGACTCGCCGGAAAAGTCCGGTCGGAAGGAGGCGTGATGGATCTGACAGCGGTCGCGAGCTACCGCCGCGCCACCACCCGCGAAGACCTTGCACTGGCCCCCGGCGAGCGCTTCCTCGCGGGAGGCACGTGGCTGTTCTCCGAGCCGAACCGCGACGTCACGGGCCTCGTGGACCTGGCGGGCATGGGGTGGCCGGGCCTCGAGGTGAGCCAAGACGGCCTCACCATCGGCGCGACCTGCACCATCGCGGACCTGCTCGCCCTGCCCCCGCACGTGGGCTGGACCGCGCAGCCCCTGTTCGCCGACGCCGCGAACGCGCTGCTCGCAAGCTTCAAGATCTGGAACGAGGCGACCGTGGTCGGCAACATCTGTCGCGGCTTCTCCGCCGCCGCGATGCTCGCCGCGTGCGTCACCCTCGACGCCGACGCCGTGATCTGGACCGCCGCCGGCGAGGAGCGCATCGTCCCCGTCGCCTCGCTGCCCACCGGGAACGGCACCACCACGCTCGCGCATGGCGACCTGGTGCGCGAGGTGCGCATCGGCACCGATGCCCTCCGCGCGCGCACCGCCCTTCGCAAGCTTGCGCTGGCGGAGCTGGGTCGTTCGGGCGCCGTCGTGACCGGCCGCGCTCACGACGACGGACGCACCGTCATCGTCATCACCGCAGCCACGCTCACCCCCACCGTGCTGAGGTACGAGGCCCCGCCCGCACCCGACCGGGTGCGGGACGATGCGCGCGCGGCCGACGGCTACTACACCGACGCCCTGGGCGCCGCGGACTGGCGCCGGCACGTCGCGGGCGTGCTCGCGGCCGAGGTCGCGGAGGGGCTCGCATGAGGATGGACGTCGACGGCGCGCCCGTCGAGGGCGAGCCCGCGCCGGGCCAGTGCCTGCGCACGTACCTGCGCGACCAGGGCCGCTTCGAGGTGAAGAAGGGCTGCGACGCGGGCGACTGCGGCGCGTGCACCGTGCTGGTCGACGGCCGCCCGGTGCATTCGTGCCTCTACCCCGCGGTCCGTGCCGAAGGCAGGGACGTGACCACCGCCGGAGGCCTCGCGCCTGGCGACGTGGCGCACGCGGTCCAGGAATCGTTCGCACGCCACTTCGCCTTCCAGTGCGGCTTCTGCACGCCCGGCATGACCGTCACCGCCTCGACGCTCACCGAGGACGACCTCGACGACCTCGACCGCCGCCTCAAGGGCAACCTGTGCCGCTGCACGGGCTACCGGCCCATCCGCGAGGCCGTGGAGCACGCGGTCCGCGGCTGCGGCGGGGAGTGCGTGGGGTGCCCGGGCGGGACGGACGATGCGCCGGCGCCGGCGGGCACAAACGCGCGGCCGCCCGCGGCGGACCGCGTGGTGCAGGGGCGAGAGCCGTACACGTTCGACGTCGACGTGCCCGGCCTCACCCACCTGAAGGTGCTCGGATCGCCCCACGCTCACGCGCGCATCGTCTCCATCGACGCGACGGAGGCGCTCGCGATCCCGGGCGTCCACGCGGTCCTCACCCACGAGGACGCGCCCGTGACCCGCTACTCGACCGCGCGCCACGCGAACCGGCTCGACGACCCTCGCGACACCCGCATCCTCGACTCCACGGTGCGCTTCCGCGGCCAGCGCGTCGCGGCCGTGGTCGCGGACACGCCCGCCCTCGCGGAGGCGGGCTGCGCCGCGCTGCGCGTCGATTACGAGGTCCTACCCGCCGTGCTCGATCCAGAGGAGGCCCGCTCGCCCGGCGCACCCCTGGTGCACCCGGGCCTGACCCCGGAGGACGGGGTCGAGGACGCGTCACGCAACGTCGTCGCGTCCTGGCGGGGCGCCTACGGCAACGTCGGACGAGGCCTCGCACGGTCCACCGTCGTCGCGACCGGCACCTGGTCGAACGCACGCGTCAGCCACGCGCAGCTCGAGACGCACGGCTCGATCGGCTGGATCGCCGACGACGGCCGCCTCACCTTGCGCACCAGCAGCCAGGTGCCGTTCCTGACCCGCGACGAGCTCGCGGTGGTGCTCGACCTCGACCCCACCACGGTGCGCGTGTTCGCCGCGCGCGTCGGCGGCGGCTTCGGCGGCAAGCAGGAGATCTTCACCGAGGACATCGTGGCGCTGGCCGTGCTGCGGACCGGCCGTCCGGTGGCGTACGAGATGACGCGCGAGGAGGAGTTCGTGCGCACCGCGACGCGCCACCCCTTCCGGGTCACCGCGACGCTCGGGGCCGACTCCGACGGCCGGCTCACCGCCATGGACATCGAGGTGCTGTCCAACACCGGCGCGTACGGCAACCACGCGATCGGCGTGATGTTCCACGGGTGCGCCGAGTCGCTCGAGGCGTACCGCTCACCCGCCAAGCGCCTGCATGCCGAGGTGGTCTACACGAACACCACCCCCGCCGGCGCCTTCCGCGGCTACGGGCTGGGGCAGGTGATCTTCGCGGTCGAGTCCGCTCTCGACGAGCTCGCCCTGCAGCTGGGGATCGACCCGTTCGAGCTGCGCCGCATCAACGCGGTGCGCGACGGCGACAAGCTCGGCGTGACCGAGCGGCGCCACCACGAGGACCTCATCTTCGGCTCGTACGGCCTGGACCAGTGCCTCGACCTCGCCCAGGCGGCGCTGGTGCGCGGCAACGGCGTCGAGGCTCCGGAGGGTTGGGCCGTGGGCGAGGGCATGGCGCTCAGCATGATCGCGACCATCCCGCCGCGCGGGCACCCCGCGACCGCCGCGGTCACCGCGTTCCCCGACGGCACGGTCGAGGTCGCGGCCGGCACCGTCGAGTTCGGCAACGGGACGCACACCGTGCTCGCACAGCTGGCGGCGGAGGTGCTGGGCCGCTCGCCCGCGGCGGTGCGGCTGCGTACGTCGGACACGGACGCCACCACCCACGACACGGGCGCGTGGGGCTCCACCGGCATCACGGTGGCGGGCAAGGCGGTGCACGCCGCGGCCGTCGCGCTGCGCGAGCTGCTCGACGACGGCGCGGAGATCCCCGAGGAGGGGCTCACCGCGCATGGCGAGACCGATGGCAAGATCCGCTCGCTCGCGTTCAACGTCCACGCCGCGCGGGTGGCCGTCGATGTCGAGACGGGCCGCGTGCGGATCCTCCAGTCGGTCCAGGCCGCGGACGCGGGCGTGGTCCTCAACCCCGCGCAGTGCCGGGGCCAGATCGAGGGCGGCGTCGCGCAGGGCATCGGCTCCGCGCTGTACGAGGAGGTCCTCGTCGGCGACCAGGGCTCGCCCACCAACCCGGCCTTCCGCGTCTACCGCGTGCCGCAGATCGCGGACGTCCCCGAGACCGAGGTGTACTTCGCGGAGACCTCGGACTCGCTCGGCCCCCTGGGCGCGAAGTCGATGTCCGAGTCGCCGTACAACCCGGTCGCGCCAGCCCTGGCGAACGCGATCCGCCGGGCGATCGGGGTGCGCCCGATGGAGGTGCCGATGACGCGCGACCGCGTGTGGCGCCTCGCCGCCTCGGCTCGCGGCCGGGACGCTCAGTCCTCGGACCTCCGATGAATGACGCCGCCCAGCTCCCGGAGGGGGCGCCCGCTGGCCGCGTGACGGTCCGCGATCACCTCGGCGAGGATCGCGATCGCCGTCTCGGCGGGCGAGGACCCTCCCAGGTCCAGGCCGATCGGCGAGCGCAGCCGCGCCACGGCATCGTCCCCCACGCCCGCCTCGCGCAGCCGCTCGAGCCGGCGCTCGTGCGTGACCCTCGAGCCCATCGCGCCCACGTAGCCGGCGGACGATGCGAGGGCGGCCTGGAGCGCGGGCACGTCGACGCGGTCGTCGTGCGTGAGGACGCAGATCACGGTCGACTCCTCGATCTCGAACGAGCACAGGAACGCGTCCGGCCACGCGACATGGACCTCGTGGGCCGCGGGGATGCGCTCCGCGGTCGCGAACACGGGGCGCGGGTCGACCACGATCACGCGGTACCCGAGCGCGCGCCCCGCCGCCGCGAGCGCGGGGCTGAAGTCCACGGCGCCGACGATCACCAGCCGCGGGGCGCGCGGACGGACGATGCGGTGGCCGCCCGGGAGGAGCATCGTCACCTCGCCGTCGTCGAGCGAGGCCTCGAGCGGGTGCACGATGCTCGCGTCGCCGGGAGCGACGCGGAACGCGACCACGTCGACCGCGCCCCCGCACGCGAGGCCGGGACGCAGCAGGTCTCCCTCGCCGCCGAGCGTCTCGGTCACGGGCGCCGGATCCGAGAGCCGCGCGAGCGCGAGCTCGTACGCCTCGGACTCGATGCAGCCGCCGGAGATCGCGCCGATCGCACGGCCGTCCGCGGCGACCGCCATCGCCGAGCCGGGCGCGCGGGGCGTCGAGCCGTGCACCGCGGTCACGACCACGACGCCGAGCGCGCCGCCCTCATGGAGCACCCCCAGCGCCTCGCGCGCGATCTCGAACACGCCCGCCAGTCTGTCACCCCACCCGGAGGAACCAGATGAGCCACGACCTCGTCATCCGCGCACGCCGCGCCGTCCTGCCCACGGGGGAGGTGCCGGCCGCGATCTTCGTGCGCGACGGCCGCATCGCCGCCGTGGGACCGGTCGACGCGCCCGCGCCCGACGTCCCCGAGGTGGTGCTCGCGCCGGACGAGGTGCTCATCCCCGGCGCCGTGGACACCCACGTGCACGTCAACGAGCCGGGCCGCACCGCGTGGGAGGGCTTCGACTCGGCCACCCGCGCGGCGCGGGCCGGCGGCGTCACCACGCTGATCGACATGCCGCTCAACTCGATCCCGCCGACGGTGTCCCCCGCGGCGCTCGAGGCGAAGAAGGCCGCCGCGGCCGGCAAGACGCACGTCAACGTGGGCTTCTGGGGCGGCGCCGTGCCGTCCAACCTGGGCTCGCTGCGCGAGCTGTGGGGCGAGGGGGTCTTCGGCTTCAAGTGCTTCCTCGCGCCGAGCGGCGTCGACGAGTTCGAGCATCTCAGCGGCGGCCAGCTGGTCCGGGCGATGGAGGAGATCGCGGGCTTCGGCGGGCTGCTCATCGTGCATGCCGAGGACCCTGAGGTGCTGGACGCCTACGACACGGCGCCCGGGCGCGACTTCGGAGCGTTCGTGGCCACGCGACCGCAGGCCGCGGAGACGAGCGCGATCGAGACCGTCATCGCCGCGATGCGGGAGACGGGCGCGCGGGCGCACATCCTGCACCTCTCGGCGGCCGCCGCGCTGCCGTTGATCGCCGAGGCCAAGGCCGAGGGGCTGCCGCTCACGGTGGAGACCTGCCCCCACTACCTGACCTTCGACGCGGAGCACGTCCCCGACGGCGCAACGCAGTACAAGTGCTGCCCGCCCATCCGCTCCGAGGAGAACCGCGAGCGCCTGTGGGAGGCGCTGGCCGACGGCACCATCGACTTCGTCGCCTCGGACCACTCCCCCGCCACGGCGGACCTCAAGCTCGCGGGCGACGGCGACTTCGGGGTCGCCTGGGGCGGCATCGCGGGGCTCCAGACGTCGCTCGCCGCGGTGTGGACCGGTGCCCGGGTGCGCGGCTACTCGCTCACGGAGGTCATGGGGTGGATGTCCGCGCGGCCCGCCCTCTGGGCCGGGCTGGGCACCAAGGGCGCCATCGCGGCCGGGCACGATGCGGACCTGGTCGCGTTCGCCGCCGAGGAGCCGTGGGAGGTGCACGCGGGCGAGCTCGCTCACAAGAACCCCGTCAGCGCCTATGACGGGCACGCGCTCGCCGGGCGCGTGCGTCGGGTCTGGATCGGCGGCTCCGAGGAGGCCGACGGGGTGATGATCGCGCGGCCCTGACCTGCGGTGACGCGCCGCGGGCGCCCCGCGCCCGCCTACTCGGCGCGGCCGAGCGCGACGAGGGCGTCGCCGTCGAGCGCGTCGCCCGGCGCCGCGAGGACCGCCGTCACGACCGGCCCGTCGGTCTCGCGCTCCTCGGACCGGTCGACGTCGCCGATCCACACGAGGTAACGCTCGTCGAGCTCGTCGCCGGCGATCCCATGGTCCGCGTTGTACCGCTTGACGGCCTGGTCCGTGGCCCAGCCGTGGACGCCGTCGACGCCGCCCGTGTCGTAGCCCAGCGCCGTGAGCAGCGCCTGCTTCGCATGTGTCGCGGTCCACGAGTGCGGGATGCGCGGATCGTCGTCCCACGCCTCCGCGTCGTCGAAGGGCGCGGGGCCGGAGTAGGCGATGATCGGCCGGCCGTCGACCTCGGCGACGATGTCGCCCATCCAGACGCGGTCGCCCGTGGTCACGAGGAGGCTCGTGAGCTCGCCGGAGACGCCGGGCGCGACCGTGGCGGGGGTGCCGGAGTGCTCTCCCTGAAGGGCCATGAGGCCCGTCTCGTCGACCGCCCCAATGGCGTCGACCGCCACGTCGCCGCAGGGCACATCCGCGAGGTCGGTCATGGTCCGGGTCGACGCGTCGATGGTCATCGTCCAGCACCCGCCGGCGCTGCCGTGGCCCGCGAACCAGTCCGCGCCTCCCCCGGTCTCGGTCGATGCCGCGGTGAGCATCGTCAGGCGCGCGACGGCGCCGTCGACCTCCGTCCCCAGGACGGACGTGGTGCCCCTGCCGACCTCGCCCTCCGCGCACGCGCGCGCCGCTGCCCGCGCATCGTCCCCGACGGCGCCGTCCGGCAGCTCGCTCGTCGCGAGCGCGGTGCACGCGGCGACGGCCTCGAAGGCGGTCGCCGCCGACCGCATGGCCGCGCCCTCCGCATCGTTGTCCCTGGACCGCTGCTCGTACGCGACCGCGGCATAGGCCACCGCCACCACGAGCACCGCGAGGACCGCCACGGCCACGACGACGCCGAGCGCGGCCTTGCTCCACGCCCCGCTCCCGGACGTCCGACCGCCCGCACCGCCCCCCGAAGCCTCGTGCATGACGCGACTGTAACCGTCGCAGCCGACAGAACGCTGAAATGTCGATGTAATCAACATGTCCTAGCGTGCGTTCAGGACCCATCAACGGAGGTAATCGTGGGCATCATCCTGGGCGATCACCAGTACGGCAAGGCCGAGAACCGCATCGTGCGCATCGTGCGCGACGCGCCTCGTCACGAGATCCGCGACGTCAACGTGTCGAGCTGCCTGCGCGGACGCTTCGACGATGCCCACCTCACCGGGGACCAGGGCGCCGTCCTCCCGACGGACACGCAGAAGCAGACGTCGTACGCGTTCGCGAAGACCGTCGGCCTGGCCTCGCTCGAGCGCTACGCCTATGCCCTCGCGACCCACTTCGTGAACGATGTCGAGCCCGTCGACCAGGCGCGCGTCGAGCTCGAGGAGTTCGCGTGGGAGCGCGTGTCCGTGGGCGGCACCGAGCATGACTTCAGCTGGGTGAGGAAGGGCCAGGAGGTGCGCACCGTGTCCGTCACGTACGACGCCGAGGGGACCTGGATCACCGGCGGGCTCAAGGACCTAGTGGTGCTGAAGTCCTCCGGCTCGGAGTTCCACGGCTTCCTCAAGGACGAGTACACCGTCCTCGAGCCCACGTCCGACCGCATCATGGCCACCTCGCTGGTCGCGAAGTGGCGCTTCGGGGACCTCGACGTCGAGACCTTCGACTTCGACGAGGCCTACGCCGAGATCAAGGCGGCCCTGGTCGAGACCTTCGCGGGCTTCCACTCGCTCGCGCTGCAGCAGACGCTGTACGAGATGGGCAAGGCGGCCCTCGAGGCGGTGCCCGAGCTGGTCGAGGTGCGCCTCTCCGCTCCGAACAAGCACCACTTCACGTACAACCTGGCCCCCTTCGGCATCGAGAACAGCAACGAGGTGTTCCACGCCGACGACCGCCCGTACGGCCTCATCCAGGCGAGCGTCACCCGCGACGATGCGCCGGCCGCCGGCCCGGCGTGGCAGGGGTACTCCGGGCTCGTCTAGGGGCACCCGGCCCGCGCATCGTCCACCCGGACGCGCAGAGGCCCCGCACCATCCGGTGCGGGGCCTCTGCTGTGGACGCGTCGGGGCTCAGAAGTCCCAGTCGTCGTCCGTGGTCTCCTCGTGCTTGCCGATGACGTACGACGAGCCCGACCCCGAGAAGAAGTCGTGGTTCTCGTCCGCGTTGGGCGACAGCGCCGACAGGATCGCGGGCGACACGTCGCAGACGTTCGCCGGGAACAGCGCCTCGTAGCCCAGGTTCATGAGGGCCTTGTTGGCGTTGTAGTGCAGGAACTTCTTGACGTCCTCGGCCATGCCCAGACCGTCGTAGAGGTCGTGCGTGTACTGGACCTCGTTCTCGTAGAGGTCGTACAGGAGCGAGAACGTGTAGTCCTTGAGCTCCTCGCGACGGGCCTCGGTCTCGGCCTCGAGCCCCTTCTGGTACTTGTAGCCGATGTAGTAGCCGTGCACGGCCTCGTCGCGGATGATGAGGCGGATGAGGTCGGCCGTGTTCGTGAGCTTCGCCCGCGAGGACCAGTACATGGGCAGGTAGAAGCCCGAGTAGAAGAGGAAGCTCTCGAGCAGCGTCGAGGCGACCTTCCGCTTGAGCGGGTCCTCGCCGTGGTAGTAGTCGAGGACGATCTGCGCCTTGCGCTGCAGGTTCTGGTTCTCGGTGGACCAGCGGAACGCGGCGTCGATCTCGGGCGTCGAGCACAGCGTCGAGAAGATCGACGAGTAGCTCTTGGCGTGCACCGACTCCATGAACGCGATGTTCGTGTAGACGGCCTCCTCGTGCGGGGTCAGCGCGTCGGGGATGAGCGACACGGCGCCCACGGTGCCCTGGATGGTGTCCAGAAGCGTGAGGCCCGTGAACACGCGCATCGTGAGCTCCTGCTCCAGCGGCGTGAGCGTCGCCCACGACTGGACGTCGCCCGACAGCGGCACCTTCTCCGGCAGCCAGAAGTTGGCCGTGAGGCGGTTCCACACCTCGACGTCCTTGTCATCCTGGATGCGGTTCCAGTTGATGGCGTCGACGTGGCTGACGAGGGTCAGCTTCTCGGTCATGTGAGTTCCTTCTTACGTGTGTCGAGAGGACGATGCGCGGGACGCTACAGCATGCAGCTGACGCAGCCCTCGACCTCGGTGCCCTCGAGCGCCATCTGGCGGATGCGGATGTAGTAGATGGTCTTGATGCCCTTGCGCCACGCGTAGATCTGCGCCTTGTTGATGTCGCGCGTGGTCGCGGTGTCCGGGAAGAACAGGGTGAGCGAGAGGCCCTGGTCGACGTGCTGCGTCGCCGCGGCGTAGGTGTCGATGATCTTCTCGGGGCCGATCTCGTACGCGTCCTGGAAGTACTCCAGGTTGTCGTTGTCCATGAAGGGAGCCGGGTAGTAGACGCGACCCAGCTTGCCCTCCTTGCGGATCTCGATGCGCGACGCGATCGGGTGGATCGAGGACGTCGAGTTGTTGATGTAGGAGATCGAGCCGGTGGGAGGCACGGCCTGGAGGTTCTGGTTGAAGATGCCGTGCTCCTGCACGGACGCCTTCAGGGCCTTCCAGTCCTCCTGCGTCGGGATCTCGATGCCGGCATCGGCGAACAGCGCGGCCACGCGAGCCGTCACGGGCACCCACTCCTGCTCGGTGTACTTGTCGAAGAACTCGCCCGAGGCGTACTTCGAGTTCTCGAAGCCCTCGAACGCGGTCCCCTGCTCCTTGGCGATCGTGTTCGAGGCCGCGATCGCGTGGAACAGCACCGTGTAGAAGTAGATGTTGGTGAAGTCGACGCCCTCCTCGGACCCGTAGTGGATCCGCTCGCGGCCCAGGTAGCCGTGGAGGTTCATCTGGCCCAGGCCGATCGCGTGGGCGCGGTCGTTGCCGTAGCGGATCGACGGCACCGCGTCGATGGCCGACTGCGTCGACACCGCGGTGAGGCCGCGCACCGCGATCTCGACGGTCTGCGCGAGGTTGCCGCCGTCCATCGCGGTCGCGATGTTCATCGAGCCGAGGTTGCAGGAGATGTCCTTGCCGGTCTCCGCGTAGGTGAGGTCCTCGTTGAAGGTCGACGGGGTGTTGACCTGGAGGATCTCGGAGCAGAGGTTCGACATGTTGATGCGGCCCGCGACCGGGTTCGCGTTGTTCACCGTGTCCTCGAACACGATGTACGGGTAGCCGGACTCGAACTGGAGCTCCGCGACCGTCTGGAAGAACTGGCGGGCCGAGATCTTGGTCTTGCGGATCCGGGCGTCGTCCACCATCTCGTGGTACTTCTCCGAGATGGAGATGTCGCCGAACGGCACGCCGTAGACGCGCTCGACGTCGTACGGGCTGAAGAGGTACATCTCCTCGTTCTTGCGGGCGAGCTCGAACGTGATGTCCGGCACGACCACACCGAGCGAGAGGGTCTTGATGCGGATCTTCTCGTCCGCGTTCTCGCGCTTGGTGTCGAGGAACTTCATGATGTCGGGGTGGTGCGCCGAGAGGTAGACGGCACCGGCACCCTGACGCGCGCCCAGCTGGTTCGCGTACGTGAAGGAGTCCTCGAGGAGCTTCATCACGGGGATGATGCCCGAGGACTGGTTCTCGATGTGCTTGATGGGCGCGCCGGCCTCACGGATGTTCGACAGCGACAGCGCGACGCCGCCGCCGCGCTTCGATAGCTGCAGCGCCGAGTTGATCGAGCGGCCGATCGACTCCATGTTGTCCTCGATGCGCAGCAGGAAGCACGAGACGAACTCGCCGCGCTGCGCCTTGCCGGCGTTGAGGAACGTGGGGGTCGCGGGCTGGAAGCGGCCCGAGACGATCTCGTCCACCAGCTTGGTCGCAAGGTCGGTGTCGCCCGCGGCGAGCGTCAGGGCGACCATGACGACGCGGTCCTCGTAGCGCTCGAGGTAGCGCTTGCCGTCGAAGGTCTTGAGCGTGTAGCTCGTGTAGTACTTGAACGCGCCCAGGAACGTCGGGAAGCGGAACTTCTTGCCGTACGCGCGCTCGGTCAGCTCCTGGATGAAGGAGAAGTCGTACTGCTCGAGCACCTCGGGCTCGTAGTACTTCTTCTCGACCAGGTAGTCGAGGCGCTCCTTGAGCGAGTGGAAGAAGACGGTGTTCTGGTTGACGTGCTGGAGGAAGTACTCCCGCGCCGCCTCGCGATCCTTGTCGAACTGGATCTTGCCGTCGAGGTCGTAGAGGTTGAGCATCGCGTTGAGCGAGTGGTAGTCCATGCCCGTGCGGGGCGTGTCGATCACAGTTGCTTCCACAGGTCTTCCAATCCATCGCGGACGGCGGTGACGTCGTCCTGCGTTCCGAAAAGCTCGAACTTGTACAGGTGCGGGACCTTGCACTTGCTGGCGACGATGTCGCCGGCGATGCAGTAGGCCGTACCGAAGTTGGTGTTGCCCGCGCTGATCACTCCCCTGATGTACGAGCGGTTGTGCTCGTCGTTCAGGAACTTGATGACCTGCTTGGGGACGGCGCCGCGGTCGTTGCCGCCGCCGTAGGTCGGGAGCACCAGCACGTAGGGCTCGTCGACCTTGAGGGGCTCCTCGGTGGGGTACAGCGGGATCCGGTCCGCCGGGACACCCAGCTTCTGCACGAAGCGGTGGGTGTTGCCCGAGGCCGAGCTGAAGTACACCAAGGAGGCCATAGGGCGGCTCGCTTAGGACGCGACCCGCTGCGCCAGCGCCGCGATGCGGTCGGGCTGGAAGCCCGACCAGTGCTCGTCGCCCGCGATGACTACGGGAGCCTGGAGGTAGCCCAGCTTCATGACCGTGTCGTACGCGTCCTGGTCCTCGGTGACGTCGAAGATCTGGAACTCGAGCTCGGCGCGCTCGAGCGCCTTCTTGGTGGCGGTGCACTGCACGCAGGAGGGCTTCGAGTAGACCGAGATCGTCATGGGGACGTCCTTTCGAGACGCGAGAGCGGGCTGAGTAGACGCCACTATATATGGGGCCTGCGGCCGGATGCCACCACTAGATGGTGTGTTTCGTCCACAGATTTACACACAATTTACACACAGCCTCGGGTGACGCCTGGGGATAGCTGTGGGCGACACGCGCAACACGCCCGGCGACACGCCGGGGCGGCCTGGGGATACTCGAAACGCACCCGAAACCCACCCCGTCTACGGTGACGATGCGCGCCTCCCCGGGCGCAGGGGGGACAGACCATGACAAGCCCGACAGACGCCTCGACGACGAGCGGCGTCCACGTCTACCGCGCCCATGTGTTCCACATCGCGGGCGCTCCCGACCAGACCCGCGTGGCCGAGCACCTGGTCTCCCTCCCCGACGGCGGGCTCGTCGTCGACGGCGAGGGCCGCATCGTCTGGCTGGGCCCCTGGCCCTCCCTCCCCGCGGCCTACGCCGACGCGCCGGTGACGCGCGCCGACTACCTCATCCCGGGCCTCGTCGACGCGCACGTGCACTTCCCGCAGTCCTACGCGACCGCCGCGCACGGCGGCGGTCAGCTGCTCGAGTGGCTCGACCACTGCATCTTCCCCACCGAGGCGCAGTTCGCCGACCTCGAGTTCGCCGACCGCGCCGCGCGGTACTTCACGCGCCGCCGCATCGCCGCCGGCACCACCGCCGCGATGGTCTTCGGCAGCGCGTTCCCGGTGGCGCAGGACGCGCTCTACCGCGCGACGCTCGAGGCGGGGCTGCGCGTGGTCTCGGGGCGCGGGATCCAGACCGTGGGCCCGGACGCCGCATCGGCCCTCCTCACGTCCGAGGAGGACGCGATCACCCTGGTCGCCGACGAGATCGACCGCTGGCATGCCGTCGACACCGGCGACCCGCGCACCGCGCACGTCCAGGTGGCCGTGGTGCCGCGCTTCTCGTTGTCGGTGACGCCGCGCACGCTCCACGCGCTGGGCGAGCTGTACGACGAGGCCCGCATGACCGGCGTCTACTTCCACAGCCACCTCAACGAGAACAACCGCAAGGGCGACGGCGAGATCGCCGCCGTGCTCGGCTCCTACGGCGTCGAGGCCTACCTCGACACCTACGACGGCCGCTTCCTGCCCGGCTCCAAGTCGGGAGGCCACTCGCTCCTGGGCCGCCGCTCCTCGCTCGCGCACGCCGTGCACTCGCAGCCGCGCGAGCTCGCGCGCATGGCGGAGACCGGCACGTCGATCGCGCACTGCCCCACCTCGCAGCTGTTCCTCGGCTCGGGCACGATGCCGTGGCGGGCGACCGTCGCGGCGGGAGTCAACATCGCGCTGGGCTCGGACATCGGCGCGGGCGACGAGTGGCTGATCTCGCGCGTCGCGGGCGACTGCTACAAGGTGCACATCTCGGAGGAGGGCGAGGCGGGCACCGCCCTGCACCCGGCGGAGCTGCTGTTCGCCGCGACGCTGGCGGGCGCGCGAGCGCTCGACATGGAGCACGCGTTCGGCAACCTCGACGTGGGCAAGGATGCGGACTTCCTCCTGATCGAGACGGGCCGCTGGGAGCCGCTCGAGGGCATGCTCAGCATGGGCATCCGCTCCGACGACGAGGAGCAGGCGACGCTCGAGGAGCTCTTCACGCTCCTGGTCGGGCTGCGTCAGCCGGCGATCGCGGGGGTCTACGTCGCGGGTCGCAGGGCGGTCGCTCCCGAGCTCTAGGGCGACCTGCCAGGCACGGGGACCATCGTCCCTAGGATGGTTGACACCTGTTGCTTACCGTGGAACCACCGACCGGCACCGTCGCCGGGATCCCCACCGAAAGGAACCAGGTCATGCAGAACCACCAGGAGCACTACGACGACGTCATGTGCGGCATCGGCGCCCTCGGCGACCACATCCCCGGCACCATCAAGAGCTTCTTCTCGCTGCACCACGCTGCCCTCGCGGATGGCGCGCTCCCGAAGTCGACGAAGGAGCTCCTCGCCCTCGCGATCGCGATCTCGGTCCGCTGCGGCGGCTGCATCACCTGCCATGTCAAGGACGCCCTCACCGCCGGCGCGACCCCCGAGCAGGTCTACGAGACCATCGGCGTCGCGATCCTCATGGGCGGCGGCCCCTCGGCCGTCTACGGCAACGAGGCCCGCAAGGCCGTCGAGGCCTTCAGCGCCGTTCCGGCCTAAGCACCTCTTCCACGAAGGCGGGGATCCCTCCGGTCCCCGCCTTCGTCGTGCCCGGCCGCACCTCGCGGCGTGAGAGGATCCCCGCCATGGCAGTGGTGAGCGACAGGATCGCGGAGCGTGCGGCGGAGGACTTCGGGCGCTCGGCGCCGCGCATCGTGAGCGCGCTCGAGCGGTTGACGGTGAGCGCGAGCCTCGACCGCGACCGGCTCCAGGCGGCCGTGCTCATCGCGGCGCGCGGCAACCTCACGCTGTTCGAGGACGCGCTCGAGCAGGCCCGAGACGACTGGCGCGACCTTCTTGTCCGCACCGACCTCGCGGGAGCGGACTGGGACGCGCGCCTGGACGAGGCGCTCGGCCTCGGCTGACGGCCGCCGTCGGCCTACAGCACCCGACGGATGCTCGTGGGGGTCTCGTACACCTTCCGCTCCTGCACGTAGCTGCCGCGGTACGGCGCATCGATCATCTTCCCGTCGCCGAGGTAGATGCCGATGTGCGAGCCGTTGTCGAAGATGAGCAGGTCGCCGACCTTGGCCTCGTCGAGCGACGCGACCTCGGTGCCGATCCGGCCCTGATCCTTCGCGACGCGCGGGATGTCCGTGACGCCGATGTCCTTGAAAGCGAGCTGCACGAGGCCCGAGCAGTCCAGCCCGCCCTCGGACAGCGACTCGCCGCCCCACACGTACGGCGTGCCCAGGTACTGGCGCGCGGCCTCGACCAGGTCCTGGCCGGTCGGCCCGGACGATGCGGAGGTCGCGTCGCCCACCGCGGTCACGGCCTGCGTCGCGAGCGTCGACAGCCCGCTCGAGGCGGTCGAGGTCGCGACCACGTCGGACAGGTGCGTGGCGATCGGCGCGGCGGAGACCGTGCCGGCGTCCAGCGACGTGAGCGCGTTCTCGTAGGCGCTCGCGAAGTCGGAGCCGGCGGACGCCTGGGTGGTGGCGACGGCGGACGAGCCCAGCGCCTCGTCGACGGTCACCACCGTCGGCTGCGGCTGGATCATCGAGCGGATCTCCGCGATGCGTGCCTGGATCGAGGACACGGCGGCGATCGAGGTCATGGTGCACCTCCGGCATCGGTCGTGGGCGGCCGGTCCGTGGCGCGAGGGGGTGAGCGATCCGTGCTCGGCCCTTCCCATCGGCGGGCCGGGCCCCATGTTGAGGGGGCGCCCGTCGAACACGGGTCCACCTCGGACGATGCGCACCGTCCAGGAGGTCCCACGCGCATCGTCCCCAACCCGACTAGCCTGGCAACCGTGACTGCACCTATCGATCCCACCGCCACCTCCGCCTGGGCCGAGCTGGCCGCCTTCAAGGACTCCTTCACGCCGGACCTCCGCGCGTGGTTCGCCGCCGACGCCACGCGCGTCGAGCGCTACTCGCTCCCGCTGGCCGACCTTCACGTCGACCTGTCGAAGAACCTCGTGACCGACGAGATCCTGAGCAGCCTGGTGAAGCTCGCCGAGGAGACCGGCGTCGCCGCGCGCTACCAGGCGATGCTCGCGGGCGAGCACATCAACACCACCGAGGACCGCGCGGTGCTCCACACCGCGCTGCGCCGCCCCGCCGGCTCCTCCCCCGCGCTGTCCGTCGACGGTCAGGACGTGGACGGCGACGTCCAGTCGGTCCTGAGCGCGATCGACGCCTTCGCGGAGCGAGTCCGCTCGGGCGAGTGGAAGGGCGTCACCGGCAAGACCGTGACGCACATCGTCAACATCGGCATCGGCGGCTCCGACCTGGGCCCCGTCATGGTCTACGAGGCCCTCGAGCCGTACGCGACCGCGGGCATCGAGGCGCGCTTCGTGTCCAACATCGACCCCACCGACATGGGCCAGAAGGTCAAGGGCCTCGACCCCGAGACCACGCTCTTCATCGTCGCGTCGAAGACCTTCACCACCCTCGAGACGCTGACGAACGCCCGCCTCGCGCGCGATTGGCTGTGGTCCTCGCTCGAGGCCGCCGGGGTCCCCGTCGGCACCGACGCGGAGAAGGACGATGCGGTCGCGCACCACTTCGTCGCCGTCTCGACCGCGCTCGACAAGGTCGCGGCCTTCGGCATCGACCCGACGAACGCCTTCGGCTTCTGGGACTGGGTGGGCGGCCGCTACTCCGTCGACTCGGCGATCGGCCTGTCGCTCGCGATCTCGCTCGGCCCGGACGTGTTCCGCGAGCTGCTCGCCGGCTTCCACGCCGTCGACACGCACGTCGCCGAGACCCCGCTCGAGAAGAACGTGCCCGTCCTCATGGGGCTCCTCAACGTCTGGTACTGCAACTTCCTGGGCTCCCAGTCGCACGCCGTGCTGCCGTATGCGCAGCAGCTCCACCGCTTCCCGGCGTACCTCCAGCAGCTCACGATGGAGTCCAACGGCAAGTCGGTGATGTGGGACGGCTCGCCCGTCACCACGGACACCGGCGAGATCTTCTGGGGCGAGCCCGGTACCAACGGCCAGCACGCGTTCTACCAGCTCATCCACCAGGGCACGCGCCTCATCCCCGCGGACTTCATCGCCGTGGTGAACCCGGCGTACCCCCTCGAGGACGGCGGCCAGGACGTCCACGCGCTGTTCCTCGCGAACTTCCTCGCGCAGACCAAGGCGCTCGCGTTCGGCAAGACGGCCGAGGAGGTCGAGGCCGAGGGCACCACCGGCGCCCTGGTCGCCGCGCGCACGTTCGCGGGCAACAAGCCGACCACGTCGATCTTCGCGCCGTCGCTGACGCCGTCCGTGGTGGGCCAGCTCATCGCGCTGTACGAGCACATCACCTTCACGCAGTCCGTGGTGTGGGGCATCAACGCGTTCGACCAGTGGGGCGTCGAGCTGGGCAAGAAGCTCGCGCTCGAGATCGCGCCGGCGATCGAGGGCGACGACGCGGCGCTGTCCGCTCAGGACGCGTCCACCCAGGCGCTCATCGCGTACTACCGGGCCAACCGGGCCTGAGCCGGACGTAGCGAAGGGGGTCGGCCCGCCGGGGCCGGCCCCCTTCGTCATCGCCCGGGCATGCCCCCCGAAATAGGGGATGGACAGCCCTCTCACCAGGCCATACGTTCCCTCCATGAAGAGTCGAGGACGACTTGCCTGGCCCCTCGTGGCCGTCGCCGCCATCACCGCAGGGCTGATCTGGTTCGCCGTCACCCTCGCCGACGATGGAGAGGTGGGAGACCAGAACCACACGATGCGCGACGTCGAGCTCATCGACGGCCACTTCGACGGCCAGCCGGTCTCCATCACCGCGACGCTCACCGCCATGCCGAACGGCTGTGTGACGTCGGTGGTCGACGGCACCGCGCGCCTCACGTTCTGGCCCGAGGGCACGACCATCGAGCAGGACGAGGACGATCCCACCACCTACATCGTCACGCTCGACGACGGCACCGCCCTGCGCGCGCACGCCACCGACGGCGACACCTTCACCGCGTCGGTCATCGAGGACTCCGCGCCCGACGAGCCGATGCTGTCCATCGACGGCACGCCCTACGATCGGATCGCCTACTACCTGTCCAGCTGTGACCTCGAGGGACCCGCGATCGCGATCCCGGAGCAGAGCTCCATCACCGTCGAGTGACCGTCGCGGTCATCCCTCCGGCTCCCACCTCAGGATGTCGCCCGGCTGACAGTCGAGCACCTCGCAGATCCGTTCGAGCGTGGTGAAGCGGATCGCCTTCGCACGGCCGTTCTTGAGGACGGCGACGTTGGCGGGTGAGATCCCCACCGCGCTCGCGAACGCGCCCACGGGCATCTTCTGCCGCGCGAGCATCACGTCGAGGTCGACGACGATGGCCATCAGATCACCTCCGCGAGCTCGGCCCGGTCCGCGATGGCGGTGGCGAGCAGGCCCCGCATCACGACCATCAGCAGGACGAACGCGCTTCCCGTCACCAGCGCCACCATGATCCCGAGCGGCACCCCGGGACCGCCGAGCCGCTCGAGGAAGAGCAGATGCCCCGCGGTCGCCACCACGATGCCGGCGGCGGTCCCCCCGCACCAGATGATCGCCTCGACCCACCGCAGCGCGCGGGTCGAGTAGATCCGCCCGGACTCGACCATCGCGAGCAGCGCCCAGATGCAGCCGACGGCGACCTGGAAGCACACGATCGCCGCGATGCCGGCGATCGCGTACGGCACCACCAGGTGCTCCACCTCCGGCATCTCACGGCCGTTCGCCTGGGCGATGAGCACCACCAGGACCTGGCCCAGCAACGACCCGGCGAGGATGCCGACGAGCAGGAAGCGGAGCCACAGGATGACAGCAGATCTCATGTCTCGATAATCGCGAGATCCCTATCGATTGTCAATCGATGTGAGGCGTCAGGACTCCGCGGCGGACGCTGCGCGCGCCTCGCGCGCCTTCGACAGCGCGAGCGCGAAGGTCTCGACAGGCTGCGCCCCCGAGACCGCGAACGCGCCGTCGAACACGAAGAACGGCACGCCCGTGGCGCCGTAGGCGGCCGCCTGCGCGATGTCCGCGTCGACCGCGTCGCCGTACGCTCCCGAGGCGAGCGCCTCGCGCACCTCGTCGGCGTCGAGACCGACCTCGCCCGCGAGCGCGACCAGCGTCTCGTGGTCCGCGACCACGGCGCCCTCGACCATCTGCGCCCTCATGAGGCGCTCCTTCGTCTCGACGCCGAGCCCGCGGGCGTGAGCGAGGTGCAGCAGACGATGCGCATCGCGCGTGTTGGCCGACATGTAGGCGTCGAAGTCGTACGCGATTCCGGCCTCGGCGCCCAGCTCGACGAGCCGCTGGTTCATCTCGCGCACGCGCTCAGGCGTGGTGTTGAACTTCTTCGCAAGGGCCTCGGCGTGCGGGGTCGCCTGCCCGGCGGGGATGCTCGGGTCCAGCTGGAAGCTGCGGTAGCGGATGGTCACGTCGTCACCGGAAGCCGCGACGGCCTCCTCGAGACGGCGCTTGCCCAGGTAGCACCACGGGCAGGCGATGTCGGACCAGATGTCGATATTGATGCTCACGCATGAATTATCGCAAAACGTGCCGGAAAGATTCCCCGGGGTCAGGAACCCCGGTACGTCGAGTACCCGAACGGGCTGAGCAGCAACGGCACGTGGTAGTGCTCGTCGCCCGCGATGCCGAACGCGATCCGCACCTCGGGGTAGAACGTCGCGACTCCGTGGTCCGCGAACCAGTCCCCCGTCGCGAACACCAGCTGGTAGGTCCCGGGGTGCAGCGATTCCGGTCCGAGCGAGGCGACGCGTCCGTCCGCGTCCGTCACGCCCGTCCCGAGCTCCTCCATGCCGTGCAGCAGCCGCACGTGCAGCCCCGCGGCGGGCCGCCCGTGCACCGAGTCGAGCACATGCGTGGTCACGTGGCTCATGCAGCCACCTCCCCATAGGTCGCGCGCAAGCGCAGCAGGGCGATCCCGCGCAGCTGGTCGGCCACCTCGGCGAGCTCGACCACGTCGTCGTTCAGCAGCCGCCGCTCGAGCTCCGTGACGATCTCCTCGCGCGAGCGCCCCGCGGCCCTGATGAGGAACACGCGATCGAACCGGGCCTCGTACGCGCGGTTGCCCTCGGCGAGCCGCGAGGCGAGCGCCGCATCGTCCGAGGCGGACGCGGCCTGCTCGGCCGCGGAGAACCTGGCCTCGGCATCCGCACCGCCGCGCCGCTCGCCGATGCGCGGGTGCGCGGCGAGCGCCTCATCCACCTCGGCGGATGACAGCGGCGTCGCGGCGGACACCGCGGCCCGCTCGAGCGACAGCAGCGACGGATAGGCGCGCGAGGCGAGCTCGTCGGCCCATCGGGACACGCGCAGGCACGTGAGAAGGTCCTCACGGGTGGGTTCGATCATCGTCCCTCCTTACGATGTCCAGTATGGCCAACGGACTCGTCGGAGTGGTGCTCGCCGCGGGCGCGGGGTCGCGATTCGGCGGCCCCAAGGCCCTGGCACGCGACGATGCGGGGGCCTGGCTCCCGCGCGCGTGCGACCTTCTCAGCGCGGCGGGCTGCGAGCCGGTCCTCGCGATCCTGGGCGCCGAGGCCGACGAGGCCCGCCATCTGCTCCCCCGCGGGGCCCACGGCGTCGTCGTCGCACGCTGGTCCGAGGGCATCGGCGCGAGCCTCCACGCGGCGCTCGAGGTCGCGCAATCGGTGCACGCGGGCGCGGTCCTCGTGACGCTCGTCGACCTGCCGAACCTCGCCGCCGAGGCGGTCGCGCGCGTGGTCGAACGCTGGACCGGCGACCAGACGGTCCTCGCGCGCGCCGTCGACGGCGACACCCCGGGCCACCCCGTGCTGATCGGGGCCGCCCACCTGCGACCGCTCCTCGCGACGGTGGGCGGGGGCCGCGGGGCGTCCCACTACCTCGAGGCGCATCGCGCCGAGGGCATCGACTGCACGGGCCTCGGCGTGGCCGCGGACGTGGACTCGCGCTGACTCACACCTCGATGGTGCCGCGCACGCACACCTCGGTCGCGCCGCCGATCCACAGCTCCTCATCGGCGGGGGTGACGTGCACACGCCCGCGGCGACCCATCGCGGTGCCCTGGGCCGCCACGTAGGGGGCCTCGACGCGGCCCGTCGAGACGAGCCACTGCCCCAGCGACGCGTTGAGGGACCCGGTGACGGGGTCCTCGCGCAGCCCGGAGCCGTCGGAGGTGAAGAAGGCCCGCACCTCGACCGCGGCCTCCGCGCCCTCGGGGTGCGGCCCCACCACGCCGATGAACCAGTCGCCCGGATGGCCGGCCGCGTCGGGCGCGAGCGCGAGCACCTCCTCCGCGGAGGCGAGCTCGATGCCCACCCAGCCCGGGCCGTTGTCGACCCAGTGCGAGGCGACCACGCGGTCACGGCCGATGCCCAGCACCGCGCAGAAGCCCTCGAGGTCCTCCTCCGCGACGTCGCCGGTGCGCAGCGGCTCGGGTGCGGCGAAGGCGAGCCGCACGTCGTCGTCCCAGATCTCGACCAGGCCGATCCCGCACTCCTGGACGATGCGCCGGGCATCGCGCGGCACGCCTCCCGCGTCGAGCCACGCGCGGGCGGTGCCGAGCGTGGGGTGACCGGCGAAGGGCAGCTCCGCGCTCAGCGTGAAGATGCGCACGCGGTAGTCGGCCTCCGGGACGGTCGGCTCGAGCACGAACGTGCACTCGGACAGGTTGGTCCACACCGAGATGGCGGCCATCTGCGCGTCCGTGAGCCCGTCGGCGCCCAGGATCACCGCGACGGGGTTGCCGGAGTACGGACGGTCGCCGAAGACGTCGACCTGGCGGAAGTGAAGAGCGGTCATGCGCCCACCGTAGGCAGGGACGATGCGCGGGTACAGGTCCGCGCACGGCGCGCATGGCACCACGCGGCGGGGCCGTGCCGGGATCAGCCCGGCGCACCGTCCGTCATGCGATGCGCGACCGCGAGCACCGCCGCCTCGAAGGCGTCGATCGCGAGCGCCACGTCCTCGACCGTGACCGACTCGTCCGGATGGTGGCTCACCCCGCCGTTGCCGTTGCGGACGAACAGCATCGCATACGGCGCGAGCGCGGCGATCGCCATCGCGTCGTGACCCGCCTTGGACAGCAGCTCCATCGGCTCCCGCTCGCCCGTCGCGACGGTCACGCCGTGCTCGATCGCCTCGCTCAGGCGCCGCTCGGTCGAGGTCGCGCGCGCCTCGTGCCGAAGCGTCTCGGTGAAGGTGAGCCGACGCTCGCCGGCCGCGGCGACGGCGCGCGTGCGGATCTCCTCCCACGCCTTGTCGCGGTCGGCGTCCGTGGCCGCGCGGACGTCGAGCGAGAAGTCGGCGCGGCCCGGGATGACGTTCGCCGCGCCGGGGAGCACCGCCATCTGACCCACCGTCCCGACCACGCCGTGCTCGAGCGCGACCTGCTCGACCGCGATCGCGGTCTCCGCGGCGCCGAGGAGCGCATCGCGCCGGTGGCGCATCGGCACCCCGCCCGCGTGGCCGGCCTCGCCCTCCATCGCGAGGTCGAAGCGCTTGGCGCCCATGATCCCCGACACCACGCCGAGCGGACGGCCCGCATCGAGCAGCAGCGGACCCTGCTCGATGTGCGCCTCGAGGTAGCCCACCACGGCCGCCGGGTCGAGCGCCGCGTCCGCGACCGCCTCGGGGTCGAGCCCGAAGTCCGCGAGCGCCTCGCGCATCGTCACCCCGTCGCCGTCCGCAAGGTCCAGCCACTCCGGATCCCAGGTCCCGGCGACGGCGCACGACCCGAGCAGGGTGCGCCCGAAGCGCACCCCCTCCTCGTCCGCGAAGCCCAGCACCTCGATCGCGAACGGGAGCGCGACTCCGTGATCGTGGAGGCGTCGCACCACCGCGATCGCGATCATCACGCCGAGGATGCCGTCGTAGCGACCCGCGTCGGGCACGGTGTCGAGGTGCGATCCGAGCATCAGCACGGGCGCATCGGGCGTCGCGCCGGCGTACGAGCCGCGCGCGTTGCCGGCCTGGTCCTGCCACGCGCGCATGCCCGCCGCCTCGATCCACTCGGACACCTGGGCGTTCGCGGCGGCGTGCTCACGCGACAGGTACACGCGCTCGATCCCGCCCTCCATCGAGGAGATCCCCGCGAGCACGTCGCACCGTCGCAGCGCCTCGCGCGCGTCCTCGAGCGACGCGCCGGCGCTCGCCGCCGCACGCCTGGCGCGCCTCATGCGACGCCTCCGTACAGGTCCAGCGCCGCGTCGACGCCTCCGCCCGCGGGCACGGGGTGGCCCTGACGCCGGAGCACCGCCTCGAGGGACGCGAGCGTCGTGAGCACCGCATCCGTCCTCGCGTTGTAGCCCATGGTGCCGATGCGCCACACGCGCCCCGCGAGCGGCCCGAAGGACGTGCCGATCTCGATGCCGAAGTCGCGCAGCAAGGAGCCGCGCACGGCCTCGCCGTCGACGCCGTCCGGGATCACCACCCCGACCACGTTGGCCATCTTGTGCTCGCGGTCGCCATACACCTCGAGCCCGAGGCCCTCGACGCCGGCGAGCATCGCGCGCCCGTGAAGCAGGTGACGCTCCTGATAGGCGGGAAGCCCTGCCTCGAGGATGATCCGCGCGCACTCGCGCGCGCCGTAGAGCATCGTGGTCGCTTCGGTGTGGTGGTTGAGCCGGCGCGGGGACCAGTAGTCGAAGATCATCGCGAGGTCGAGGTAGTTCGAACGGATCGGGTGCGCCGTCACGGGGTCCCCCGCGTCGCGGATCCCGGCCTCGATGGACCGCCGCGCCTCGATCACCTCGACCGCGCGCGGGGAGAACGTCGCGGGCGCGGAGCCCGAGGGCCCGCCCAGGCACTTCTGCAGCCCCGCGGTCGCGGCGTCCACGCCCCACGCGTCCGTGGGGAACGGGTTGCCGCCGAGCGTCGCGGTGACGTCCGCGTAGAGCAGGCACTCGAAGCGGTCGCACAGCTCCCGCAGGCCGTCGAACGGCTGCATCATCGTGGTCGAGGTGTCCCCGTGGACCATGGCGAGGACCTTGGGGCGGACACGCTCCATCGCCGCCGCGATGTCCTCGAGCGGGACCACGGTGCCCCAGGGCGCGTCCACGGTGCTCACCTCCGCACCGCATCGCTCCGCGATCTCCACCAGGAGGTGCCCGAAGCGCCCCATCACCGGGACCAGCACCCGATCGCCGGGCTCGAGCAGCGACACGAGCGCCGCCTCGATCGCGCCGCGGGACGTGGTGTCCACCAGCAGCGTCTGCTGGTTCTCGGTCTCGAAGACTCCGCGGTACAGGTCCATGACCTCGTTCATGGCCGCGGTCATGTACGGGTCGTACTGCCCCACCAGCTGCGCCGACATCGCTCGCAGCACGCGCGGGTCGGCCGTGATGGGACCGGGGCCCATGAGCAGGCGCGCGGGCGGGTCGATCGGGCCTGGCAGGGACATGGGGCCTCCGCGAAATGTTGATGTGACTTACACAGTGTGCCCGAGCGATGTTTCACCTGGATTGCGCAGGACCGCCTCGAGCGCGAGCCCCTTCTCGATCAGGTCGAGGTCGGAGCCGCGCGGCCCGACCAGGCACACGCCGACCGGACCGGCGAAGGTGTCCAGGAGCGGCACCGAGAGGGCGGGACGGCCCGTGAGGCCCGCGATCGCGGTGATCGAGAGCGTGGCCCGACGGCGCTCCTCCAGCTCGGACTCGTGCGCCCCGAGCGACGGCGCCGACGACGACGCCGAGGGGATGACCAGGACGGCGTTGCCGAGCGCGAGGTCCAGCTCCGCGGCGAGGATCCCCGCGTCGGCGAGCGCATCCTCCTCCTGGCTCGCCGTGACGGAGCGCGCGAAGTCGAAGCGCGCCTGGATGTCGGGAGCGAGGGCACCGGGATGCGACTCGACCCACTCGCCGTCGGAGGCCCATGCCTGCGCCGACTGCGTGACGCGGAACGCCGTGAAGAGCTGGTCGAGCGGCGGCACGTCCACCGGCGCCACCCGCATCTGCGCGACGGCGAGCCTCGCGAGCACCGCGTCGAAGGAGGCACGCACCCCGGCGGTGCACGCCATCATCACGGCCGGGGCCGCGAGCAGGGACGAGTCGGCGCGCACCTGCGGCTCGCCGGCGAGGCCCACCTTGGCGACCCTGCGCATGGTCTCGCCGTCACGCGTGAGCCAGCCGACGGTGTCGTAGCGGGGCGCCAAGGGCGCGACCCCGTCGAGGCTCACCGCGCCATGCGTGGGACGCAGCCCCCACAGCCCCTGATACGAGGCGGGGATCCGGATCGAGCCGGCCGTGTCGGTGCCGAGGCCGATGCTCGCGTGGCCCAGCGCCACGGCGCTCGCCGGCCCCGAGCTCGAGCCGCCGGGGATCGCCCCCGGCACGGCAGGGTTGGGCGGGGTGCCGTAGTCCGGGTTGAGCCCCGCGATCGAGTACGCGAACTGATCCGTCTGCGCGATCCCGGTCACGCTCGCGCCCGCGTCGAGCAGCGCCTGGACCGCCGGCGCGGTCACGGTCTCCACCGGAGCCTCCGCGAGGTAGGTCTTCACCCCGACCCCGATCCGCTGGCCCGCGATCGCGAAGAGGTCCTTCACGGCGACGGTCTCGCCGGCGAGCGCCCCCTGGGAGGCGCCCGCGACCAGCGGGTTGCCGGCGACCCTCCAGATGCGAGGGTCGAGCACCGGGGCCGGCGCGGCCACGAGCGCGGCGGCGATGCGCCACACCCCGTCCGATGACCGCCGCCACAGCTGGGTCACCACGCCGCGCCCCCCGGACGTCGGCTTGTTGACGGAGACCACGTGCGCGGCATCCGCACCCGCGAGGTGGATGCGCAGCTCGAGCACCTCCCGCGCGCCCGCGCCGCCGCGTCGCGCCCGGAACCCCGTGATGCGATCGTGGCCGGACAGGAGGCCCGACCTGTCCACGCGCAAGGTGTCGGGCCCGCGCTCGAACGCCTCCGCGAGCGCCTCCAGGTCGTCGGCGACGAGCGCCGCCTCGTAGGCGCGCACCGCCTCGACCAGGCCCTCGGGCGGCTCGGCGCCCCCCTCGACATGAACCCTCATCGGACCTCCTCGAAGTCGGCACGGCGGATGCGGGCGTGGACCCCTGTGACCAGGTCCACCACCTGCGAGATCTCGAAGTCCGTCGCGGCGGACAGGTACGCGTACGCGAGGTGCGGCTCCATCCCGTAGCGGGCGCCCAGCAGCGCGATCGCCTGGCGGACGCACGCCCGCATCGCCTCGTCCAGGTCCGCGTCCATCCCGGTGGGCATGAGGTGCGTCGCATCGGCCGCGAGCGGCGAGGCCAGGGCGCCGAACTCGCGCGCCGCCTCGGCCGCGTCGACCACGTCGAGACGCACGCGCACGCGGAGTGACGCCTCGAGCGCCGTGAGCGCCACCTCGCCGTTCCCCTGGGCGAAGTGCGGATCGCCCACGTATGCGAGCGCGCCTTCGACCTGGACCGGGATGTGGAGCGTCGCGCCGGCCGTGAGATGGCGGATGTCGATGTTGCCGCCGTGGGGCCCCGGGGGCACCGAGTGCGCCCGCTCGTCGGTATCGGTCGCGACGCCCATGATCCCCAGGAACGGCGCGAGCGGGAAGCTCACGGACCGCTCGCCGCCGTCGCTGAGCGGCAGACGTCCGCGCCAGGTCCCGTCCGGATCCGGCGAGATGGGCGTAAAGACCGAGACGTCGTCCGGCCCCGCGGGCATCTCGCCGGGAAGGGCGCCGCGGCCGTGCCGGTTCGAGATCACGCCGTAGGGCACGCGCGGCGTCGCGTCGAGCAGCGTGATCGCGAGCAGGTCGCCCGGCCGGGCGCCGCGGACCTCGATGGGCCCCGTGACCACGTGCGGCCCGTCCCCCTCGGCGCGAGTGCGGGTCGCGGCGATCGCGATCGCGTCCTCGAGGACGTCCTCGGGCGCGACGCCGTGGCGCGCGAAGAACGCGAGCGGGTCGGAGCCCTGGTCCGGCAGGAGACCCTCATGGCTCACGGTGTCGATCACCAGCTCGGCACCGGGGTCCACCGCGAGGACGGGCACGTCGCCACGCGCCGGAAGCCTTCCCCAGTGCACCTGAGCGGGATCCGCGGCGAGGTACGGGACCCCGTCCACGCCGCGACCCGGCTGCAGTGTCCCCTGGTAGTCCCCCATGCGGTGTCCCCTCGGTGGCCGTTCCGGGCCGTGCCCTAGTCTTGGGCCGAGACTACAGCCGCCCCGCGTCGCATCCTCGGATCCCGATCGCGGCCGTCCCCATCGGAGGTCCCGTGCTCGACCGCATGCGCCGCAACCCCGCGAGCGCCCACCTGGGCCTCATGCTCGCGCTCACGTTCTCGACCGGCATCATCGACGCCGTCGGCTACCTGGGGCTCGACCGCGTGTTCACGGGCAACATGACGGGCAACGTGGTCATCCTCGGCATGGGTCTCGCGGGCGATACCGGGCTGCCGATCGTGGGCCCCCTCATCGCGCTCGCGGCCTTCATGGGCGGCGCCGCGGTCGGAGGCCGGGCGTTGCGCGGCGCGGAGGCCGCCTGGACGGCGCGCCACACCGTGCTGTTCGGCGCCGTCGGGCTCGCGATCGCGGCGGCCGCGGTGCCTGCCTCGCTGCTCGAGCCCGAGGAGACGGCGCTGCAGTACGCCATCACGGCCGCGCTGGGTCTCGCGATGGGCTGCCAGGCCGCGGCCGCGCGCCACGTCGCGGTCAAGGACGTCACGACCGTGGTGGTGACCTCGACGATCACCGGGCTGGCCTCGGACTCGGTCCTCGGCTCCGGCGGCGGGCAGCCGTGGAAGCGGCGCGCGGGGGCGATCGTGCTCATCGGCGCCGGCGCGCTCACGGGGGCGCTGCTGCTCAAGGCGCACATCGGGCTCGGGATGGCGCTGTCTGCGGTCCTCACGCTCGTGGTGGCGTGGCTCGGGCACGTGACGCACCCGAGCCGGCTCGCCCGCCTTCCCTACGACCAGGACTGAGAAGCGTCCCTCTATCAGGGAGAACACGAGGACTTGAGTCCTTGTCGCTCAAGTCCTATCCTGGCCTTGGAGCGCCATCGAGCGCTCGCCCGTGAGGGCGCCAACCCTTCCGGGCCACCCATCCTTGAAGGAGGTCAGATCATGGCACGAGAGGTTCTTCGTCGTTCGGTTCCGGCCGCTGCCGCCAGCCCGTGGCCGGACGATTTCCAGCGCATCGTCCAGCAGTTCTTCGGCGACACCGACACGGCGCTCGCGGGAGCCTTCTCCCCCGCCCTCGACGTCGAGGAGAGCGAGGACGGCTTCACGATGCACATCGAGCTGCCGGGCGTGAAGCCCGAGGAGGTCGACGTCTCGCTCGAGGAGAACGTGCTCACCGTGTCCGGCAAGCGCGACTTCTACGACGAGAAGGACGTCGAGGGCTTCCGACGGGTCGAGCGCCGCTTCGGCAGCTTCCACCGCGCCGTCCGCCTGCCCGACCGCGTCGACCCCGACCAGGTCGCCGCGACCTACAAGGACGGCCTGCTCACGGTCACGGTCGCCAAGTCCGAGGCCGCGAAGCCGCGCCGGATCCAGGTCAGCACCGACTGACCCTCGCCGAGGCCCGGGGGGTACGCTCCCGGGCCTCAGCCCGTCGCGGCACGGGCGCCGGCGATGACCCGGTCGAACGAGAGCGCTGCGCCCTCCCCCGCCAGTCGCGTGAACCCCTCGCGACCCAGGGCGTCCTCGGCCTCGCGTCGCGCGCTCGTCACGTCGCACGCGACGTGCCAGCGGAACGTGCGCATGCAGACGGACGAGGCGCCTAGCAGGCGCGCACGCTCCGCAGGGTCCTCGACCACGCCGGCAGCGACCTCGACGGCGTCGCCGAGCGGCAGCGCCCAGCCCGCCTCGTCCAGCATCTCGAGCCCCTCGGAGACGAGCTCCCTCGCCCGCTCGGGGCGACGCGCCTCCCAGGCGACGCGCGAGCCCGCGATGAGCGCCACGGCGAGCCTGTTGCCCCGTCCCAGCCCGCGCCAGCGCTCGAGCTCGCCGACGCATCGCGCCAGCGCGGCCTCGGGGTCGCCGCGGTGCGCGAGCAGCAGCGCGTCGGTCATGTCGACCCGCGCATGCATCTCCTCGAAGCCGTGGCGGACGCACAGGTCGCGCGCCCGCGCGTCGGCCTCCGCCGCCTCGTCGAGCCACGCACGGGGCCCCGCGGACGCGTCGACGTGCGCGGCGGCCAGCGCCTCGGCGAGGCCCGCGAGCAGCCCCGCCTCGGCCTCGGGATGCCCACCCGCGCGTGCGCAGGCCTCGCGCCCCAGCTCGTGAGACTCCGCGTAGAGCCCCTGATCCGCGAGCGCCGAGGCCCGCCAGTAGTCGACCCAGAGGCGACCCGCGGCGTCCTCGGTCTCCGCATACGCGCGGGCGGCGGCCGCGAGCCTGCTCAGGGCGACGTCGTGCCGCCCGTCGATGTTCGCGATCGCGCCGGAGAGCTGGAGCGCGGGTCCGGCCGCCGCGGGCTCGAGGGCCTCCAGCGCACCCGACGAGGCTAGCCGCTCGCCCCACTCGCTTTGCACGCCGTAGCGGCCGGTGTTGATGAGCGACCATCCCGCACCCGTGCCGATCCGTGCGGCGCAGGCCCAGTCCCCCCTCGCGAGCGCGCGATCGAACGCGAGCTCGGCGTCGAGGATCAGATCGTCGAGGCGGCGGTACCAGCGGGTCGTCTCGAACATGAGGCGCGCGCCCACTTCGCTCATGCTCGCCGCCACCCACTCGCCGTGGCGCTTCTCGACCCCGGGTGCATCGTCGCCGAGCCGCTCCGCCGCGAACTGACGCACGGTCTCGAGCAGCCGGAAGCGTCCGCCGGAGGAGCGCTCCACGACGGACGCGTCGACCAGGTCGCCCAGCGTCGCGATCAGCGAGGCGGCCTCGGTCCCCGGCTCCGCGCAGACCGTCACCACCGCATCCGCGGAGAACGGGGCCGCGAACACCGACAGGCGCGCGAGCAGGGAGCGCTGCGCATCGGTCAGCAGCTCATGGCTCCACGCGATCGCGGCCCGCAGCGTCCGATGGCGCGGCACCGCCGCGCCGCCGGACGTGAGCAGCACCAGGCTCGCCCCGAGGCGCTCGTCCAGCTCGGCGAGCGCGATGCCGCCGATGCGTGCCGCGGCGAGCTCGAGCGCGAGCGGCACCCCGTCGAGGCGGCGGCAGATCGCCGCGACGTGGACCGCGGCCGCGGCCGTGAGCTCGAGGTCCGGGTCGGCGCGGCGGGCCCGCTCGACGAAGAGTCGCCCGGACGCGCACGCCATCACCGCATCGGGGGTGTCCGCCGTCGGGACCCCGAGCGTGGGGATCCGCCATCGCTGCTCCCCCACCGCGTGGAGGGGCGTGCGGCTGGTGGTGAGCACCGCGACGCCCGGGCACGCGCCGAGCAGCGCGTCGATGAGCCGCGCGACGCCGTCCGCGACGTGCTCGCAGTTGTCGAGCACGAGGAGCGTGTCGGTGGGCGCGAGCCGCTCGAGCAGCACCGGCAGCGGCGTCCGCGCGATCTGCTCGGGGAGGCCGACCGCGCGCATCGTGTGCTGCACCACCCGCGAGCCGTCCGCGAGGCCGGCGAGGGACACCCACCGCACCTCGCGCGCGGACGATGCGAGGTGAGCGACGCGCAGCGCGAGGCGCGTCTTCCCCGAGCCTCCCGCGCCGACGATCGTGACGCACCGTTCGGTCGCGAGGAGGTCGGACACCCGCCCGAGCTCGTCCTCGCGACCGATGAGCGTGCCGCGCTCCGCGGGGAGCCACGCGGCTCCCGCGGTGCCCGCGCGACGAGGCGCGGCGGCCCGCACCGGCGTGGGGTCGGCGACGCGGCCGTCCTCGTGCGCACGCAGCAGCTCGAGGTACCGCCGCTCGATGGAGGGATCGGGTTCGACGCCCAGCTCGTCGGCGAGCGCCGCGCGGAGCCGCTCGTGCGCGCGCAGCGCATCGCCGCGCCGCCCGACCGCCGCGAGAGCCTCCATGAGGATCGCCCCGACGCGTTCATCCGAGGGCTCGCGCGACGCTCGCTCCTCGAGCTCGGGCACCGCCGCGGCCGCGGCGCCTTCC
Source organism: Demequina subtropica (assembly GCF_000971235.1). Taxonomy (GTDB): domain Bacteria; phylum Actinomycetota; class Actinomycetes; order Actinomycetales; family Demequinaceae; genus Demequina; species Demequina subtropica. The sequence goes on from NZ_BBMB01000003.1 coordinate 46,785, forward strand.
GCGACCTGCCGTTCGAGCCGAGCGACCCGCACGGCCTGGTGGAGCCCGTCGAGCCGCGCCGCCTCCGCCTCGGCGAACGGGAGCGCGACGTCGGGATACGGCGCACCCACGCGAAGCGCCGAGGCCGCCTCGAGCTGCTCGAGAGTCGCAGGGCAGGCGGCCAGGCAGGCGGCCGCGGCGTCCTCGAAGAGGCCGACGTCCACGTGCGCGCGGGGGAGGTCGAGGACGTAGCCGGCGGGGACGGTCCGCAGGACCCCGTCGCCCAGCAGCGGCCTCAGCTGCGACACATAGGTCTGGATCACCTTCGCGGAGCTGCGCGGCGGACCCCCGGGCCACATCGCCTCGGTGATCGCATCGACCGGCACGGGCCGGCCCACATGCGAGGCGAGCAGCGCGAGCAGGGCGCGGCGACCCGCCCCGGGAACCGGCGTCGGGACGCCGCCTCGCACGATCGCGACCTCGCCGAACGCGCGCACCGCGACGGCGGCGCCGTCCTGCGCCTCCGGCGTTGACCGCGTCTCGACCATGCGTCGACTCCCCCCGCGGAGGCTCGAGGCACCACCGTCCCGAAGGAGGAGATCATGAAGGCACCCGACACCACCCGCACACCCACCGTCCCCAGCACCCTAACCTCGGCCCCTGGCCCCGTGGTAGGGGCGGACGCGATCCGGATCCTCGGCGAGGCCACGGCCGAGACGTTCGCCCGCGTCACGCGCGCGCTCGCCGTCGCGGGGCTCGTGCTGCTCGCGGCCGTGCTCCTCGCGGCCGGTATCGGCGCCGTGGCGTCCGCGGCGCCCGCGATGGACCCGGCGGTCGACGACCTGTCGCCGCTCGGCGGCATGGTCGAGGGAGCGCTCGGCGACGCCGTCGACGATGTGCTCTCGCCCCTGTCCGGCCGCGCGGTCGACTCCTACATCGAGTAGGACGTCAACCGACGATCTCGTCCTCGGCGTGCGCCGCGTAGAAGTCGCTCTGGCCCCGGACGATCTCGCGCATCGTCGCGCCGCGATCGACGCCGTACACCGTGCCCGGGAAGTCGAGGCCCTGCTGGATCGCCCAGACCTCCTCGTGGCGGTCCGGGGGCAGCGTGGTCGCCGGGGTGCCGACCGCGATCCAGCCGATCGGCACCACCGTGCCGGCGGCGAGCGTCGTGTTGACCTGCACCACGCCGCGGATGCGCACCTCGCAGCCGGCCTCGATCACCGCGCCAGGGAAGATCGCGGCGCCGGTGGCGAGGAAGCACTCGTCCCCGACGCGTGCGCCGTTGAGATGCACGTGCGGCCCGATCACCACGGCGTCGCCGATCTCGACGTCGTGCCCGGCGCGCGCCTTCACCACCGCGTTCTCCATCACCACCACATCGGAGCCGACCACGATGCGGCCGTTCTCCGCGGTGAGCACCGCCCCGTGGAGGATGCGCACCCCGGGGCCGAGGGTGACGTCCCCCGAGACCACCGCCGTGGGGGCCACGGTCGCGGTCGGGTCGATGACGGGCGTCCTGCCGAGGTGTCTGACGATCATGCCGACCATCGTAGATACCTGCTTCGACACGCAACAGGGGCCCGGGACTGCCGCCCCGGACCCCTGCGCCCCCTCAGCGCGGCCCGGCCCGGAGGGACGTGCCGCACCCCACCCATCAGGCGGCGGACCAGCCGCCGTCCGAGGGAAGGATGGCGCCGTTGAGGTTGACACCGTCATCCGACAGCAGGAACGTGATCGACGCGGCGAGCTGGTCCGCGGCCACAGGCGTGGGCAGCACCGCCATCGCCGTGGTGATGCGCTCCTGCGCGAGCTCCGAGTCGAAGCGCGCCTCGATGTTGGTGATGACCGGGCCGGGGGCGACCGCGTTGACGCGGATCCCCGACGGTCCGTAGAGGAACGCGGTGCTCTTGGTCATGCCGACCACCGCGTGCTTGGACGCGGTGTACGCCACGCCCGCGGCCGAGCCGCGCAGCCCTGCCTCCGACGCCACGTTGACGATCGACCCCGCGCCCGCCTCGAGCATGAGCGGCAGCACGGCGCGCGAGAGCCTCATCACGCCCTCGACGTTGACCGCGAACACGCGCGACCAGACCTCGTCGGACACCTCGTGGAGACCGGTCATGTTGTCCATGATCCCCGCGACGTTCGCGAGCGCGTCGATGCGCCCGCCCGCAGCCTCGAGCACGCGCGCGATGTCCTCCTCCCGGGTGACGTCGGCAGTGACCGTGGCGATGTCGAGACCGTCGAGCTCCGAGGCGAGGCCCTCGAGCCGCTCCTGGGAGATGTCGAGCGCGATCACCCGGCCGCCCTCGCGGGCCACGCGAGCCGCGGTGGCGCGCCCGATGCCCGAGCCCGCGCCGGTGACCACCACGGTCTTGCCGGTGAAGCGGCCCTCGGTGATGCGCTCCTGCCACTCGGGAGCCTCGACGGGCTCCTCCGCCTCGACGGACGATGCGGGGGCGGCGGGGATGGACGGCGCGGCGGGGATGGACGATGCGGCGGGGTCCGCGGCGCGGCGCGCGGTCTCCGCGATGAGGCCGTCGAGCAGCTCCTGGCTGAAGCGGCCTCCCGAGATCTTGACGAGCTTGTTCATGGAGAAGCGCTTGACGGGCGCGAGGGTTCGCTCGGACTGGCCGGCCTCGGCGAGCATCTCACGCATCACCTCGCCCGCGACGGGGTGGGCGAGCCAGTCGGCGACCTTGGTGTCTCCGGTGGGAAGGGTGGTGGGCATGACTTCCTCTCAGTGGGGGCTGGAGAGACTGCGCACGGCGCGCGCGGCGTGCGATGCGCGGACGGCTCCGGGGAAAGCCGAAGGGACGCCGGTCGACATGCCCGTGCCCGGGGTGCGGCGCGTCTCGCGCACGCCCCCTGCGTGGGACAGGCATCGGCCGATCATGACGCTCCCTCTGCTACCGGACATCCTTGTCCGGTAGCACCACCCTATACATTCGAGCCATGGTGACCAAGGCGAACCGCGGGCCGAGCGCGGCGGCGGAGAACCGCGCGGCGCTCGTCGCCGCCGCGCGCGACGTTTTCGCTGAGCAGGGGGTCGACGGCCCCATCTCGACCGTCGCGCGCCGCGCGGGGGTGGGCCAGGCGAGCCTGTACCGCCACTTCCCCACGCGCGAGTCGCTCGCGTATGCGGTGTTCGACGAGAACCTCGACGCGATCGAGAGGCTCGCGGCGGACCCCGCGGCGACGCTCCGCGACGTGACGGACCTCATCACGCATCAGATCGAGGGCAGCGCCGCCGTCATCGCCTTCGCGTCGCGCGACGAGGGACCGGAGATGCGCGCGCTCGAGCGCAGGACCGCGCGCGCCATCGCGGCCAAGGTGGACGCGGCCAAGGTCGAGGGGGTCCTCGCGCAGAGCACCACCGTCGAGGACCTCATGCTCGCCATCGGCATGCTGTCCTCGCTGATCGCCGGGCTCCCGGCGGCCGAACGCCACAGGCGCGTCGAGCAGGCATGGGCCCTGCTCATGCGGGGGCTCGGGCCGGCGTAGCCGGCTCCCAGCGGCGCCCTCTACGCGGAGTCGCGCACCACCAGCTCGAGCGGCATGATCAGCTCGCGCGGCACGCTCTCGTTGCCCCGCAGCACCTCGATGAGCGTGTCCGCCATGTGCCAGCCCATCTGGCGCGACGGCTGCCGCACGGTGGTGAGGCCCACCTTGGTGGACACCGCCGCCGCGCTGTCGTCGAAGCCCACGATCGCCATGTCCTCCGGGATGCGGATGCCGCGGTCGAGCAGCACCGGGATCGCCCCCGAGGCCATGAGGTCGGACGCGATGAACACGCCGTCGACCGGCTCGCGCCAGTCGAGGATCTCGCGCATCGCGTTCGCGCCGCCGAACATCGTGAAGTCGCCGTCGACCACGGGACCGGCGGCCACGCCCGCCGCATCGAGCGCGCGCCGCCACCCCGCGAGGCGGTCGAGCGAGCTCTGCATCGTGAGCGGACCCGCGATGGTCGCGATGCGGCGGCAGCCGCGGTCGATCAGGCGCTGCGTGGCGATCGCGCCACCGGCGACGTTGTCGACGTCGACCACGTAGGTGTCCGAGCCCGCGATCGCGGAGCGTCCGCCGTAGACCACGGGGAGCGACTCGGTGAGGCGCCGGAGGAACCGGTCGCTCGTGTGGTGCGAGACCACGATCGCCCCGTCGACGGCGCCGCCACCGAGGTAGCGCATCGTCTTCCCGCTCGGGTCGTGGTTGGCGATCATGAGGTTGAGGACGTAGTCGGAGTCCTCGAGGCGGGCGTCGATGCCCGCGACGATCTCCGCGAAGAAGAGGTCGCCGAAGAACCTGTTGACGTCCTCGGGCGCGACCAGCGCGATGGCCTGCGACTGCTGGCTCGCGAGCGAGCGTGCGGCCCGGTTGGGCACGTAGCCCAGCTCCTGCACCGCCTTGCGGACGGCCTCCGCGATGGGCGGCGAGACCGAGGTCGAGCCGTTGACCACGCGCGAGACCGTCGCACGCGAGACGCCGGCACGGGCGGCGACCAGCTCGAGCGTGGGCGGCGGGGTACGCCCCGGGGCGCTCACGGTCGGCTCCTTGTCGGCGGGCATGGGGACATCCTTGCGGATGCCGCACCATGCCCGCCGCAGGCGCGAGACATGTCGCGCCTAGCCCTTCACCGCCCCCGCCATGATGCCGGAGACGAGCTGGCGCCCGGCGAACATGAACAGGAGGAGCAGCGGCACCGTTGCCAGCAGGACGCCCGCGAGCACGAGCGAGTAGTCGACGAAGTAGTTGGCCTGGAGGATCGACAGCGAGACCGGCAGCGTCGGGTTGGTCGAGTCGAGCACGATGTACGGCCACATGAAGTTGTTCCAGCTCGTGACGAACGTGAAGAGGAACAGCATCGCGGCGGCCGGCCGCGCCGCGGGAAGGCCCACGTGCCAGAAGGTCCGGATCATCGAGCAGCCGTCCACGCGCGCCGCCTCGATGAGCTCGGTCGGGAGCGACTGGGAGATGTACTGCGTCATCCAGAACACGCCGAACGCCGTCACGAGCCCGGGGATGATCACCGCGCCGATCGAGCCGGTCCAGCCGAACTTCTGCATGAGGATGTACAGCGGCACGATGCCGAGCTGGACGGGCACCGCCATCGTCGCGACCACCGCGACCAGCAGCGGGCCCGAGCCCTTGAACCGGAGCTTCGCGAAGGCGTAGCCGGCGAGCGTGGAGAGCACCACGGTCGACACCGCCATCGTCGTGGAGACGATGATCGAGTTGCTCAGCGCCTTCCAGAAGTTGACCGCCGGGTTGTTGATCACCGTGGAGGCGTTCTCGAGGAAGTTGCCGCCGGGCCACCACGACATGTTGGGGTCGTTGATGGTGAAGCGGTCGCCCGAGGCGATGAGGAACGACCAGTAGAACGGGAACACCGACGCGATGAGGAAGACGGCCAGCGACGCGTAGACGAACCAGCCGGGGCGCATCGTCGAGACGGCGGCCGCACCCTGCTTGGTGCGCTTGAGGGGGTTGGTGATGGTGGTCACTTGGTCACCTTCTTCGGCTTCTTCGGCGCTGTGCCGGCGTCGCTCGCGATGAACCGCTGCGTCACGAGGAAGTTGAGCAGCCCGAAGGCGACGATGATGAGGAACAGGATCCACGCGACCGCTGCGGCGCGACCGAAGTTGAACTGCCCCCAGCCCGTGTTGTAGAGGTACAGCGTGATGGTCTCCCACTGATGGTTGGAGCCGCCCTGACCGTTCGTGTCGTACATGCGCGGCTCGTCGAAGATCTGCAGGCCGCCGATGGTCGAGGTGATGATGACGAAGATCATCGTCGGGCGGATCTGCGGGAGCGTGACGGAGAAGAAGCGGCGCAGCGTGCCGGCGCCGTCGATCGCGGCGGCCTCGTAGAGGTCGCGCGGGATGGCCTGCATCGCGGCCAGCAGGATCAGGGCGTTGTAGCCGGTCCAGCGGAAGTTGACCATCGTCGCGATCGCGAAGTGGCTGGGGATCACGTCGACGTGCCAGCGGATGCTGTCGATCCCGATGTCGTTGAGCAGCGAGTTGATGAGGCCGTAGCGGTCGCCGAACATGTTGGAGAAGATCAGCGCCACCGCGACGGGGGCCACCACGTAGGGCAGCAGCACGCCCATGCGCCAGAAGGTCTTGGCACGGATGTTCTTGTCGAGCATCGCGGCGATGAAGGTGGCGATGATCACCTGCGGCACCGAGGACAGCAGGAAGATCGAGAAGGTGTTGCGCAGGGAGAGCCAGAACTCACGGTCCTGCAGCACGAACTGGAAGTTCTCGAAGCCGGTGTACGTGCCCGTGTTGCGCACGAGGTCCCAGTCCTGGAACGCGATGAAGGCGGTGTAGACGATCGGGAAGAGCCCGACGACCGCGAAGACGATCCAGAACGGCGCGATGTAGAGGTACGGCGAGAGCTTGACGTCGAGCCTGCCGAGCCGCTGGCGCCAGGTGAGCGGCATGCGCTGGCGCTCCGGCCCCTGCGGCGGCGTGGCCTGCGCCTGGGGGGTGGTGGTGGTCATGAGGTGGGTTCCCTGCTGCTGGTGACGATGCGGGCGACAGGTGCGGGCCGCCTCCCGTGGGAGACGGCCCGCACCGGTTCAGCGTGTCAGCCGATCGCCGTGACGTCGGCCTCGAACTGCGCCCACGACTCGTCCGCGGTCATGACGCCCTCGTCCACGCGACGGAGCGCGTTGACCATGGCGTCATTGACCTCGAAGTAGTGGGGTCCCTTGTAGGGCGCCACCGCGACCGCCGCGGCGCGCTCGGCGAAGATCTCACCGGCGGGCGCGTCGTTGAAGTAGGCGCGGGTGTAGGTGGTGACGTCCTCGGACGCCGCCGCGCTCTCGGAGCTCGGGAAGGCGCCGACGTTCGCGAACGCCTTGGCCTGCTGCTCGGGAGCGGTGAGCCACGCGGCGAACGCGGTGGCCGCCTCGACGTTCGCGCCGGCGGCGGGGACGGTCAGGTACGAGCCGCCCCAGTTGCCGCCACCGTTCGGGAACGCGTTCGCGATGTCCCAGTTGCCGTCGGGGGCGTTGCCCTCGATGACACCGAGCATCCACGACGGGCAGGGCATCGCGGCGAAGTCGCCGTTGGCCATGCCGGCCGCCCAGTCGTCGCCCCACTGCTGGAGGCCGGCGGAGATGCCCTCGGCCGACGCGGCGGTGAGGGTGTCGTAGACCTCCTTCACCTCGGGGTTGTCGAGCGCGATGATCTCGTCGGTCTCCGGGTCCTCGTACGGCGCCTCGAGCTGGCCGATCATGGCCTGCAGGACGGCCGCGTTCTCCTCGTAGAAGCCCTTGCCGGTGGCGTCGGTGTACTCCTTGCCGAGGGCCATGAAGTTGTCCCAGTCGCCGTCGATCGCGGCCGACATCGCGTCGGACGAGGCGTCCATGCCGGCAGCCTCGATCGCGTCGACGTTGTAGCAGATCGCCTCGGGGCCGATGTCGGTGCCGTAGCCGATGAGACGGCCGTCGGCGTCGGTGGCCGCGTCGATCTTCCACTGCAGCCAGTCGCCGTCGGGCGAGCCGCCCGTGAGGTCCGCCAGCAGGTCCGAGTACGTCATGGCCTCGGGCAGCCAGTCGACCTCGATCGCCTCGACGTCGGCGAGGCCGCCGGGGCCCAGCTTCGTGAAGAAGTTCTCACGGGCCGTGTTCGACGTGTCGGCGACGTTGTAGACGATGGTGACGTTGGGGTTGAGCTCCTGGTACTCCGCGATGAGGTCGTACGCGTAGTCCGCGCCGCCCTCGGAGTCGGCCGAGTAGCCGAACTGGTTGAACGTCGCGAGGGTCAGGGTGATCTGCTCCTCCGAGGTGGAACCGCCGTCGGTCCCGCCTGCGGTGCTGGAGCTCTCCGGGTCGCTGCTGTCGCTGCAACCTGCGAGAGCAAGGGCAAGGGTCGCGGCTCCCGCGGCGAACCCGAGGGTGGTCTTGCGTCGTGAGAGGCTCACGTTCACTCCTTTGTGTCCGTACTGCTGTGTGGTGAGCATGAGAGCGCTCTCGCTGTGAGAGCGCTCTCTCGCATCGCCATCAACGTATTGCTCCGGGAGACGGCTGTCAAACCGTTTCGACCGCGGTTCCGCATTCGTATCCGAAACGTTACGAAGCCGTGACCGGGGCGCAGTCACATCGGCGGAGAGTCGCCCGAGGACCGTCATCGTCCCTGGTAAAACCGTCTTTCCATCGATGGAGGATGGACGTCCGGGAGAGCGGTCAGCGCGCGATGGTCGCCTGCCCGAGGACGCGCGAGCCGCGGTAGATCACGAGCGACTGACCCGCCGCGACGCCGCGCATCGGCTCCGTGAGAGAGACGTTCACGCGCCCATGATCGCGTTTCACGGTGGCCGCCACGGGCGTGCCGTGCGCGCGCACCTGCACCTCGCACGCCGTCGGATCCGTCGCCGGCACGTCGGGCGCGAGCCACACCACGGCGTCGCCGACGAGCTCGCGGACGCTCAGCAGCGTCTCGGGCCCGACGGTCACCACGTTGCGCGCGGTGTCGATGCCCGTGACGTACCGAGGCGCGCCGTCGGCGGCGGGGCGCGGAAGCCGCAGCCCCTTGCGCTGGCCCACGGTGTACGCGTAGGCGCCGGCGTGGGCGCCGACCACGGCGCCGGTCTCGTCGACGATCTCCCCCGGCCGCTCCCCCAGCTCGCGCGCGAGGAAGCCCTGGGTGTCGCCGTCCGCGACGAAGCAGATGTCGTACGAGTCCGGCTTGTTCGAGACCCCCAGCCCGCGCGCGACCGCCTCGGCGCGCACCTCGGCCTTCGACGCCACCGTGCCGAGCGGGAACATCGCCCGGGCGAGCCGCTCGGGGCCCATGACGGCCAGCACGTAGCTCTGGTCCTTGGCAAGGTCCGCGGCGCGGTGAAGCTCGCGCCCCCCGTCCTCCCGCACGTCGATGCGCGCGTAGTGGCCCGTGCACACCGCGTCGAAGCCGAGCGCGAGGCCGCGCTCGAGCAGCGTGTCGAACTTGATGTGCTCGTTGCACCGGACGCACGGGTTCGGTGTGCGGCCCGCGGCGTACTCGCTGAGGAAGTCCGCGACCACCGTGTCGTGGAACTCGTCGCTCAGGTCCCACACGTAGTACGGGATGCCGAGCTTGTCGGCGGCGCGCCGCGCATCGTTCGCGTCCTCGATGCTGCAGCACCCGCGCGAGCCCGTGCGGTGCTCGGCACGGCTGCGCGAGAGCGCCATGTGGACACCGACCACGTCGTGCCCCGCGTCGACCGCTCGCGCCGCCGCGACGGCGGAGTCGACCCCGCCGGACAGGGCGGCGAGCACGCGCATGGGGGACCTCCTCGGGACGGACCCCACAAGTGTACGAGCCGCCTCATGCGCGGCTCCGCCACACCGCGGGGGCCCGCACGGGCTCCATCCGCGCCCCAGCGCCCGGACACGCCGACGACACGCCGGGCCGTGTGTGGCGGAGCCGCAGATCCGTGTGGCGGAGCCGTCAGCGGCGGCCGATGCGGCGCTCGAGCTCGGCGGCCTCCCTCACCACGGCGGCCACGAGCGCCTCGCGCCCAGCCGGGTCGACGCGATCCGCCGGGAACGTCACCGCGATCGCCGCGACCGGCCACCCTGCATGGTCGCGCACCGGGACCGCGACGGACGCGAGGCCCCGCGTCACCTCGCCGTCCTCCTGCGCATGGCCGCGCGCCCGGGTCTCGCGCACGAGCTCCTTGAGCGCGCGGTACGTCGACGGCAGCCCCGGCGCGACCCCGGCGAACGCGTCGCGGCCCGGGTAGTTCGCCCGCAGCTGCGCATCGGGGAGCGCGGCGAGCAGCGCGCGACCCGTGGCGGTCGCGAGCGCGGGGAGGCGCACCCCGACGTCCGTGATGAGCGGCGGCCGCCGCGGGGCGCGCTCCTCCACCAGGTAGACCACGTCGCGGCCGCTCAAGACGGCGAGGTGCGCCGACTCCCCCACCCGGTCCACGAGCGCGGCGAGCACCGGAGCCCCGAGCCTCGCGAGCGGCTGCTGACGCGAGAAGCCCGAGCTGAGCTCGTAGGCCGCGACGCCGAGCCCGTACCGCCCCTCCTCCGGCAGGTGCACCACGTAGCCGTGGTCGACCATCGCCGCGAGCTGGCGGTACAGCGAGGCACGCGGGATCGCGAGCGCCGCCGCGAGCGCGCCCGCCGTCACGGGACCGCGCTGACGCGCGAGGAACGTGAGCAGCGCGAGCGCCTGGTCCACCGCCGGAGCCGCCGGGCGTCCCGTCGCACGTGTGTCAGCCATGCGTCCAGTCTCACATATGAGACACGATCAGCATCGCCCGCGCGTCGCCGCGCCCGCGCGCGCAGTTCCATGGAGACATGACCCTCACCGACACCACCCTGACCGTCCGCGTCGGCCGCGGGGCCGTCTCCCTCTCGGACGTGGTCGCCGTCGCGCGGCACGATGCGCGCATCGAGATCGCCCCCGACGCGCTCGCCGCCATGGCCGAGTCCCGCGCCGTGGTCGAGGCGCTTGCGGCGGACCCCGAGCCGCACTACGGCGTCTCGACCGGCTTCGGGGCGCTCGCCACCACGTTCATCGATCGCGACCGCCGCGCCCAGCTCCAGCTGAGCCTGGTGCGCTCGCACGCCGCCGGCTCGGGTCCCGAGGTCGAGCGCGAGGTGGTTCGGGCGCTCACGCTCCTGCGCCTGTCGACGCTCCTCACGGGTCGCACGGGCGCGCGCCCGCTCGTGGCGGAGACCTACGCCGCGATGCTCAACGCGGGGATCACGCCCATCGTGCACGAGTACGGCTCGCTCGGCTGCAGCGGTGATCTCGCACCGCTGAGCCACGTCGCGCTCGCCGCGATCGGCGAGGGTCCCGTCCGCGACGCCGCCGGGACCCCGATGAACGCGCGCCACGCGCTCGCCGCGGCGGACATCGCGCCGCTGCACCTCGAGGAGAAGGAGGGCCTCGCCCTCATCAACGGCACGGATGGCATGCTCGGCCAGCTGGCCCTCGCCCTCGCCGACCTCGACACGCTCGTCAGCACCGCGGACATCACCGCGGCGATGAGCGTCGAGGCGCTGCTCGGCTCGGACTCGCCCTTCGCGGCGGACCTCCAGTCGCTGCGCCCGCACCCGGGGATCGCCGCGGCGGCCGCGAACATGCGCCGCGTGCTCGCGGGCTCGCCCATCGTCGCGAGCCACCAGACACCCGAGTGCACGCGCGTCCAGGACGCGTACTCGCTGCGGTGCGCGCCTCAGGTGGCCGGCGCGGTGCGCGACACGCTCGCCCACGCCCGCATCGTCGCCGAGCGCGAGCTCGCCGCCGCGGTCGACAACCCCGTCATCACGATCGACGGCCGCGTGGAGTCCAACGGCTCCTTCCACGGCGCCCCGGTCGCGTACGCGCTGGACTTCCTCGCGATCGCCGTCGCGGACCTCGCGTCCATGTCCGAGCGTCGCATCGACCGCATGCTCGACCCCGCGCGCAGCCACGGCCTCCCGCCGTTCCTCGCGCACGAGGTCGGCGTCGACTCGGGCCTCATGATCGCCCAGTACACCGCCGCCGGTGTGGTGAGCGAGATGAAGCGCCTCGCCGCTCCCGCCACGGTCGACTCGATCCCCTCCTCGGCGATGCAGGAGGACCACGTGTCGATGGGCTGGCACGCGGCGCGCAAGCTCCGCACCGCCGTCGACGGCCTGTCGCGCGTGCTCGGCATCGAGCTCATGACCGCCTCGCGGGCCCTCGCCCTGCGCGCCCCCCTCGCACCCTCCGACGCGACCGGCGCCGCCGCCGCGTGCCTCGTCGACGCCGCCAAGCCGGGCGCCGACCGCTTCCTCTCCCCCGACATCGACGAGGCCGTCGACGCCGTCCGCACGGGCACCGTGCTGCGCGCCGTCGAGGACCGCATCGGCCGTCTCGACCACGCCTAAGGAGCTCCCCATGACCGAGACCCCCGCACCCGCCCGCACCGTCCGCGCCGCGCGCGGCAGCGAGATCACCGCGAAGTCCTGGCAGACCGAGGCGCCGATGCGCATGCTCATGAACAACCTCGACCCCGAGGTCGCCGAGCGTCCCGAGGACCTGGTGGTCTACGGCGGCACCGGCCGCGCCGCCCGCTCGTGGGAGGCGTACGACGCGATCGTCGCGACGCTCAAGGACCTCGAGTCCGACGAGACCCTGCTGGTCCAGTCCGGCAAGCCCGTGGGCGTGTTCCGCACGCACGAGTGGGCGCCGCGCGTGCTCATCGCGAACTCGAACCTGGTGGGCGACTGGGCGACCTGGCCCGAGTTCCGCCGCCTCGAGGCGCAGGGCCTCATGATGTATGGCCAGATGACCGCGGGCTCGTGGATCTACATCGGCACGCAGGGCATCCTCCAGGGCACGTACGAGACGTTCGCCGCCGCGGCACGCCAGCGCGCCGAGCGCGAGGGCCGCGACCCGCGCACCGCCTCGCTCCAGGGCACGCTCACGCTCACCGGCGGCGCCGGCGGCATGGGCGGCGCGCAGCCGCTCGCCGTGACGCTCAACGAGGGCGCATGCCTCATCGTCGACGTCGACGCGAGCCGCCTCGAGCGCCGCGTCGCGCACGGCTACCTCGACGTGGTCGCCTCCGACCTGGACGATGCGGTGGCCCAGGCGGTCGCCGCGAAGGACGAGGGCCGCGCGCTGTCCGTCGGCGTCGTGGGCAACGCCGCCGAGGTCTTCCCCGAGCTGCTGCGCCGCGGGGTCCCGATCGACCTGGTCACGGACCAGACCTCGGCCCACGACCCGCTGAGCTACCTGCCCATCGGCTACACGGTCGAGGAGTGGCACGCGCGCGCCGAGGCCGACCCGGAGGGCTTCACGCGCGACGCCCGCGCGGCCATGGCCGCGCATGTCGAGGCGATGGTCGGCTTCATGGACGCCGGCGCCGATGTGTTCGACTACGGCAACTCGATCCGCGCCGAGGCTCAGCTCGGCGGCTACGACCGCGCCTTCGCCTTCCCTGGCTTCGTGCCCGCGTACATCCGCCCGCAGTTCGAGGAGGGCCGTGGGCCGTTCCGCTGGGCCGCGCTCTCGGGCGACCCCGAGGACATCGCGAAGACGGACCGCGCGCTCATGGAGCTGTTCCCCGAGCACGAGTCGCTCCACCGCTGGCTCAAGGCCGCGGGCGAGAAGGTCCACTACGAGGGCCTGCCGGCGCGCATCTGCTGGCTCGGCTACCAGGAGCGCCACCTCGCGGGCCTCAAGTTCAACGAGATGGTCGCGTCCGGCGAGCTGTCCGCGCCGATCGTCATCGGCCGCGACCACCTCGACTCGGGCTCGGTCGCCTCGCCGTACCGCGAGACCGAGGCGATGAAGGACGGCTCGGACGCGATCGCGGACTGGCCGCTGCTCAACGCGCTGCTCAACACCGCCTCGGGCGCGACGTGGGTGTCGCTGCACCACGGCGGCGGCGTCGGCATCGGCCGCTCGATCCACGCCGGCCAGGTGACCGTCGCCGACGGCACCGACCTCGCGGCGGAGAAGATCGCGCGCGTCCTGGTCAACGACCCGGGCACCGGCGTGATGCGCCACGTCGACGCCGGTTACGAGCACGCCAAGGACGTCGCGCGCGAGCGCGGCCTCCGCGTCCCGATGCTGGACGCGTGATGGCGGACGTGCAGGCACCCCCGGTCCTCGACGCCGTCGCCGCGCTGGCCGAGCTCGCCCCCATCGGGGCGGACCCGGTGCGCGGCGGCTGGTCCAGGCATCTGCTCGACGACGCCGACCGCGCGATGCGCGCGTGGTTCGTGCGCACGGCCGAGTCGCTCGAGCTGACGGTCGAGACCGACGCGAACGCCAACCAGTGGGCGACGTGGGCGCCGCACGGGGCGACCGGCCCGGCCGTCGCCACCGGCTCCCATCTCGACTCGGTCCCCGGCGGCGGGCCGCTCGACGGGCCGCTCGGCGTGGTCTCGGCGCTCGTCGCGGTGTCGCGGCTGATGGCCGAGGGGCACACCCCGTCGCGACCGATCGTGGTCGCGAACTTCGCCGAGGAGGAGGGCGCTCGCTTCGGCGTCCCCTGCCTCGGGTCGCAGCTGCTCGCGGGCGACATCGACACCGACCGCGTGCGCGCGCTCGTCGACACCGCGGGCGTCACCTATCCCGAGGCCATGGCGGCGGCGGGGCACGACGCGGCGGCGATCGGCCACGACGCGGCGCGGCTCTCCTCGATGGCGCTCTACCTCGAGCTCCACGTCGAGCAGGGCTGCCAGCTGGCGCCGCTCGGGCATCCGGTCGGGCTCGCGACCAGCATCCTCGCGCACGGCCGGTGGAGGGTCACGCTCACGGGCCGCGGCGACCACGCCGGCGCGACCGAGCTGGGCTCGCGCCACGACCCGATGCTCGTCGCGGCCGCGGCCGTCCAGTCTGCTCGCGCCCGCGCGGTCGGGTCGGACCCCGTCACGCGCTCGCGCGCCACGGTGGGCAAGCTCCAGGTGGTGCCCGGCGGCTCGAACGCGATCGCCTCCGAGGTGCGGCTCTGGCTCGACGCGCGCGCCGAGCACGACGCCGATGTGCGCGACCTGGTCGCACGCATCGTCGGCGACATCGAGGCGGCGGGACGCGCCGAGGGCTGCGAGGTGACCGTCGCCGAGGAGTCGTTCTCGACCCGGGTCGCGTTCGACGGCGACCTCACCGACCGCATCGCCGCCGCGCTCGAGCCGAGGTTCGGCGACGCGCCTCGTATCCCCACCGGTGCGGGCCACGACGCCGGCATCCTCTCGGCGCACCTGCCGAGCGCGATGCTGTTCGTGCGCAACCCCGACGGCGTGTCGCACTCGCCGCTCGAGGGCGCGGCCGACGAGGACGTCCGGGCGGGCGTCGACGCGCTTGCCGCGGCGTTGCGGGCCCTCACGTGAGGATCGCCTGCAAGCGGCTCGTCACGCGGGACGAGGTGATCGACCACGCGGTCGTCGACCTCGACGACGCGGGGCGCGTGCTCACGGTCGAGCGTGATCTCCCCGACGCCCGGGCCGACCACCGGCTCGGGCTCGTGATCCCCGGCCTCGCGAACACCCACAGCCACGCGTTCCACCGGCTGCTGCGCGGGCGCACGCACGCCGGCGGGGGCGACTTCTGGCAGTGGCGCGAGACGATGTACCGCGTCGCGGGGGCGATGGACCCGGACCGCATGCGCGCGGTCGCGACCGCCGTGTACTCCGAGATGGTCGCGGCGGGCTACTCCGCGGTAGGCGAGTTCCACTACCTCCACCACCGCCCCGGCGGGCTGCCGTATGCGGAGCACGCCATGGAGATGGCGCTCGCGGAGGCCGCCGCCGAGGCTGGGATCAGGCTCACCCTGCTCGACACCGTCTATTTGCGGGCCGGGTTCGGGAAGCCGCTCGAGGACCCGCAGCTGCGCTTCTCCGACGGCACCGCCGAGCGCTGGCTCGACCGCTGGAACGCGTTGCGCGGCGCGATGGCGACCGCGCACCCGGAGGTGACGATGGGCGCCGCGATCCACTCGGTCCGCGCCGTCGCCCCGGAGGACCTGGGGCTCGTGGTGGGCGGGCTGCCCGCGGACGCGCCGCTCCACGTCCACCTGTCCGAGCAGCCGGCCGAGAACGCCGACTGCGTCACCGCGACGGGCATGACCCCCACGGTGCTGCTCGACCTCACCGGAGCGCTCGCCGCCCGCACCACCGTGGTGCACGCGACGCATCTCACGGATGCCGACATCGCGCGGCTGGGGGCGGCGCGGGTCTCGGTGTCGGTGTGCCCCACCACCGAGGCCGACCTGGGCGACGGGCTCGGGCACGCCACCGAGCTCCACGCCGCGGGCGCGCGGCTCACGGTGGGATCGGACCAGAACGTGGTGATCGACCCGTTCGACGAGGTCCGCCGCCTCGAGGGAGGCGCCCGCCTCGCCTCGGGCCGTCGCGGGGTGCTCCCGCTGCCGGTGCTGTGGGATGCCGCGACCACGGCGGGCCACGCGTCGCTGCGACCGGGCACGTCCACGGGGATCCGCCCGGGCGACGAGCTCGACCTGGTCGCCCTCGCGCCCCGGTCCGCGCGCCTCGCGGGCGCCCGCCCCCACGAGCTGCTGGGCGTCGCCGCGGCCGATGACGTGGTCGCGAGCGTCGTGCGCGGCAGGTACCAGGAGTCATCGGCCCTGCGCGAGCGCGCATGGCAGGCGTTCGAGGAGGCATCGCATGGCGAGTGAGGTGATCACCGGCATCGGCGCGCTCGCGACGATGCACGAGGGCGAGGGGACCCTGGGGCTCCTTCGCGATGCGGCCGTCGTGATCGACGCCGGCCGCATCGCGTGGGTGGGTCCGTCGGGATCGGCCCCCGCCGCGGACCGGGCGACGGACGCCGCCGGCGCGGCGGTGATCCCCGGCTTCGTCGACTCGCACACCCATGCCGTGTTCGGCGGCGACCGGACCGCCGAGTTCGACGCCCGCATGTCGGGTGCCGCGTACACCGCGGGCGGGATCCGCTCGACGGTCGCGGCGACGCGGGCCACCCCCACCGAGGAGCTCGCGGCGAGGACGCACCGGCTGCTCACCGAGGCGCTGCGCTCCGGCACCACCACCGCCGAGGTCAAGAGCGGCTACGGACTCGACGTCGAGACCGAGCGGCGCCTCCTCGAGGTCGCCTCGCGCTTCACCGACGAGGTCACGTTCCTGGGTGCGCACGTGGTCGCCCCCGAGCTGGCGGACCGCCGCGCGGAGTACGTCGACCTGGTCGCGGGCGCGATGCTGACCGAGGCGGCTCCCCTGGCGCGCTGGATCGACGTGTTCTGCGAGGAGGGCGCGTTCGAGGTCGACGAGACGCGGCGCATCCTCGCCGCGGGGCGGGAGGCGGGCCTGGGTCTGCGCCTTCACGCGAACCAGCTGACGATGTCCGGCGCGGCCGCGCTGGGCGTCGAGATGGGCGCCGCGAGCATCGACCACTGCACGTTCCTGTCCGACGAGGACGTGGAGGCCCTCGCCTCCTCCGACACCGTCGCGACGTTCGTGCCGGGGGCCGAGTTCTCGACGCGCCAGCCGTACCCCCGCATCGAGCGGCTGCGCGACGCCGGAGCGACCTGGGCGATCGCCTCGGACTGCAACCCGGGGTCGAGCTACACGACGTCGATGCCGTTCTGCATCGCGCTCGCGGTGCGCGAGATGGGCATGAGTCCGGGCGAGGCCGTGCGCGCCGCGACCCTCGGCGGCGCGCAGGCGCTGCGCCGCGAGGACGTCGGGCGGATCGCGGTCGGCGCATGCGCGGACCTGGTGATGCTGTCCGCGCCGGATCCCGTGCACCTGGCGTACCGGCCCGGGGTCCAGCTGGTCGACCGGGTGTGGCGCGGAGGGGTCGAGACGCGGGAGTGGACGCCCCGGGACTGACGTACGGACGCGAGCCATCCGGTCGGATCCGGTGGCTCGCGTCCGGCGCTCAGCCGAGCAGGCGCTCCTTGAGCGCGTCGACGTCCGCCACGGACCCTCCGTTCGCGAGGAACCACTCCTCGGCGCCGCCGTACGCCTCCCAGGCGTCGAGCACGGACTCGATGGCGTGCGCCGGCGCGGTGAGCATCTCGCGCGCGATCGCGGCCATCTCCTCGCCCTCGGGCATCGCGGGCCGCTGATCTCCCCAGATGACCGCCATGCGCGCGATGACGCCCTGCATGTTGGCGCTCGTGCTGACGTAGTCCGCGACGATGCTCGCGCGCTCGACGCCCACCAGGCTCAGGACCAGCGCGACGGACACCCCGGTGCGGTCCTTGCCCGCCGAGCAGTGCACCAGCACGGGGCCCGGCTCCGTCGCGACGGCGCTCGCGACGCCGGCGATGGCACGCCCGGGATCGCCGGCGATCATGCCCTGGTAGAGGTCGCCGAGGGTCATCCCGGCGTGCGAGGCGTCGAGCGCCGCGTCCGCGAGCACCGGCATCGCGTGCACCGTGGCGACCGAGGCGAACGGGTGATCGCCGCGGGACTCGCGCGAGTCGCGCAGGTCGACCACCGTGGCAGGCGGCCAGGCCTCGATCCCGGCCGGCGCATCGTCACCCGGCATCGGGGCGTCCGAGCGGTACAGCACGCCCGCGCGGAGGCCGGGCGCCGCCGTGGCGACGTCGCGCGCGTTGGCGAGGGCGGACAGGATCTCGGCGGTCATACGAACCTCTTTCGGACGGTGGCGACCGGGGCCGCGATGGGTGCTTCCAGGGAACCTAGGGTCGCGACGCGAACATCGGATGGCCGGACGGTGAACGGCCGGTGACGGACGCGGCTCGTGTCGATGAACCCTTCCCTGCTGACCGCCTCAGCGGCTCGCGGCCGCCTTCGCGCGCGCGATCGCATCGGGCAGAGCAGCCACCACGGCGTCGACGTCCGCCGCGGTGGAGGTGCGGCCCAGGCTCAGGCGAAGCGTGCACGCCGCATCGTCCGCCGACCACCCCATCGCCATCGCGACATGGCTCGACTGCACCACGCCCGCGGTGCACGCGGAGCCGGAGCTGGCGGCGATCCCTGCGGCGTCGAGCAGGAACAGCACCGACTCGGCGCGGGCGCCGGGGATCACCAGGTGGACGATGCCGGGGAGACGATGCGCGGGGTCGCGCGGCCCCGTGACGGTCGCCTCGGGCACCGCCGCCCGGATCCGCTCGAGGAGCCGCGTGCGGAGCGCCTCGAGCCGGGCGCGCTCGCCGGAGCGCTCCTCGACCGTGTCCTCGAGCGCCGCCGCGAAGGCCGCCGCGCCGGGCGCATCGAGCGTGCCCGAGCGGACCGAGCGCTGCTGACCGCCCCCGTGCGCGAGCGGCACGAGCGGCAGCCCGCGCCGCGCGAGCAGCGCGCCCACGCCCACCGGGCCGCCCACCTTGTGAGCCGAGACGGTCATCGCGGCCACCCCGCTGCGGTGGAGATGGACGTCGAGGTGCGACACGGCCTGCACGGCGTCCGTATGGACCGGCACGCCGAGCGCCGAGGCCGCCGCGACCACGTCCGCGAGCGGCTGCACCGTGCCGACCTCGTTGTTCGCCCACATGACGCTCACGAGCGACGTCTCGGCCGTGATCGCGTCCGCGAGCGCCGCCGTCTCGATGCGTCCGGCGGGGTCCACCGGCAGCTCGACCAGCGTCGCGTCGCCTCGGTCGGCGAGCCACCGCGCCGGGTCGAGCACCGCGTGGTGCTCCACCCCGGACACCACGAGCCGCCGCCGCGCCTGGTCCTCCGCGACGCGCCCCCAATGCAGGCCCTTGATCGCAAGGTTGTCCGCCTCCGTGCCGCCTGACGTGAGGATGACCTCGGGCGCGTCCGCGCCGAGCGCCGCGGCGATCCGCTCGCGCGCGTCCTCGACCACGGCCCTCGCGCGCCGGCCCGCGGTGTGCAGCGAGGAGGCGTTGCCGGTCTCCTCGGCCGCCGCGAGCCAGGCCTCGCGCGCGGCGGGACGCAGGGACGTGGTCGCCGCGTGGTCGAGGTAGGTCACGCCGCCCAGTCTAGGAACCGGGCCCCATGCCCGAGGCACGACGACGGGGCCGGACCGTCGCCGGTCCGGCCCCGTCGTGTCGGAGGTCGGTGCTCGGGGCAGCGGCGACGCGCACCGCTGCCCCGCGCCGCTAGCGCACCCTGCGCGGGATCGAGAACACCGAGGCCGTCTCGTAGCCGGTCTTGACGGCGGTGATCTTCACCTTGAGGAGGTGGCCGTAGTCACCCTTGCGCACGGTGTAGGTGGCCGAGGTGGCCCCCTTGATGGGCTTGCCGTCGAGCATCCACTGGTACTTGAGCGTGCCCGGCTTGGGCGACCAGTAGGCCTTCGGAGCGACCACCTTCGTCCCCACCGTCACCGTGCCCTTGATGAGCGGGCGGGCCGGCTGGGCGAAGACCTTCTTGACCACGACCGGCGCCGAGACCATGGTCTTCGACTCGTAGTCGGGGCGGGACGCGGTCACCGCGACCGTCAGGCGCTTGCCACGGTCCTGGGTGGTGACCTTGTAGGTCGCCCCGGTGGCACCCTTGATCGCCACGCCGTTGCTGTACCACTGGTACGCGTAGGTGGGCGTCCCGGGGTTCCACACGCCGCGCTTGACGCGGAGGGTCGAGCCCGCCGTGGCCGAGCCGAGGATCGTCGGCTTCGGTGCGGTGGTCCAGACCTTGAGCACCTTGACGGCGGCCGAGGTCTCCGTGGTGGTGACGTAGCCGTCGAGCGACGCGGTCACCGCGACGGTCAGCCGCTTGCCGCGATCCTTGGTGGCCACCTTGTAGGTGATCCCGGTCGCGCCCTTGATCGCCACGCCGTTGCTGTACCACTGGTACGTCAGGGTCGACGGGGTCGGCGTCCAGGTGCCCGCGGCGACCCGCAGGGTGGAGCCGGCCTTCGGCGTGCCCGTGATGGTGGGCTGCGGTGCCGAGGTGAACTCGAGCGGCTCCGGCGCCGCCACGTCGATCGCGATCGCGAACGAGGTGGCGGTGACATCGCCCTCGACCTCGAGGAGCTGCTCGCCCTCGAGACCCTCGGGGATGGTGACGGTCACGGACGCGGTGCCGTTGTCGTCGTAGGAGCTGGTGACGATCTCGTTGGTCACCGGGAAGGTGCCGAGGACGTCACCGCCCAGGCTGACCACCACGTTCTCGTCGTGGAGGTCTGACGGACCGGTGAACATCAGCGAGCTGAGGTCGAACGAGATCTCCTCGCCGGCCGTCGCCTGCAGCGACTCGGCGGTGACGCCGACCGCGTGCTGGTCGTACTCGGTGCCGAGGCTGCCGAGCTCCGCGAGGTAGTCCACC
This sequence comes from Demequina subtropica, assembly GCF_000971235.1. Taxonomy (GTDB): domain Bacteria; phylum Actinomycetota; class Actinomycetes; order Actinomycetales; family Demequinaceae; genus Demequina; species Demequina subtropica. The sequence goes on from NZ_BBMB01000003.1 coordinate 67,420, forward strand.
ATCGCGTCGAAGTCGACGCGCGCGCTGTCCTTGAGGCCGGTGCCGTCCCGGAAGGCGGTGAAGTTGTCGCCGCCCGCCGCGAGGAACGCGTTGGCCGCGACGGTGTACTCCGCCTCGAGGTCGATCGCCTCGCCGTCGAGCCACATCTGGAGGATGCGCTCGCCGCGAGCGGCCGTCGGGTCGTAGGTGTACTCGAACCCGTCCGAGATGCCCAGCTTGAGGAACGGACGCGACGAGCCGTCGGGCTGCCACTGCTGCTCGAGCACCGCCTTGATGCCCGCACCCGTGAGCGTGAGCGTCGCGAGCGTGTTGCCGAACGGCTGCACCGTGTTCGCCTGCTTGTAGGACACGCTGGTCGGGTACTCGCCCGTGCCGGCGGCGTCACCCAGCAGGTCGGCCCGCAGGCCGCCCGGGTTCATGAACGCGATCTGCGCCCCGTTGGGCTCGGTGGCCCACAGCTGGACCGTCGCGACCGCGTTGCCCAGGGTCGACTCCCCGCCGCGCGCCTCACCGTTGGTCGCGGTGCGTGCGCGGTAGAGCGGCTCGGTGAGCTCGCCGATCGACTGGGCGCCGAGCACCGCGGCGTTCGCGGCGGCGGCGTCGACGATCGCCTGCACGTCCGGGTCGGCCGGGAACACGAGCTCGCAGGAGCTGGTGCACGCGGCGTCGACCTTCTCGGTCAGGTTGATCGTGTCGATGTCGATGCCCACCAGCTCGTCCGTCGCGTTGTCGAACGTGAGGATGAGCTGGTCGAGGTACATGCCGTACTGGCCGGCGGAGACCACCGGGCGCTCCGTGACGGCACGGCCCTCGTCGATCCAGCCCTGGACCGGGACCTCGTGGGCGTACGCGAGGTGCGTGTGACCCGAGACCACGGCGTCGATGCTGTCGTCGAGCTCGGAGATCATCTTGCCGAAGTTGTTGCCGGTGTCGACCGCGTCCGCGTAGGCCGTGGTCGGCGCACCCTCGTGCACCAGCAGGATGATCGCGTCGGCGCCCTCGGACTCGAGGACCTCGGCGGCGCGGTTGGCCGCGACGGCCTCGTCCTCGAACTCCAGTCCCTCGATGCCGGCGGGCGACACGAGCGACGGGGTCTCCTCGGTGACGACGCCCACGAAGCCGAGCTTCACATCGTCCTCGGTCGCGTCGGTGCCGTTGTCGAACGAGACCATCCAGGTCTCGTCGAGCGCCGGGGAGCCGTCCTCGTTGCGGACGTTCGCGCCCAGGTACTCCCAGGTCGCACCGCCGTACGGGTTGGTCTCCTCGTCGTAGTCGCCCATGACGCGGTTGATCAGGTCCTCGTAGCCCTGGTCGAACTCGTGGTTGCCCACGGCCGAGACGTCGAGGCCCATCGCGTTGAGGGCGTCGATGGTCGGCTTGTCCTTCGCGACGAAGCTCTCGAAGGTCGAGGCGCCGATGAGGTCGCCCGCGGCGGTGAACACCGAGTTGGCGTACTCCGACTCGAGCTGCGCGACGGCACCGGCCATGACCGCTGCGCCGGCCTGTCCGCTGCTGAGCGTCGGGAGGATGCGACCGTGGAAATCGTTGGTCCCGAGCACCTGGACACGGGTGGTGCCGAGGTCGAGGCCGATGAGCACCGGGTCGTGGTCCGACGTCCGGTACATGTCCGGGGCGTACAGGTTCTCGATCTGCTCCTCCGACTGGTAGTCGGTGTTGTAGTCGAGGATGGTCGGCTCGTCCGAGTTGATGTGGAGGTGCGCCGCGTCCGAGACCTGCTCGGCCATCGTCGCCGAGGCGAACGCGTAGTCGAGCGAGCCCCACTGGCCGTCGTAGACGTACGAGTAGTCGTCGGCGAGCTCGACGTAGCCGGCCTCGCGCAGGACCTGGATCGGGTCCTCCTGACCGTACGAGTTGAGGTCGCCCATGATGATGTAGTCGTCGTCCTCGACACCGGTCGGGTAGGTGTCGAGCCAGTTCACCAGCGCGGTCGCCGCCGCGGTGCGCGCACCGTTCCAGCAGCTCGCGCCGTCGCCCTGGTCGGCGTTCTCGCCGGTTGAGGGGCACGAGCCCTTCGACTTCCAGTGGTTGGCGACCACCGTGAAGGTGTCGCCGTCAGTGTCCTCGAAGGTCTGCGCCACCGAGGGACGGTTGTTGTCGTCGTCGAAGCTCTCGTCCACCGAGTTGTCGAGGACGGCGAAGTCGCCCACCTCGGACACCGTGGCGGAGTCGTAGAGGAAGCCGACGCGGATGGTGTCGGTGCCGACGATCCCCGTGTCGACGTAGGACCACGATGCGGTTCCGGTCGCCTCGTTCATCTCCTCGGCGAGCACCGCGAGCGGCTCGACCCCGGTGGTGTTCTCCAGCTCGGCCATGCCGATCACGTCGGCATCGAGCGCGACGAGCGCGGAGACGAGCTTGGCGGTCTGACGCTCGAGCTCCTCCTCGGAGTCGGCGCCGCGGCAGTCCTGCTCGTAGCCCACCGGGCCGCACACGTTGTCGCCCTCGTCCGTGGTGAGGAAGAAGTTGAGCACGTTGAAGGCCGCGACCTTGACGTCGCCGCCCACCTCGGGAGCCTCGGTGGGACGCGGGTTGGCGTTCACGAAGTCCGGGGTCGGCGCCGAGGCGTCCACGGGGCGCACGCGCCACGTGTTGCCCGAGGCCGAGGCCCCTCCCCACGTGTAGGTGAACACGCCGGACAGCCCGGTCACCGTGCTGCCGCTGCGCAGCGGGTTCCCCGCGTCGAGCAGCCCGCCGCCCAGACCCATCGGGTCGAGGTTCTGCGCGTTGGTGAAGTCGTCGACCTTGATCCGGTTGAGGTTGTTCGCCTCCTGCAGGGCGATCGCGTCGGGGCCGGGCTCGACCACGGCGCTGGGCTGGTCGAGCTTGCCGTCGCCGGCGACCATGACCTCGTTGAAGCGACCGAGCAGGTAGGTCTCGGTGACCGTGAGCTCCTGCGCGAACTCGACGAGCATGCCCTCGTAGCGCTCGGCGTGGTCCGCGTCCGGGAACGGGAGCGACACCGGCGTGGGCGTCACGCTGGCGCCGGAGCCCAGCACCTCGATGGAGGCGGAGCCCAGCTGCGTCTGGCCCTGGTACTCGGCGACCACGCCGGTCACCTGGACCTCGTCACCCACGGCGACCGAGTCGTTCGACCCGTTGTAGACGAAGACCGCCTCGGACGTCTCCGGGTCCTCGTCCTGCTCGTCGTCGCGCGACTGGACGTAGAAGCCGCGCAGCGTCGGGCTCGCGCCCTCGTAGTCGCCCACGACGACGCCCTCGACCGTGACGGTGCGGCCCACGAGCGGGCTCGTGTCGGTGGTGCCCTCGACCGCGGAGATCGGGGTGATGAGGCCGACGGTCGCGAAGGTGCTGACGAAGTCGGCCTCCATCACGTCGGCATCGCCGTCCACGTCCTCGACGCGGCCCGCGGCGACCGTGAGCTCGCACTCGACGGCCTCGTCGATCGCGGTGAGCGGGGTGATCGTGTAGACGGACCCCTCGCCGGTGACGTCGAGCTCGAGGTCGTCCTCACCGCAGATGAGCGAGAACGCGTCGTTGAGGACCACGTCCTCGGAGAACGTCACCACGGGGGCGACGTCCGTCGCGACGCCCACGGCGCCGTCCGCCGGGGTCACGCTCGCGACGGTCGGCGCGACGTCCGCCGGCGGCTCGTCGGAGCACGATGCGGTGTGCGCGCCGAGGCCGCTGAAGGTGTCGGTCGCGGACGCCGTCCACTCGAGGGCCGCGTCGAACGCGTCGAGGTGGCTCGCGTCGCCCGCGCAGACGTCGGCGTTGCGCGTGAGCGTGTCGTCGAGGCCGCCGCCGGGCCACTCGGTGCCGGGGTCGACGCCGACCTGCCCGAACGAGTCGATGACGGTGCCGCTGTGCTTGAGCACCAGCGCATCGTCGCCGTTGAAGTTCACGACGCCGGAGGTCATGTCGGAGTAGGCGGCCAGGGCCGTGCCCGCGCTCGCGTGCGTGATGACGAGCACGTCGCCCGCGGCGAGCGTGCCGCTGAGCGCCTGGCTCGAGGTCGGCCCGTCGCCCTCGACGCGCCCGTTCGAGTACAGCTCGACCGAGTAGGCCGCGAGGTCGACGTCGGCTCCCGTGCCGTTGTAGATCTCGATCGCCTTGTTGTTGCTCGACCCCTCGACGTACTCGGAGAAGAACAGATCGGTCGGCGCGGCGGCGGCTGCCGGCATCGCGGCGAGCACGGAGACGCCGAGGGCGCCCAGGACGGTTGCGGAACTGGCGCGATATGCGCCTCTACGTGGTGTGATGGTCACCCGCATCACGCTAGTGAGAGATTCCTCACATCGTGCGTCCGGGCGGTTAATCCTGTATTTCCGCGCAGTGAACGCTCGGTGGACGGTCGGGCCGGCGCCAGCCGCGGCCCGGGACCTTTCCGCGCTAGCGTGGCAGGAGTCCCCCGACAGCGAAGGAGCCCCCATGGCCGTCTGGTTCGTCACCGGCTGCTCGACCGGCATCGGCCGCGCGACCGCGGAGAGGGCCGCGGAGGCGGGACATCGGGTGGTCGCCACCGCGCGGCGCCCCGCGACGCTCGACGACCTGGTGGCACGCTTCCCCGAGACGGTCCTCGCCCTCCCCCTCGAGGTGAGGGACGATGCGGCCGTGGACGCCGCCGTGGACGCGGCCCTCGCCCGCTTCGGCCGCGTCGACGTGCTGGTCAACAACGCCGGCATCGGGTTCTTCTCGACCATCGAGGAGTCGGGCGCCGAGGACGCGCATGAGGTGATGGACGCCAACTTCTGGGGCGCAGCCAAGGTCACCACCGCGCTGCTGCCCCACCTGCGCGAGCAGCGATCGGGCCACATCTTCACCGTCTCGTCGATCGCGGGCGTGCGCGGCTCCGCGGGGCTCGGCTACTACTGCGCGTCGAAGTTCGCGATCTCCGGGTTCATGGAGGCGCTCAGCGCGGAGGTGGCGCACCTGGGCATCCGCGTCACGCTCCTCGAGCCGGGCCCGATCCGCACCCTCTGGATCCCGAGCGGCGCCAAGAACGAGGAGATCCTGCCCGACTACGAGGACGTGATGCGCCCGTTCTGGGACCGCATCCATGCGCTTCCCGGCAACCAGCCCGGCTCGCCGGCAGCCGCCGCCGAGGCGATGCTGCGCCTCGCGGACGAGCCCGAGCCGCCGTTGCACCTCATCTGCGGCCAGCACGCGGTGACCCAGACCCGGGCGAAGCTCGCGCGGCTCGGCGCCGAGGTGGATCGGTGGGAGGATCTCTCCCTCAGCATCGACAGGAAGGACTGACCGATGGCCGGAATCCCCGGGGGCGACGCCCTCCACGCGCTCGTGTTCGCCGTGATGGAGCATGGCATGCGCTCCCTCACCACGCCCGAGGGCCTCGCGGTCGCGCTCGTCCAGGAGAGCGGCACCGGCGACCGCACCATCACCACCTTCACCGGCGTGGGCGCGCAGGCCGCGGTCAAGGCCGCGCGCGCCAAGGCGCAGTCGAGCACCGCCGAACGCCTCGCGATCGTGTGGGACGGCCGCCTCACCAGCAAGGAGGGGGACGAGACCGCCGTCATGGTCCTCGCCCATGAGCGCGGGCAGCCGTCGACGCTGATCTTCGCGCAGCGCTACGCGGCGAAGGGCACCGAGGTCGAGGCCGTCGGCCGTCCCGGCTACGTGGGCGATCGCGCGCCGCTGCTCGGCTGACCCCTCCCCCGCCTGACAGTCGCAACGGACCTGGTCCCGGGTCCGCGGCGTGTCGCGCCCGGATCGGACCGACACGCCGCATCGTCCCGGCGAGATCCGTTGCGGCTGTCAGGGGGAGGTGGGCGCCACCCCTTGCGTCGCGCTTCGCGCGGGCTTATATTTCGAATGTGGTTGATGCAATAGATCTCGAAATGACGACGCGCGAGGCGGCACCCGAGCTGTCCGCCGAGTCCGCCGCGGTGCTCGGGGCGGTCGCCGACCCGCTGCGCCACGGCATCGTCCGCTACCTCGCCGCGAACGGGGAGCAGTGCGTGTGCGATCTGCAGTCGGCCTTCCCCGTGAAGATGAACCTCCTCAGCTACCACCTCAAGACCCTGCGCGAGGCCGGGCTGCTCGTGTCGGACAAGCGCGGGCGCTGGGTGCACTACAGCGTCGCGCCCGGCGCCGCGGAGCGTCTGGCCCGCGCCCTCCCCCTCACCTTCCTCGGGAGCCCCTCATGAGCCCTTCACCCGACCAGGCGTGCTGCCCGCCGCCGGCGCCGCCCGCCGCCCTGGCCGCGACGCCCTCCCCCTCGACCCCGACGGGCACCTGCTGTTCCACCGCACCGGCACCCGCATCGTCCTGCTGCGACGACGACGCGGGACAGGACGAGCCCTCCGACCCACGCAGGCTCCGAGCGGCGGTCGCGGCCGGCGCGCTCGGGGCGATCCTCCTCATCTCCGCCGCGGGCCCCGCGTGGACGCGCGTGCTCACGGCGCTCGGCGTCGACCTCGACAGCGCGCTGGGCACCGCCGTGCACTTCGCGTTGTACGAGTCGGGAAAGATCCTCGCGCTCATCGCCTTGATCGTGTTCGCGGTCGGCTTCCTGGGCACGTGGCTCACGCCCGCCCGGGTGCAGCGGATGCTCGCGGGACGTCGTCGCGGGGCCGGCCACGCGGTGGCGGCGGGCCTCGGCGCCGTCACGCCGTTCTGCTCGTGCTCGTCCGTCCCGCTGTACGTGGGGCTCACGCGGGCGGGCGTCCCGGCCGGCGTCGGGATGACCTTCCTGGTGGCGAGCCCGCTCGTCAACGAGATCGCCCTCGCGCTGCTCGCCTCGATGCTCGGGATCGGCATCGCCGTCGCCTACCTGGTGCTCGGCCTCGCCATCGCCATCGGCGCCGGAGTGCTGGTCGGGGCGACCCGCGGACGGGAGACGGCCCCCGTCAGGACGATGCTCCCGCTGGCGACCGCGGAGCGGCGCCCGTCGTTCGACGACCGGCTCCGCGCGGGCGTCACCGAGACCCGCACCACCCTGCGGAAGCTGTGGCCGTTCGTGCTGCTCGCGATCGGGCTCGGCGCCGCGGTCCATGGCTGGGTCCCGACCGACGTCGTCGCGGAGATCGGCGGGCACTGGTGGGGCGTCCCCGCCGCCGTCCTCATCGGCATCCCGCTGTACTCCGCCACGGCGACCGCGGTGCCGCTCGTCGCGCCGCTCGCCGCGGCCGGCGTGCCGATCGGCACGCTGATCGCCATGATCATGGCCGTCGCAGGGCTGTCTGCGCCGGAGCTGCTCATGCTGCGCAAGGTGATGGACCGGCGCACCTTGGCGATGTTCGTCGCCGTGGTGGCGCTAGGCATCGTCGCGGCCGGCTACCTGCTCAACGCGGTGACGTAGCCGGCCGGCTCGACGCCGCGCCCGGCCTCAGCCTGCGCGGTGCTCGTGGATGCGCGCGATCGCCTGCGGGAGCACGTCGCCCAGGTCGCCCACCACGCCGAAGTCCGCGATCTCGAAGATCGGGGCGTCCGGGTCGATGTTGACCGCGACGATGGTGCCCGAGGCCTGCATGCCGCCGCGGTGGTGCACCGCTCCCGAGATGCCGCACGCGACGTACAGCGCCGGCGTCACGGTGGTGCCGGTCTGGCCCACCATGTGCTCGTGCGAGATCCAGCCCTCGTCGGTCGCGTCGCGGGACGCGCCGACGGCGCCGCCGAGCACGTCGGCCAGCTCGCGCACGAGCGTGTAGTCGCCGTTGGTGCCGCGACCGCCGGAGACCACCACGGGCGCCTCGGCGAGCGGGACGCCCTCGGGCGCCGGCACCGGCTCGATCGCCACGATCGTCTCGGAGACCTCCGGAAGGTCCGCGTCGACCACGACGGTGGTGGCCGCGCCGGTCTCCTCGGCGGGCGACGCGAGCGTCGTGTTGGGCCGGATCGCCACGATCGCCTTCTCCGCCGCGATACGGGTGCGCACGTTCCAGGTCGCCGCGAACACCGTCTGGAGCGTCTCGACGCGCCCGTCGACCAGCTCCACCCCGGCGGCGTCGACCACCACGCCGGCCCCGGTGAGCAGCGCGAGGCGCGTCGCGATCTCCTTGTTCACGAACGTCGAGATCATCAGCACGATGTCGGCGTCGGCCGTGGCCGCCGCGAGCGCCGCCGCGGCACGCGCGGGCTGGCGCGCATCGTCCGCGGCGGGCACCACGCGCACCTCCGCGGCGCCGTGGATCCCGAGCCGCGCGTTCTGGGCCGGGTCGGGCGCGGCGCCGAGCCAGACGGCGACGGGGGTGCCGAGCGTGCGGGCAAGCGTGATGGCCTCGTGGGTCGGCTGGGTGGCCTCTCCCCCGCGGGTCTCGACCAGGACGGCGACCGTGCTCATGCGAGGCCCCTCTCGATCAGGAAGTCGGCGAGCTGCGTCCCCGCGTCGCCGGTATCGGTCACCTTGACGCGGTTTTCACGCGGGGGCCGCGGCGAGGCGTCCACCACCACGGTGCGCGCGGCGCCCAGGCCGACGGCCTCCGGGGAGATGCCGAGGTCCGCGAGCGTCCACGTGGTCACGGGCTTGCTGCGCGCGGCCATGATGAGCTTGAAGTTGGGGTAGCGCGGCTTGTTCGCCTCGTCGGTGACGGAGACCACGGCCGGCAGCGGCGCGGCCACCGTCTCATGCGCGTCGGGCAGGTGGCGGACGATGGTCGCGGTGCCGTCCTCGACCGTGAGGCCCGAGGCGAGCGTGAGCTGGGACCAGTCGAGCTCGGCCGCGAGCGCGGTCGGGAGCATCGAGGTGAGGCCGTCGAGCGCCGCCATGCCGGTGACCACCAGGTCGAGCGGCGCCTCGTCGTGGACCTTGCGGACAGCGGCGGCGATCACCTTCGCGGTCCCGAACACGTCGGAGCCCGCGATCGCTGCGTCCGAGACGTGGATCGCGTGGTCGACGCCCAGCTGGAGCGCCTTGCGGACCGCCGCGACCGCATCGTCCCCGCCGACGGTGAGGGCGTAGACCTCACCCTCGCCCGCGGCCTCCTTGAGCTGGAGGGCGGCCTCGACCGCGTTCTCGTCGAGCTCGTTCATGGTCCCGTCGTCCCCCGTGCGAGTCACCGCTCCTTCCGTGAAGGAGCGCTGCGACTGCAGGTCGGGGACGAACTTCACCGTCACCAGGATGCGCATACGGGACAGCGTAGCGGGACGCGGCTCTGTCCCCATAAGTGGGGCCTTTCCTGCGATGTTGCCCACTCCGATCGTCGGATCCACCACGATGCGGCGCCCGCCGCACGCTGAGGGAGGCGCAGGATGAGAAGGACGAGGATGGGGGCGGCCGCCGCTGCGGTCGCGGTCGCGATCACGCTGGCGATCGCGGGACCGGCAGGGGCGACGACGGACGGCAACCTGGTGTACTACGAGAAGAACCCGGAGGTGATCGACTCGTGCGCCGCGGACGTGGTCGTCATCGGCGCGCGCGGCTCGGGCCAGGACCCCGACGGCTACGCGACGCCGGGCGCGGGCATGGGCAAGGAGGTCAAGCTCGCCGCGGACTACCTCCGCGCGCGGATCAAGACCGAGGCACCGACCGCCAAGGTCCGCTACCTCTCGGTCATCTACGCCGCGGAGTCGGCGACGAGCGGGTGGAACTGGGTCGGCTTCAAGTCGACCATCTACGGCAACTCCGTGAAGCAGGGCGTCACCAACCTCAAGAGCCGGATCAAGACGGTCGTGTCCAAGTGCCCCTCGTCGAAGATCGTCCTCATGGGGTACTCCCAGGGCGCCCAGGTGGTCCACCAGGCCGTGCTCGAGCTGGAGAAGGCGGGAGCGACCTCGCAGACGAGCCGGATCAAGGCCGTCTGGCTCATCGCCGACCCCAAGAACGACGGCAAGACCATGTTCCAGTACATGACGAGCGGCGCTTCCGCGCTCACCCCGTACAAGACCGCGCAGTACGTCACCGGCGGCCTCTACACCTCCGCGGTGAAGGCCCCCAGCATCCTCACGTCGAACAAGACCATCTCCGTGTGCAACCCGGCGGACCTGGTCTGCAGCAAGATCTCGGGCACCGGGTTCTCCGCTCACGGGAAGTACCGGACGAGCGGGTGGAACAGCTGGCCGGCGAAGTACGCCTACGCCGCGCTGTACCGCGCGGGCCTGCGCTGAGGAGGTTCCGTGCGGGGGGCGTGATCGGCCCCCGCACGGAATGTCCTGCGAACGTTCACAGTTGTCGGATAACAATATGAGCATGACATCCCCGACAGTCGAGCCGTCCCCGAACCCGCATCGCCTGGGCGTGCACCTGGTCGAGGGAGGCGCGACCGTCGCGGTGTACGCGGCCCACGCGACCGCGATGCACCTGTGCCTGTTCTCGGACGACGACCGCACCGAGACCCGCATCGCCCTGCACGGCCCGCGCAACGGCATCTGGCACGGCCTGGTGCCGGGGATCGAGGCGGGTCAGCGCTACGGGTTCCGCGCGACGGGACCGTGGAACCCCAAGCAGGGGCACCGCTACAACCCCGCGAAGCTGCTGCTCGATCCCTACGGCCGCGGGATCGAGGGCCGCATGGCGCCGATGACGGATCCGGGCGCGCGGGCGCTGCTGAGCTCGCGCGACGCGACCGACTCGGCGCCGCTCATGCCGCGCTCGGTGGTCACCAAGAAGCCGTCGGGCCCGTGGCAGACTCCCCACCCGCGCGTCCCGTGGACGGAGACCGTCCTCTACGAGACCCACGTCAAGGGCTTCACCAAGACCATGCCGGGCGTCCCGGAGGAGCTGCGCGGCACCTACGCGGGCCTCGCCCACCCTGCGTCGATCGACTACCTCAACGAGCTCGGCGTCACCGCCGTCGAGCTGCTGCCCGTGCACGCGTTCGCGCCCGAGCCGCACCTCGAGCACAGCGGGCTCGACTCGTACTGGGGCTACTCGACGCTGGGCTTCTTCGCGCCCCACGCGGGCTACGCGACCGACGCGGCGCGCGCGGCGGGCGCGCAGGCCGTGCAGGACGAGTTCTGCGGGATGGTCGACCTGCTGCACCAGGGCGGGCTCGAGGTGATCCTCGACGTGGTCTACAACCACACGTGCGAGGGGTCGAGCTCGGACCGCGTGCTGTCGTGGAAGGGCCTCGACAACCGCGTCTACTACCGCAGCCAGGTCCATGCGCCGCAGCACTACGACGACACCACGGGCACCGGCAACACGCTCGACTTCGGCCACCCGCTCGTGTCCAAGATGGCGCTCGACTCGCTGCGCTACTGGGCCACCGAGATGCACGTGGACGGCTTCCGCTTCGACCTCGCGGCGACGCTCGGGCGGACGATGCAAGGCTTCTCGAGCGACCACCCGTTCCTGGTCGGGCTCATCACGGACCCCGTGCTCGGCGGCCTCAAGCTCATCGCGGAGCCCTGGGACGTCGGTCTGGGCGGCTGGCAGGTGGGCAACTTCCCGCAGCCGATGTCCGAGTGGAACGACCGCTTCCGCGACTACACGCGCGCCTTCTGGCTCCAGTGGGGCGCCGCATCGTCCGGGCAGCGCCACCACCCCACCGCCCCCGAGCTCGCGACCCGGATCGCCGGGTCCTCGGACCTCTTCGGCCACTCGGAGCCCTACGGGATGCGCGGCCCGATCGCGTCGGTCAACTTCATCACCGCGCATGACGGCTTCACGGCGATCGACCTCTCCTCGTACAACCACAAGCACAACGAGGCGAACGGCGAGGACAACCGCGACGGCACCGACAACAACCGCTCGTTCAACCACGGCGTCGAGGGGCCGACGGACGACCCGGACATCCTGCACGCGCGCCGCCGCTCGGTGCGGAACATGATGGGCACCCTGCTGATCTCCGCGGGCACGCCCATGATCCTGGGCGGCGACGAGTTCGGCCGCTCTCAGGGCGGCAACAACAACGCGTACTGCCAGGACAACGAGATCTCGTGGTTCGACTGGGAGCACGAGCAGTGGCAGGTCGATCTCCGCGCCTCGGTCTCCGAGCTCCTGCGGCTGCGGCGCGAGCACAAGGTGCTGCGCCCGGGTCGCTTCTACGACGGTGTCGACCACAACCCCACGGACGCGCTGTTCCGTGCCGACTCGGCGTGGTTCCGCCACGACGGCGCGCACGAGGACGAGGAGTGGTGGGAGGACCCGGAGACCCGCGTGGTCCAGTTCATGCGGTCGCTGTCCGACGAGGCCCAGGCCGATGCGCTCGTGGTGATCAACGGCAACGCGCACGCGGTCGACGTGACCATCCCCGAGGACCAGGGCGCGCCATGGCGCCTCGCGTGGGACAGCGCGTGGGACTCGCTCGACGAGCGCACGGACGGGCTGGTCGAGCCGGGCGCGACGCAGAGCATGGAGGCGTTGTCGCTGCGGCTCTACCTCACCGACCCCGCGGGCTGAAGGCTCCTCCCGACCCGACGGCGCACTCCTTGCCGTTGAGCGTGAACGCGTCGACGGGGAGCGCCCCCGTCGCGGTCTCCCCCGCCAGCCGGATGGTCACCGTGCGACCGGGCCGGAGCTCGTTGGTGCGGCTCGAGTCGACGAGCACCACGCGCGCTCCCGCCTGGAGGTAGTCGCCGGGCACCGCGGAGGTCAGCTGCTCGTCGCCCGCGAAGTCCCACACGAGCCACCAGCCGCGGATCGTCGTGTCCGTGGCGTTGCGGATCTGCAGCGTCGCGCGGAACCCGTCGGTGGTCGCCGACGTGCGGTAGGTGACGGTGCACGCCGCGGGGATCTCGCCCAGGGCGGCGAGCGCGGTCTCGAGCAGCGCCGTCGCCTCGTCGGCCTGCTCCTGCGTGGGCCGCGACGCCGCGAGCACGATGCGCGCCACCTCGAGCGCCTGGTCCACCGGGGCGAGCGCCTCGGCGTCGTAGGCATCGCGGTCGAGCCCCTCGGCCTCGGACACGAGCGCGGCGAGGCCCGTGGTGTCGACGGCGACCGCCACCGGGGTGATCGAGAAGTCGTCGAGCCACACGTAGTCGGAGACCCCGCCCGTGCCCTCCGCGCCCACCGTCACCGCGGCACCGTCCGCGACCTCGAGCGTGAGCTCCGGGTAGTCCCACGCGCCCCAGCCGCTGAGCGTGAACGGAGCGGACTGCGCGACGCCGTCGACTCTCGCGACCAGGTCGACCGCGAGGTCCGCGTCGCCCGTGTCCTCGCCATGCGCGCCCGCGCTGAGCCGATAGGTGCCTGCGGGGAGCGCGACCTCCTGCGAGACCGAGAACGCCCACGGGATCGAGTCCCAGACGTTCACCGCCTGCGCCTCCACCGCGCTCCATTCGTCGGCGACCACCCAGAACGTGGTGGGCCATGGATCGGCCGCGAACGCCCACGGGGCGATGTCGGGGGCGCCCGCATCGTCCACCGCCTCGAACCCCGCGTTCGCGAGCAAGGGGCCGTCCGTGACCGTCACGGTCGCGACGGCGGCCCAGCCGCCCTCCGTGGTGCCGCTCAGCTCGTACTGCCCGGGCGACGTGATCCAGGAGACGGCGTCGGACCAGGTGACCGCCTCGAGCGAGGTGCTGCCGTCGTAGGCCACCACCGTGACCTCCGCGGGCAGCGGGATGGGCTCGCCCAGCACGGCGTCGACGGTGACGGCTCGCACGACGGGGTCGGGAGGCGTCGCGTCGTCACGCAGCGTGAGGGAGCCGAGCGCGGCCTCGAGCGCGAGCGTGACCTCGTCGACATCCGCCTGGTCGGGCCGCGAGGACGCGAGCACGTTGCGCCCGGCCTCGAGCGCGGAGTCGAGCAGCGCGAGCGACTCGGGCGTGTAGACGTCGCGGTCGAGCGCGTCCGCCCGGGCCACGAGCGCGGCGAGCTCCGCGGTGTCGACGTCGGAGGCCACGGCGCGCACGAGCGTGACGTCGTCGATCCAGCCCCAGGCCCCGGCCTCGCCCGAGCCCCAGATGCCGATGTTGAGGATCCCGGAGGGGCCGACCTCGACGTCGAAGCCGGGCTCGTCCCACGCGGCCCAGCCGGTGAGGGCGAAGTCGGCGTCCCCGCCCGGGGAGTCGCCGGCCCACGCGTACAGGTTGAGGCTCAGCGCCGAGACGCCGTGCGCAGCGGCCGACAGGTGGTACGTGCCCGGCTCCAGGCCGCCGATGGCCTGCTTCATCTCGAACTCGTAGGCGGCGGCGTCGTACACGTTGACCGCCCACTCGCCCCGCAGGTTCTGCGAGTCGACCTCGTGCTTGACCCAGAACGTCGACGGCCACGGGTCGGCCTCGAACACCCACGGCGTGATGTCGTCGCCCTGCTCGAAGTCGCCGTCGACCACCAGGTTCTCGGCCAGCACCGTCACCGAGGCGACGGAGGCGTACCCGCTCGCGGTGGTGCCCGAGACGCTGTACTCCCCGGGGCCCGAGATGAAGGCCTCGGAGCCGGACCACGTCACCGCCTCGTCCACCGTGGAGCCGTCGTTGAAGCTCACCGCGACGGTCTCGGGCATGACGATGGGGTCGCCGTCCTCGAACGTCAGCACCGGGTTCTCGACCGCCTCCATCGCGAGGTCCGTCACGGCGCCGGTGTCGACGTACCGGAACACGTTGAGGGACTCGAGCGGGTTGCCCTCGAAGTCGAACAGCGCCTGGTTGTCCCACGCGGAGCCGCCGTACCAGACCCCCGCATCGTCCGGGTCGTACTCCCCCGCGTAGCTCGACGCCCAGCCCGAGCCGTGACGCTCCCACAGGACCTTGTTGCGGGTCAGCTGCGCAGGGGTGCCCACCGGCAGCCACGCGGGCTCCCAGTAGAAGACGCCGATGCCGGCCTCGCCCACGTCCGCGACCGCCTGGATCACGTCGGCGACCTCGCGCGCCTGCCCCTGCACGCTCACGGGGTAGGCCGTGGCCTCCGAGGGCAGGTCGATGACGTTGGGGTGGCCGTCGCCGTCCTCGAGCGTGTACGCCCACGACGTCTCGGCGACCACGACCTGCTTGCCGTAGGTGTCCGCGACGTCGGACAGCACCGACGTGAGGTTGTCGAGGCTGCCGTGCCAGAAGGGGTAGTACGAGCTGGCGAACACGTCGTAGTCGACTCCCCGCGCGTCCAGCGCCGCTGCGTAGCCCGCGTAGCGGCCCGCGGTCTCGGGGTTGGTGAAGTGCAGCGCGACCAGCGCATCGGGGAACACGTCGCGCACCGCGGCGGAGCCCGCCGAGAAGACCTGCGCCATGCCGTCCCAGCCGCTCACGCCCGCGACGGCGTTGTTCGTCTCGTTGCCCACCTGGACCATGCGGACGTCCACCTTGGCCTTGCGCATCGCCGTCAGCGTCGTCTCGGTGTACTCCCCCACCGCGGCGGCCGTCTGCTCGACCGTGTAGCCCTCCCACGCCTTGGGCGTGTGCTGCTTGCCGGGGTCCGCCCAGAAGTCCGAGTAGTGGAAGTCGACCGTCACGCCCAGGCCCGCCTTGGTGGCGCGCTTGCCGATCTCCACGGCGCGCTCCGCATCGACCGTGCCGCCGCCGTAGCCGTTGCCCTCGGCGTCGAACGGGTCGTTCCACACGCGGATCCTCACATCGGTGACCCCCGCGTCCGCGAGGACCCGGAAGAGGTCGCGCGGCTTGCCCTTGGCGTCGCGGAACACCACCCCCGAGTCCTCGAGCGCGATGACCGAGGACACGTCGACGCCCTTCATGAAGCCGTCGGGAAGGTTCTCCACCTTGTCGACGAAGATCCCCGCGTCGACGGGCCCCGCGGGCTCGGTGTGACGCGGCTTCGCCCCGGCGGGCGCCGCGATGAGGAGCGCGAGCGCGGCGATGGCGACCGCGGTGGCTCCGGTGCGGAAGGTGCGCAGCATGGTCAGTCCCTTCGATCGTCCTTGACCGCGCGGGAGGCCCCGCGTTCCTGTGACCGCTCTCAGAGTGGCACAGAAGGGACGAATCCGCATCCCCTGAGGTGAACGACCCCCTGGACGCACGCGACGGGCCCGGTCCGGGGCGGGGGTCCCCGGGCCGGGCCCGTGCGGCGCGGGTCAGGCGACCTCGCGCCTCCCGGCGAGCGCGAGCGCCCCGCCGAGCGCGAGGAGCGCCAACGCGCCACCCACGAGCGGGAGCAGCTCGGCGCCGGTGCTCGAGAGGACACCGTCGACCGCCTCCGCGGCGAGCACCTCGATCTCGACCTCGGCGAGCAGCGCCCCGTCCGCGTCGAGCACGCGCACGTGGTGCGTGCCCGCGACGAGGTCGGAGGGGATCGTGACGGTCGCCGTCGCCGCGCCGTCGACCACCGCGGCGTCGGCCAGCTTGCGGTACGTGCTCGCGACGCCGATCTCGATCCTGTCGCCGTGCTCGTCGCCGAGCCCCTCGACGGTCACGGTGACGGTGCCGCCCGCGCGCACCTCCGATGCCGACAGCGCGATCGTCACCGAGCCGTCCTCCTCGGACGCGGGCTCCTCGGTCGAGCCGGGGGTCGGCTCGGTCGTGGGCTCCTCGGTGGGCTCGGTCGTGGGCTCCTCGGTGGGCTCCTCCGCCACCGCGACCAGGGCCGCGATCGCGTCGGTGACCAGCGCGGTCGCCTCGTCGACGCGTGCCTGGGTCGGCAGCGCCGCCGCGAGCACGATCTCGCCCTTCTCCACCGCGAGGTCGAGCACCGCGAGCGAGTCCGCGGTGTAGAGGGCACGGTCGAGCGCGCGGGCCTCGGCGATCGCCTCCGCGAGCGCCGAGGTGTCGACGTCCTCGCTCGCGACCCGCAGGAGCGAGAAGTCGTCGAGCCAGACGTAGTCCTCGGCGCCGCCCGCACCGGTGGCGCCCACCGTGAGCGTGCCGGTCGCGTCGACCGTCACCGTGAGCGTCGGGTCGTCCCACGCTCCCCAGCCGGTCAGCGCGAACGGCGTCGACAGCGCGCCCGTCGCATCCGTCGCCACGAGGTCGAGCGACAGGCCCGCGGCGCCCTCGTCCGAGCCGTGGGCGCCCGCGCTGAGCGCGTAGTCGCCTGCCGGCAGCCCCGTCACCTGCTGCGTGACGGAGAACGCGAACGCCGTCGAGTCGTATGCGTTGACCGCGTACGAGTCCCGCGCGCTCCACGCGTCGGCGTAGACCCAGAAGGTCGACGGCCACGGGTCGGCCGCGAACGTCCACCCGGTGTCGTCACCCGTCTCGAAGCCGGGGTTGACGATCCAGTTGCGGGCCGTGACCGTCACGGTCGCGGTCGCGGTCCAGCCGTTCTCCGTGACGCCCGTGACCGTGTAGACGCCCGCGCCGTCGATCCACGCGAGCGAGTCGTTCCAGGTGACGGTCTCCGACGACGTGAAGCCGTCGAACGTCACCACCGACACGGTGCCCGGGAGCACGATCGCGTCGCCCTCGGTCACGGTCACCGAGACGGGTGTGACCGTCGGCGCCGGCGCGTCGCCCGTGAGCTCGAGCGCCGACATGGCCGCGGAGAGCTGGGCGCTCACCGCGTCCACGGTGTCCTGCGCGGGTCGCGACGAGGCGAGCACCACGTGGGCACGCTCGAGGACGGCGTCGAGCGCCGCGAGCGAGTCCTCGGTGTAGTAGTCGCGGTCGATCGCCTCGGCCTGCTCGACCTGCGCGCGCAGCGTGGACGTGTCGACCGTCGAGGTCTCCTTCTTCACGAGCGTGACGTCGTCGATCCAGCCCCACGCGCCGGCCTCGCCCGCGCCCCAGATGCCGACGTGCAGCACGCCGTCGGCGTCGACCTCGATGTCCACCGAGGGCGTCTTCCACGCGGCCCACCCTGTGAGCCCGAAGGAGGCGTCGGCGGAGTCCGTGTCGTTCCAGCCGTACAGCATCAGATCCAGCTCGGGGGCGCCGTGCGCCTGGGCGCTCAGCGTGTAGGTGCCCGGCGCAAGGCCCGTGACGTCCTGCTTCATCTCGAACTCGTAGGCGGAGCCGTCGTAGAGGTTGACGGCCCACGAGCCATGGACGTTCGCGGCCTCGCTCTTGGTCCAGAACGTGGACGGCCACGGGTCGGCCTCGAAGACCCACGGCGCCACCGAGGCGTCGCCGTTCTCGAAGTCGCCGTTGACAATGAGGTTGACGGCCTTGACCACCACGGTCGCGGTGGCCGCGAGGCCGCCCGACGTCACGCCCGACACCGTGTAGGTGCCGGGGCCGGAGATGAGATCCACCGCGTCGCCCCACGTGACGGCCTGCGCCTCGACCGACGAGTCGTTGTACGTGACGTCGACCGTCGCCGGCATCACCACGGCGTCGCCGTCCTGGACGGTCACCGTCGGGCTCTCCACGCTCACCACCTCGAGCGGCGCGGACGCGCCCGTCCGGGCGTACTGGAACACCCGCAGCGACTCGAGCGGGTAGCCGTCGGCGTCGAACAGCGCCTGGTTGTCCCACGCGGAGCCGCCGTACCAGACCCCCGCATCGTCCGGGTCGTACTCCCCCGCGTAGCTCGACGCCCAGCCCGAGCCGTCGCGCTCCCACAAGACCTTGTTCGACTCGAGCTCGGCGGGCGTGCCGACGGGGAGCCACGCGGGCTCCCAGTAGAAGACGCCGATGCCGGCCTCGCCGATCGCGCTCACGGCCGCGATGACGTCGCGCACCGCGGTCGCCTGCCCCTGCACGCTCGCGGGGTAGAGGCCCGCGAGGTCGCTCTCGGCCTTGATGACGTTCGTGTGGCCGTCGCCGTCCTCGAGCGTGTAGGCCCAGGACGTCTCGGCGACCATGACCTGCTTGCCGTACGTGTCCGCCACGTCGGACAGCACCGACGTGAGGTTGGCCGCGGTCCCGTGCCAGTACGGGTAGTACGAGCTGGCGAACACGTCGTAGTCGACGCCCCGCGCATCGAGCGCCGCGGCGTAGCCCGCGTAGCGGCCCGCGGTCTCAGGGTTGGTGAAGTGCAGCGCGACCAGCGCATCGGGGAACACGTCGCGCACCGCGGCGGACCCCGCGGAGAAGATCTGCGCCATGCCGTCCCAGCCGGTCACGCCCGCGACGGCGTTGTTCGTCTCGTTGCCCACCTGGACCATGCCGACATCCACGCCGGCGACGCGCATCGCCTCGAGCGTCTCGGCGGTGAACGCCTCGACCTCGTCCGCCTTCTCCGCGGTGCTGAGGGCCGCCCAGGCCTTGGGCGCCTTCTGCTTCGACGGGTCGGCCCAGAAGTCGGAGTAGTGGAAGTCCACGAGCACTCGCATCCCGGCCGCGGTGGCACGCTGGCCGATCTCGGTCGCCCGCTCGACGTCGACCGTGCCTCCGCCGTAGCCGTTGCCCGTGGCGTCGTACGGGTCGTTCCACACGCGCACGCGCACGTAGTCGATGTCCGCCTCCGCGAGCACGTCGAAGAGGTCCGCCTCGTCGCCGTCGAAGTCGTGGAAGGTCACGCCGCTGTCCTCGAGCGCGACGAGCGAGGACACGTCGACGCCGTCGATGAAGCCCTCGGCGAGCCCCTCGACCTTCGCGACGTGGATGCCTGCCTCGACCGGGTCGCCGGATGCGGCCGTGGCCATGGACGAGCCTGCCACCGTGCCTGCGAGCGCGACCGCCGCGACGGCGGCCGTGAACCTGAGATTGAGCCTCATGCTTCCTTCCCTGTGATCGACGATGATCGGGGCCGGACGATGCCGACCCGCCCGGGCAGCCTCGCCCGGGTGCTCACGATGCTGGGCGCCGCGGCGTCGCGGCGCCCCCCGGGGCGCTGTGAGCGGTCCCAATGTTATCGTCACCATAGGTGCCGCACCAGGGGTGATCGGGATCGTGACCGTTCCGTTACCGGTCCCAGCCCACCCTCCCCGCACCACGGCTCCGCCACACGGGCGGGCCGCTGACCGCGCCGGTCCCCGACCCCTGGAGGCGACACGCCGACGACGCGCCGGTCCGCGTGTGGCGGAACCGCGGATCCGTGTGGCGGAGCCGCTGCTCGGGGGACGCAGAGAAGCCCGGGGCGGTCTCCCGCCCCGGGCTCCTCTCTGGAAGGAGGCCGGTCAGCCCTTGACGGAGCCGGCCGTCAGGCCTCCCACGATGTAGCGCTGGAGCGCGAGGAACAGCACCAGGACCGGCAGCGCCGCGATCACGGTGCCGGCGGAGAAGATGCCCCAGCGCGCGGTCAGCTGGTCGGACACCCACTGGTACATGCCGACCGCGAGCGTCCAGTTCTCGTTGGACACCAGGATGATCCTGGCGAGGATGAAGTCGCCGAACGCCGAGACGAAGGCCAGCAGGCCCACCACGGCGAGCACGGGACGCACGAGCGGCATGATCATGCCCCAGAAGATCTGCGAGTGGCTCGCGCCGTCGATCTTCGCGGCCTCGTCCATCTCCATCGGGATCGAGTTGAAGAAGCCGTACATGAGGAACGTGTTCGAGCCGAGCGCGGTGCCCAGGTACACGCAGATGAGCGCGATCTTGGAGTTGATCCCGAGCGCGGGGATCACCTCGCCCAGCGAGATGAGCAGCAGGAACACCGCGACGAACGCGACGGTCTGCGGGAACATCTGGAGGATGAGGAGGCCCGTCAGCGACGTGCGGCGACCCTGGAAGCGGAAGCGCGAGAACGCGTACGCGGCGGCCGCGCCCATGAGCACCGCGCCGATCGCGGCGGAGAGCCCGATGAACAGCGTGTTGCCCACCCAGGTCCAGAACAGCGTGTCGTTGAGGTTCTGGTAGTTCTCGAAGCTGATCGAGCTGAAGAGCCGCTGCGTGCCCGCGAGGCTGCCGCGCTCGTCGAGCGAGGCGGACAGCACGAAGACGAGCGGGAACGCCGCGTAGAAGATGATGAGCGCGGCGAGCGGGTACTTCCACCCGACCTCGAGCCACCAGCGCGAGCGGCGCGTGTGCTGGAACCGGTGCGACGTGCCCGTCGTGGGAGCGGTGGTGGCCATCAGAACTCCTCGAGCTTCTTGGTCTGGCGGAAGGCGAGCGCGGAGACGAGGCCCACCACGACGAACACGACGATCGACAGCGCGGCCGCGAGGCCGTAGTCGGCGCGACCGCCGGCGACGCCGGAGATCTGGTAGATCGCGGAGATGAGGATGTCCGTCGAGCCCAATGGCACGCTCGTATCCTCGAATCTCGGCCCGCCGTTGGTGAGCATGTAGATGATCGTGAAGTTGTTGAAGTTGAAGGCGAACGACGCGATCGCGAGCGGCGCGGTCGAGACCATCAGCAGCGGGAACGTGATCGACCGGAACTGGCGCCAGCGGCCGGCGCCGTCGATCTTCGCGGCCTCGGTGGTCTCCGACGGCAGCGACTGGAGGGCGCCCGTGCAGACGAGGAACCAGTACGGGTAGCTCAGCCACAGGTTGACGAAGAGGATCGAGAACCGCGCGAGCCAGGGGTCGCCCAGCCAGTTGATGTCGGCCCCGAAGAAGAACCACTTGTTGATGATGCCGAACTCGGGGTTGAGCATGCCTCGCCACAGCAGCGCCGTGAGGAACGCCGGGAAGGCGTACGGGAGGATGAACAGCGTGCGCAGCGTCTTCTTGCCGCGGATGCGGTCGTCGTTGAACACGAGCGCGAAGAACAGGCCGAGCAGGAAGCTGCTCGCGACGGTGAGGATCGCGAACGCGAACGTCCACGCCGTGACCTTGAGCAGCGGCTTGGAGTACTCGGGGTCCGTGACGGCCTTGGTGAAGTTCTCGAAGCCGACGTTGACGTACCAGCCGGCCGGGAGCGTCGAGCCGTCGTCGCCCACGAACGTGCCGCGGTCGTTCGGCGTGTAGACCACGCCGGAGTCCACGTCGGTGAGGGTGTCGGCGTCCTCGTCCCACACGAGCGACGAGCGGTAGACCTTGGCCGTCGAGCCCTCGCGCGTGCGCAGCGAGCCGTCGTCGGCCTCGTCGGACACGGGCACGCGGAGGTCGGTGACCTCCTGCGCGAGCGCCTGGTCGGACAGCAGCTCGTTGACCTTGACGATCTCCCAGCCGTCGACCTCGGTCGGACGGCCCGAGTCGTCGATGGCGCCGTCGACCTCGGCGAGGGGCTCCTCGGCGGTGCCGACCTCGACCACGCCGTCCTCGCTGATCGCGAAGCCGATGGTGTCGCCGTCGCGCACCACGGCGAGCGGGTAGGAGGGCGAGCCCTCGACCTCGCGCTCGGCCTGGATCAGCGCGGCGTCGATGGCCTGAGACTTGCTGACGTTGTGGCCCGCGCCGTAGTTGGTGGTCGCCACATACGCCGTGTAGATCATCGTGAAGACCTGGAACACCAGGAGGAACACGAGACCGGGGTAGATGTACTTGAGCGGCAGCATGCGCCGCGAGAAGTAGACCCAGTCGGCCACGACGAGCAGGACGATGGAGGCGCCGAGGATGACCCAGGCCTGGGCGTTCCAGGCCGACATGATCGCGCTCACGCCGAAGGCGTTGACGATCATCATGATCAGGAGCTTCGCGACGAAGCCCCATCCCAGCCCTGTCCAGCGCCGTGAGTGCGAGTCCGCGCGCTTGCCCGTGCTCGGCGCCGGCGCGGTGGTCTCCGTCGACATCAGTTCTCCTGCTCCCGTCTGGGTGGTGGTGCTCCGGCGGGGATCCGCCGGGGTGGGGTGGGGCGCCGCGCGCCCCACCCCACCGAGGTGGGTGGACCCCTTAGCCCGCGAGGGCCGCGGTCAGGTCCGTGATCATCTTGTTCCAGGTGTCGACCGGGTCGGCACCCTTGATGATCTTCGCCTCAGCGGCGTTCCAGAAGTCCCACACCGAGCCCATCTCGGGGATCGAGGGCATCGGGACGCCCTGCTCGGCCGAGGCCTGGAAGCCCGCGATCGCGTCCGGGAACGGAGCCGACGCGGTGTCGACGCCCTCGAACGCGGGGAGGCGCGGGTCGGCGTCGTAGAGCGCCTGCATGGCCTCCGGGGTCGCGATGTAGTTGGTGAGGAACTGGTTCGCGAGCAGCGCGTTCGCCGACTGCGACGACACGTAGAAGCCCTGGACGCCCACGAACGGAGCGGCGGTCTCGCCACCGGCCGACGGCACCGCGTTGACGGTGAAGTTGACGTCGGCGAAGTCGCCGAGCGCCCACGGGCCCGCCACGGTGTACGCGCAGTCGCCCGAGTTGAAGAGCTCGTTGTTGATCGCGTAGTCGATGGTGGTCGACAGGTGGCCGGCACCCTTCTCGCCGTTCTCCGACAGCCAGGTCGCGAAGGCCTCGCCGGCGTCGCCGCCCATGCCGACCTCGTTGGTGTAGGAGCCGCCCTCCTGGACGAACACCGGGGCGCCGAACGAGGTCTGGAACGGGTACATGGTGTAGCCGTCGCCGGTCTCGCCGTTGACGTTGATGCAGAACGGGTACTTCGCGCCGGACTCCTCGCCCGCCGCGATCATGTCGTCCCACGTGGCCGGGGCCTCGGTGCCGACGAGGTCGGTGTTCTGGATGAGCGCGACGGCCTCGGTCGAGTACGGCATGCCGTAGACCTGGCCGTCGTAGGTCATCGCGTCGACCGCGACCTGCGAGAAGCTCGACGCGTTCGCGCCGAGGTCGACGGTGTTGACCACGCCGTCGGTGACGAGCGCGCCCAGCCAGTCGTGCGCGCCGATGGTGATGTCCGGGCCCTCGCCGGTGGGGACCTGGGCGAGGAAGTCCGCACGGATGTCCTCGAAGTTCTTCTCGACGAGCTCGACGGTCGCGCCGGTCTCCGCCTCGAACGTGGCCGCGGCGGCCTCGATCGCGGGCTTGCGGTTCGCGTCCGTCCAGATGGTGAGGGTCTGGCCCGTCGCGTCGATGGCGTCCGAGGTCTCCGACGCCGAGGTGGTGGGCTCGGGCGACATCGACTCGTCGGTGCCCTCCTCGTCCCCCGACGTGGAGCACGCCGCGAGCAGCGCGACCGACGTCACCAGGACGGCGGCCTTTCCGATGGTCTTACGCATGTTTACTTCCTTCCAGAGTGGAGCCACATTGCGCGCCTCTGGTGAGATCGCGTCTCTGCGACAGGTTACTTCCGATGCGGTGCCCCCGGCCGGGGATACCAGGTCTTCAGTTGGGTTCGAGCGGTCTTGGTTCGAGTCCGGCGCAGCCCGGCCTCTCCCCTGGTGTCAGTCCGCCCCACCTCCGGACATGCGCGAGGCACGGACCACGGCGACGCCGCCGCCCGGAACCTCGAGCTCGCCATCGGTCTCGGTTCCCGTCAGCAGGTCGATGCCTGCCACCGGGACACGAGCTGCGTCATCGCCGTGGTTGACGGCGATGACGAAGTCCTCAGCTGCGCCGCGACGCGTGACGACCTCGAGCGTCTCGGGCAGCCCCGAGGTCTCGATGCCGGCATCGGCGTAGACCGCGTCGAACACGGTCCTCAGCGCGCCCACGGACAGGCGGGTGCCGACGTACCAGCCGGTTCCCTGCCCGTGGGTGTTGCGTGTGATCGCGGGCCTGCCCGCGCCGGGCCCGGAGGCGTGCTCCGCGACCACCTCGGCGCCCGCGAGCGCGATGTCGTCCTGCCACACGTCCGAGGGGAGCTCGACCTCGGCGCCGCGCGTCCATCGCACGGTCGCCGCGTCGCCCTCGCGCAGCGGCAGGAACTCCTCGACCGTGAGGCCCAGGGCGTCGCGCAGCGGCGCGACGAAGCCGCCCTCGTGGACCGCATCGTTCTCATCGACGATGGCCGAGAAGAAGTTCACCAGGAGCGTCCCGCCGCCCTCGACGTAGCGCGTGAGGTTCGCGGCGGACGATGCGGTGAGCAGGTAGGACGCGGGCGCCACCGCGAGCTTGTAGCGCGACAGGTCGTGAGACGGGTGCGCGAAGTCGACGGTGACGTTGTCGCGCCAGAGGCGCTCGTAGAACGTCCGCATCCGCTCGCGGAACTGGACGTCGTCCGACGGGCGCCACTCGAGGTCCTGCGCCCACAGCGACTCCCAGTCGTAGAGCACCGCGACGTCGGCCTGGACCTCGGCGCCCTGCACCGCGGCGGCGTCCTTGAGGTGGCCGCCGAGCTCGACGACCTCCCGGAACACGCGCGACGAGGCGCCCGCGTGGGGAAGCATCGCCGAGTGGAACTTCTCCGCGCCGGAGCGGGAGGCGCGCCACTGGAAGAACATGATCGCGTCGGCGCCGCGGCCCAGGTGGGTGACCGCGTTGCGCCGCATCTCGCCGGGACGCTTCGCGATGTTGCGGCCCTGCCAGTTGACGGCGGACGTCGAGTGCTCCATGAGCATCCACGGCTTGCCGCCCGCGACCGAGCGCGTGAGGTCCGCGGACAGCGCGAGGCCGACGTGCGCGTCGGGGTCCGGCGACCACAGGTAGTGGTCGTCCGAGACCACGTCGACCTCCTGCGCCCACTTCCACAGGTCGGTGTTCCACGACTGGTGCGCCATGAAGTTGGTGGTGACCGGCTGCGTCGCGTGCGCGCGGATCGCGTCGCGCTCGATGCGGAAGCACTCGCGGAGCTGGTCGTCGGTGAAGCGGGCCCAGTCGAGCTTCATGGCGGGGTTCGCGATGGTCGGGGTGGCCGCCGGGGCCACCACGTGCTCCCAGTCGCCGTAGCGCTGACCCCAGAAGGCGGTGCCCCACGCGGCGTTGAGACCCTCGAGGGTGCTGTAGCGCTCCTGCAGCCAGCGGCGCCAGGACTCCACGGCGCGGGGGCCGAAGTCCTCGCCCACGGGCACGCCGTACTCGTTGTGCACGTGCCACAGGACCACCGCCGGGTGGTCGGCGTAGCGCTTCGCGAGCTCGCCCGCCATGCGCGCGATCGCCTCGCGGTACTCGGGCGAGGCGTGCGAGGCCATGCCGCGCGAGCCGAAGCCCATGACGGTGCCGTTCTTGTCCGTCACGCGCGCCTGCGGGTACTGGTGGAAGAACCATGCCGGCGGGGAGACGCTCGGCGTGCCGAGGTCCGCCGCGATGCCGTTGGCGTGGAGCAGGTCGAGCAGCTCGTCCATCCACGCGAAGTCGTAGAGGCCCTCCTTGGGCTCGAGCATCGCCCACGAGAAGATGCCGACGGAGACGAGGTTGACGCCCGCCTCGCGCATGAGACGCACGTCCTCGTCCCACGTCTCGCGCGGCCACTGCTCGGGGTTGTAGTCGCCTCCATAGGCGAGACCCTCGACGCTGGGCCAGCTTGCTGCTGCCGTCATGACACTCCTCGCGGCCCCCGGAGGAGCCTCATACCTCGGCGGCCGACCTTGGCCGCCCCGACTGGGACCGTTCACAGTTCTATATCCACAGGCGGTTGCGGCGCAACTCCGGACACCCGCCTGTGATGCATTCGGTATCCGTCGTTATCGAACTGTGACCGCACACAACCACCCTTGGATGCAAGCGGTTACATTCACCGTGGGCCACACCCTACATCCTTCTCGCGGGGGCGCAAGTCCGTGCGGTCCCCCGCGGTCCCCCGACGCACCGCCACGCACGGGGCGGACCCGGCGCCGCCCCGCCCGTCGCGGTACCCTTCACGCCTCTTTACGAGTAGGTTCGGGGCATGGCCCGCACTCCTGAGACGTCTGTCGGTCGCATCCCCATCGTCGGCGTGCAGCCCTCGCTCGAGGAGGGACGATGGCCCGCCCGCGCCGTCGTGGGCGAGGCCGTGCCGATCACCGCGACGATCTTCCGCGAGGGGCACGACTCCGAGGGCGCCACCGTGGTGGTCACCAAGCCCGACGGCCGCCACGAGCGCCTGCCGATGCCGCTCGACGACTGGGGCAACAGCCGCTACCGGGCCGCGTTCGTCCCCAAGCATGAGGGACCTCACACCTTCCGCGTCGAGGCATGGTCCGACCCGTTCTCCACCTGGCTCCACGCTGCCGAGGTGAAGATCCACGCCGGCGTGGACGTCCAGCTCATGCTCGACGAGGGCGTACTGGTGCTCTCCCGCGCGCTGCACCAGGTCCGTCACACCCCCGCGCGCAAGGCGCTGCTCGAGACGGCCATCGCGTCGCTCCAGGACGGCTCGCTCGACCCCGAGACCCGCCTGGCCCCCGCATCGTCCCCCGAGATGCGCGCCGCCATGACGGCCGCCCCGCTGCGCGACGACGTGTCCACGTCGCCCGAGTACCCGCTCGTGGTCCAGCGCGAGCGCGCGCTCGTGTCCGCCTGGTACGAGATCTTCCCGCGCTCTGAGGGTGCGCGGCTCAACAAGCGCACGGGCCAGTGGCACTCGGGCACCTTCACCACGGCGGCGAAGCGACTCCCCGCGATCGCGGACATGGGCTTCGACGTCGTCTACCTCACGCCCATCCACCCCATCGGCGTCACGCACCGCAAGGGGCGCAACAACTCGCTCAAGGCCGAGCCGGGCGACCCGGGCAGCCCCTACGCGATCGGCGGCGAGGAGGGCGGCCACGACGCCGTCCATCCGGACCTGGGGACGATGCGGGGCTTCCGCGCCTTCGTGAAGGCCGCGAAGAGCGTGGGGCTCGAGGTCGCGCTCGATGTCGCGCTCCAGTGCTCGCCCGACCACCCGTGGGTCAAGGAGCACCCGGAGTGGTTCACGCAGCGCCTCGACGGGACCATCGCGTATGCCGAGAACCCGCCCAAGAAGTACCAGGACATCTACCCGCTCAACTTCGACAACGATCCCGAGGGCATCTACCACGCGATCAAGGACATGCTCGGGGTGTGGATCGACGCGGGCGTCACCCTGTTCCGCGTCGACAACCCCCACACCAAGCCGCTCACGTTCTGGGAGCGCCTGCTCGGGGAGATCGCCGCGGAGCACCCCGACGTCATCTTCCTCGCGGAGGCGTTCACCCGGCCCGCGATGATGCACACGCTCGCGAAGATCGGCTTCCACCAGAGCTACACCTACTTCACGTGGCGCCAGAGCGCCGAGGAGATGGGCGAGTACCTCGAGGAGGTCTCGGGCGAGTCGTCGTTCTACATGCGCCCCAACTTCTGGCCCACCACACACGACATCCTGACGCCGGACATGCAGCACGGCGGGCCGGCGCTGTGGCGCATGCGCGCCGCCCTCGCCGCGACGGGGTCGCCCTCCTACGGCATCTACACCGGCTACGAGTTCGTCGAGAACGTCCCGCGTCCCGGCGTCGAGGAGCAGATCGACAACGAGAAGTACGAGTTCAAGCCGCGCGACTGGTCCGACGCCGACCGCTACGGGATCGCGTCGCTCCTCACCCAGCTCAACGCCGCGCGCCGCAAGCACCCCGCGCTGCGGCGCCTCCGCGGGTTGCGCGTGCACCCGACCACCAACCCCGAGATCCTGTGCTTCTCGCGCCACGTCCCCGCGGCCGAGTCCCCCACGGGGAAGGCCGACACCGTGGTGGTGGTCGCGAGCTTCGACCCCCATCACGTGCAGTCCGGCGTGGTGACCCTCGACATGGCCGCGCTCGGCCTCGCGGACGACGCGCGGCTGGTGGTCGACGACCTGGTCGGCGGCGCCACCTACACGTGGAGCCGCGACTTCTACGTACGGCTCGACCCCGCGGTCTCGCTCGTCCATGTGGCGGCGGTGCGACCGTGACCCTTCCCTGCCTCCCGACTGGACGGTGCTGATGCCTCGACGCCTGGACCCTGCCGTGCTCGCCGACATCGCTCGCGGCACGCACCACGACCCTCACGCCGTCCTGGGACCGCATCCGGTCGCGGACGGCGCGGTGATCCGGGTGCTGCGGCCGCTGGCCGACGCCGTCGAGATCGAGACGCTCGCGGGGCGGTTCCCGGCCGAGCACGAGCACCACGGCATCTGGGTGGTGCTGGTGCCCGGCGAGAGCGTCCCCGACTACCGCGTGCACGCGACGTACGGCGACACCACGTCGGTCGGCGACGACCCCTACCGCTTCCTTCCGCTGCTCGGGGAGCTCGACCTCCACCTCATCCGCGAGGGGCGGCACGAGCGCCTGTGGGAGGCGCTGGGCGCCAACGTCCGGAGGCTCGAGTCCGTGCTCGGCGACGTCGAGGGCACCGACTTCGCGGTGTGGGCGCCGAATGCTCGCGCAGTCAGGGTCGTGGGCGAGTTCAACAGCTGGCAGGGCGCGACGCACGCCATGCGGACGCTGGGCGCGTCGGGCATCTGGGAGCTGTTCATCCCCGGGGTCGCCGCGGGCACCAAGTACAAGTTCGAGATCCTCGACAAGAACGGCCATTGGCGTCAGAAGGCCGACCCGATGGCGCGGCGCACGGAGAACCCGCCCGCGACCGCCTCCGTAGTCGAGGAGTCCACGTACGCGTGGGGCGACCAGGACTGGCTCGCGCACCGCGCATCGTCCCAGCCGCACCGCTCGGCCATGAGCGTCTACGAGGTCCACCTCGGGTCCTGGCGCCAGGGGCTCGGCTACGTCGAGCTCGCGGAGCAGCTCACGGCGTACGTCAGCGAGATGGGCTTCACCCACGTCGAGTTCATGCCGGTCATGGAGCATCCGTTCGGAGGCTCGTGGGGGTACCAGGTCTCCGGGTACTACTCCCCGACCGCGCGCTTCGGCTCTCCCGACGAGCTCCGCCACCTCATCGACACGCTCCACCAGGCGGGGATCGGCGTGATCCTCGACTGGGTGCCGGGCCACTTCCCCAAGGACGAGTGGGCGCTCGGCCGCTTCGACGGCACGCCCCTCTACGAGCACCCGGACCCGCTGCGCGGCGAGCAGCCCGACTGGGGCACCTTCATCTTCGACTTCGGACGCGCGGAGGTGCGCAACTTCCTGGTCGCGAACGCGGTCTACTGGCTGCACGAGTTCCACGCCGACGGCCTGCGCGTCGACGCCGTCGCCTCGATGCTCTACCTCGACTACTCGCGCGAGGCCGGCCAGTGGCGCCCCAACGTCCACGGCGGCCGCGAGAACCTCGACGCGATCGCGTTCCTCCAGGAGGCCAACGCGACCGCGTACCGGACGGCCCCGGGCATCGTCATGATCGCCGAGGAGTCGACCGCGTGGCCCGGCGTCACCGCGCCGACCAGCCAGGGAGGCCTCGGCTTCGGGCTCAAGTGGAACATGGGCTGGATGAACGACACGCTGCGGTACGTGAGCGAGGAGCCCGTGCACCGCTCGTACCACCACCACACGGTGACGTTCTCGCTCATGTACGCCTTCTCCGAGCACTTCATGCTGCCGCTCTCGCACGACGAGGTGGTGCACGGGAAGGGCTCGCTCGTGGACCGCTTCCCCGGGGACCACTGGCAGCGGATGGCGGGCCTGCGCGCGCTGCTCGCCTACCAGTGGACGCACCCCGGCAAGCAGCTGCTGTTCATGGGGTGCGAGTTCGGCCAGTACGCCGAGTGGTCCGAGGGCCGCTCGCTCGACTGGTGGCACCTCGAGGACCACCTGCACGAGGGCGTGCGCCGCATGGTCGCGGACCTGAACCACCTCTACAAGGACCTGCCCGAGCTGTTCGAGCGCGACTCGGACGCGAGCGGCTTCCGGTGGATCGACGCCGACGACTCGCGCCGCAACACCCTGGCCTACCTGCGCATGGACGATGCGGGCAACCCCGTGGCGGTGGTCGTCAACTTCGCGGGCGTCCCGCACGAGTCCTACGCGCTGCCGCTGCCCCGCGCGGGCGGCTGGGACGAGGTGTTCAACACCGACGCCGAGGCCTATGGCGGCTCCGGGGTGGGGAACCTGGGCCACGTCGAGGCCCGCGAGCGCCAGATGCACGGCTTCCCCGCGGTCGCGGAGATCCGTGTGCCGCCGCTCGGCGCGGTGATCCTGCGCCCGTCACGCTGACCCCCGTCACCTGCGGCTCCGCCACACAGTTCCACGGCTCCGCCACACGGGCTCCGGCGAGTCGTCGGCGAGTCGCGGCGCGCACGCGCGGGCCGCGCCTCTGAAGCTCGCGCTCGTGTGGCGGAGCCGCAGGGCGGGTCAGTAGAGCGCCGAGGCGAGCGCCTGCCTGGCGCGCAGGACGCGCGCATCGGCGGGGTCGACCACGGCGAACAGTTCGAGCAGGCGCGCGCGCACGCGCTCGCGGTCGTCGCCCGCCGTGACGCGCACCAGGTCGACCAGGCGGCCGAAGGCGTCGTCGAGCATGCCCCCGAGCACGTCGAGATCGGCGACCGCGAGCTGCGCGTCGACATCGTCCGGGCCCGCGGCGGCAGCCGCCCGCACCGCCTGGGGGTCGGCGAGGCGCGAGCGCGCCATGAGGCGCACCTGCGACCGGCCCGCGCGCGCGTCGGCATCCTTGGGGTTCTCCCGCAGCGCCTTGTCGTACGCCGCCTCGGCCGCGTCCATGTCGCCGCGCTCGATCGCGTCGTACGCCTCCTGGTGCAGAGGCGGCAGCGGCGGCTCCGGCTCGGCCTGAGGCGCGCCCGCCGGCTCGCCTAGCCCCTCGGCCGCCCCCATCTGGCGCGCGGCCGCGACCACCTGGCCCAGCAGCTCGTCGATCTGCTCGCGCGTCGCGGCGCCCTGGAACAGAGGCGCGGGGCGGCCGCCGACCAGCGCGACCGCGGCCGGCACGGCGCGGATCTGGAAGGCCTGCGCGATCGCCGGCTGCGCGTCGACGTCGCACGCGGCGGCGGTGACGCCTACTGCCGCGGCGGCGGCCTCGATCTCGCGCGCGATCTCCTCGCTCTGCGGTGACGCCGACGAGACGAAGGCGATCACCACGGGGCGCTGGAGCGACTGCTGCGCGAGCTCCTGGAACGCTGCCTCGTCGATCGTCGCGAGCCCCGAGTCGGCGCGTCGCGAACGCGCCGCGAGCGCTGCCAGGTCGACGGCGCCGCGCATGGCGCCGGGGATGTCGGTCATGAGTCTCCTCGGTCGTTCCGGTCGGGCTACTTCGCCACGACGCTGATAAGATGGTGGTCTGCGGCGACGACGGCGGGCTGAGCCTCCGTGTCCGAGGCCGGCGGGATGTGGATGACGAGCATGTCGCGGTACTTGTGCGTGACACGGTCCTTGAGCTTGCCGCCGACGAGCGCCTTGTCCGAGTCGGAGATCGACACGGTCGCGCCGCCCTTGACCCGCAGCGAGGACCTCACGACGAGCGGCGCGAACACGAGCGCGCCGCCGTCGGCCGTCGCGATCGCGTAGGTGTCGGCCTCGCGCGTCTCGATGGTGTCGACGTACTTGCCGTCGCCCTTCTTCGCCGCGGTGTTGAGCACCTTGCGCGCGGCGAACAGGCGGTCGCGGAACGTGTCCGGGGCGAACTCGTCCGCAAGCTCGCTGCCGGCGCCCTCGCGCAGCAGCGTGACGTAGTCCTCGACCACCTGCTGGGGCGACGGGGTCACCGAGGCATCGTCGAGCGCGAGCTGGCTCGAGCCGACCGCCGTGCCGGGCATCGCGGGCAGCGTCGCGCCCGGCACCATGTGCGCCCAGTCCTGGAGCACGTACTCGGAGTCGATGTCCTTCTGGAGCCACAGGAGCACCACGGGCGTGCTGTCCTCGGGGGCCTCGGACACGCCGATCATCATGCGCGGGAACTCGCCCTCGGCGGACACGTAGACCGCCTGCATCGTCGACGGGATCTCCTCGAGAGCGGCCTCGTCCCCCGCCTTGACCATCGCGTACTGCGCCGCGCGGACGGTGGGCACCATGCCGCCGACGCGATCGCCGAGCAGCGACGCGTTGCGCTTCTCGTCGGCCGCCGCGAGCTCCTCGAAGGTCTCGGGGACGATGCGGTCGATCTGGGTCTGCGTGATCGCGGACGTCTCCTGCGCTTCGGGGGCCGCCACCGCGGGCGGGACGTCAGGGGTGCACCCCGCGAGGGTCGCCAGCCCGATCGCGACCGCTCCCGCGATCGCCGCCTGCCGCCTCATGCGCGGTCCTCCTCATCGTCATGCCCGTCCGCGGGCGCATCGTGCTCCATGCCTTCCACGAGCGGGTGCTCGCCGGTGGTCGGGTCCTCCGCCGCCGTCACGAGCGGGATGCCTCCCGAGGCGGTGAGCGCCTCGCGACGCTCGCGGCGCCCGCCGGGAGCCGCCGGCGACGCCGGCTTGCGGCTCGCGACCGCGGTCTCGACCTTCGACCCTGCGTGACGGTGGTCGATGAACAGGAACACGAGCGCGACGAGGCCCACGACCGCGAGGAAGCCGCCCCACAGCTTGAGCGGCTTGACCCAGCTGTCGTTGACGACGCGGTCGATGCGCATCGAGACCGACGACAGCGGCGCGCCGTCCTTGGACTCGACCACGATCTCGAGGCCCACCGGCAGCGTGTCGGTGTCGAGCACGAGCGTGCCGTCCTCGCCCGTCCACGAGTCGCGCCAGATGTCGGCGATCTCGACCGGCGCCGCGGAGGCGCTCGGCTCGGCCGAGGGCGACGCCGAAGCAGACGCCGACGCCGACGCCTCCGGCGACGCGCTCGGCTCGGCCGTGGCGGAGGCGGACGCGTCCGCCGTCGCGGAGGCGGACGGTTCGGGCGACGCCTCCGCGAAGGGCTCGGTCGCGAGCTCCTCCCACGTCGGCACGCCCGTGAGGACCGTCGACGATCGGGACGCGGCCCACGCCTCGGCGTCCTCGACGCGGCCCGAGTAGGCGGTGATCTCGCCCGTGCCCTCGACGGTGATGGTCCCCCCGGGGGCCATCGCGACCATCTCGGGCCCGAGCAGCAGGACCGGGGTGTCGAGCGAGGCAGATGGGGTGCCGAAGGCGGCCGGGCGCATCGCATCGGCGATCAGCCCGCCGATGAGGAGGAGCAGCCCGAGCGCGCCCGCGATCAGCGCGGTGGTGCGCAAAGTCACGTGTGTCTCCGTTCGTCTCGCTGTTCACTCTACGAGACTTGCGGCCAACGCTGTCGGGAGCGACTTTGTTCCGGGCCCTGCACGGGCACTACCCTGAGGGGCGAATGCGAGACCTGCGCGGCCCCCTCCGCGCGATCGAGGAGAGTCATGGCCGAAGAGAACCTGCCGTTCCCGCTTGCGATGCGCGGCTACGACCGGGAGGCTGTCGCCGCCCACATCGCGCGGCTCGAGGATGCCGCGCGCGAGCAGGCGAACGCCGCGGAGCAGGCCCGACGCGAGGCCCAGCAGGCCCGCGGCTCCCTCGATGAGGCCCAGAAGGCGCTGCGCGAGTCCGAGCAGCCCACGTACAAGGGGCTCGGCGCGCGCGTCGAGCAGCTGCTGCGGTCGGCCGAGGAGCAGTCCTCCGACGTCATCGCCCGCGCCAACACGCACGCGCAGGACACGGTCGCCCGTGCGAACGTCGCCGCCCAGCAGCTGCGGGCGCGCGCCGACAACGAGGTCGCGGAGATCCTCGCGCAGAGCCGTCGCGAGGCCGATGAGATCAAGACGCAGGCGGAGCATCTCGCCGGGGGCGTCCGCGAGGCCGCGGAGCGCCAGGCCGGCGAGTCCGTCGAGCGCGCCCAGCGCGAGGCGGAGCGGATCCGCTCGGCCGCGGAGGCCGAGGCCGCCGAGGTGCGCGCGACGGGCGAGCGCGAGGCTCACACCGTCCGCGCCACCGTCGAGCGCGAGGCCACCGAGCTGCGCGTCACCAGCCAGCGCGAGGCGGCCGACCTGGTCGACGCCGCGCGGACCGAGGCGGAGCAGAAGCTCGCGCACGCGCACCAGGAGTCGAGCCGTCTCCGCGACGACGCCGCGGCCTTCCTCGCCGCCGCGCACACGGAGGTCGACGAGCTCACCGAGGCCACCCGGGTCGAGACCGAGCGTCTCAAGGCCGACGCCACGCGCATCGTCGCCGAGGCGCGCGACGAGGCCGCTGCCACGCGCAAGGCGGCGGAGGCCGCCGCCGGCCACTCGATCGCCGAGGCGGAGCGCGAGGCCGCGAACCTCCGTGCCGTCGCGGAGGCGGAGGCCTCCGACACGCGCATCTCCGCGGAGAGCGACGCGTCCACGATGCGCAACGACGCCCAGGCTGCGCTGGCGCAGGCCGCCGAGGAGGCGCAGGAGACGCGCGACGCCGCCGAGGCGGCCGCGACCGAGCTGCGCCGCGTGGCGAGCGAGGAGGCGGCGCAGCTGCGCGCGCTGGCCGAGCGCGAGACCGGGCACCAGCGCCGCGAGGCGGACGCCTACGTCGCCGAGGTGCGCCACGCCGCCGCCGAGGACGTCGCCCAGCTCCGCCACCTCGCCGAGCAGGAGACCGCCGAGCTGCGCGCGGTCGCGGCCCGCGAGGCCGCCGAGGCCCGCACCGCCGCCCAGACCGAGGCGACCGAGCTGCGCGACAGCTCGGAGGCGTACGCGGCCGAGCTGCGTCAGGAGACCGAGGCGTGGGTCGCGCACCTGCGTCAGGAGACCGAGGCCGCCACCACCGCGGAGCGCCGCGACGCGGAGGCGTACGCGACCGCGCTGCGCAAGGACACCGACGCGTGGGCCGCCGCCGAGCGCCGCGACGCCGAGGTGTACGCGACCGGGCTGCGCAAGGACACCGACGCATGGGCCGCCGCCCTGCGCGAGGAGGTCGGCGACGAGGTCGCCTCGCTGCGCGACGTGGCCGCCGCCGAGGTCGCGGCATGGCGCGCGGAGGCCGCCGCCGAGGTCGCGGCGCAGCGCAAGGAGACCGAGGCCTGGGATATGGACCTGCGTCAGGCCACCGAGGCCTGGGCCGCGGACCTGCGCCACGAGACCGAGACCTGGGACGTGGACCTGCGTCAGGCCACGGTCGACGAGCTCGCGGCCGAGCGCCTCGCGCTCGAGACCTGGGTCGCGGCGCAGCGCCAGGAGACCGAGGCCTACGACGCGGACCTGCGCCGCGAGGCCGATGCGTACGCGGGCGAGACCCGCCGCGCCGCCGACGCGTACGCGACCAAGGAGCGCCAGGGCGCCGAGGCGTACGCCGCCGAGCAGCACCGCGCCGCGGACGCCTACGCCGCGCAGCAGCGTCGCGAGGCCGACGCCTACGCCGCGCAGCAGCGCCGCGACGCGGATGCCTACGCGACCAAGGTGCGCGAGGCCGCGGACGAGGAGGTCGCGGAGCTGCGCGACGCCGTCGCCGCCGAGCTCGCCGAGCTCCGCCAGGGCGCCGCGACCGAGGTCGAGGAGCTCCGCGCCGAGGCCGAGGCCCAGCTCAAGGACGCGCGCCGTCAGGCCGCCGACACCCGCCGCGCCGCGGACGAGGAGACCGCGGCCCTGCGCGCCGTCGCCGCCACCGAGACCCTCCAGCTGCGCCAGGCGGCCGAGTCCGAGACCGCGGACCTGCGCGCGACCGTCAACGCGGAGCTCGCCGAGCTGCGCTCCGCCGCCGACGCCGATGCGACGCGCCTCACCCGCGAGGCCGAGTCCGCGCTGGGGAAGGCCCAGCAGCAGGCGTCCGACCTGCGCGCCTCGTCCGAGCGCGAGGCGAAGGACGCCGTCGCCAATGCCGCCGCCGAGGCGCAGCGCCTGGTCCAGGTCGCGACCGTCGAGTCGGCCCGTCTGCGCGACGAGGCCCAGGCCGAGGCCGAGGCCGCGCAGGAGGAGGCGCGCCGCACGCGCGAGGACCTCGAGCTCGACGTCGCGACCAAGCGCGAGCAGGCCGAGCGCGAGCTCACGCAGCGCCACGAGGAGGCCACGGCCGAGACCGCGGCGATGGTCGAGGACGCGAAGCGCCGCACCGCTGAGGCGGAGGACCGCCTCAGCGCGACGCTCGAGCGCGCCGAGGCCGTGCGCCGCGAGGCGGAGGTCCACTCGCAGACGCTGCTCACCAACGCGCGCAACAACGCCGACGAGATCGTGTCGGAGGCGCGCGAGCACGCCGAGGCCATCATCTCGGAGGCGGTGAGCGACGCCGAGCGCGAGCGCACCATGGCCGCGCGCGAGGTCGACGAGCTCAACCGTCAGCGCGAGTCCATCACCACCTACCTGGACGACCTCCGCGGGCTGCTCTCGTCCGACCCGGTGGGCAACCTCGCGCGCGCGACCCGGCTCCAGGCCGAGCACGACGCCGAGGCCGAGCGCTCCGAGGCCTGACGTGGACGCGCGCGACGACCGCCTCGAGATGGCGGCTGCCCTCGAGCGGCGCCGGGAGGCGGAGTCGCGCGCCGCGGCGGGCCTCATCGCGGCGTTCGTCCGCGAGGCGGAGGCGGCGGGGCTCAC
The DNA here is from genome assembly GCF_000971235.1 of Demequina subtropica. Classification (GTDB taxonomy): domain Bacteria; phylum Actinomycetota; class Actinomycetes; order Actinomycetales; family Demequinaceae; genus Demequina; species Demequina subtropica. The sequence goes on from NZ_BBMB01000003.1 coordinate 104,044, forward strand.
CCCGGAGACGCTGACGGCGCGCACCTACGACGGCCGCTCCCGCGTGCGCACGCACGTGACCGGCTGGTACCTCAAGCGCGACCGGTCGGTCGGGGTCGGGACCGACGGGTGCTTCTACGTGCTGTCGACCCCGGGCGGGCTCATGGAACGGCTCCGGGGGGCGACGCTCGCGCCGGCCGATCCCCCGCTCGAGCTGGGCCGCGGCGCGCGCGACGGCGAGTCGCTGCCGCTGCAGGAGGCGCTCGACAAGCGCCTCGCGGGCGGCGACTCCTGGGGCTGAGGCCCCCCTCGGGCGCCGCGTCGCGCCTGGACGATCCGCTTTCCCGGACATGAATGGAGGGGGCACCTCACGCCCCCCTCGTGGTGAGGTGCCCCCGCACCAGCATGGTGACACGGGCCAACGGAGCGCACCAGACCTTCGGCGCAAATTTCACATATCGGTAACGCGGGGGGCCTGATCGTCTCAGGATGCGGTCTCGGCGCGCGCGATCAGGTCCGCGACGAGCGCCGCGACGCGCTCCGGCGCCTCGACGGCGCACAGGTGCCCGACGCCCTCCAGCACCACCGGCTCGACGCCCAGCGCGGCCGCCATGGCGCGCGCGGCGGGCTGCCCGGCGATCGCATCGTGCTCCCCCACCGCCACGAAGGCGGGCACGTCGAGCGCCGCGAGCACCTCGGTACGATCGGGGCGCGCGGCCATCGCCCGTTGCCCCCACGCGATGCCGTCGCCGCCGTGGCGCGCGATGTTCGCCGCGACCCTCTCCACGAGCGCCTCGCGCGCCTCGCCCTGCGTGCCCACCAGGCCCTCGGCGGCGCCGCGCGGGTCCGGGTGGCCGGCCGCGCCGTCGACCTGCTCCGCGAGCGCGAGGCGGGCGTCACGGGCCTCCTCGGTGTCCGCCTCCGCCTTGGTGCCGAGCAGGCCGATGCCCGCGACGGCCCCGCCGTGGCGCTCCGCGACGGCCATGGCGATGTAGCCGCCCATCGAGCAGCCGATCCAGACCGCCGTGTCGTGACCCGTGACCTCGCGCATCGCGAGCACCGCCGCATCGGCGATGAGCTCGAGCGACGGCTCCTCGTCCGGGAGCGGCATGTCGCCGATGCCAGGCACGTCGAACGTGATGATGTCGCCGGGGAGCTCGGGCAGCGCCTCCAGCAGCGGGTCCCATTGGGACCTGTCGACGGGGAAGGCGTTGAGCAGGACCAGGGGCGTGCCGTCGGGTACGAGGCTCACGGGAGACTCCTTGAGGTCGGGCCTGACCTCATTCCACCATGGACGCGGGCACCGTGTCGGGCAGCGGCGCGCGGTCGGGAACCACGCGCTCGACGATCGCCTGGTGGACCAGCCTCACATACCGCTCCCCCACCCACAGGTGCTTCGCCTCGGGCACGGCCACGAGCTCGAGCTGCGTGAGCGGCGCGAAGCGCTCCCGCGCCTCGTCGGGCTGAAGGAAGTCGTCATGCTCCGGGACCAGCGCCGTGACCGGCTTGCCGGTGGCGGCCCAGCGGCGCATGTCGTCCTCGGTGGCACGATGCAGGGGCGGGGACAGCAGGATCGCCCCCTCGACGTCCAGGCCGGCGCCGTGCATCAGCGTGAGCTCCGTGCCGAAGCTCCAGCCGACGAGCCACCGGTTCGGGAGGCCGCGGCTCACCGCGAAGTCCACGGCGGCGCGCACATCGGCCGCTTCCGTGATCCCCTCGCCGAACTCGCCCTCGCTCGTGCCCCGCGGCGAGGACGTCCCGCGCGTGTTGAAGCGCAGCACCGCGAGCCCCGCGAGCGCGGGGAGCCGCCACGCGGCCTTGCGGTACACGTGCGAGTCCATGAATCCGCCGTGCGTAGGCAGGGGGTGGAGCGTGATGAGCGTGCCCGTGACGGGGCCGTGCGCAGGGAGCGCGAGCTCTCCCACCAGCATGAGCCCGTCCTCGGTGCGCAGCACGATCTCCTCGCGGTCCGCGGGGAGCACGGTCATCGAGCGCAGCTCGACCAGGTTGTCGGTGTCCTCGGTCATCGTGTCCTCTCTCGGCGCCTCAGCGGGCGCGCCCGAAGCCCTGCCAGCATCCGGTGTGCCAGTGCCGGCGCGCATCGGCGGCCGCCTCGGCGCCCATGATGCTCTCGACCGGCCAGGCCACCACGTGCTGCACCTCGCCGGAGATCTCGCCCTGGCAGCCCGGGCAGACGAACGTGCGGTCGGTGGGCCGCGGGATCGCGACGTAGAAGTCCTCGCCCCGGGGGCCGCGCTCGATGCGCGCGCGGTTGCCCCACACGCGATCGACGTCGAGCTCCTCGTGGGGCCTACCGTACGGGCGCTTGGAGGAGCGGCGACCGGAAGGCATGCGGTCCAGTCTACGGGCGGACGATGCGCCGCTCCCCCGCCCGGCGCATCGTCCCGTGGGTCCTAGTACGTGCGCGCGGGCGTCTCGACCGCCGCGTCGAGCTCCGCGAGCGGCAGCGGCTCGCGTCGCGCGATCGTCGCGCGGTACCAGTACGCCGCGTCCTTCCAGCGGCGCTCCTGGGTCGCGTAGTCCACGCGGACGACGCCGAAGCGCTTGGCGTAGCCCTGCGCCCACTCGAAGTTGTCCATGAGGCTCCACGCCATGTAGCCCCGCACGTCGGCGCCCTCCTCGATCGCCGTGCGCACGGCCCCGATGTGGTCGTGGAGGTAGCTCACGCGGTCCGTGTCGCGGATGCGGCCGTCCTCGTCGAGGACGTCGTCCCACGCGCCGCCGTTCTCGGTGACGTAGAGCGGCTTCCCCGTCTCCCGGTGGATCTTCATGAGGTGCGCGTGGAGAGCGCCGGGGTCGGTGTTCCAGCCCATCGCGGTCATCTTCCCGGGCGAGGTCATGAACTCGATCTCCTCGTCGCCCGGCCAGGGCGAGTTCGCGCCGGCCTTGTGACCGTCCGCGAGCGTCGCGACGTCGGACGCGGCCTTGGCCTTGTGGGCGTTGTGGCGCACCACGTGGGAGGCGTAGTAGTTCACGCCGAACCAGTCCACGGCGCCCTGCATCTCCTCGAGGTCGCCCGGGTGCACGAACGACCAGTCGGTGAGGTGGGCCGTGTTGGGCCGCAGGATCGCCGGGTACGTCCCGTCGACGAACGGCTGGTGGAACATGCCGTTGGCGAGCGCGTCGATGTGCGCGCTCGCCGCGAGGTCGAGCGGGTTCGAGGGATCCCAGGGGCGCGGCGTGTGCGAGTTGTTGACGATGCCGATGCGCAGCGCGGGCCGCACGGCCTTCATGGCACGATAGGCGCGCGCATGCGAGAGCAGCAGGTGGTGCGCCGCGGTAAGGCCCTCGACATCGTCCGCGTGCCCGGGGGCGTGCGCGCCGGAGCCGTAGCCCACGAACGAGCTCACCCACGGCTCGTTGAAGGTGGCCCACGTCTCGACGTCGGCGCCCAGCTCCTCCGCCATGCGGGTCGCGTAGGCGACGAAGGCGTCGACGGTGTCGCGGCTGAGCCAGCCGCCCTTGTCCTCGAGAGGCTGCGGGAGGTCCCAGTGGTAGAGCGTGGCGAGGGGCACGATGCCCTTCTCGCGCAGGCGCGTCACGAGGCCCTTGTAGAACGCGATGCCCTCGGGGTTGAACTCGCCCGTGCCGGTGGGCTGCACACGGGGCCACGCGATGGAGAAGCGGTACGCCTGGAGGCCCAGGTCGACCATCATGTCGATGTCGCGCTCCCACCGGTGGTAGTGGTCGCACGCGACGTCACCGGTGTCGCCCTCGACCACCGCGCCGGGCGTGTGCGAGAACGTGTCCCAGATGGACGGTCCGCGACCGCCCTCGGTGGCCGCGCCCTCGATCTGGTAGGCGGCCGTGGCCGCGCCGAAGAGGAAGTCCTGGGGGAAGGTCATGCCCGCGAGCCTAGCCGAAACGATTCGACCCAGCCGCCCGCCGGAAGTGTGCTCGCACCCGAGGACGGCGCGCGCGGAACTCAGCGCGGCAGGCCGCGGATCGGGGCACGATGCGGACGCGGCACCGGCGTGCCGCGCGGCGGGTCAACCCCGCGGCGGGAACTCCGCGGCCCCAGCCTCCCACGCGGCCGCCGCGGCAGAGAGCTCCGCACGGGACATCCACAGGTCCAGCGCGATCTCCTCGAACGGAGCGGCCACGGCCTCCGGCACCGACTCCGCCGCCAGCACCACGCGCACGGTGACGCCGGCATCGTCCTGAGCGACGATCGAGAACACGAGCAGCGGCTCGGTGAACTCGAGCCGCCCGACCTGCGCGGCGCTCGCGACGCGGCGCAGCCAGGCCCCAAGCCCGACCGCCTCCCCCGCGGTGAGGCATGGCTCGCGGAATGTCCACGACATGTCGCCGTACCCCACGCGGCCGGTGATCATGAGCCAGTTCGCGTCCCAGTCGTCCTCGACCGAGGGCTCGATCGCTGGGAACTGATAGCGGTCGATCCTGAGCGCCAGGCTGTCACCGGAGCCGCCGCCAAGACGCATCGGTTCCATGCTCAGAAGAGCCGGTCGCTCAGGTCCACGTCGCCCTTCATGGCCTCGTAGTCGAGGAGGATGCAGCGGATGCCGCGGTCCTCCGCGAGCACGCGGGCCTGGGGCTTGATCTCCTGCGCGGCGAACACGCCTTGCACGGGCGCGAGGAGCGGGTCGCGGTTCATGAGCTCGAGGTAGCGCGTGAGCTGCTCGACGCCGTCGATCTCGCCGCGACGCTTGATCTCGATCGCGACGGAGGCGCCCGCGGAGTCGCGCGCGAGGATGTCGACCGGGCCGATCGCGGTCATGTACTCGCGGCGCACCAGCGTGTGGCCGTCGCCGAGCAGCGTGATCTGGGCCGCGAGGAGCTCCTGGAGGTGCGCCTCGACGCCGTCCTTGATGAGGCCCGGGTCCACCCCGAGCTCGTGCTCGGTGTCGGACAGGACCTCGTGGAGCTCGATCTCGAGGCGGTCGTCGGTCTTGTCGTGCTGAACCACCCAGACCTCGGTGACGCCGCGCTCCGCGGCCTCCTCCGTGACGGAGGAGGACCGCAGAGTGCACGGCGGGCTCATCCAGTTGAGCGGCTTGTAGGAGCCGCCATCCGAATGGAGCAGGACCGAGCCGTCGGCCTTGACCATGATGGCTCGGGTCGCGAGCGGAAGATGCGCTGAGAGCCGCCCGGTGTACCGGGCCGCGCAGCGCGCGATCACCACCCGCATCAGTGAGCGGCCGGAGCCTTCGCCTCGGCGGGGGCCACGGGCTCGACCACGACCGTGACCACGTCACGGTCGAAGGACACGAAGCCCGAGGAGATCGGGAACTCGGCGTCGCCGTCGGCCCCGCCGCGCACGCGCACGGTGCCGGCCCGCAGGACGGACAGCACCGGCTCGTGCCCGGTCAGGAGGCCGATCTCGCCCTCCACGGTGGGCGCGACGAGCCGCTCCGCCGTCCCCGACCAGAGGACCCGGTCGGGGGCGACGACGTCGACGGTGAGAGGACCGGCCATGATCAGCCGATCTCCTTCTGGATGCGCGCCCAGTTCTTGTCGAGGTCCTCGAGACCACCGATGTTGAAGAACGCCTGCTCCGAGATGTGGTCGTACTTGCCGTTGACCAGGCCAGAGAAGGCCTCGACGGTCTCGGACAGCGGCACGGTCGAACCCTCGACACCCGTGAACTGGGTGGCCATGTAGGTGTTCTGCGAGAGGAACTGCTGGATCTTGCGCGCACGCGCGACGATGATCTTGTCCTCCTCCGAGAGCTCGTCCACACCGAGGATCGCGATGATGTCCTGCAGCTCCTTGTTGCGCTGGAGGATCGACTTCACGGCGTTCGCGGTCTCGTAGTGGTCGCGGCCCACGTAGCGCGGGTCGAGGATGCGCGAGGTCGACGTCAGCGGGTCCACCGCCGGGTACAGACCGCGCGACGCGATCTCACGCGACAGCTCCGTGGTCGCGTCGAGGTGCGCGAACGTGGTGGCCGGCGCCGGGTCGGTGTAGTCGTCCGCGGGCACGTAGATCGCCTGCAGCGAGGTGATCGAGTGGCCACGGGTCGAGGTGATGCGCTCCTGGAGCTGGCCCATCTCGTCCGCGAGGTTGGGCTGGTAGCCCACGGCGGAGGGCATGCGGCCGAGCAGCGTCGACACCTCGGAGCCCGCCTGCGTGAAGCGGAAGATGTTGTCGATGAACAGCAGCACGTCCTGCTTCTGGACGTCGCGGAAGTACTCCGCCATGGTCAGCGCCGACAGGGCGACGCGCAGACGCGTGCCCGGCGGCTCGTCCATCTGGCCGAAGACCAGGGCGGTCTGCTTGATGACGCCGGACTCGGTCATCTCCTCGATGAGGTCGTTGCCCTCACGCGTGCGCTCGCCGACACCGGCGAACACCGACACACCGTTGTGGTTGTTGGCGACGCGGTAGATCATCTCCTGGATGAGGACGGTCTTGCCGACGCCCGCACCACCGAAGAGGCCGATCTTTCCACCCTGGACGTACGGGGTGAGGAGGTCGATGACCTTGATGCCGGTCTCGAACATCTGGGTCTTCGACTCGAGCTGGTCGAACGCGGGCGCCTTGCGGTGGATGGGCCACGTCTCGGTGACCTCGATCTTCTCGCCCTCCTTGGCGTTCAGCACCTCGCCGGTCACGTTGAACACGTGGCCCTTGGTGATGTCGCCGACGGGAACCGAGATCGGCTTCCCCGTGTCGAGCACCTGAGCGCCGCGGACGAGGCCGTCCGTGGGCTTCAGCGCGATGGCGCGCACCAGGTTGTCGCCCAGGTGCTGCGCGACCTCGAGGGTCATGTGGAGCACGCCCTCGTCCTCGCCCTGCGAGGACAGGTCGATGTCGACCGTGAGCGCGTTGTAGATGTCGGGGATCGCGTCGGCCGGGAACTCGATGTCGACGACCGGGCCGACGACTCGCGAGACGCGACCGACGACGGGCGCGTCCGCGGCGTTGGCCGGGGTGGTCTCTGCGGTGGTGGTCATGATCTCTCGCTTCTTGTCACGAGGCCGCGAGCGCATCGGCGCCCGAGACGATCTCGCTGATTTCCTGGGTGATCTCGGCCTGACGCGCCTGGTTGGCGAGTCGGGTGTAGTTGCGGATGATGTCCTCGGCGTTCGAGGTGGCGGTGTTCATCGCACGCTGGCGGCTCGCGAGCTCGGAGGCCGCGCAGTGGAGCAGGCTCGCGAAGATGCGCGACTCGATGTAGCGCGGCAGCAGCGCGTCGAGCACCAGCTCGGGCGACGGCTCGAAGTCGTACAACGGCTCGATCTCGCCCTCCTCCGTCTCCTCCACGCCCTCGACGATCTCGAGGGGCAGGAGACGCAGGACCATCGCCTGCTGCGTCACCATCGAGACGAACCGGGTGCCGACGATGTAGATCTCGTCGACGCCGCCGTCCTCCTTGGACGCCTGGAAACGCTCGAACAGCGCCTTGGCCATCTCGCGGGCGGTCTCGCGGTCCGGGGCGTCCGAGGCCCCGGTCCACTGGCCCGCGAGCTCGCGTCGGCGGAACGAGTAGTACGACACCGCGCGACGTCCGGCCGCGAACTGCACGACCTCCTTGCCGTCCGCCTGGAGGCGACCGCGCAGGCGCTCGGCCTCACGGATGACGTTCGCGGAGTACGCGCCCGCCATGCCGCGGTCCGCGCTGATGACCAGCACGGCCACGCGACCGGTGTCCGTCCGCACGGTCGTCAGCGGGTGGTCGACGCTCGAGTGCGCCGCCACCGCGCTGATCGCGCGCGTGATGGCCCGCGTGTACGGGGTGGCCTGCTCCACACGGAGCCTGGCCTTCCCGATACGCGAGGCCGCGATGAGCTCCATCGCGCGGAAGATCTTCTTGAGCGAGCTGGTCGCCCTGATCTTCTGCCGATAGACGCGCTGCTGTCCGGCCATCGGTTACTTCTTCTCCGCGACGATGCGCTCCTGCTCGACGGAGACGCCCTCACCGTCGTCGACGGTCGAGTCCGTGGTCAGCGCCACACTCTCACCCTCGAGGAAGGTCGAGACGAAGTCGTCGACGTGCGTGTGGAGCGCCGCCTCGTTGTCGTCGGACAGCTGACCGGTGGTCGCGATGTCGGACAGGATCGAGGTGTTGCGACGCAGGTGGTCGAGCAGCTCGCGCTCGAAGCGCAGCACGTCGCCCACGGCGATCTTGTCGAGCTTGCCCTTGGTGCCGGCCCACACGGACACGACCTGCTCCTCGACCGGGAACGGCGAGTACTGGGGCTGCTTGAGCAGCTCCATGAGGCGGGCGCCGCGGGTCAGCTGCTGGCGCGAGGCCGCGTCGAGGTCGGACGCGAACATCGCGAACGCCTCGAGCGAGCGGTACTGCGCGAGCTCGAGCTTGAGCGTTCCGGAGACCTTCTTCATGGCCTTGACCTGCGCGGAGCCACCGACGCGCGACACGGAGATACCGACGTCGACGGCGGGGCGCTGGTTCGCGTTGAACAGGTCCGACTGGAGGAAGATCTGGCCGTCGGTGATCGAGATGACGTTGGTCGGGATGTACGCCGAGACGTCGTTGGCCTTGGTCTCGATGACCGGGAGACCCGTCATCGAGCCCGCGCCCATCTCGTCCGACAGCTTCGCGCAACGCTCGAGCAGACGGCTGTGCAGGTAGAACACGTCGCCGGGGTACGCCTCGCGGCCCGGCGGGCGGCGCAGGAGCAGGGACACGGCGCGGTAGGCCTCGGCCTGCTTCGACAGGTCGTCGAAGATGATGAGGACGTGCTTGCCGTCGTACATCCAGTGCTGGCCGATGGCCGAGCCGGTGTAGGGCGCGAGGTACTTGAAGCCGGCCGGGTCGGACGCGGGGGCCGCGACGATGGTCGTGTACTCGAGCGCGCCGGCCTCCTCGAGGGCGCCACGCACCGAGGCGATGGTCGAGCCCTTCTGACCGATGGCGACGTAGATGCAGCGGACCTGCTTCGACGGGTCGCCGCTGTCCCAGTTGGCCTTCTGGTTGATGATCGTGTCGATCGCGATCGCGGTCTTGCCGGTTTGGCGGTCGCCGATGATCAGCTGGCGCTGGCCGCGGCCGATCGGGATCATCGCGTCGATGGCCTTGAGGCCCGTCTGGAGGGGCTCGTGGACCGACTTGCGCGCCATGACGCCGGGCGCCTGGAGCTCGAGCGCACGACGCGCCTCGGTCTCGATGTCGCCGAGGCCGTCGATCGGGTTGCCGAGCGGGTCGACCACGCGGCCCAGGTAGCCGTCACCGACGGCGACCGAGAGCACCTCGCCGGTGCGCTGCACCGTCTGGCCCTCCTCGATGCCGGTGAACTCGCCGAGCACCACGACGCCGATCTCGCGGACGTCGAGGTTCAGCGCGAGGCCGAGCGTGCCGTCCTCGAAGCGCAGCAGCTCGTTGGCCATGCAGCCCGGGAGTCCCTCGACCTGCGCGATGCCGTCGGCCGCAAGCGTCACGCGACCCACCTCGTCAACCACGGCGCCCTTGGGCTCGTAGGACTTCACGTAGCTGTCGAGTGCAGCCCGGATCTCGTCGGGGCTGATCGTCAACTCTGCCATGCCATCTCTCCTGTCAGTACCGCCGTGGCGGCCGGTGGTGCGTCGGGCTTAACCGACAAGTCGTCGTCGTGCTTCGTCGAGCCGGGACAGGACGGTGCCGTCCACGACCTCATGCCCGACCTGAACTCGGATGCCGCCCAGGACCTCGGGGTCCACGGCGACGTTGATCGTGACCTCGCGGCCGTACGCCTGCGTCAGCAGGGACACGAGCCGCGTGCGCTGTGCCGCGCTCAGCTCGACCGCCGCCGTGACGTGGGCGAGGACCTTCTCGCGGTGCTCGGCTGCGTCCTCGAGGAGCCGCTCGAGCGCCGGGAGCAGGCGGTGCCCACGGGGCACGCCCACCACACGACGCAGCAGGGCGTCCGTGGTCGGCAGCAGCTTGCCGCCGAGCACGCCCTCGAGCAGCGCGAGACGCGCCTCCTTGGTCGCGGAGCGGTTGCCCAGCGCCGTGAGCAGGTCGCGGTCGCCCGAGACCGCCCGCTCGACGCGGAACAGCTGCTCCTCGACGTCGTCGAGGGTGCCCGCCTCGAGGGCGTACGCGAAGATCGCACGCTCCCCCGCATCGTCGATCGCGTCGGCGAGGTCGTCCTCGTCGGACCACCGCGCGCCGGCGAACGCCGCGAGGGCGTCCACCACGCGAGGGTCGAACGAGGCGAACAGCTGGCGGACCAGCTCGCCCTTCGACTCGGACGAGCGAGCGGGGTCCGTGAGCGCACGCCGGAGCGAGCCCGACCCGTCGAGCGCGTCCACCGCCGCGAACAGCTGCTCCGCGATGACGATGCCGTCCTTGCGGTTCGCCGCCATCACGGGGGCGAGCTGCTGGAGCACCGCGTCCCGCGACGCCTGGCTCGTTCCACGCATGCGCTTAGCCCTCCGCCTTGACCGTCGACTCGAGGTCGTCGAGGAAGCTGTCGATCACGCGCTGCTGACGGGCGTCGTCGGCGAGCGACTCGCCCACGATGCGCGACGCGAGCTCGGTCGCGAGCGAGCCGACCTCGGTACGCAGCGAGATGACGGCCTGGTGACGCTCGGCGTCGATCTGGCGCTGGGCCGTCTCGACGATGCGCTCCGCGTCCGTACCGGCACGACGACGCGCCTCGGCGAGGATCTGCGAGGCCTCGACGCGCGCGTCCTCACGGATGCGAGCGGCCTCGGCACGAGCCTCGGTGAGCTGAGCCGTGTACTCCTCGAGAGCGGCGGCGGCCTCGGCCTGAGCCTTCTCCGCCTTCTCGATGCCGCCCTGGATGAGCTCGGCGCGCTCGTCGAGCACGGCCTGCAGCTTCGGGAGGATCACCTTGGTGAAGACCACCGCGATGATCGCGAAGATCACGATCGACCACAGCAGGTCGTAAGGCGCGGGCAGGATCAGGTCCGCGCCCTCCACCTCCGAGGTGTGCGCCTCCTCCGCGAGAAGCAGAGTCTGGGCGAGCATCATCAGAAGATGAAGCCGGTGACCAGGCCGAGCAGCGCGAGCACCTCGACGAACGCGACACCGATGAACATCGTGGCACGGAGCTGGCCGGAGACCTCAGGCTGGCGGGCCATGCCCTCGATGGTCTTGCCGATCAGGATGCCCAGACCGATGCCGGGGCCGATCGCGGCGAGGCCGTAACCGATGGTCGCGAGGTTGCCCTCGACAGCGGCAAGCGTGGTGACGTCCACTTGTGTTTCCTTCCGTTGTGACGAGGCCAGGGCTTCTGGCCGCGCAGGCTTGGGTTTAGTGCTCTTCCTCGAGCGCCATGTTCAGGTACACGGCCGCGAGCATGGTGAAGACGTACGCCTGAAGCAGGGCCACGAAGACCTCGAACAGGGTGAAGGCGAAGCCCGCGGCGAAGGTCACCGCGCCCGTCGCCTTCATCGCCCCCGAAGCGGCGAAGAAGAAGTACTGGGTGGCGGAGAAGCACAGCACCAGCAGCAGGTGGCCCGCGATCATGTTCGCCGCGAGTCGCAGCGCCAGGGTGGCCGGCCGCAGGATGAACACCTGCAGGAACTCGATCGGCGTGAGCAGCAGGTAGATCGCCTTGGGCACGCCCGGGGGGAACAGCGAGTTCTTGAGGTACCCGCCCAGGCCGTGCTTCTTGACGCCGTGCGCGAGGTACAGCACGTAGACCCAGAGCGCCATGATGATCGGCAGGCCGATCAGCGACGTGCTCGCGATGTTGAGGAACGGGATCACGCCCGTGATGTTGAAGAACACGATCGCGAGGAAGATCGTGGTGAGGATCGGCAGGAAGCGCTTGCCCTCGTGACCCATGACGGGCTCGACGATCTGGTTCTTGACGAAGTCGAGCAGGAACTCGATCGAGGCCTGGAAGCGGCCGGGGACCACCTTCGCGCGCTGCGCCACGATCGCGAAGACCACGATCAGGGCGATCGCCGCGATGAGGCGCACCATCATGATGCGGTTGAACTCGAAGATCGTTCCGTCGCCGAAGAGGGCGGGCGGGAAGAAGTCGGTGATCGACGGAGCGTGGAAGCCGTCGGAGCTGAACATCCGTTCGATGTAGCTCTTCGACTCTCCCGAGTCGGCAGCCTCAGCGCTGACGACCGCTGCCAATAGGTTCCCCACGAAGTCTCCTGTGCGATGGCTTCTTGGGCGCGGACCATCGTCCGACGCCGTTGACTGCGCGCTAGCCTAACGCATCGAAGCCGGGACTAAGGACCCGGCTGGACGTACGGAATACGCGCTTTGCGCATCGTCGTCACATCGACCACGAGCGACGCCACGATGCCCGTCACCGCGGTGGCCGCGAACGCCGCCTTGTGGAACGATTCGACGTTCTTCAGCAGCAGCAGCGCGACGATGATGACGAACATCTTGCCGAGCCACGAGAACGCCACGATGCCTGCCATGACGTGCGGCGGCTTGCGATGCCCGACCAGCATCGCGACGGGCGTGGGGATCGCGCCGAGCGCGGCCACCCCGGCTCCGATCAGCGCGGCGCCGGCCGCCGCGGGACCCGCGACCACCCACGCGATCACCGCACCGACGACGGCGATCACGGCGAGCACGATCGCGATCAGCGCGATCGCACGGCGGTACATCCTGGCCTCTGCGGTCATGGCTTCTCCTCGGTCAGGGTGGACGATGCGGGGGTCGCGGCCGCCTGGGACGTCTGCTGCGCGGCGGCTGTGCGGGCGGCGAGGTGCGCATCGTGCCGCTTGCGGCCCTCGGGCGTGACGCGCTGGAGCGCGAAGATGGCGTGGCCGAGGCGGCGCCACTGGCGCGAGAAGAAGCGCGCGAGCCGCGGCGACATGGTCACCACCGCGGCGCCGAGCACGCCGACCGCCGTGAACGCGATCGCGCCGGCCGGCGGGAGGAAGACCACGGACACCGTGCCGAAGGACAGCACCGCGGTCCAGAGGTACAGCACGGTGACCGCCCAGCGGTGCGAGTGCCCGCGACGCAGGAGCAGGTGGTGAAGGTGGTGCTTGTCGGGCGAGAACGGCGAGTCGCCCCGCAGCGTGCGCCTCACCACGGCCGCCGTCATGTCCACCAGCGGGACCGCGAGCACCATGATCGGCAGGAGGATCGGGATGAAGGCCGGGATGCGCTCGCGCTCCGAGATCACGGCGGGGTCGATCTGGCCCGTCACGATGATCGCGGCGGCCGCGAGCATGAGGCCCAGCACCATCGACCCCGAGTCGCCCATGAAGATGCGCGCGGGATGCACGTTGTGCGGCAGGAAGCCCAGGCATGCGCCCACAAGCAGCGCGACCACGATGGCCGCGAGCGACGAGTAGTCCCCCGGCGACGCGGAGCGTGCGAGCAGGTACGTGTACGCGAAGAAGGCAGTGCCGCCGATCGCGATCATGCCGGCCGCGAGGCCGTCGAGCCCGTCGACGAAGTTGACGGCGTTCATGGCGATCACCACCACGAACACCGTGGCGATGAGCGAGACGTACGAGCTGCCGATGGTGACGCCCGCGATGGGCACCGTCACCAGCTGGACGCCGCCCGAGGCCACGACCACGCCCGCGAGGAACTGCCCCGCGAGCTTGGCCATCCAGTCGAGGTCGAAGATGTCGTCCACCATGCCGAGCGCGCACACGATCGCGGCGCCCCCGAGCACGGCCCAGGCCTCGCGTCCCGCGTCGAACACGGGCATGAGGAACGGGATGGCCGACGCGACCACGCCGGCCGTGGCGAGGCCGAGGAAGATCGCGAGGCCGCCGAGCCGCGGGATGGGGGCCGTGTGGACGTCGCGCGCGCGCACGGCGGTGATGGCGCCGACGCGGAAGGCGAGGTGACGGGCCGCGGGGGTCGCGACGTACGCGACCAGCGCCGCGATCGCCATGAGGGTGAGGTAGACCTTCACCCGGCGTCACCTGCGACGGCGTCCTCCCCCACGATCTCGACGATGCGCTCGCGGGAGATCCCGCCCTGACGGACGATGCGCAGACGGTCGCCCGTCGCGTCGACGATGGTGGAGGCGACGCCGAGCGGGCTGTCGCCCGCGTCGAGGTAGACGGCGACGGACTCGCCCAGCTGGGCCTCCGCCTCGGCCGCCGTGGTCGCGGCGGGCTCGCCGGTCCGGTTGGCGCTGGTCACCGCGAGCGGGCCGGTGCGCGACAGCAGCGCGAGCGCCGCCGGGTGGTCGGGCACGCGGAGCGCGACGGTGCCGCGCGTCTCGCCGAGGTCCCACGCGAGCGAGGGCTGCGAGCGGACGATCACGGTCAAGGCGCCGGGCCAGCAGGCCTCCATGAGCGCGCGGGCGGGCTCGGGCACCTCACGCGCGAGGCCGTCGACCGTGCGGACGTCGGGGATGAGCACCGGCGGCGGCATCTGGCGGCCGCGGCCCTTGGCCGCGAGCAGCGCCGTGACCGCGGTGGGGCTGAAGGCGTCCGCCCCCACTCCGTAGACGGTGTCGGTGGGCAGGACGATGACCGCTTGGCGGTTGACCGCGTCGACGGCGGCGTCGAGCGACGGCCCCCAGGCGTTGGGGTCGTGGACGGGCAGGATCACGCGGTCAGTCTCTCAGACACCCACGCGCGTCGCGACGAGCATGCGGTCGCGTCCCGTGAGATCCGTGAGCGTGCGGACGTCGCCCCACCACTCGGAGGACTCGGCGTAGGCGCGCAGCGCGGGGCCCTGCTCGTCGCCGTGCTCCATCACGAGCACGCCGCCCACGCGCAGCAGTCGCTGCGCCTCGTCGAGGATGGCGCGCGGGACGGCCAGGCCGTCGTCCCCCAGGCCGTACAGGGCCTGCGGCGGGTCGTGCAGCGCGACCTCGGGGTCGCGCGGGACGGCCGCGGTCGGGACGTACGGCGGGTTGGTGACCACCACATCGGCGCACTCGTCGAACTGGCGCAGGCAGTTGCGCGCGTCGCCGTAGACGGAGCGCAGGCGCGAGCGGACGTCCGCGGGCTGGGCGCGCGCGTTGAGACGCAGGTAGACCAGGGCCTCCTCGCTCGCCTCGACCATGGCGACCTGCGCCTCCGGGATCTCCGTGGCGATCGAGATGCCGATGGCGCCGGAGCCGGCGCAGAGGTCGGTCACGCGGACCGTGCCGCGCATCTCGAGGGCCTCGCGCGCCGCGGCGATCGCGACGCCGGCCACCACCTCGGTCTCGGGGCGCGGGATGAACACCCCGGGGCCCACCTGGAGCTCGAGCGAGCGGAAGTACGCCTTGCCCGTGATGTGCTGGAGCGGCTCGCGGTCGACGCGACGCGTGACGCGGGCCTCGAGGAGGTCAAGATCGGCGCCGTCGGGCCATTCGTCATCGCGGGCGGCGGCCGTGCGGATGTAGCTGGGCTCGAGGCCCAGCGTGTGCGCGATGAGCACGATCGCGTCGTGGCGGGGCGAGGGGACGCCTGCCTCGGCGAGGCGTCGGGTGGTGTCGCGCAGGCGCGCGCCTACGGTGGGCACGTTCGGAGCCTAGCGCCTACTCGGCCGCGGAGAGCCGGGCGGCCTCGTCGGCGTCGATCGCGGACTGGATGACGGGCTGGAGGTCGCCCGCGAGCACCTGGTCGAGGTTGTACGCCTTGTACCCCGTGCGGTGGTCCGCGATGCGGTTCTCGGGAAAGTTGTAGGTGCGGATGCGCTCCGAGCGGTCGACCGTGCGGATCTGCGACTTGCGCATGTCCTGGGCCTCGGCCTCGGCGGCCTCCTTCTGCGCCGCGAGGAGGCGGGCGCGCAGGATGCGCAGCGCGGACTCCTTGTTCTGCAGCTGCGACTTCTCGTTCTGGCAGCTCACGACGATGCCCGTGGGCAGGTGCGTGAGGCGCACCGCCGAGTCGGTGGTGTTGACCGACTGGCCGCCAGGGCCCGACGAGCGGTACACGTCGACGCGCACCTCGTTCATGTCGATCTCGACCTCGGAGACCTCCTCGACCTCCGGGTAGACGAGCACGCCCGCCGCCGAGGTGTGGATGCGGCCCTGCGACTCGGTCGCGGGCACGCGCTGCACGCGGTGCACGCCGCCCTCGTACTTGAGCTGGGCCCACACGCCGTCCTCGGGCTCGACGGAGCCGCGCGCCTTCACCGCGACGGACACGTCCTTGTACCCGCCCATGTCGGTGTGCACGGCCTCGAGGACCTCGGCCTTCCAGCCCTTGGTCTCCGCGAACTTGAGGTACATCTTCAGCAGGTCGCCCGCGAACAGCGCGGACTCCTCGCCGCCCTCACCCGACTTGATCTCGAGGATCACGTCGCGCGCATCGTCCGGATCGCGCGGGATGAGGATGCGCCGGAGGTGCTCCGTGGCATCCTCGACGGCGGCTGCGAGGGCCGGGATCTCCTCGGCCATCTCGGGGTCGAGCTCCGCCAGCTCCTGGGCGGCCTCGAGATCGTCCTGGGCGCTCTTCCAGGCACGATGCGCGGCGACGACGCGGCCGAGCTCCGCGAAGCGACGCCCGAGCGTGCGCGCCCGTCCGCCGTCCGCGTGAACCGCGGGGTCGGCGAGCTGCTGCTCGATGTCGGCGTACTCGTCCAGCATCGGCTGGACGGCTGCGAAGGCTTCGGCCACGTCGTCGCGCGGGTGAAGCGGGTTACTTCTTGTTGCCGTAGCGGCGCTCGAAGCGCGCCACGCGGCCACCGGTGTCCATGATCTTCTGCTTGCCCGTGTAGAACGGGTGGCAGGCCGAGCAGACCTCGACGCTGATCGCGCCGGACTTCACGGTGGACTTGGTCTCGAACGTGGAACCGCAGGTGCACGTGACAGTGGTGGTCACGTACTCGGGGTGGATGTCCTTCTTCATGATCTCCCTTAGTTCGCCACCGGGTCCCGCACGTGTCTCGCGCAGGTGAACCGGCAACCTGGGACCCCGTCCGCAGGCGGGGCCAACGAACAATTCTGCCATGCGTGTCAAGCCGGGGCGAATCCGCCGCTGCGCCGCGCGCCCGCCCCGCGCCCCGCGCCGAGCTCCACCCCGCGCCCACCCCGCGCCCACCCCGCGCCCCGCGCCGAGCTCCACCCCGCGCTCGCGGGACATGAGGGTCGGATCCGAGCCAGAACCTGCATTCATGTCCCGCTAGGACGACATGACGATGCGCAACGGCCCCTCCTCCTCCGTCGGCACCTCGAAGCCCTCGAGGTAGGCGGCCGCCGTCGCGGCCGGCACGGCGATGTCGTCGGCGGAGCGGTTCCCGCGCGCGGCGAGCCTCGCGAGGATCGTCTCGCGCGGGGTGTCCAGGTAGTGCACTGCGGGGACGATGCCGTGCTCGGCGAGCAGCTCGCGGTAGGCGTCGCGCTGCGTGCGCGACCTGAACGACGAGTCCACCACGGCGAGCTCGCCCCGTGCGACGACGGCCAGCAGCGACTTCCGGAGGCACGCGTGCACCTCCGCGCGGGCATCGTCCGCGAGCGGATGGTCGCGGAACCCGAGCTCCCACGCGATGCGATCGAAGGACAGCACCTCGTAGCCCCGGGCCTCGAGCCCTCTCGCGTAGGTGGACTTGCCGGAGCCAGCCATCCCGCACATGAGGATCACCTGGTCCATGCGGTCAACCTACGCCAGCGGGACATGAGGGTCGGATCCGAGCCAGATCCTGCACCCATGTCCCGCCAGGACGCTCGACTTCTCCACACCGGGTTCCGCCGGCGCTCCACGGGGCGTCGAATGCGAGTCATGCGTCTCCTCCCCGGCCTCGTCGCGCTCGACCGTCCGCTCCCCGAGTTCCTCTCCGCCAACGCGCACGCGTTCACCCGCGCCGACCTGCGCGCGCGGTGGTCGAGAGCGGCGCTCGAGAACGCCGTCCGCTCAGGCGACGCCCGCCGCATCCTGCCCGGCGTCTACTGCGCCCGGGCACACACAGGGTCGCCGACCGTCCTCGGCGAGGCCCTCAACCTCTGGCACCCCGCCGGCTTGGTGACCGGGCCGCTCGCGCTCCACCTCTATGGCGTCCCGTTGACAGCCACGACGGTCGCGCACATCCGCGTGCAGAACGGCTTCCGCCCCCGCACCCCACCGTGGGTGCGGTGCCTCCAGGGTGAGCGCCTCCGTGTGTCGAGCGCACCTGCCGGGGTCTCATGCGTGGTGCCCGAGCTCGCTCTGCTCGATGCATGGCGCCTCGCATCGCCGCCGCAGCGCCTCGACATCCTGTGGGAGTCGCTGTGGGCACGCGTCTGCACCTGGCAGCAGCTCGCCCGTGCCGAGGAGGGTGCCGCGCGGATTCCTGAGCGGCACCGGCTCCAGCGGGTTCTCGGATGGTTCGAGGACGGCGCCACCACACCGCTCGAGGTACGGGCACGTCACGAGGCCTTCGCCGGTCGACGCTTCAGCGGCTTCGAGCGCCAGGTCGGGCTACGCCTGCCGACGCGCCATGCCACGGTGGACATGCTGCACAGGGCGGCACGCGTGATCGTCGAGCTCGACGGCGACCGCTACCACTCGACGCGCGAGGCGCGTGATGCGGATCGCGAGCGTCAGACCGACCTGACCGCGGCGGGCTGGGTGGTGCTGCGCTTCGGATGGCGGGACATCGTCGACAGACCCGCCTGGTGCCGTGAACGTGTGCTCGCTGTGGTGGCAAGTCGGCTCGCGCGCCCCAGCGGGACATGAAGGCCGGATCCGGGCCAGATCCAGCACTCATGTCCCGCTACGGCGGGGTGGGCGGGGCGGGCGGCGCGGGGC
>NZ_BBMB01000003.1:123008-260528 GCF_000971235.1 Demequina subtropica
GGGGCGGGGCCGGCAGCGGAGCGGGGCGGGCGCTGCAGCTACTGGACGATGAGGAGCGAGACCAACCTCGCGGGCATCCCGTCGCCACAGGGCACGTCGTCCGTGCCGAGCTCCTCGACCTTGGCGGTCACCGTGTCCCCCACGGCCAAGACATCGGGCACCGCGCCGACCAGCGACCAGGCGACGCCGTCATCCGTGGTGACCTCGGTGCACCCGTCCGTGAGCGCCGTCACGTGTCCGGCGAGGACCCCGGACGGGACCACGTCGGTCGGCGCGCTCGGAGGCGCGGTCGGCGTCGGCAGGGTCGGCAGCTCCGACGGCGACATGGGCGTCGCCGTGGTCGAGCTCGGCGTGCTGGCGGGCGCGGAGGGCGCCGAAGGCGTAGACCCGCCCGTCGCATCGTCGCCGGGGGACGCCGGGCCGCACGCGGCCATCATCGCCGCCACCAGGGCGACGCCCACCGGAGCGAGGAGACTGCGCACCCTTCCATCCTCCGCCTTGCGGGCGGGCGACGGAAGGCGCGATGCGGGCGACGGAAGGCGGGACGCGGGAGACGGAAGGCGGGACGCGGGAGACGGAAGGCGCGACGCGGGAGACGCGGGACGGCGCCCGGAAGCCGAGGCCCCGGGCGCCGCCGCGCGGTCATCCGACGATCAGCTCACGCGGACCGTCATCGACGTGCCCTGCTGCTTGACCACGCGGATCTCCACGCCTGCGGCGGGGAGCTTGACGCCGTGGTTCGGCAGCTCGGGGTACCAGTAGGTGTCGGTGTCGTCGAACACCGCGTTGCCGGCCGAGCCCTTGATGAAGCTCGGGACCCCGGCGATGTGCAGGGTGAACGAGTCCGCCCTGCGCTTGCTGAACGGCGCGTCGTAGACCTGGACGCGTGCGCGCCAGTAGTTGCCGTTGACGTCCTTCATCGGCTTCGGGTGCGAGTCGATGTAGAGGTTGCGGCCGTTGCCCGGGTGGGCGAACGTGTCGTTGTCCGAGTAGGACAGGTCCCAATACGAGATGAGCAGCCCCTCCTGGTAGGAGAAGTGGTCGACCCAGTCCGGCTTGGCGCTCCCGTAGCCGAAGAAGTACGGCCCGGTCTCGAGGTAGCGGTCGTACGAGGTGTACGAGCGGTTCGCCGCGATGTAGTAGTTCGGGTAGTCCTGCGTGCTCGAGGTCCCGACCGCGGTGAAGCCGTCGACCGTCCAGCCGCCGTCACCATCCTCGGCGCCGTCGCTGAAGACGCCGTCGATCGCGAGGTCGTCGAGGAACACCCCGTCCACGACGTCAGGGTCGTTGCCCGCGACGCCGCCGTCCGTGGTGTACCGCAGCCGCAGCGAGACGGTCTGCCCCGCGAAGGCGCTGAGGTCGTACGATGCGGCGGTCCAGGTGGCCTGGGTGCCGTCCGTCGACGCCGGCTCGTCCACCGTGGTGATCGAGCCCGGGATCGGCACGAAGCCGCCACCGCTGTCGACCTCCACGTAGAGGTAGTCGTAGCCCTCCTCGATGTCGTAGCGGGTCTGGAACGTGAGCTCCGGGGAGCCCTCGGGCAGCGTCACCTCACGGGTGAGGGTGCTCGTGAGGTCGTCGGCGGACCCGGAGTACCACTGGTAGTCGCCGCTCGCCGGGGCGCCGAGATCCGTGGTCACGGTCTTCTCGGGAAGGCCCACGATGAGGGCCTGCGGCTTCTTGGTGTTGTACTCCGACGGACCGAGGTCCACCGTCGCCCTGTCCCCCGCCTCGACGTACTCGTAGTCGAGCCAGCCGAGCTGGAGCTTGTTCCACGCCCCCAGGTCGCCGCCGCGCTCGCCGATGCCGCCGTCCGTCTTGGCGCCGAGCCTGCTCTGCGCCATGAGCGTCCAGTACTCGTTGTTGTTGTCGCCGCCGGACTGCACGTTGTAGTCGTCGGGCAGACCGAGGTCGTGACCGTACTCGTGGTAGAACACGCTGCGCCCGCCGTTCTCCGGCTGCATCGTGTAGTCGCCGATCCAGATCCCGGACGAGCCGATCTGGGTGCCGCCCAGCAGGTTGCCCTGAGGACCGGTCTGCCCCGCGTAGTTGTAGTAGGCGTACCAGCGGTGCGACCAGATGGCGTCGGAGCCGTAGATCGGGTCGCCGTCGGCCTGGTCGCCGCCCGCGTGCACGATCTGGAAGTGGTCGATGTAGCCGTCGGGCTCGTTGAAGTCGCCGTCGCCGTCGAAGTCGTAGCGGTCCCACTGGTCGAACGACTGCAGGTCCGCGTTCACCTCCTCGACCGACCGTCCCTGCGCGAGCTGGTCCTCGTACCAGACGTTCGCGGCGTCGCGCACGAGCGCCCAGACGCTCGAGCACACGATCGATCCGCACAGGTCGGTGCCGTAGCGGCCCTGCGTGTAGTCGACCTTGACCCAGTCCGTGACCTCGCCGTCGACGCTGTAGCGGCCCGACGACTGGGTCTCGTAGTAGTCCTTGAGCGACTCGTCGTCGCCGAAGTAGAGGTTCTGGAAGTAGTCCGACGAGTAGTCGGCCTGCCAGACCGTGCTGTTGTCCACCGACCGGTCGGGCTCGGGGATCTCGTTGTGGAGCGGGCCCTCCGTGCGCTGCGCATCCTCGGCCGCGCCGTACGGGTTCGGCGTGTCGCCGAACTCGGCGAGCACCACGAAGATGCGGTCGGTCGCCTCGCGCGACAGCTCGACGTACTGGTCCTTGGTCTTGGGCTCGTGGCCCTTCGAACCCTTCGAGCCCTTGGTGGAGCCGCGCCCCCCGCTCGCCTGGGTGGTCTCGACCTCCTCGCCGACCTTGACGACGGTGCTGTCGCCGCGCTTCTCCACCGTGAGATCGCCGTCGAGCACGCCCGTGATCGCCGCCTCGCGCAGCGCCGAGCGCTTCTCGTCGAGCGGGTTGGGCATGTTGTCGGAGGGGATCGCCTCGGCGGTGCCCGCATCGTCCGGCGGGACGATGCTCGACGCGGTCGCGGCGGGTGCCGCCGCCATGCCCGCTCCGAGGATCATCAGGGTGGTGGTTGCCAACAGTTTCTTGCGCACGTATGCCTCCCGGGTTGAGGGACGCCGCACCCGCTGATGACGGATGCGACGCGATACAAGGCGGCCGCGCGCTTGCGACCGCCGTGCTGCACGCCTCCGCCCTGCGGCTCTGATGGGGCCCACGGCATCGGCGCCATGCCCGAAACGCATGAATTACTACGCTTTGAGCACAAGGTCACCATATGGCAATGTTCTCCGCCGCGCGCAAGACGAACCACGCATCGTCCCTCGCATCACGCACGAATCGCGCGCGAGCGCCCCGCAGGAGCACGAAAAGGCCGGGCCCGCCATGCGGCGGACCCGGCCTTCACGCTCCGAGCGAGGGCTACTTCTCCTCGTCCATCCCCGGCGTGGTCTTGGCGACCTGCATGAGGAACTCGGCGTTGGTCTTGTTCTCCTTGAGCTTGCCCAGGAGCACCTCGATGGCCTGCTGCTGCTCGAGCCCGGTAAGGACGCGGCGCAGCTTCCACATGATCTTGAGCTCCTCGGCGCTCATGAGGATCTCCTCGCGGCGCGTGCCCGACGCGTTGACGTCGACAGCCGGGAAGATGCGGCGGTCGGCGAGGGTGCGCGAGAGCTTGAGCTCCATGTTTCCGGTGCCCTTGAACTCCTCGAAGATCACCTCGTCGGCCTTCGAGCCGGTCTCCACGAGCGCGGTCGCGAGGATGGTGAGCGAGCCGCCGTTCTCGATGTTGCGCGCGGCGCCGAAGAAGCGCTTGGGCGGGTACAGCGCCGACGAGTCGACGCCACCCGAGAGGATGCGGCCGGAGGCCGGCGCGGAGATGTTGTAGGCGCGGCCCAGGCGGGTGATCGAGTCGAGCAGCACGACGACGTCGTGGCCCATCTCGACCAGGCGCTTCGCACGCTCGATCGCAAGCTCGGCGACCGTGGTGTGGTCGTCGGCGGGACGGTCGAAGGTCGAGGCGATGACCTCGCCCTTGACCGTGCGCTGCATGTCCGTGACCTCCTCGGGGCGCTCGTCGACGAGCACGACCATGAGGTGGACCTCGGGGTTGTTGGTGGTGATCGCGTTGGCGATCGACTGCAGCACCAGGGTCTTGCCGGCCTTGGGCGGCGACACGATGAGGCCGCGCTGGCCCTTGCCGATCGGCGCCACGAGGTCGATCACGCGGTTGGTCATGTTGCGCGGCTCGGTCTCGAGGTGGAGGCGGTGCTGCGGGTACAGCGGCGTGAGGTCGCCGAACGCGGGGCGGTTGCGCGCCTCCTCGGTCGGCATGCCGTTGACCTTGTCGACGCCCGCGAGCGCGTTGAACTTCTGACGCTGGCCGCGCTCGCCCGGGCGGGGCGGGCGGACGGTGCCGGTGATCGCGTCACCCTTGCGCAGGCCGTACTTCTTGATCTGGTTCATCGACACGTAGACGTCCGACTTGCCGGGCAGGTAGCCGGTGGTGCGGATGAACGCGTAGTTGTCGAGGATGTCGACGATGCCGCCGACGGGCGTCAGCTCCTCGTCGTCGCGAGCGTCGTCCTCGTCGTGCTGCGGCGGGCCGGCGACCTCGACCACATCGCGCTCGCGGCCACGGCCGCGGCCACGGCCGCGACCCCGGCGGCGTCGACCGCCGCGCTCGTCGTCGTCGGCCTGCTGGCCCTGCTGCGGGCGCTGGCCCTGCTGGCGCTGGCCCTGCTCGTCGTCGCCCTCCTCGCGGTCGCCGCGCGGCAGGTCGAGGCTCACGGCCTCCTTGGCGCGGCGCGCGCGGTCCTCGGCGTCCTCGGAGGCGGGCTCGGGCTGGCGGTCGCCGCGCGGCAGGTCGAGGTTCACGGCCTCCTTGGCGCGGCGCGCGCGGTCCTCGGCCTTGTCGCCCTCGGCCGGGGCCTGGGGCGCGGACTGGGGGGACGATGCGCGGCGCGAGCCGCGCGCACGGCGCTCGCCCTGCGGCGCCTCGGCGGCGTCCTGCTTCGAGTCCTGCTTCGCGGCCTCCTTGGCCGGCTTCGCGGCGGGAGCGTCGGCCTTCTGCTTGGCCGGCACCACGCCGCCGTTCTTGATCGCCTCGACCAGGTCGGCCTTGCGCATGCGCGCGGTTCCGGAGACACCGAGCTCGGCGGCGAGCGCCTGGAGCTGGGCAAGCTTCATCGCGGACAGGGTGGCGGTCTGGTCGGGCGCCACGGTCGTGTCAGTCACGTAATTTCCCTTCATCGCACGAGCCCCTGTGGCTCCAGAAGTGCGAGATCATCCACGTGGGTACGGCTGACCAAGACATCATCGTCAGACGCCTGCAACGTGGATTGCGCTCCCCGGGGCGACGTGCGCCTTCCGGTGGAAGCGCACCCAGGTTACCACCGCGGCCCCCCGTGACACAATCACCCCTCGTGTTCCGGGGTGTCGACGCGACCGCCGCTCCTGTTGCCGCGCATCGTCCACGGGCCTAGCCTGCGAAATGGAGGGCGCAACCGAGGCGCCCCGAACGGCATCGACATCCGAGGAGCTGCGCCGTGATCGGACCGGTAGAGATCGTCACCATCGCCTTCCCGGAGGACCGCTTCGACGGTTCGATCCTCCCCGAGCTGCGTCGGCTCGTGGAGACGGGCGTCATCTCGCTCGTCGATGCCGTGATCGTGCGCAAGGACGCCGAGGGCGCGGTCGAGATCCTCGAGCTCGCCGAGGTCACCGACGACGAGGACGTGGCCGCGCTCAGCGACCTCCTCGCGCGCATGGACGGGCTGCTCAACGACGAGGACGCCGAGATCGTGGTCGAGGCGCTCCCGCCCGGCGGCACCGCGGCGATCCTGTGCTTCGAGCACTCGTGGGTGGTGCCGCTGCGCGATGCGATCATCGCGAACGGCGGCGAGCTGCTCGACACGGTGCGCATCCCGGGGCCGGTGGTGCAGGAGGTCCTCGACGCGGTGAGCGCCGAGGCGTAGGGGTTCACGGGCACGAGAGCAAGGAGAGCGACGATGCGCAGGATGGGACGACCGGGTCTGATCGGGACCATGGCGCGGACGGCGGTCATCGCCGGGACCGCGCAGGCGGTGGGCGGCAACGTGTCGCGCCGCCAGAACCAGCGCTGGTCCGCCAAGGAGCAGCAGGCCCAGGCGGAGCAGTACGCGGCCGAGCAGCAGGTGTACCAGCAGCAGCAGTCGCAGGCGCAGATGGCCGCGATGCAGGCGGAGCTCGCCGCGCTCAAGGCCGCACCGGCCCCGGCTCAGGTCGAGGCGGCGCCGGCCGCCGGCGGCGGCGGCGACCTCATGGCGGAGCTCCAGAAGCTCGCGCAGATGAAGGAGGCGGGCATCCTGTCCGACGCGGAGTTCGCGGCGGCCAAGGCGAAGCTCCTGGGGTGACGACCCCGGCGTCCACGCCCCGCGCGACTCGCTGGGGCGCGAAGCTCAACTCCGTCGACTACATGCGCGACGCGGTGCTCTTCGAGGGCCGGACCGCGCGCTCGCAGCACACCCGCTTCTGGCTGCTCCTCATCCTCGCCTCGGTGATCGCGACCGCGGGCGTGGTCGCGGACTCCACCGCGACCGTGATCGGCGCGATGATCGTCGCGCCGCTCATGCGGCCCATCCAGGGGACGATGCTCTCGACCGTCCTGGGCGATCACCGGAACCTGGTGCGCTCCGTCACCATCATGATCGCGGGCGCGACCGCGGCGATCGGCGTGGGCTTCGTCATCGGGCTGATCGTGATCCAGCCGATCACGGCGGCGACCAACGCGCAGGTCGCGGGGCGCGTGTCCCCCGGCGTGGTCGACCTCCTCGCGGCGCTCGCGACCGGCGTGGTGGGCTCGATCGCGCTGCTGCGCTCGGACATCTCCGACACGCTTCCCGGCGTCGCGATCGCGATCTCGCTGGTCCCTCCGCTGACCGTGGTGGGTCTCACGGCGGAGTCCGGCGCGTGGGCGCAGGCGGCGGGCGCGCTCCTGCTGTTCCTCACCAACGTCGCCGCGATCCTCGCGACGGGCTCCGTGGTGATGGCCATCTACGGCTTCGCGAACGTGCGCATCGAGATGGCCGAGGACAAGGAGGCGGAGCGCCGCCGCCGCGCCCGCGCGTACCTCACGACGATCGTCCTGCTCGTGCTCGTGACGGTGCCGCTCGCCTACTCCACCGCGCAGACGATCGAGTCGCGCTCGCGCATGGGCCGCGTCACCAACTTCGTCAACGAGGCGACCGAGGGCACCCGCTGGGACCTCGTGTCGATCACGCCGCGCGAGGGCGGCAAGGTCCACGTGATCGTCAAGGGCGAGCCTCCCCTGCCGGACATGGCCAAGGTGTACGACGCCATGGAGGAGGACGGCCTCGACATCTCGCTCATCGAGATCGAGCTGGTCCCCACCTATACGTTCGATGCGGACCACCTCGAGGCGCCGACCTCCTGACCGCGGCGGCTCCGCCACACCGATTCGCGGCTCCGCCACACACTCACCGGCGTGTCGTCGGCATGTCGCGATCTACAGCCCGTGAATCGCCGTGGTTCTGCCTCTCTCGTGTGGCGGAGCCGCGGGAGGTCAGCCGCGCAGGACCATCACGTCCCGCGGCCCCACGTGCACGTCCCGGTCGCCCACCGTCACCGTGCACGATGCGGGGGCGTGGTTGAGCACGAACGTCCGGTCGCCTCGCGTCACCACCTCGACGCCCTCGGGAAGGGCCGTCCACGGCACGCCCGCGTCCGCGAGCACGCGCTCGACCACCGCGCCGATGCGCTCGGGTGCGGTCGCGACGTAGAACGCCGCGCCGTCCCCGTGCGCCTTGCGCGTGATCGCCGGCTGCCCGTCGAGGTCGTCGGAGCCCACGAAGGTCGCGAGCACCTGGGCGTCGCGGACGCGCACCAGCTCGCCCCACTCGGACACCGGACCCTCGGCGAGGCCCGCGATGCTCCCGGTGCGCAGCGGCCACAGCTCCTCGACCCGCACGCCGAGCGGCTCCTGAAGCGAGCCCAGGTAGCCGCCGAGGCGCGCGTGCGCCTGCTCGTCGAGCACCGCCGTCTGGTAGCCGACCACGAGCTGCCCGCCGCGCGCGGGGACACCCGCGAGGTTCTCGACCGCGGCGTCCTCCAGGGAGATGGCCCCCGCGGCGATCACCACGTCGTAGCCGCCGAGGTCCCCCGTCGCGGCCACCATGTCGACCAGCACGCCGCGGCGCCACAGCGCGCGGTACCAGCGGATGAGCTGCTCGAGGTAGGACAGCCGCGACGGCATCGACGCCTGCTCGAGCGCCCACCACGACGGCCAGTCGACGACCATCGCGACCCGGGCCTCGCATCGTTCCCCGCGGATGTCCGCGAGCGACGCGAGCTCGGCGCCGAGCGCCTCGGTCTCGCGGAAGATCCGCGAGTCCTCGCCCGCGTGAGGCACCATCGCGGCGTGGAACTTCTCCGAGCCCGCCTGGGACGCGCGCCACTGGAACTGCATGATCCCGTCCGCGCCGCGCGCGATCGACTGGAGCGACAGGAGACGATGCATGCCCGCGGGCTTGGGCGCGTTGAACTCGCGCCAGTTGACCGCGCTGGTCGCCTGCTCCATGAGGATCCAGGGACGGCCGCCGCCGAGCGAGCGCATGAGGTCGCGCGCCATCGCGGCGAGCATGGGTGACTCCGGGTCCTCGGGGTCCGGGTAGAGGTCGTCCGAGATGAAGTCGAGATCGTCGGCCCAGGTCCAGTAGTCGATGTTCTTGAAGAACCCCATGAAGTTCGTGGTGATGGGGATGCCGGGCGTCACCTCGCGGAGCACCGCGATCTCGGCGCGCAGGCACGCGCGGAGCTCGTCCGAGCTGTAGCGGTCGAAGTCGAGGGTCTGCGTCGGGTTGGTCCCGGCAGGCGTGACGCGCGGCGGGTCGACCTGGGCGAACTCCGTGTACCGCTGCGACCAGAAGGCCGTGCCCCATGCGGCGTTGAGGCTCTCGATGTCGCCGTAGCGCTCGCGGAGCCAGACGCGGAAGCCCACCGCGGACTCGTCGGAGTAGTCGCGCGACACGTGGCAGCCGTACTCGTTGCCGACGTGCCAGGCCTCGAGCGCGGGGTGCGTGCCGTAGCGCTCCGCGAGCGCGCGGACCAGGCGCGTCGCATGCGCGCGGTACGCCGCGGACGACGGCCGGTAGTGCTGGCGCCCACCGAAGCTGAGCACCGTGCCGTCCGCCGTGACCGGCAGGATCTCGGGGTGCTTGTCGACGAGCCACTTGGGCGGCGACGCGGTCGCCGTCGCGAGGTCCGCGCGCACGCCGTTCGCATGCAGCAGGTCCATGAGGTCGTCGAGCCACGCGAAGTCGTACTCGCCGTCGCGCGGCTCGAGCCGCGCCCACGAGAACACCCCGATGGTGGCGACGGTGACCCCCGCACGGCGCATGAGGCGCATGTCGTCGTCCCACACGTCGCGAGGCCACTGCTCGGGGTTGTAGTCGCCTCCGTACCAGAGCGAGGTCATGCCGGAGGGGGTGCGCAGAGCGTCGTCGGTCATGCCCGCATCGTAGGCGCGTCCCGCCCGGGACCCCCGTCCGCATCGTCCCTGCGAGGGACGATGCGGACGGGTTCAGGTCCGGTCGACGGCGGCGTCGTCGAGCTCCTCGCCGCGGTGCGGCGGGGCGCCCGGGTGCGGCACCGACGGGTCGTCGAAGACCGTCGCGAGCTCGCCCGTGGTCGGGTCGATGGGATCGATCGGCGGCTCGACGTCCTCGATGGGGGCGGCGAACTGCGCCTCGTACAGCCGCGCGTACGCGCCCTTGGCCTTGAGCAGCTGCTCGTGGTTGCCCTGCTCCACGATGGAGCCGTGCTCCATCACGAGGATGAGGTCCGCGTCGCGGATGGTCGACAGCCGGTGCGCGATCACGAACGCGGTGCGATCCTTGCGCAGGTCGGCCATCGCGCGCTGGACCAGCAGCTCGGTGCGGGTGTCGACGGACGAGGTCGCCTCGTCGAGGATGAGCACCTGCGGCTGCGCCACGAAGGCGCGGGCGATGGTGACGAGCTGGCGCTCGCCTGCGGAGAGGTTGGTCGCGTCGTCGTCCAGCACGGTGTCGTAGCCGTCGGGCAGCGAGTGCACGAACCTGTCCACGTAGGCGGCCTTCGCGGCGGCGAGGATCTCCTCCTCCGTCGCATCGGTGCGGCCGTACGCGATGTTGTCGCGGATGGTGCCCCCGAAGAGCCACGTGTCCTGCAGCACCATGCCGGTCCGCGCACGGAGGTCCGCACGGGTCATCGCCGCGGTGTCGGTGCCGTCGAGCGTGATGCGGCCGCTCGTGAGCTCGTAGAAGCGCATCACCAGGTTGACCAGCGTGGTCTTGCCCGCTCCCGTGGGTCCCACGATCGCGACCGTGCGGCCCGGCTCGACCACGAGGTCGAGGTTGTCGATGAGCGGCTTGTCCTCGACGTAGCGGAAGGACACGTCCTCGAACACGAGGCGGCCGTGGTCGTCCCTGGGGCTCTCCGCGGGCTCGGGGTCCGCGCCCTGCTCCTCGGCGTCGAGCAGCTCGAACACGCGCTCGGCCGAGGCGACGCCCGACTGCAGCAGGTTGGCCATCGAGCCGAGCTGGCTCACGGGCTGCTGGAACTGGCGCGAGTACTGGATGAACGCCTGCACGTCGCCGAGCGTCATCGTCCCGCTCGCGACCCGCAGGCCGCCGACCACAGCGATCGCGACGTACACGAGGTTCCCGATGAACATCGCGGACGGCATGATGATGCCCGAGATGAACTGCGCGCCGAAGCTCGCCTCGTAGAGCTCCTCGTTCTTGCGGCCGAACTCCTCGCGCGACTGCTTCCCGCGCCCGAAGACCTTGACCAGCGCGTGGCCGGTGTAGCCCTCCTCGATCTGCGAGTTGAGGTCGCCCGTGTGCTTCCACTGGGCCACGAACTTGGGCTGCGAGCGCTTCGCGATCTGCGCCACCACGATCGCGGTGAGCGGGATCGACACGAGCGCGACCAGCGCGAGCTCCCACGAGATCGAGAACATCATCACGAGGATGCCGATCACGGTGAGCACGGACGTGAAGATCTGGCTCAGGGTCTGCTGGAGCGTCTGCGAGATGTTGTCGATGTCGTTGGTGACACGGCTGAGCAGGTCGCCGCGCTGGTGGCGGTCGAAGTAGCTGAGCGGCAGGCGGTGGATCTTGTCCTCGACGCTCTGGCGCAGCCGGTACACGGTGCGCTGCGTGACGCCGTTGAGGATGAAGCCTTGCAGCAGCCCCAAGATGGCGGAGCCGATGTAGATGAGCACGACCCACAGCAGGATGCCGTGGAGCTTGGGGAAGTCGACCCCGCCCGCGAGGAAGCCCTCGAAGATCACGGTGGTGGCGTTGCCCAGGATCTTCGGGCCGACGACCGACAGGGTGACCGAGCCGATGCCGAGCACGACGACGACGGCCACGAGCACGAGCTCGGGCCGGAGCAGCCCCACGAGGCGCTTGCCCGACTCCTTGAAGTTGCCGGCCTTCTCGGTCGGCGCGCCCATGCCGGGCCCGCCGGGACCGTGCTGCCGCTGCTGCGGGGGACGGGGGGCGTCCTGCTTCTCCTCGGTGGCGTTCTCGCTCATCCGGCCACCTCCTCGGCTCGCAGCTGGGTACTGACGATCTCCTGGTAGGTGGGCGAGGTCTGCAGCAGCTCGCTGTGCGTGCCGCGGTCGACGATGCGCCCGTCCTCCATCACGAGGATCTGGTCCGCGTCGACGATGCTCGAGACGCGCTGCGCGACGACGATCACCGTGGCGTCGGTGACCTCGCGGTCGAGCGCGGCGCGCAGCCGCGCGTCCGTCGCGGTGTCGAGGGCCGAGAACGAGTCGTCGAAGATGAGCACGTCGGGCTGACGCACGAGCGCGCGGGCGATGCTGAGCCGCTGGCGCTGGCCGCCCGACACGGTGGTGCCGCCCTGCGCGATCGGGCTGTCGAGGGTCTCGGGCATCGCGCGCACGAAGTCCTCGCCCTGCGCGATCGCGAGCGCCTCCCACAGCTCGTCGTCCGTCGCCTCCTCGCGCCCGTAGCGGAGGTTGGACCCGACGGTGCCGGCGAACAGGTACGGACGCTGGGGCACCAGGCCGATGCGCGCCCACAGGGACTCGAGCTGCGCGTCGCGCACGTCGACGCCGCCGACGCTCACGGTGCCCGACGTCGCGTCGTGGAGGCGCGGGATGAGGCTGATGAGCGTGGTCTTGCCGGCGCCGGTCGAGCCGATGATCGCGGTCGTGGTGCCGCGGCGGGCCGTGAAGGAGATGTCCGCGAGCACCGGCTGCTCGGCGCCGGGGTAGGTGAAGGTGACCTTGTCGAAGACCACCTCGCCGGTCCGGGGGACCTCGACCGCGGCATCGTCCTCGCGCACCGAGCTGTCGGTGTCGAGCACGGCGCCGATGCGGTCCGCGGAGACGGCGGCGCGCGGCACGAGCACGAAGAGGAACGTCGCCATGAGGACCGAGAAGAGGATCTGGATGAGGTAGCTGAGGAACGCGGTGAGCGCGCCGACCTGCATGTCGCCCGCGTCGATGCGGTAGCCGCCGAACCAGATGACGGCGGCCGATCCGGTGTTCACCACGAGCAGGACCAGCGGGAACATCGCGGCCATGAGGCGGCCCGCCTTGAGCGCGGACTCCGTCACGAGCGCGTTCGCGTCGCCGAAGCGCTGCTCCTCGATGGGCTCGCGCACGAACGCGCGGACCACGCGGATGCCGGTGAGCTGCTCGCGCAGCACGCGGTTGATCCCGTCGATGCGCACCTGCATCCGGCGGAAGTGCGGCACCATCCGCCACACGATGAGCAGCACGATGACGAGCAGCAGCGGGATGGCGACGGCCATGATCCAGCTGAGGGCCGGATCCTGCTCGATCGCGAGGATGACGCCGCCGATGAGCGTGAAGGGCGTGGTCATGAGCAGCGTGCAGGTCATCAGCACGAGCATCTGGACCTGCTGGACGTCGTTGCTGGTGCGGGTGATGAGCGAGGGGGCGCCGAAGCGCTGGACCTCCGCCTCGGAGAACGAGGCGACCTTGCCGAAGATGTCGCGGCGCAGGTCCGCGCCCACGCGCATCGCGATCTTGGCGCCGAAGTACACGGCCGTGATGGTGCAGACGATGCCGACGAGCGACAGCAGCAGCATCCATCCGCCCATGCGCCAGATGTAGTCGGTGTCCCCGGTGGCGACGCCCTTGTCGATGATGTCGGCGTTGAGGGTCGGCAGGTACAGGTTGACGATGGCCTGCGCGCACTGGAACACGACTACTCCGACGAGGAGCCTCCAGTACGGCCTGACCGAGGCGACGAGCAGCCTCCAGAGCATGGGATCAGTCCCCTTCCTTGGCGATACCGCGCAGGATGAAGTCGGCGAGCTCGGAAGGATCCGAGGCACCACCGGTGGTGAGGAACGGCATCGTGGTGCCGAACACCAGGATGCGCAGATAATCGACGGCTGTCGCGACGGGGACCCGGATCCGGTCCTTGTCCGGCTCGAGCAGGCGCTCGACCACGCCGGTGACCTCGCCGAGCGGCGGCCTGCGATGGCCGTGCCCCTCGGGTCCCGCATGTCGGGCATGGTCGCGCGGGCCGAGCGCCGTCATGAAGCGCACCACGCCCGAGACGCGGCTGTGGAGCACGCTCACGATGAGCTCGATCTTGGTCTCGAGGCTGAGCGTGGGGTCGACCTCCTCGAGGAATCCCAGGATCTCGCTCGGGTCCATGACCTTCGCGATCGCGGCGTCGAGGAGCGCCTCCTTGTCCGCGAACGCGCGGAACACGGTGCCCTCGGCGATGCCGGCCGCCTCCGCGATCTCGCGGGTGGTGACCTCTGTCCCCCGCTCGAGGACGAGCGGGATCACGGCGTCGACGATGTGCGCGCGCCGCTCCTCGACAGGCATGGGGGCCGCGCGTCGCGCCTTGGTGGTCACCGGCTCACACTAAGTGAGTGAGCACTCACTCCGCAAGTCGGGGACGTGCGAGGCGACGGGCGAAGGTCACCGCCGCATCGTCCGACGCGATCGCCTCGAAGCCGACGCGCGGGTAGAACGCCTGCGCTCCCCCGTTGGCGCGTTCCGCGACCAGGTGGACGCCCGGCGCTCCCCGCGTGGCGAGCAGCGCGCACGCCGCCTCGATGAGCGCGCGCCCCGCGCCCCGACCCTGGGCCTCCGGCAGGAGGTCGATGTGGAGGTGCGCGGGATACGCGTCGAGCTCCGGGATGAGCATCCTCGCGGGGTCGGCTGCCGAGGGCACGAGCCACGCATCGGCGGCGGTGCGCGGCGGATGGCCCGCCGCGACCGTCGGCCACCACTCATGCACGAACCACTCCTGGAACGCGCGGGTGTCCGACGTGCCGAGCACATAGCCCACGGCGCCCTCGCCCTCGTCCCACACGAGGCAGAAGCCGCCCGGACCGTCGAGGTACGGCGTCGCGTAGACGTCCGCGAGCACCGTGTCGTCCCCGAAGCGTCCCGTCGCGTCGCCTCCCTGCGCGCCGGTGAGGAGGCAGATGCGCGCGATCGCGTCGCGGTCCTCCAGGGTCGCGGCGCGGATCACGTACGCTCGCCCCTCCGCTCGAGCCGCGCGAGCACGAGCGCGAGCAGCATCGCGAGCACGACCCCGATCACGGTGAGGCCGATGCGCTGGAGCGCCGCATCCCACGCGCCGGCGGCGGAGGCCACACCCGCGACGAGCACCAGCGCCGCAGCGGTGAACGCGGCCCCACGGACCTCGTCCCGCGCGAGCGACCACCCCGTGCCGATCACGGCCGCGAGGACCGCGCACGCGGCTCCGAGCCACCCCGGGATCAGCGAGGCGAGCACCGCTCCGGCGAGCGTGCCCGCCACCGTGCCCAGCACGCGGCGGCGGGCACGCGGCGCCGTCTCGCCTCGCACGGGGATGAGCACCGCGCTGAGCGCGATCACGACCCACATGGAATGCGCGACGCCGAGCTCGCGCGCCACCCCGATCGCGACGCCGCTGCCCGCCGCCAGGGCGGCGACGTACGGCCACGCGATCCGCGCAGGGAGGGGCGTCGGATCGAGCTTCGCGAGCCCCATCGCGGCGGCGATCGCCGGAAGCGCGGCGGCCCCGAGCGCGACACCCACGAACGCGGCGCCGGGACCGATGGTCGCGACGTCCGTCCCGGCCGCGGCGACCACCACGGGCGCGATCCCGACCACCGGGCCGTAGCGCAGCACCGCCGGCGCCGAGACGAGCGCGGCGGCCGCGGTCAGGAGTCCCACCGCCACCGGGGCATCGTCCTGCGTGGTCGCCGCCGCCGCGAGCGCGGCGACGACGATGCCGAGCACCACGGGATGCCACACCGGCCCGCGCTGGAGCGCCATCACGAGCACCATGAGGCCGCCGAGGGCGGCCCCGACGCCGGCGCCGGCTCCCATGACGAGCCCGACGACCACCGCGATGCCCAGGACGACCGCGATGAGCATGGCCGCGAGCCGCAGCGCCTGACCGGGCGGGAGCAGGCGGGACGATGACGCTGTCATGCGCTGAGCCTAGGGCGACGGACGTACCCTCGTGTAGTGACGGTCCTGCCCGAGCTCCTCGAGCTCCCCCTCGCCATCAACCTGCTCGCGGTGTTCTTCGGGGCGCTCGGCGGCACCATCCGCGCGGGCGAGGACGAGCACACGGACATCGTCGGCGTGTTCACGCTCGCGGCCGCGATGGGCTTCGGCGGCGGCATCATCCGTGACGTGCTGCTCGGCAACCTCCCGCCGGCCGCGATCCGCGACCCCCTGTACTTCGTGGCCGCCTTCGTCGCGGCGGCGATCGGCATGGGCTTCCTCTACTACCTCCACAAGCTGGGCCGCTTCCTGTGGTGGCTCGACTCGATCATCATCGGCCTGTTCGCGTGCGTGGGCGTCAACACCGCGCTGCTCGCGGGGGTGAAGATCCTGCCGGCCGTGGTGATCGGCATGATCGCGTCCGTGGGCGGGCTCATGCTCACCGACATCCTGCAGGGGCGGCCCTCGTCGATCATGTACCTGGGACCGCCGAACGCGGTCTCGGGCCTCGCCGGAGCGATCACCTACGGCACGCTCATCTCGTTCGTCGACCCGATCGTCACCACGGTGATCGCGACCGTCGCGACCATCGGCGTGCGCCTCACGGGGCCGCTGTTCCACACGCGGGTCCCCCAGCCTCGGAAGCACGCCTACGAGCTCAAGGTGCGCACCGCGTTCAAGCGCGCCCGCAAGGAGGGCACGCTGCCCGAGGGCCTCGGCGAGCTCGCCCCGGGCACCGGCGCGCTCGCCGCGGTCTCCGGCCTGGGCGCCGTGCCGGCGCTCGCCGAGGACCCCGAGACGATCTCCGCGGCCGCGCCGCACGAGGAGCCGGTCGCGGCCGAGCCCGAGGCCGAGACGATCTACATCGACGAGTACTCCCCCGGCCTGGGCTCGAGCTCGGCGGCCGAGGAGTGGATCGCCTCGCTCGAGCAGGAGGATTCCGGCGAGCCCCAGGAGTCCGAGGAGACCGAGCCCGCGTAGCGCAGCAGCGGCGGCGCTACAGCCGGACGCCGGTCGCGCCGGGAACGCGCTCGACCGTGTGCACGCACGCCCATGAGTCGCCGCCGATCCCCTCGGCCCACGCGAGGCGTCCCGTGCCGAGGCCCGCCTCCGCGAGCCCCGTGCCGATCACCAGGACCGACGGCCCGGCGCCCGAGACGACCGCGGCGAGGCCGCGACCGCGCAGCTCGCGCACCATGGACGTCGCGGGACCGAGGACGTCGGCGCGGTAGCCCTGGTGGAGCCTGTCCTCGGTGGCGGCGAAGAGGTCCTCGGGCCGGCCGGCGAGGGCGTTGACCAGCAGCGCGGCCCGCCCGACGTTGAACGCGGCGTCCACGTGGGGCACCTTCGCGGGCAGCACCGCGCGCGCCTCCTTGGTGGGCAGCGTCGAGGAGGGCACCAGCACCGCGGTCTCGATCTCCGACGCGACCACCAGCGGCCGCGCGTGGGCGCCGTCGGCATCCTTCCACGCGACGGTGGCGCCGCCGTAGATCGCGGGCGCCGCGTTGTCGGGGTGCCCCTCGAACGCGTTCGCGAGGTAGAGCGCCTCCGCCGCGTCGAGCGCCTCGGGCTCGGCGATGAGGGCACGCGCGGCGACGATCCCCGCGACCACCGCGGCGGCCGAGGATCCCAGGCCACGGCCGTGCGGGATGCGGTTGACGGCGCGGATCTCGAGACCGGTCTGCGAGGCGCCGACGTGGTCGAGCGCCGCACGCAGCGCCTGCACGACCAGGTGCGACTCGTCGCGCGGCAGGGACGATGCACCCTCGCCCTCGATCTCGACGGTCACCGAGGCGGACGCGACGGCGCGCACCTCGAGGTCGTCGATGACGCCGAGCGCCATGCCGAGCGCGTCGAAGCCCGGCCCGAGGTTGCCCGCGGTCGCGGGCACCGAGACGCGGACGTGGTCGGCGGCGAGGCGCATCGCCATGGCCGGGCCCTACAGCCCGAGCGCCGCGGCGGCGGCCTCGACGTCGACGGGGATCACGGTGGGCTCGACGGTGCGGTCGCCGAGCGCGGTCGCGGTGTCCTTGAGCCCGTTGCCGGTGACGGTGCACGTGATGGTCGCGCCCTTGGGCACCTCGCCCAGCGCGGCGGCGGCGAGCAGGCCGGCGATCGGTGCGGCGGAGGCGGGCTCGACGAACACGCCGACGTCCGCGGCCAGCCGCGCCTGGGCGTTGAGGATCTGCGCGTCGGAGACGGCGCGGATCCAGCCGCCGGACTCGTCGCGCGCGGCGACCGCGAGGTCCCACGACGCGGGCTTGCCGATGCGGATCGCGGTGGCGATGGTCTCGGGGTCCTTGATCGGGTGCCCGGCCACGAACGGCGCGGCACCGGCTGCCTGGACGCCCCAGACGCGAGGCGTGCGGGTCGCGGCGCCGGACTCCACGGACTCCTTGAAGCCCATCCAGTAGGCGGAGATGTTGCCCGCGTTGCCGACGGGCAGCATGTGGATGTCCGGGGCATCGCCGAGCTGGTCGACGATCTCGAAGGCCGCGGTCTTCTGCCCCTGGAGGCGGTACGGGTTGACCGAGTTCACCAGCGCGATCGGGTACTGCTCGGACAGGTCCCGCACGATGTCGAGGCACTCGTCGAAGTTGCCGTCGACCTGCACCAGGTCCGCACCGTGGACGATCGCCTGCGCCATCTTGCCCGCCGCGATCTTGCCCTGCGGGATCATGACGACGCAGCGCAGACCCGCGTGCGCCGCGTACGCGGCCGCGGACGCGGAGGTGTTGCCGGTGGACGCGCACACGATGGTGTGGGCGCCCTCCTTCACCACCTGCGTGACCGCGGACGTCATGCCGCGGTCCTTGAACGAGCCGGTCGGGTTCATGCCCTCGACCTTGACGAAGACCTCGGCGCCCACCTCCGACGAGATCGAGGGGGCGTGGACCAGCGGCGTGCCGCCCTCGCCCAGGGAGACGATGCGGTCCCCCTCCTCGAACGGCAGGCGGTCCAGGTACTCGCGGATGATCCCGCGCCAGACGTGCGCCACTACTCCCCCTCGATCCTCAGGACGGACTTGACCTCGGCCACCGCGTCCGATGCGCGGAGGCCCTCGACGGTCGCGCGCAGGTCGCGCTCGGGCGCCGCGTAGGTCGACAGGATCAGGCCCGCGTGGGTCTGCCCCGGCACCTGGCGCACGATCTCGATGCCCACGCCGTGCTGCTCGAAGACCGCGGCGACGGAGGCGAGCACCCCGGGACGGTCCTCGACCGCCATGCGGATGCAGTAGCGCGTGAGCGCGGCGTCGATCGGCAGGACCTCGTGCACCGCGTAGTTGGACTCGAGCGGGCCCTTGCCCCCGGTCGCCTTGTGGCGCGCCACGGAGACGATGTCCCCCAGCACGGCCGAGGCCGTCGGCGTGCCGCCGGCACCCTGGCCGTAGAACATGAGCCCGCCGGCGGACTCGGCCTCGATGAACACCGCGTTGAAGGCGCCGTGCACGCCCGCGAGCGGGTGGTCCTCGCCCACGAGCGCGGGGTGGACGCGCACCGTGACGCCGCCCTCCGTGCGCTCGGCGATCGCGAGCAGCTTGATGACCTGACGGGTCTCGCGCGCCGCGATGACGTCCTCCGACGTGATGGCGGAGATCCCCTCGCAGTAGACGTCGTCGAGCGCGACCCGCTGGTGGAACGCGAGCGACGCGAGGATCGCGGCCTTGGCCGCCGCATCGTGACCCTCGACGTCGGCCGTCGGGTCCGCCTCGGCGTAGCCGAGCTCCTGCGCCTGCTTGAGCGCGACGTCGTAGTCGAGGCCGCGGCGCGTCATCTCGTCGAGGATGTAGTTGGTGGTGCCGTTGACGATGCCCAGGATGCGGGTGATGTGGTCGCCCGCGAGCGACTCGCGAACGGGACGCACCAGGGGGATGGCGCCGGCCACGGCCGCCTCGAAGTAGAGGTCGACGTTCGCGGCGTCGGCGGCCTCGTACAGCTCGGGGCCGTGCGCGGCGACGAGCGCCTTGTTCGCCGTCACCACGGACGCGCCGCCCGCGATCGCCTCGAGGATGAGCGTCCGGGCGGGCTCGATGCCGCCCATGAGCTCGACCACCACGTCGGCCTGCGCGACGAGCGCCGAGGCGTCCGAGGTCAGCAGCGACTGCGGCAGGTGGGGGCCGCGGTCCTTCGAGGTGTCGCGGACGTAGACGCCGATGATCTCCAGCGGCGCACCGACGCGGGCCGCGAGATCGCCGGCCTCCTGCGTGAGGAGCCGGACCACCTCCGAGCCGACGGTGCCGGGGCCGAGGATGGCGACTTTCACGGAGGCGAGAGGGCTGGACACGGCCCCCAGCCTAGCCGAGCGCTCACGCACCGCGTCCCACATGTCGGGCAGGATGGTCCGCGTGATGGAACGGGACGTCCTCGATCCGGAGCGCTGGCGGTGGGGGCGTCTCTGGCGCTTCGGGGTGGGCTTCGCGTGGCTCGAGCTCCAGTCCCTGGCGTTCGCCCTCGCGATCTTCGCGGCGCTCGCCGTGACGTCGGTGGTCGAGCTCCCGATCGCGCGCTACGACGCGCTGCTGCTGTTCGCGCTCGTGCTGACCGCGGTGCTATGGGCGACCGGGTGGGAGACCACCCGCGAGGTCGGCGTGATCCTCCTGTTCCACCTGGTCGGGCTCGGGCTCGAGCTCTTCAAGGTGCACGTGGGCTCGTGGGTGTACCCGGACGAGGCCTGGTCCAAGGTGGGCGGTGTCCCCTTGTACGCGGGCTTCATGTACGCCGCGGTCGGCTCGTACATCGTGCAGGCGTGGCGTCGCTTCGACCTGCGCGTCACCGGCTTCCGCCTCTGGCCCATGACCCTCCTCGCGGTCGCGGCGTACGCCAACTTCTTCACGCACCACTGGATCCCCGACCTGCGCTGGGTGATCGCAGCGGGCTTCCTGCTCGAGCTCCGCGGCACGCTGGTCCACCTCACGGTGCGGGAGCACCGCTACCGCATGCCGCTCGCGCTCTCCTTCGTCGCGATCGGGCTCGCGCTGTGGTGCGCGGAGAACGCCGCCACGCTGCTCGGGGCGTGGGCCTACCCGGACCAGCTGCTGCGGTGGACCATGGTGCACGTCGGCAAGGTCGGCTCGTGGGCGCTGCTGGTCTCGCTCAGCTTCGTGATCGTCGCGGCGCTCAAGCACCTCGAGGGCGTGCTCGACGGGCTTCCGGACGATGCGCCGAGCGCCGTCGCACGGCGGCGCGCGGAGCGCCGGGCTCAGCGGGCGTCGTAGTCCAGCCGCGCGCGGTCGATCTCGGGGACCGCGGACTCGAGCACGTCCGCGAGGCCGCGGAGGCCTGCCGCGACCTGCGCGCCCAGGGGCGTGAGCGCGTAGTCGACCCGCGGCGGGATGGTGCCGGCGTCGCTGCGGGTGATCAGGCCGTCGCGCTCGAGCGCGCGCAGCGTCTGCGCGAGCATGCGCTCGCTCACGCCCTCGACACGTCGGCGCAGCTCGCCGAAGCGGTGCGGGCCCTCGCCGAGCGCGAGCAGGGCCAGGGACGACCACCGCGAGGTGACGTCCTCGAAGGCCGCTCGCGACGTGCAGGCGCGCGCGAACACGTCGCTCACCAGGTCGGGGGCGGGCCCGACGGCCTCCAGGGGATCCATGCCCGCCACTCTACGGCGACCGCTCGTGACGCGTACGGAATAGATGGCACTTACCAATAGTTAGTGTCGAGCGAGCGCCCGCGATCGGACGGGCACCAGCGAGAGGAACTGCCATGACCACCTACGCCGTCACCGGAGCCAGCGGCCACCTCGGCCGCCTCGTCGTCGAGAGCCTGCTCGCGCGCGGCGTCGCCGCCGCGGACATCGTCGCGATCGCGCGCACCACCTCGAAGGCCCAGGACCTCGCCGACCGCGGCGTCGAGCTGCGCTTCGGCGACTACGACGACGCGGCCTCGCTCGACGCCGCCCTCGCGGGCGTCGACCGGCTCGTGCTCGTCTCCGCGTCCGAGGTCGGCAGGCGCGTCGCCCAGCACGAGGCGGTGATCGGCGCCGCCGAGCGCGCCGGCGTCTCCCGCATCGTCTACACGTCGCTGCTCGGCGCCGCGACCACCTCGAACCCCCTCGCGCCCGAGCACGTCGCGACGGAGCGGGCCCTCGCGGACTCCCCCATCCCGGCGACCGTCCTGCGCAACTCCTGGTACCTCGAGAACTACACGGGCCAGATCGGCACCTACACCGCGACCGGCACGGTGCTCGGCGCCACGGGCGGCGCGACGATCGCCGCAGCGGCGCGAGCCGACTACGCGGAGGCCGCCGCGGTGGCCGCGCTGCAGGACGCCGAAGGTCAGACCTACGAGCTCGGCGGCACGCGCTTCACGCTCGAGGACCTCGCCGCCGCCGTCGCGAGCACCACGGGTGCCGAGGTCACGGCGTCGGACGTCACCGTCGACCAGCTCGCGGCGACGTTCCAGGAGGTCGGCATGGACGCGGGCACCGCGGGCTTCTGGGCCTCGATCGACGGCTCGATCGCCAAGGGCGAGCTCGACACCGCCAGCACCGCGCTCGAGGACCTCATCGGGCGGCCCGCGACGTCGCTCGCGGACGCCGTCGCCGCCGCCGTCTGAGCACCGGCCGTCCGCGCACGAAGGGGGCCCCGGCCACACGGCCGGGGCCCCCTTCGTCGGCGTCAGAGGTAGCGCGTCTCGGCGGCCGCGCCCCCGTCGGCGGGGTCCGGCTCGAGCGGCTCGAGCGGTCCGTCCGCGGGCGCCTCGTCGTCGACGACCTCGTCCTCGTCCTCCTCGACGATGTCGAACTCCGACCGGCCCTCGTCGCGCTCGTGCTCGACCTCCTCGGCGAGCTTCTTGAGCATCTCGGTGCCGTCGTCGTACGTGTCGCTCATGATGGGACCTCCTCGTCTCCCTCGACGGCCGGGCGGGCCGTCCTCCTCCGTCAACGCCGCGGGCCCTCCACGGCGTCCCGTCGCCCGCCGACCCGGCGCGGCACCACGGGGATCACGGCTCAGCCCGAGTGGTGCTCGATCGGGTGGAGGATCTCCATGTCGACGGCGACAGGCGGGATCACGTCCCCCGCATCGTCGTCGGGCTCGTCCCACTCCTCCTCGGGGATCGGGTCGAAGATGCTCCGCTTCGCGGTCTCCTCGGTGCCGTCGGTCATCATGACTCCCTTCGCTGACCGGGGGCTCCCCACCAGTCAACCCCGGTCACGCGCCGCGCGCGCGGCGAGACAGGACGAGGCGCGGCGCGGGCCGCGCACGGCACCTCAGTCGGGCGCGACGTCCCAGGAGAAGAGGTCCTCGAGCGTGTCCCGGCGGATGTGCACCGTCGACTCGCCGTCACGGACCGAGACCACCGCCGGGCGCAGCGCCGCGTTGTAGTTGTTCGCCATCGAGCGCCCGTACGCCCCCGTGGCGGGGACCGCGAGCAGGTCGCCGCGGGCGACGTCGTGCGGGAGGTCCACGTCGCGGACCACGATGTCGCCGCTCTCGCAGTGCTTGCCCACCACGCGGCTGAGCGCGGGCTCGGCCTCCGACAGCCGGGACGCGACGGTCGCGGTGTACTCCGCGCCGTAGGTGACGGTGCGCATGTTGTCGCTCATGCCCCCGTCGACCGCGACGTACTGGCGCTCGCCGCCCTCGTCGAGGCTCACGTGCTTGACCACGCCCACGCGATAGAGCGTGAGGCCCGCCGGGCCCGCGATCGCCCGTCCCGGCTCGATGCTGAGGTGCGGCCAGGTGCCTCCGACCTTCGCGATGGCCGCAGCGACGGCCTCCGCCATGCCGTACGCCGCATCGTGCGGGGACAGCTCCTCGCCATGAGGCGTGTACCGGATCGCGTAGCCGCCGCCGAGGTCCACCTCGGGAAGGTCGACGCCGAGCTCGGCGAAGAACGCCGCGCGGAGCCCGAGCATGCGCTCGGCGCTCTCCTGGAACGCCTCGAGCGACAGGATCTGGCTGCCGATGTGCGTGTGGATGCCGCGCAGGTCCAGGCCCTCGGCGTCGTGGCACGCGACAAGGGCCTCGAAGGCCGCGCCCGAGGCGAGCGACAGCCCGAACTTCTGGTCCTCGTGGGACGTCGCGATGTACTCGTGCCCGCCCGCGTGGACGCCCGTGGTGACGCGCACCAGCACGGGAGCCGTGGCTCCCATCTCCCGCGCGATCGCGTCGAGCGTCTCGATCTCCGTGAACGAGTCGACGATGATCCGGCCCACGCCCACCTCGAGGGCGCGGCGCAGCTCCGCGTCGGACTTGTTGTTCCCGTGCAGGCCGATGTGCTGCGGGGGCATCCCGCCGCGCAGCGCGAGCTCGAGCTCGCCGCCGCTCGCGACGTCCATGCAGAGGTCGTCGGCCCGCATCCAGCGCGCGACCTTGGAGGACAGGAACGCCTTGGAGGCGTAGTAGACGTCGACCTTCGCGCCGTGACGGCCGAAGGCCGCGGTGAACTCGTCGCGGAACGCGCACGCGCGTGCCCGCATGTCCGCCTCGTCGATGACGTACAGCGGCGTGCCGTACTGGCCGGCGAGCTCGCGGACATCGGCGCCGCCGACGCTGAGCGCGCCGTCGTCGCCGCGCGTGACGGTGCGGGAGAAGACGGGCGCGCTCATGGTCACATCCTCTCGGGAGCGGAGACGCCCAGCAGGCGCAGCCCGTTGCGCAGCACCTGGCCGGTCGCGTCGTTGACCCA
Source organism: Demequina subtropica (assembly GCF_000971235.1). Classification (GTDB taxonomy): domain Bacteria; phylum Actinomycetota; class Actinomycetes; order Actinomycetales; family Demequinaceae; genus Demequina; species Demequina subtropica. Next base: position 147,060 of record NZ_BBMB01000003.1, read on the forward strand.
CAGGCGGGTGCGATGGAGGTCCGTGACCTCCTCGTCGCCCTGCGGCGTCACGCGCGTGCGGTCGTACCACTGGTTGAAGGCCGCGGCCACGTCCTCGAGGTACCGCGCGATGCGGTGCTGCTCGCGGAACTCGACGGCCTGCGCCACCACACGCGGGAACTCGCCGAGGACGCCCAGGAGCGCGGCCTCCGACTCGTGCGTGAGCAGCGACGGCTCGAAGCCGTCCTCGCGACGGATGCCGTACTCCGCGGCGTTGCGCGCGACGCCGGCGGTGCGGGCGTGCGCGTACTGCACGTAGAAGACGGGGTTCGCGTTCGACGCAGACGCGAGCAGGTCGAGGTCGATGTCGATGGTCGAGTCGGCGCTCGAGCGCGCGAGGGCGTAGCGAGCCGCGTCGACCGACGTCGCGTCGACCAGGTCCGCCATGGTGACCACGGTGCCCGCGCGCTTGGACATGCGCACCGGCTGGCCGTCCTTCACCAGGTTGACCAGCTGGCCGATGATGACCTCGACGGAGTCGGCGTCGTAGCCGAGCGCGGCGGCGGCGGCCTTGAGGCGCGCGATGTAGCCGTGGTGGTCGGCACCGAGCAGGTAGATGAAGCGGTCCGCGCCGCGCTCGTGCTTGTCGCGGATGTAGGCGATGTCGCCCGCGATGTACGCGGGGTTGCCGTCGGACTTGATGACCACGCGGTCCTTGTCGTCGCCGTACTCGGTGGAGCGCAGCCACCAGGCGCCGTCCGCCTCGTACAGGACGCCCGAGTCCTTGAGCTCGGTGACGGCCTTCTCGACCTTGCCCGACTTGTGGAGCGAGTCCTCGTGGAAGTAGACGTCGAAGTCGACGCCGAACTCGTGGAGCGAACGCTTGACCTCGTCGAACATGAGGTGCACGCCGCGGGCCCGGAAGAACTCCTGCATCTCCTCGCGCGGGAGCTCGAGCGGGTCCTTGTCGCCCGCCTCCATCGCCTCGATGAGGACGCGGTTGGCGGTCTCCTGGATGTAGTCGCCGCCGTACCCGTTCTCGGGGGTGTCCTCACCCAGGATGGCCGCGACCAGGGACTTGGCGAAGTTGTCGATCTGCACGCCGTGGTCGTTGAAGTAGTACTCGCGGATCACCGTCGCGCCGTGGAACTCGAGCAGGCGCGCGAGCGAGTCGCCCACGGCGGCCCAGCGGGCGCCGCCGAGATGCACGGGGCCGGTGGGGTTCGCCGACACGAACTCGAGGTTGACGGTGTGGCCGGTGAGGGACTCGCCGCTGCCGTAGCCCTCGCCGAAGTCGACGATGCCCTTCGCGAGCAGGCCCGCGGCGTCCGCGTCGAGGCGGATGTTGATGAACCCCGGGCCGGCGACCTCGGCGGACGCGATGCCGTCGATGTCGCCCAGGCGCTCCACCAGGGTCTGCGCGAACTCGCGCGGGTTGGTGCCCGCCTTCTTCGCGAGCTGCATCGCGACGTTGGTCGCCCAGTCGCCGTGCTCGCGCTGGCGGGGTCGCTCGACCCTCGCCTCCGGGACGTCGAACGGCGACAGCTGGAAGTCGGAGTCGTCGATGCCGGCGAGGATGGCGGCGCGGATGGTCGCGGAGAGCTCTTCGGGGGTCACCAGGCCATCTTAGGCGGGGCGAGGGGCCGCTTTCGCGCGCGAGAGCCGCACGGCGGCCCCCTTGTCGACGAGCACGATGCGCTCGCGTGCCGGATCGCCCTCGATGGCGGCGCGGAACGCCGCACGCGGCTGCGAGAAGTGCGCCCAGTCGTCGATGTGCACGGGGACCACCGAGGCAGCGGGCCACAGGTCCGCGATCCCCAGCGTGACCGCGGCGTCCGCGGTGAGCCGCGCATCTTCCAGGCGGGCGACGCGCGCGGCGCCCGCGCACACCACCGCGATCCCGACCTCCGGGAAGTGCCGTGCGACCTCCGCCGCGACATGGAGCTCCGCGTTGTCGCCCGAGAAGTAGAGCGTCGGCCAGCCGGCCGCCTCGAGCACGAAGCCGGTGACCTCGGCGAGCCGGTCACGGAGCGCGTCGGGGCCGTGCTGCGCGGGCACCGCCGTGATGCACACCGGCGCATGCGCGCCGTACACGGTGACGCTGTGCCACGGCTTGAGGCCCACGATCCCCGGGATGCGCGCGGCCGCCCCGGGCGTGGAGATCACGTGGCCGGCCGTCGCGAGCGCGGCCCGGCCCGCCACGTCGAGGTTGTCCGGATGCTCGTCGTGGGAGAGGAGCACCAGGTGGACGTGCCCGATCGCCTCGGGTCCGAAGGCCGGGCCCGCGAGCTTGGTGAGGTTGCCGTGCACCCCCGGCGGGTCGAACGTCGGGTCGGTGAGGACCGTGAGGCCCGCGTAGCCGATCACGGCCGTCGGGCCTCCGACCAGCGCGATCTCGACGGCGGTCACCGGGCCGCCGCCTCGATCAGCACGAACGCGACGCACGCCGCCCCGAGCGCGAGCACGCCCCCGCCGAGCACGAGCACCGGCACCGCGGCGGGCGCGTGGCGTAGCACCCCGTGCGCCGTGGCGTGCCGGTAGCGCACGGCCGCGACGACAGCGGTCCCGAGCGCGGCCACCAGCCCCAGCAGGGCGAGCGCGACGGCGAGCGGCCCCGCGGAGGAGAGCACCTGGAGCCCGACCAGCCCGGCCACCGCGAGCGACAGCGCCGTGCGCTCCCACGCGAGCCGCGTGCGCTCGGCGGCGAGCCCGTCGTCGACCGGCGCCGCGGTCATGCCACCAGCCCCCACGCGACCATCGCCATGCCCAGCACCACGCCGACCGTGAGCACCACGCCGATGCGGGGTCCGGGAAGCGGCGTGCCGAGCCTCAGGGACCGCTCGGCGCGGTACCACGCGACCAGGCCCGACACCGCCGCGACCGCCCCGAGCAGGCAGAACAGCAGCGCGGTGACGAGCCTTAGGCCCGGGCTCATGGGGGCGTCGAGCGCCTCGAGCCCCACGCCCGCGGCGAACAGCGCGAGGGCCGTCCGGGTCCACGCGAGGAACGTGCGCTCGTTGGCCATCGAGAACCGTGCGTCGGGATCGTCCCCGAGCGCGTAGAGGCGCCGCGGGAAGCCGGTGCCGTCAGCCATGCGCCCAGCCTAGGCGTCAGCCGCCGGACGATGCGGGCTAGCCGACGATGCGCCCGATCGGGTCCCCGCATTGCACGGGGAAGGACTCGGCGCACGCCTCGACCCACACCTCGATGCGGTCGCCGACCGCGACGTCCTCGAGGGTCGCCGCCTCGCCGCTCGCGGTCTCGAGGGCGCCCTCGCGCTCGAACTGGAAGGTGGTGCCCTCGAAGTACTCGTAGCCGGGCTCAGGGGCGAAGCCGACGGCGATCACGTCGCCGGCGCCGTCGACGCTCGTGACCGTGCCCACCGCATCGGCGTCCCGCGCGTCGCGCACGTCGTCGCCGCGGGACTCGCACGCGACGAGACCGAGGACCAGGACCGCCGCCGCGACGCTCGTGAGGATGCGCACGCCTCAGCATCCCACGGACGAGCCATGTCCTGACCCGTGCTCCCTGCTGATATCCTCATTCGGCCCGGCCAGTCCGGGCGGGCCCCCGTAGCTCAGCGGATAGAGCGCCGGTTTCCGGTACCGTAGGTCGCAGGTTCGATTCCTGTCGGGGGCGCTTTCCGACGCGCGGCGTCGGACCCTCGAGGCCCCTCCGCGGAGGGGCCTTCGTCGTTCCGTCACCACCCCGTGAAGGACCCGGCCGCGCGCGACAGCTCCGCCGCGGGCCTGCCGTTGATGAAGCCGTCGCGCTGCGCCTTCGCGCCGGGCCCGGGGAACCGCCGCACCACCTGGTAGCGCGCCGCGAGCGCGACGATCCACTCGTCGCGGAGGCTGCCCGCGGCGTCGAACGCGGCGACGCCCGAGGTGGCGGTCGTGGTGTTCACGGCGGTCCCGATGTCCGTCGGCGTGAAGCCCGGCGCGTTGATGTGGTGGTCGAGGACGAGCGCGGCGCCGTACTGCGTGGTGAACAGGTCGCGGGGCGTGAAGCGCGGCGTCGGCGCGCCGCCTCCGGGCGCCGGCGTGCCGGGGATGAGGTAGTCGCCGACGTCCCGGAGGATCCGGTCGAACCGCTTGTTCGCCGTCTGCATCTCGGCGACGCAGTACTCGATCGACGCGCGGGCGGCGAGCCGCACCCGGGCGTTCCACTCCGGGGTGAAGACGCGCGCGCCCGCGGCGCCGCTGCCCCCGAAGAACGCGAACCGCGGGCCGATGGCGGCGGCGGTGGACTGCTGCATGCGGACCTTGGCGCCGGGATCGAGCCGGTACAGCGTGGCGTAGCGCGGGAAGTGGTCGCCGGGCGCGGCCGGCACGGCGAGCGGGTCGGCCACCACCGCCGCATCGGCCCAGGGATTGGCTGCGGCGACCGCGGCGGCGGTCGGGACGGGGGTGGCGGCGGCCTCCGCCGCGATCCACATCCGCGGCAGCATCCGGTAGAGGCCGAAGTGCAGGTCGTACTGGTCCGGGGAGAGCCCGCGGAAGTGCTCCCACAGCACGGTCGCCTCGGTGTTGACGTGCTCGGTCCACTGCTGCAGCCCCGTGGAGAGGATCCCCCGATCGCGCAGGCGCGCGGCGTCCAGACGGCCCTCGTTCGGGGCGATCACCACCACGATGTGCGAGCGGGCATCGATGCGAGGGTCCGCCGCCGGGTTGATCTCCGCCTGGTGCGCGGCGACGAACGGTCCCGGCAGCACGCGCCCGATGTGGGCGGGACCGGTGTATCCGTCGTACACGCCGTTCGCTCCGGCGCTCAGCTGCCGCCCCAGGACCATCTGCTGGTTGGCCCCGCCCGCCTCGATGGCGGTCTCGCTCCCCGCGGGCGCCCCCGCCGCCGCGAAGGGTACGCAGGCCGGAGGCAGGGGGATCTCACGGGCGCGCACCGAGGGCCCGGCCTCCCACGGCCCTTGCCACGTGTCCGCGACGGGCGGCACGGTCGCCGCGAGCCCGAGCGCGTTCGCCAGCAGGCGCCTCCCCCGCAGGAGCGCGGTGCGCCGGTCGGCGGACAGGGTCGCAGGATCGACGGGCGCCAGCGCGAACCAGAGCCGGCGCAGCACCGCGTTGCCCGCGGTCGTGCTCGCGGCGAGCTCCGCCTGGTGGTTGACGAGCGAGTCCGTCATCGCGAGCACGAGCGGCACCTCCTGCGCCGGCCGGGCGCGGTGCACCTGAGCGAGCAGCTCGTGGATGAAGAACACCGGCTCGTAGGGGTTGCGGAGCATCCTGGCCGTCAGCGCGATGCCGAGCGTCGCGGCGTCGGCGACCGCAGCGAGCTCCGCCGTCACCTCGGTCCTCAGCGCATCCGGGTCAGGGATGAGCAGCGGCGTCACCCGCGTGGCCGGGAGCGTGATCGCTGGCGGCACCTGGGCCCACGTGTGGAGCGTCTCGAGGTTCGTCACCCACTCCCCCGTGTCGACGTCGATCTCGATGGGGAGGGGCATGCGGAACCCGACCCGGAGCACATCGGTGGGCGTCGCCGTGAGGTGGGTCGCGCTGTACGTCTGCAGCGCCGCCGCCACGGTCGCCCGATCGGGCACCGCCGCCGCGGTGGTCCGCGTGGTGATGGTGGCGACGAGGTCGGCGAGCTCGGCCGCGACGCCCCCCAGCGTGGCGCCCGGGCCGAGGATGAGGCTCACGCGGGGGCGCAGGCTCGCGTCCGTGGTGAGGTCGCCCCGCACGTGCGCCAGCACGCCCTCCACGAGCGGCGGCCGCGCGGCCGGCGGCGCAGGAGGCACAGGCCAGCGCAGCATCGTGCGAGCGGTCGCCGGCACCGTCGCGAGACCCAGCGCGGCCAGGATGTCGTCGATGACGGTCACGGCCCACCCCCGTCGTGTCCCGTCGATTGTCGCTCAGGCCGAGGGCGTTCACCACCCCATTTGTCGGGCTTGTCCGCATCGGCACCGCGTGGCATGCTCGATCGGGTGACCCGCATCCGTCGAGATGCCGACGTGGTTCTCGCCACGACCGATCACGGCGCCGAGTAGCGCGCCGCCGATCCCCGCGAACTCCAGCTCCACTCACCACCCCGGGGGCACGTGGATGAGTCTCGACATCGGAGTCGACCCGCAGATGACGTCGTTGCTGACGGCCATCGGCGTCACCGACGACGATGGCCAGCTGGTCGGCAGCTGGTTCGACGACCCCCTCACGGCGATCCGGCGGATCCTGTCCAATCCGACCCAGCGCGCCGCCCTGCTGCGTCTGCTCGACGACCTCCTGCCCCCCGATCCCGCGCGGCCCGGGTGGCACCCGCTGCTCGACACCGAGGCGGGGAACCTCTTCCTGACCGTGGAGGACGACGTCATCGGGGTGGCCGCGGCCCTGCGCAGCGACGTCCTCGGCTCCGGCGTGGGTCGGGTGCAGGGCACGGTCAGGATCCCGCTCGTGAGCGTCGCGGGCGACCTCGAGGCCGTCGCCGCCACCGCCGAGGGCCCCGTGCTCATCGGCGTCGATGTCGGCTTCACCGACCCGGCCATCCCGATGACCGGGATCGGTGCGGCCATCAGCATCCACCTGGACGACGCGGCGCCGCTCGGCGTGGAGGCGGGCCTGCGGGTGACGGTCGAGGACTTCAACCTGGGCGACGGGGACCCGGTCGACCTGACGATCGACTCGGCGAGCGTCGGCGCGGACCTCATCGACGTGCTGCGCCTGCTGCTGCAGGAGGTCGTCGACCTGCTGGTCGCGGAGGCCGGCGGCAACGCGCAGCTCGACAGGCTCGCGGACCACCTCTTCGCCCTGCTCGGGATCGATGCGGACGCCGCCGATGGCATCCCGCCGCTGCCGCTCGAGCAGCTGCTCTCGCATCCCGAGGCGGTGCTCGACTGGCTCGTCGACATCGTCGACTCGAGCGACACGCTCACCGCGTGGGCGACGCACCTCGCCGGCCTCATCGGGGACGACCTCCCGGTGAGCGGCGCGGGCACGCCGGACGATCCGCTCCGCGCGGGCCTCATCGACACGGACGTCATCGACGTGTGGCTGCTGCTCCACGTCACCGCCGCCCGCGAGCTCGAGATCGGCCTCGAGGTGCGCGTCGACGCCGACGCGGTCGCGCTGTCGGGCGTGATCACCGTGCTGAGCATCCCCCTGCCGAGCGCGTCGGGGATCCCCGTCGACCCGTCCGCCCCGCTGCGCCTCACGCGCTTCGTGCCCGAGGCGCGCGTGGGGCTCGTCGCGCCGACGAGCGGAGACCTCGTCTCGAACGCGCCCGACCTCCGCATCGGCCGCGTCTCGGCAGGCTTCCGGCTCGCCGACGGCGCGGTGCAGCCGTGGCTCGAGGTGAGGGACGTGGTGATCGCGGGCGACGAGCACCCCGTCATCGACCTCACGGACGCCGATGCCGTGATCGGGGTCGCGGCGGACGCGGCGCTCGGCGCGCTCGAGGACCTGTTCGGCGACTCCCCCGTCGCGGAGGCGCTGCTCACGCTCATCGGCCTGCGCGCGCCGGCCGCCGACCCGACGGCACCGCCGCTCGACCTCGCGGCGCTGGGCCGCGGGCCCACCCTCGCGCTCGGCCGTCTCCACCACGCGATCCTCGACGACGACACCCGCTCGTGGTCGTCCATGCTCGAGCAGGTCGCGATCCTCGTCGGGCTGACCCCCACCGTCACGGGCACCGGCACGCCGGCCGATCCCTGGCTCACGCCGATCGCCGCGGACGGCCCGGTCACCCTCTCCCTCGCGGCGTGGGACGCGCGCGTCGACACCGATGTGCCGGGGCTTCACCGCCTGCGCCTCGGCCTCGCCGCCGGCGCGACGCAAGGCGTCTTCGACGGATCGCTGCTGGTCGAGCTGCTCGGCATCGACCTGCCCGCGTCCGGCGCGGGCGCGGTCAGCCTGATCGGCCGCTCGCAGCTGGAGATCCGCCTCACGCCCGACGGGCCGCTCGACCTCGCCGGGCTGCAGATCGCCGCGGGCAGCGCCACGGCGACCGCGGGCTGGCGCCCCGGGGAGGAGCCGGTCTGGCGCGTCGGGATCGACGGCGTCACCCTCACGCTCGACGGCGAGGACTTCGGCCCCTACGACCTCGCGCTGCCCGGGCTGGAGCCGGACCTGGGGCTCGGGGCCGATGCGGTCCGGCTGCTCGGGCAGCTGATCGGCTCGGCGCTGCATGAGTGGGGCGGCGAGCCCGCGCACCTCCTCACGGCCCTGCTCGGTCTCCACCGCGATGCGGCGGACCTCCCGGCGGACTGGCCCCTCCTCGCCGACCTCTTCGACGGCGCCGACTCGCTGCGACAGCTCCTCGACGACCCTGCCGCGGCGCTGCGCGCGTACCTGAGCGAGCTGGTGACGGGGATCGCTGCCGACGGCAGCGCACGCGTCACCACCGTGCTGCAGCTGCTGGGACGGCTGCTTCCGGCCGGTATCGACCTCGGCGGGCTCGGCATCGGCGACCTCGCGCTCGGCGAGCTCACGGCGCCCGCGCTGCGCTCGATCACGGGCGGCGGCCGCTACGAGGACCCGTGGGCGATCCCCATCGTCGACGAGAACGCCGACGCGGCCGAGGGCGTCGCAAGCGTCGACGGGCTCGTCTGGCTCGAGCCCGCGGGGCCCCCCGCCGCGTGGATCGCCGCGCTCGCCGCGGCGGCGGACGCGGTCGCCGACGGCGACCTCCTCACCTCCTTCCTCGGGGACGCCTCCGCGTTCCGGCCGCAGCTGGCGACGCTGCTGCGCGGCAGGGACCACGATGCGCTCGCGTTCGGCTTCGACAGCCTCGCCGCGTGGCTGGTCGACGGCGACGGCCTGGTGCCGTTGGGCTCCCAGCTGCCGGACGGCTGGGAGCACGGCACGACCGTCGCGGCCGCCCACGGGCTGCTGCCGAGGGATCCTGCCGTGATCGGCCAGGTGGTCGCCCGGCTGGCCTCCGCGAGCGCGCCCGTGCTCATGGTGGCGCCGCCGTTCGCGGACCACACGATCTTCGACGACCTCATCGCCGCCGTCACCGGCGCCGCGCCCGCCGCCGGCCGCCACTTCGACCTGCGCGCGCTCCCCAACCCCTCCGAGGTCGACCTCAGCCAGGTCGCCGCGACCGCGGGGCCGTACACGGCCGACCTGCTTCCCGACCACGCGGTGAGCGAGATCGAGCAGCTGCGCCTCGTCCTCGAGCGCATCCGGGCGCTCACCGGTCAGCCCGTGCGCGTCATCGGCCACTCGACGGCCGGCGTGGTGGCCCGCACGCTCGCGGCCGCTCACCCGGAGCTGGTCGCGGAGCTCATCACGCTCGGCACCCCGCACGCCGGCTCGGACCTCGTGCCCCTGGTCGACCCGCTCGCGGCGGACGCCGTCCGCATCGCCTCGTCCGTGGCGGGATCGATCGCGGACTCCGTGCTCGGCGGCAGCGTGCAATGGCTCAGCGGGCTGCTCGACGGCGCCGCGGGACCCCTGGGCGGCGCGGTGAGGCCCGGCTGGTTCGAGGGGGTCGCGGCGGGGCTCGTCGACACGGTGCCGGGCTTCGCGATCGCCTCCCAGCTCAGCGGAGACCTGGTCGGGATGCTCACCGGCTCGACCATCACGGGCCTGACCGCGGCCGAGCCTCCGACCCACGTGGCCTTCGGGCTCCGCCTGGGCCTGGCCACCCCGCGCACCGATCCCGAGGAGGGGGAGCCTCAGGGCATCGCCCTCGCCGCCGACGCGCGGGTCGACCTCGCCCGGATCCCGCTCGTCGACGGTGCCGCGGAGCCTCCGCGCCCCGCCACCGCGCTCAGCGTGAGCACCAGGACCTATCGACCGGACGGCTGGCTGGTCGGCGACGGCGTCCTCGCGGACGCGCCGATCCGTCCGCGCGTGCGCGAGGTCGAGGCCGGCGTCACGATCACGCCCGCGGGCGCCTCGGCCGATGCCGATGCGGTCGCCGGAGGGCTCGGCGTGCGGCCCTGGCTGCGGCTGCTCGACGCGTCGGTCGACGCGACCCCCGTGCACGACGCGCTCACGCTCGCCGACGATGCGCTGCGCGACGCGCTCGACGCCGTGCTGGCGGAGCTCGGCGCGGCGGCGACGGCGGCCGCCGCGAACCCCGCCGCGCAGATCGCGCTCGACCTGCTCACGGCGGCGGGCGCGGTGGTCGAGACCACGGAGGGGCCGCGCGCGTCGATCCAGGGCATCGCGGCGCTCGCGACCGTGCCGACCCGGACGCTGGGCGAGCGGCGGGATGCGCTGCTGGCGGTGCTGCGCGACATGGTCGGCGACCCCGACACCGCGGGCATCGACCTGGGCGGGCTCGACCCGGGCGCGCTGTCCGTCTCGCTCCCGGAGCTGCCGCTGCGCCTGAGCGTCGACACGGCGACGATGCTGGTGAGGCTCGACACCACCGAGGACGTCGTGCTCGCCGAGCCCTTCCGCATCGGCGGCCGCCTCGACCTCGACCTGCGCACGCTCGCCTCCACGCTCGACGTCTCGCTGATGGCCGGCCCGGTGGTGCTGCGGCGCGCCGTCGACGGCACCATCAGCGTGACGGCGAGCCCGTGGCTCGCGACGCCCGTGGTGCTGAGGCCCTTCGACGCCGCCGCGCTGGAGGCGCGCCTCGAGGAGCTCATCCCGGATCTCGGCGTCTCGGCCGTCGCGAGCGCGGTACTGAGCGGGCTGTCCGGGGGCGCGGTCACCGTCCCGCCGATCAGCGCCCTCATCCGCGACCCGGTCGCGTGGCTGCGCGGACCCGCGGCGCTCGGCACGGACGCGGGGCTGCTCGACGGCGACAAGATCAACGATCTGCTCCGGACGATCGCCGGAGGGCTCGGCCTCGGCGCGGATGCGGGGCTCGGGCTGCCGGGAGGCTTCCTGCTCAGGACGGCCGGCAGCGACCCGCTTCACGTGGAGCTTCAGGGCACGCTCGGCGACGAGGCCGACGTCGCGAGCGCCACCGTGGCGCTCGGCCTCGACCTGCGCACCACGGGCCCCCTGCCGACCGACGTGCAGGTCACGCCGGCCGGCACCGTCACCCTCCATCTGAGCCTGCCCGGCGACTGGGGCGATGTCGCGATCACCTTCGGCGTCGACGCCGCCGGGGTGCAGCTGCGCATCGCTCCGGACGGCGTCGCTCCCCTCCAGCTGCTGCCGACCGTGTCCGGGCTCGGCGAGATGCTCGGATCGACGGTCACCGCCCTGGTGCCGCACGTCCTCCAGGAGATCGCCGACGCGCTGCTCCCGCAGCCGTCGCACCCGGTGCTCGATGTCGCGCTCCAGATCGCCGACGCCCTGGGCATCTACGACCCCGCCGCCGAGGGCTTCATGGGCGCGGCCCAGGTCGAGCAGCTGCGCAGGATGCTCGACCCCGGCTGGCTCGAGGACCAGGTGACCGACCCCGCGCTCATCATCGGCCACATCCGCAGCCTGTTCCCCGACGGCGCCTCGCCCGGCGTCATCCCGCTCCCCGCGGGGCATCGCATCGCCCGGGTCGCGGACCGGCTGCGCTGGGAGATGGACGTGATGCCCGGCTGCGTGCTCGGCGCCGAGCTGGGCTGGGCCGCCGACGGCCATCCGCAGGTGCTCGTCACCCTGACGGGCCTCGACACGGGCCCGGTGAACCTCACCGAGGTGCGGCTCGGCTTCCTCGACGCCTTCGAGGGCCTCGTGAGGGCCCGGGTCGAGATCGGCGACCCGCTCGACTGGTTCACGCCGGAGATCGAGTTCAGCCTGGCGGGCGACAGGCTCGGGCTGCGGCTGCTCCCGTTGGGCGACGATGCGGCCGCGGACGTCGAGATCGTCCTGCTGCCCACGCCGTCCGTCACGCTCACCCCCGAGGGCGGGATCGAGCTGGCGGGCTCGTGGCTGCTGCCCTTGGTGACGCGGTTCGTGGTGCCGCAGGTCGAGGAGCTCCTCGATGAGCCCCTGTGGACCGGCGGTCCGTCGTCGCGCGCGATCCTGTTCGGCGCCGGCCTGGTGACGAGCGAGAGCGGCGCGCTGCGCATCGTGGCCCGGTTCCCCGAGCCGCCCGTCATCGCGATGGGCGCCCTCACGACCGCCCTGTCGGGGCTGTCGATCGAGCTCGCCGAGGGCCTCACGCTGGGCTTCGCCGAGGATGCCGGACGGCTCGGCATCCGGCTGCGGGGCGCGGTGACGATCCCGGGCGACGTCTCGGTGACGGTCCTGTTCGGTCGGCACGACTGGATCGGCGACGGCGCCGGGGTCACGGCGTGGGCCATCGGGCCGTCCGGCGACCCTGCGCTGCCGGCCGCGCCCGCGCCCGGCCTCGACATCGAGGGGCTGGGCCTGCAGATCTCCGGGGCGGACGAGGCGCATCCGCTGCTCGGCGGCGACGGCGGCGTGGTGAGGCTCGGAGGCATCGGCGCGATGTTCTTCGGCAGCTTCTCGTTCTGGGACCCCGCGACCAGCCGGCCGAGGTTCCTCGTCGACAGCCTCGGCGCCGCTGTCGAGCTCGTCGACTCCGCCATCCGCGTCGACGGATCCGACGGGGACTCGTTCGTCGCGAAGCTCATCCCTCAGGAGCTCGGCGCGGGCTTCACCACCGCGATCGCGTACCGCGACGGGCGGCTCGAGGTGCACGGCGGACCGGGCGACGTCGACAACGGCATCGCGCTCACCTTCCCGCTCAACCTCAACATCGCCGACATCGTCTTCCTGCGGGAGCTCTACCTCGCGGCGATGTTCGGCGACCGGACCGACATCGTCGCGGCCCTGTCCGGGAACGCCGAGCTGGGCCCCATCGCGGTGACGGTCGACCGCGTCGGGCTGCGGGTGGTCATCTCCGGCTCCGGCGCGGCGCTCAGCTTCAAGCCCCCGGACGGCTTCGGCTTCTCGCTGGACGCCTCCGCGATCCGCCTCGGCGGGTTCCTGCTCGTCGACGAGGCGCGAGGCCGCTACGTCGGCGCGCTCGAGATCGCGCTGCTGGAGAAGTTCTCGCTCACGGCGATCGGCATCATCACCACCAAGAACCCCGACGGCTCGCCCGGCTTCTCGGTGCTGATGCTCGTCACGGTCTCCCTCCCCGTGCCCATCCCCCTCGGCTACGGGTTCTTCTTCTCCGGCGCGGGCGGTCTGCTGGGCCTCAACCGCGGCATGGACGTCGACCGCATCCGCGACGGCCTCCGCACCGGCACCGCCGACTCGATCCTGTTCCCGACCGACATCATCAGCCGCATCGACGTGATCATCCGCGACCTCGAGGAGTCGTTCCCGACGCAGGAGGGGCACTTCCTCATCGCGCCGATGGCGATGATCCAGTGGATGAACCCGGCGCTCGTGACCCTCAAGATCGGGATCGTCCTCGAGATCGCGCCGCAGCCGAACGTCGCGCTGCTCGGGGTGATGCGGCTCGCCCTGCCGACGCCCGACGAGGCGGTCGTGGACATCAAGGTCGCCTTCATCGGCGGCATCGACGTCGCCGCGAGCCTGCTGTACTTCGACGCGGCGATCTACGACTCGTACATCGGCTTCTCCGACTTCAAGCTCAGCATCGAAGGCGACATCGCGATCCGCCTGTGCTGGGGCGCCCAGCCGGACCTGGTCGTCTCGGTCGGCGGCTTCCACCCGAGCTACACGCCCGCCGCGAACCTGCGCCTGCCGGCCATGCGGCGACTCACCCTGTCGCTGCTCAAGGACAACCCGCGCCTGACGCTCCGCCTGTACTTCGCGGTGACGAGCAACACCATCCAGTTCGGCGCCCAGCTCGAGTTCTTCGCCGGGGTCTCAGGGTTCTCCATCAGCGGCGACCTGGGCTTCGACGTGCTCGTGCAGTTCGTGCCCTTCCTCATCGACGCCCACATGTGGGGCAGGCTCGCCGTCACCGCGGGCGGTGCCGACATCTGCTCGATCGGCCTCGACCTCCAGCTGCGCGGCCCGACCCCGTGGTACGCGCACGGCACGGCGCGCATCAGCATCCTCTTCTTCTCGATCAGCGTGGATGTCGAGGCCACGTTCGGGCGTGCGCACGAGACGAGCATCCCGGCCGAGCCCGTGCTGCCGAAGGTGCTCGACCAGTTCCGCGACCCCCGCAACTGGTCGTCCGAGCTGTCCCCGGCCGCATCGGCCGGCGCGGCGCTGTTCCCGCTGCCCACCGGCGAGCTGGTGGTCGACGCCGGCGGCCTGCTCTCCGTGCGCGAGAACCTCATCCCGCTCGAGACCGACATCGGGCTGGTCGGCAAGACGCCGCCGAGCGATGTGCGGCGGGTCAGCATCGAGGACCTCGCCCTCGGCGCCGACGACGCGCAGGTCGAGGACGTGACCGCACCGTTCTCCCCCTCCACCTTCGCCGGCGCCTCCTCCACCGGCACGGACCTGCTCAAGGCCCCGGCCTTCGAGGAGCGCCCGAACGGCGTCCAGGCGCGCGCGGGCCAGGCGCTCCAGGCGGACGCGGCGCTCCACCACCCGCAGGCGTGGGAGATGATCATCATCGACGACCCGGACCCCGACGCGCCCACGCCGCCCAAGGTGCCCGGGCTGCCGCGCGTGAACTTCGCACGGGCCTCCGCCGGCGGCGCGATCGGGGCATCGCACGGCGCGCGCGTGCGGGCGCGGCTCGCGGAGCGAGGCTCGGTCGTGCAGGCGAGGACGGCGGAGCCGCGGTTCGCCGTCACCGCCAAGGACGCGCTGGTGCCGCTCGGGGCCGACGGGTTGCCGGCGGCGGGCGCCGCCCCTCTCCTCTCGCGTTCCGATGCCGAGCACCTGCTCGCCGCGCTGCCGGCCGACGGCCGGCGGTTCCAGATCGTCCCGGAGGCGCAGATTGCCCAGTGAGCTGCCCGAGTACACGTTCCTGCCGTGGTCGCGGCGGGGCGTGGCAACGCTGCTGGGCGCGGACCAGACGGACCACCTCGGTGCGACCCCGGCCGCGGGCGAGAAGGACCGGGCCCGCCTGAACGCCACCCTCACGCTCGGCGCGGAGCCTGTCCCGGGAGCGTCGACCGGCCCGATCCCGCCCATCGTGCAGCCCGTGTCCCTCGTCGGCCCCCGCGACGTGAAGAACCTCGCCCCCGACGCGGTGCTGCGCGCGATGCCCGTGCCCGGAAGCGTCAACGCGAGCCCGGGCGAGCTCGCCTACGTCGAGTTCTACGACGAGGACCTTCCGTGGCGCTACACCCCCGCTCGCGCCACGGCCGGCCACCGGCTGCGGCCCTGGGTCACGCTGCTCGTGCTCGCCGAGGGCGAGTACACGTTCACGGCGGTCCCGGGGGCGCTCGGCATGCTCGTCGTCGACGACGACGCCCCGCTGCCGCCCGCGACGGAGACATGGGCGTGGGCGCACGTGCAGACGCAGGGCGACCTCGGCGCCGGCGACATCGGCGCGCTGCTGGACGCCGAGGTGGCCGCCGCGCCCGATCTCGCGCTGTCCCGGCTGGTGAGCCCGCGCCGCCTCGAGCTCCACACGGGCTACCACGCCTTCCTCGTGCCCACCTTCGAGGGGGGCCGGCAGGCCGGGCTCGGCAGCCCGCCCGCGCCCGGCACGGTGCCGGCGCAGCAGCCGTCGTGGGGCCAGGGCCAGCCCCGGGTCTTCCCCGTGCTGCACGACTGGACGTTCCGGACCGGCGAGCTGGCCGACTTCGAGGTGCTCGCCCGCCGGCCGCGGGCCTTCCGCATCGAGGCCGAGGGCTTCGGCACCCGCGACCTCGACATCTCGGACCCAGGAGCCGGGGTCGAGGCCCCGGGCGCGATCGTCGCCGTCGAGGGCGCCCTCGCCCCGATCGACTTCGACACCCGCATCGCCTTCCCCGCCTCGCCGGGGGCCGCGGTGGTGAGCCAGCTGCGCGACGTGGTCGACCTCGCGGTCGACCTCCGCGAGGACGGAGCCGATGCCGGCGAGGACCCGATCGTCGCCCCGCCCGCCTACGCGCGCAAGCATGCAGACCTGGAGCGCGTCGACGACGCCGCGGGCCCCACGCGGTGGGTGCGCGAGCTCAACCTCGACCCCCGCAACCGGGCGGCCGCCGGGCTCGGGGCGGAGATCGTGCGCCAACGCGACGAGGAGTACATGGAGCGGGCCTGGAACCAGGTCGAGCAGATCGACGCCGTCAACCAGCGGCTGCGCGAGGCGGACCTCGCGATGACGGCGAGCGATCGCGTGTTCGCCAAGCACATCGCGCACTCGGGGCCCGACCGACTCATGGGCCTGACCGCCGGCGCGCAGGCGGCGCTGCGCATCGGGACGGCGGGCAGCGCCACGATCCGCGGTGCGGTGGATGCGAGCCGTGTGCCGGCCGCGGCCCAGGCCCCGGCCTTCCGACGCATCGCACGGCCCGCGCGCCCGCTGGTGCGGACCCTCACGACCGCGGGGACGGGACCGCGGCTCGCGCTCCAGGCGGGCCTGCTGGACCGGCTGAACGAGGACCCGGCCACCGCGGTGTCGACGGCGCCGCCGGCCCCCGAGCCGCTCCTCGGCGTCGCGACCGCCACGGTCGAGACGGCCGTCGCCGCGGTCGCCGCGCAACGCCCTCGGGGCCGGGACGTGCTGCCGGTGCTCGCGGGGGACGAGGTGGAGGCGCGACGCGCGGCGGGCACCCTGGCGGCCGCGCAGCTCGACGACATCCGCGACGGCATCCGCACGCGTCTCGATGCCGGGTTCCCCGCGACCGACACGGCCAACGCCGAGCTGCGCGCCGAGGCCGTCGCGTTGAGCGCGGCCCTGACGTCGCTCGAGCACGCGGCCGGCGACCTCCCGACGGTGCTGCGGATGAGCGACGCGACCTTCCGGGACATGTACGGCCCGACGGTCGACGGCAAGAACTTCCTCGGCGTGGTGATCGCCCCGCAGACCGCCGCGACGCTCACCACCCTCGCGTCCACCCCGAGCCTCGACAACGCCGCGAACTTCGCTGCCGCGCTCGCCGACTTCTCCCTGCTCGCCGCGACCCGCCCGGCCCCGGCGCCGGCCGCGGCGCTCACCGCGCCCGCGACGCTCGCGGCGCAGGTCGCGCTGCAGGTCCGGCCGCTCGTGGCGATGCCCGCGCGCCTCACGACCATCCTCGGCGGCGTCGACGGCCTCGCCGAGGGCCTCGCCAACACACGTCGTCTCGCGCCCGTCATGGCGTACCCGACGTTCGACGACCCGATGTTCGGGCCGCTCTCGGATCTGGGTCAGGACTACGTCATCCCCAACATCGCGAACCTGCCGCCCGAGTCGATCGCGCTCATGGTGCCGAACGTGCGCTTCATCGAGTCGCTCCTCGCGGGCGTCAACACCGAGCTCGCTCGCGAGCTGCTGTGGCACGAGTACCCGACCGACCAGCGCGGCACCTACTTCGCGCGCTTCTTCGACGCCGCCGATGCGGGCGAGGACCGTCCGCCGGACATCCCCGAGGTGCACCGCTGGGATCGCGCGCTCGGCACGAACTCGCCGCAGCTGGCCGGGCTGCTCGTGCTGGTCGTGCGCGCCGAGCTGCTCGTGAAGTTCCCCGACACGCTCGTCTTCGCCCAGCACGGGCGTTACGCCGGGACCGGGCCCGGCCGCCACCGCACCCTCGACGAGGCCGGCGAGGTGCGCAACCCCGTGGTGCGCGGGAGGCTCGATCCCGACATCTCGCTGTTCGGCTTCGAGATGACGCCCGCCGAGGCGGCGGGCACGGAGACCGACGCCGGGTTCTTCTTCTGCTTCATGGAACGTCCGGGCCAGCTGCGGTTCGGGCTGGACCTCGACGAGGACCCCGCGGCGCCCGCACCGACGCTCACCACCTGGAACGACCTCAACTGGAAGCATCTGGCCCCCGTCGACGGCGGGCCGCCCGAGGAGGTCATGATCGACGCCAACGCGGGCCTGACGCCGGCCACGGCGGGGCTTCCGCAGTGGGGTCTGACGTCCGCGCACCTCGCGTCGATCCTGTGCCAGAACCCGGTCTGGCTCGCCCGCCACGCCACCGACATGCTGCCGACGGACTGAGCGGTCAGGGGGGGGAAGACGATGACGACGAGCTCGGTCGACTGGTCGACGCTGACCCGCGACCCCGGCGCCGCGGCGGCCGTGGCCGCGCTCGATGCGCTTGCCGCCGGGCTCGACACGGATGTCCCCGCCGTCCTCATCCCCGTGCGCGTGGAGACGCGGTTCGCCACCGTGCAGGTGCCGGACACCGCCGACCACCTCGGCGATCTCCTCGACGCGCTCGCGCGGATCGACGGCATCGTGCGCGGCCTGGCCGCGCGCGACTACTCCACCACGCTCGTCGGTACCGTCGCGCAGAAGAAGGAGTTCAAGGAGAGCACCGAGCAGCGGCTGTACCAGGCCATCGACGACGGCCTGACGGCGCTCGACGCCGGGCTCGCCGCGCTTCGCACCGCGCTCGAACCCGCGATCACCTCGGGCACGGAACAGCAGCAGGCCCGGCTGACCACGGCCGTGGCGGCGCTGCGCAAGGGCCTCGTGGCGGCCGGGGCGGCGATCGCCCGGCTCCGCTCCGACTATCAGCGCGCGCAGTACACCGCCGACTTCGCCGACCGCGCCGCGACCGTCACGACGATGATCGATCGCATCGCGAAGCGCGTCCAGCCGGCGCTCGGGTTCAGCGGCGCGCTGGGCCTGCGCACGGGCGCCCAGGCGGCGCGTGAGCTCGGTCGCGACGCCGCGGGGCGGCCGCTGCGGCCCGGGCTCACGGCCGCGAGGGGCATCGCCGGGGCGGCCTCGCGCCCCACCGGCCGGCCCACGCGCCGCATCGTCATCGCCGACGGGACCCCCGCGACGGCGCTCGACGCCACGCGCGTGAGGGGTGTCGACCGCGAGCAGCTGGTCGAGTCCGCCGTGGCCGCGGAGCGCGTCCTCGCGGGGCTGTCCGACCCGACCGCCGCGCTCGGCGCGGGGCTCCAGGCCGACGCGGCCGCCATCACGCTGCTGCCCGGCGACCTCAAGGCCGAGCTTCTCGAGCGCCTCGCCGTCGCCGCCAACCGCCCCGGAGCCGCGGAGATCCGGGCGGAGATCGAGGCGACCCCGAGCGACCGGGCGGATCTCGACACGCTCGTCCCGGGCCACGTCGCCGGCACCGTCTTCGAGCTCCCGGGCCCGACCAGGACGGCGCACCAGCTGCTCGTGCGGATATACCCCGAGCCCCTCGCGGTCGACACCCACGAGGAGGAGCTCACCGACACCGAGCGCGACGAGGGCGCCGCCTTCTGGTCCGAGACCGCCGCCGCGGGCGGCGACGAGGAGCTCCGCAAGGGCGCGTGGCGCGCCCTGTGCATCGGTCGCAGCACCCGCCGTGCGGCGTGGATCGCGCGCGTCACCGAGCCGGTGGACCCCGCGGAGAGCGGACCGACCCCGGGCGCGGTCGCCGCCGACCGCATCGCCGGCGCCATCACCGTGCTCGAGAGGCGCCTCGCCGCGCTCGTGGACGCCCCGACGGGCCGGCGCGACCCGAGCGTGCGGCGCGAGCTCCCGATCGCACGTCCGGCGGCGCGCACGCTCACCGCCCGCCAGCTCGCGGCGGTCGAGAAGGCGCTCGCGTCCCTGCAACGGCCGGTGGAGGCCGCGGAGGCCCTGCCGTCCGCCGCCGGCGCGGCGCTCGTCGCCCGGCTCCGCGCCCAGGCGGCCGCGATCGACAGCCTCGCGACCGTGTTCGGCAACGTCCCCGCGACGTGGGCCACGTCCCTCGCCGCGCTGGTCCGCAGGGTGGGGCGCATCGACGTCGAGCCGCCGCCCGCACCCTCGACCCCGGAGGTCGGCCGCCGGGAGGGCACGTGGACGCGCGCCGCATCGTCCACCGTCCTGCCCACGCGCCTCGCCGTCGTCCTGGTCGCCGACGGCAAGGCAGGCACCATGACGGCGGGGCGTCCCATCAGGGCCACGCTGGAGCTCGGTCTCGATCCGAACGTCGCGGGGTTCGATCTCAACGAGGACGGCGGGCTCGACGTCCCCGCGGGCATCAGGTGGATGACGGACTTCGACAAGGCCGTCGAGGAGGGGATGGCGCTGCGGGTGCCGATCACGGCTCAGGAGGCGCAGCGCGGCTTCGACGAGCTGTTCGTGGTCGGCCTGTCGGACGGCGATGCGGCCGTCGGCGAGGACCGCCTCACGGCGATGCTCGACGCCCACCACTACACCGCGCAGGGGCTGTCCCTGCTGCCGATCGGCACGCCGACCAACAACACCGAGGACGATCAGGCCGGGCACTCCACCACCGACGACCCGGACCTGGCGTACCCCCTCGAGAGGGGCCCGTCGCTCGTCGCGGCACCGGGCTCGGACGGCGGCCGCCTCGCCGAGGCGCTCGGCGTCGACGCGGAGGTGCTCGCGCACGTCGACGGCGCGGACGGCACCGACGCGAACGATGCCGTGCTCGCCAACCGCGTGCTGTACCCGGGCACCGTGGGCCATGCACTCGAGGAGCTGCTGCCCGGCCTCGTCAGCCGCGACGCCCGCGACCGGCTGCGCGCCTACGCGCTCGGCAACGTCGCGGGCCGCGGGCTGCTGCCGGCGATCCGCGTCGACGACCAGCCGTACGGGATGCTGCCCGCGGTCGCGTTGAGCCTCTTCGAGGCGGACCCGCGCGACGCCGGGCTCGGGGCCGCCGCGGCGGCGGAGCGGGCACGGCAGCAGCGGTTCGACGACGGGCTGGTCGCCCTCCTGCGCCGGATGCACGAGGACTGGTCCGCGATCCGGGTCGGCGCCGACGGCGGACCGGCCGTCAAGCACGCGCACAGCCCCGAGATCGGGACCCCGGGCTTCGACGCGCAGCAGCACTTCCTCAGCATGCTCGGGCTCGAGGCCTCGTCCGTCGGCGCCTCGTACAGGTTCGCCCTCAACGTCGCCGACCGCGGCGGCGTGCGCGGCGCGCCGGATCTCGGGCTCGGCTTCGGGGTGCCGTCCTCGGACGGCTCCTCGACCACCGCGCAGGAGCTCGGGCCCTTCGCGCTCATGGAGCACCTCGAGGACGCGTTGCGCATCGCGTTCGGGCTCCCGGCGGACAAGCCTCGCGAGGACGGCCTCGCGTCCGAGCCCTGGAAGCCGGTGCTCGAGATGATCGAGACGTCACGCG
The DNA here is from genome assembly GCF_000971235.1 of Demequina subtropica. Classification (GTDB taxonomy): domain Bacteria; phylum Actinomycetota; class Actinomycetes; order Actinomycetales; family Demequinaceae; genus Demequina; species Demequina subtropica. The sequence goes on from NZ_BBMB01000003.1 coordinate 167,956, forward strand.
CGTACGGGCTGAGGCTGCTCACCGGGCTGCGGCCGCTGCAGGGCGCGGTGTCGGTGCCCGCGTCCGCCTCCGGCCTGGGCACGGGCACCTGGATCACGAACCTCCTCGGGATGTCCCTGCCCGACCTGCGCGCGCGCACCGAGAGCGACCTGTCGAACGTGGGGCTCGCCGAGATGCTCGTGCGCCACGCGCTGCTGGCGGAGGCCCGCCGCGCCGCGGCCGAGATCCTCGTCGCCCGCGGTGTGCTGTCGGAGACCGCGCTGGCCGCGCTGGGCAGCTCGAGCATCTACCAGACGTGGTCCGCGGGCACGCTCACCCAGGCATCGTCCTGGGGCCTGCTGTTCACGCCGGTGAGCACGCTCGCGGCGCTCGGCGACCCCACCGCCGCCGTGCCTGCGGACCTCGGCAGCAGGACGATGGCCGAGGTGGTCGCAGCGCCGCGCCCGCCGGTCATGACCGAGCATCGCACCGCCGTGACGGCCTTCGCGGCGCTGGCGCCGGAGCGGATGACGCAGGTCGCTCGCGAGCATCTCGATCTGTGCAGCCACCGGCTCGACGCGTGGGTCGGCGGGCTCGCGCAGCGGCGGCTCGGTCACCTCCGCGCCGGCAGGCCGCGCGGCGCGCAGGTCGGCACGTACGGGTGGGTGGAGAACGTGCGCCCCGCGGCGGGCGCGCGCGCGGCGACCGGCGTGCCCGCGGCGCTCCAGGGCCTCCCTGGCCGACCGCTCACGGCGGACCCGAGCGCGGAGGGCTTCATCCAGACGCCCTCGCCCTCGCATGCGGTCACCGCCGCGATCCTGCGGGCGGCCTACCGCTCGCAGGCCAACGAGGGCGCGTTCGGGAACGAGATGTCGGTCAACCTCTCGTCCGACCGGGTGCGCGTCGCGCTGTCGCTCATCGATGGCGTCCGCGCGGGCAACGACCTGGGCGCGCTGCTCGGCTACCGGCTCGAGCGCTTCCTGCACGAGTACTACGCGCGGCCCGACACGCCCCACGGGGTCGAGCTCGACGCCGCGATCTTCCCGCTGCGCCGCGCCTACCCGACGGTCGCCGCGGTCGACGGCAGCGCCGATGCCGCGCCCGAGCCCACGCGGTACGTGGTCGACGGCCTCGCGCTCGTGCGGAGCGTCCTCGACTGGATCGAGGTCAACGAACCGGAGGCCGAGGGCACGCTGTTCGCGACGCTGTGGGCGCGCCGGTCCGGCTACCCGTGGTTCATCAGGGGCGACGCGCTCCCCGACCTCGCCGATACCGACAAGCTCGAAGGCGTGCTGCGAGGCATCGACGCGATCGCGGACGCGCTCGACGCGCTCGGCGACCTCACCACCGCGGAGACCGTCCACCAGCTGGTCCGCGGCAACCACGCGCGCGCCGCGGCCGTCCTCTCCGCGCTGTCGGGGGGCACCGCGATCCCGCGGCCCGAGGTCGCCGACACGCCGCGCACGGGGCTGCCCGTCAGCCACCGGCTCGTGCTGCAGCTGCCCGCCGTCCCCGCGGAGCCCGCGACGCCGCCGGCAGGCTGGGAGGAGGTGCCGGTGACCCCTCGCGCCGCGCTCGAGCCGGCCGTCAACCACTGGCTCGCCGCGCTGCTCGGAGACCCCGCCGCGATCCGCGTGCGGCTCACGTCCGACGCGCTCGCCCCCGGCGCGGCGCTGCCCGAGGTGTCCGTCGCGCAGCTCGGGCTCCAGCCGCTGGACCTGGTCGCGCTGCTCGCCGACGGCTTCGACGCGGCCGTCGGCACGCTGGCGGCACGCGTGCTCGACCAGCTACGGCCGACCGATCTCCCCCCGGACCAGGCGGGCGTGGTGACGGCCGACGGCCCGCAGACCACCGCGACCGACGCCTGGCGCATCGAGACGGTGCGGGCCCCGGCGTGGGGGCCCGCGATCCGCAGCATCACCGACGTCGCGCCGCTGCTCGAGGCCGCGGTCGACCTGCTGGGCGCCTCCAAGCCGGCGGTCGCGGCCGACCTCGCCGCTCCCGAGTTCACCGACACCGCGGGCGACGGGATCGACGCGGAGGACCTCGCGACCCGTGGGCAGCGGCTGCTCGACGGGGCCCGCGCGGACGCGGTGGCGCTCGCGCGGCTGCTCGCCGAGGACGAGGCGCTCGACGATGCCGTGCTCGACGAGGACCCGGCCGCGTGGCTCGCCGCGCTGCGCGTCCCGGTGCCGGCCGATCCCTCCGCCGAGCACCCGAGCTCATGGCTGCCGAGGCTCGACCTGACGACGGGCACGGCCGCCGAGCAGGCCGCCCGGCTCGCGCGGCTCGACGCGTTCTGGGCGCTGCGCGACGCATGGCGGGAGGCGGCGCTGGCGGCGCAGGCGCACGGGGTCAGGATCGGCCTGCCACGTCGGTTCCTCTCCCGCACCCAGGTGAGCACCGAGCTGCTGCAGTCCGCCGAGGCCGCGTTCCTCGACCTGGCGGCCCGCTGCCGCACGGCATCGGCCACCCTGGACGCCGCCGCCGTCCCGGCTCCCGCGAGCGCGTGGCTCCAGGTGGCGAAGGACCTCCTCGGCGAGGCCGCGCTGCTGGTCCCGCGCATCGGCCTCGACCCCGTCAGGGCGGACCTCCAGACCGCGCTCGACGCACAGCTGGTGCCGCCGGACGATCTGGATGCGTGGCTCGAGGGCGCGGCGGCGGTGCGCCCCGGCGCGGCGGACCTCGCCGAGCTGCAGCTGCTCGTCGAGGCCGCCGGTGGCGCGTCGACGCCCGGGGCCGTCGCCCAGCTGCCGCACAAGGGCGGCGAGCCCTGGCTCGGCGGGGCGCTCGCGGATCCCACCGCCCACACCGGCGCCGCCAGCATCGTCCTCTTCGGGGCCGCCCACCTTCCCGCCGCCGGCGCCACGGGCTCCGCGCTGCTGCTCGACGAATGGAGCGAGTCGGTGCCCTACCGCGAGGAGATCACCGGGGTCGCCCTGCACTACGACCAGCCCGACGCGACAGCGCCGCAGGCCGTGCTCGTCGCGGTGCCGCCGGTGCTCGACCAGCCGTGGACGCTCGAGGCCCTCGCCGCGACGCTTCACGACACGCTCGAGCTCGCCCGCAACCGCACCGTCGAGCTCGAGCACATCGGCGCGAGCCGCTACGGCCAGCTGCTGCCCCTCGTGGTCGGCGAGGTGGTGCCGCACGCCGCGGACGGCCCCGTCGCGGGCGACCGCGTCATCCTCGACTTCCATCAGAACGATCCCGGGCCCGCCGACGGCCCCGCCTGACCGAGGAGAACGATGTCGTTCATCTCTTCCACCTGCGAACCGCTCCGGATCTGGTCGCGGCTCGAGCCGCGCGCCCGCGAGGGCGACTTCGCGAGCACGCTCGCGGCCCGGATCGCCGATCCGGTGTTCATGCTGGGCCGGCAATGGCAGTTCGGGGAGTTCGCCGGGGCCGACGCGGGCTCGGCGATCTTCGCGACCCTCGCCCGCCAGGTGAACCCGGTCGAGATGCCCGGCGCGGGCGTCGACGACGGCCTCGACCCCGTCACCGAGCGGCTGCCGATCGACTTCCCGCTGATCGTGCGAGCGCGCCTGGGACGCACGCTGCTGAGCAGGATCGACGCGGCGGTGCTCGACTCGGGTGTCGCCCTCGAGGACTACGACCCCGCCGTGTACCGCGCCCTCTTCGCACGCGTCTACGGGCCGCTCGACGCCGAGCCCACCGATCCGGTCGCCGCGGCACGCGACCGCACCGCGCCCCGCGCGGCGCGAGCGCGGCACGCGCTGCGGGGGCGCTCCGTCGACGGCGTCCGGGTCTACCTCGAGACCCCTCCCGACCTCACGGTGGCGACGCTGCCCTCCGAGCTCGCCGCGGCGATCCCCGCCGGGCAGCACGAGCTCGTGCGCTCGGTGCTGCTCGCGTACCGGGCATGGTTCGAGGTGACCTATCAGCAGCCCGGCACAGGCCCTGCCGCGAGCCGGTGGGAGGGCGACCAGCTCGAGTACGCCGTCAGCGGCTCCGTCGCGCGCGGCGCGTCCTCCACGGTGGTCGACGCGGCCGAGCATCAGGGCGGCCACCTCGACTGGTACTCGTTCGACCAGGGGGCCACCTCCCCCTCCGGCGCAGGAGCGTCCGCGGCATCGCCGGTCGACGTGCGCACGGTCATCCCGGTGCCCGCCGAGTACCCGGGCATGCCCAAGCCGCGCTGGTGGCAGCTCGAGGACGCGGCCGTCGACCTCGGCGCGCTCAGCGCGGACGCGACCGATGCCGCGCGCATCGTGGTGAGCGAGTTCGCGCTGCTCTACGGCAACGACTGGTTCACCATCGTGTGCCGCCAGCCCGTCGGGAGCGTCGCGGAGCTGCAGGGCGTGATCGTCACCGACACGTTCGGATGGCGGACGCTCGTCAAGCCGACCGTCGAGGCCGCAGGCTCGGACTGGACCGGCTGGGACGCGTTCAGCCTCGCGCCCCGGTCCTCGGGACCCTCGCGGGCCCCGCTGCCCCAGCATCTGTACCTGCCGAAGACGCTTCCGCACATCAGCGACGGGGAGCCGCTCGAGCAGGTCGTGTTCGTGCGCGACGAGACGGCCGACATGGTGTGGGCGGTCGAGCAGCGCATCCCGGATGCTCTCGGCGGGTCGAGGGACGCCGCCGAGGCGTCGCGCCGCCTGCGCCAGCAGCTCGACCCCCAGGCGGACGCCGCGCCCGCGGCGACCGCGGAGGGGGCGCTGCGGTACATCCTGCAGACGGAGGTCGCCGAGAACTGGATCCCCTTCGTCCCGGTGCACCTGCCCGGCCAGCAGCGCGCGATCCAGCTGCAGCGCGGCGTGATGAGGCGGACCATCGGCCCCGAGGACACGCTGATCCGCCCGGCGACCTCGATCCTGCGGGAGGGCATCGACGAGGCGGACGACCGCGTGGCCCCGTACTACGTGCACGAGGAGGAGGTGCCGCGCGCCGGCGTGAGGGTGCAGGGGCTGCTGCGGCGCGCCCGCCGCTACGACGGCACGCCCGTGGTCTGGCACGCGCGGCGCGTCTCGACCGGGCGGGGCGAGGCGCGCTCGGGGCTCGCGTTCGACCGCATCGTCGGCTGACGGCGCCCTTGACGGACCCCTCGGGCCGACCGACACTGAAGGAACCTGACGCTGTGCTAGTCACACTCGCATTTGACACGAGGGATACGGAAGAATTTCCGAGCCGATGGAGTCCTCCTGGGCGGCAGCTTGTTCGACTTCTCCGCGGACGCGGCGTCGTGTTCTCGCTCTCCGTTCAGGGGGCACTAGGCCTCCTTCCCCGCGCGGCTCCGAGCCCTGACGCCGCGCGACAGCCACGAGGGACCGGACGATGCGCTTCCACGTCCTGACCGGCCTCGCCGGCGCCGGCAAGACCGACGCGCTCGCGCGCCTGCACGCGGCAGGCGAGCAGGTGGTGGACCTCGAGGGTCTCGCCCGTCACCGGGGATCGTCGTACGGGCGCATCGGCCTCGTCGACCCGATGCCCACGCAGGCGGAGCTCGACGCGCGCGTGCGCGCGGCCCTCGACGCGCATGACCCCGATCGGCCCGTGTGGCTCGAGGACGAGGGACCGTTCATCGGCTCGCTGCGGCTGCCGCCCGAGATCGTCGCCGCGATCGCGGGCGCGAAGACGTTCGCGCTCGTGCGTCCGGTCGAGACACGGCTCACCCGCCTCACCGCCACCTACGGGGCGGCCGAGCCGCGCCTCCTCATCGACGCGACCCAGCGCATCCGCCGGCGGCTCGGCAACCCCCGCACCGACCGCGCGATCAGCCACTTCCACGCCGGCCGTCCGGACGCCGCGATCCGCGTGCTGCTCGAGCACTTCGACGCCGGGTACGCGCTGCGGGCCTCCCGAGCGACGCGCCGCCCGCTCGACCGGGACGAGGTCCCCGAGGTGCTGCTCGACGGCTGAGCGCTCGCCTCTCAGCCCTCGTCGGCGAGCGAGTCGATCGAGCGCAGCACCACGCTGTCCTCCACCGCGTCCTCGCCCACGACCTCGACGGTGCACGCGAGGTGCTGCTCCGAGGCGAGCCACCACACCACCGTGATGCGATCGCTCCCCTGGGCCGCGAGCCTCTCCGCCGCGGCGTCCCGCGCCTCGGCGTCCTCCTGCGCCACGTCCGCGTCCTCGATCACGTCCTGCGCCGTCAGGAAGCCGCGCAGGTCGCGCCACTCCGAGGCGTCGTAGACGTCGCCGCCCGCGATGCTCGCGAGCGTGGCCCCGTCCCCCGAGGCGGCATAGGCCGCCTCGCACGCCTCGACGCCGGCGGCCTTCGCCGCGCTCATCCCCGAGCGCAGCCCCGCGGCCACGAACGCCCCCACGACCACCAGGGCGGCCACGCACAGCGCGATGACGAACGGCATCCAGGTGCGCGGCGTGGGCTCGGCGTCGGGGGTGTCGGGCATGGCCCCAGCCTAGGCGGAGCCGGCGACCTCCCCGAGCGCCTGCGCGACCTCCGGGTGGACGATGCGTCCGCCGCGCACGTTGACGCCGCGCCGGAGCGCCGGGTCGCGGTCGAGCGCGGCGTCCGGACCGTCCGCGAGCGCCAGCACGTACGGCAGCGTGGCGTTCGTGAGCGCGCGCGTCGCCGTCACCCCGACGGCGGCAGGCATGTTCGCGACCGAGTAGAGCAGCGAGCCCGCGACCGGCCGCACCGGGTCCGCGTGGGTCGTCGGCACCGTCCCCTCGATGCAGCCGCCCTGATCCACGGCGATGTCGACCAGCACGCTCCCCGCCGGCATCGTCTCGATCATCGCGCGCGTGAGCACGCGCGGCGCGCGCCGCCCCGGCACGAGGACGGCGCCGATGACGAGGTCCGCCGCGCGCACCTCCTCCGCGACCGCATGCGCGGTCGAGCTCACGGTGCGCACGCGGCCCCCGAAGCGCGCGTCGAGGCGTCGCAGCGCGCTCAGCGACACGTCGAGCGCGGTCACGTCCGCACCGAGTCCCGCCGCCTGCGCGATCGCATGCGAGCCCGCGACGCCCGCGCCGAGCACGACCACGCGAGCGCCGGGGACCCCCGGCACCCCGCCGAGCAGGACGCCTCGCCCGCCGGCAGGGCTCAGGAGGTGGTGGGCGCCGGCCAGCACCGCGAGCCTGCCGGCGATCTCGCTCATCGGCGCCAGCAGCGGCAGCGTGCCGTCGTCGAGCTGCACGGTGTCATAAGACAGCGCCGTGGTGCCCGCGGCGCGGAGCGCGTCGGCAAGCGCCGGACCCGCCGCCAGGTGGAGGAAGGTGAACAGCACGTTGTCGCGCAGCAGGTGGTGCTCCTCGGGCTGCGGCTCCTTGACCTTGAGGACCAGCTCACAGGCCCACGCCTCGCCCACCGCGCCGATGCGCGCGCCCGCCGCCGCCATCGCATCGTCCGGGATGCCGGCCCGGCGGCCGGCGCCGGCCTCGACGACCACGCGATGCCCCCGGCCGACGAGCTCCTGCGCGCCCGCGGGGGTGAGCGCGACGCGCGTCTCGCCGCTCTTGGTCTCGGCCGGAACTCCGATGATCACGGGCGCCTCCTGGCGACGCGGGCCCCCTTGCCCTCGACTCCAGTCCTACACCCGGCGACGGGCGGCGGCGTCAGTACTGACCGTCGGTCAGGTACTCCCAGTGCCACGGCTCGTACTTGGTGGACTTCGCCCAGTCGGGGTTCGAGAAGCCGTACGTGGAGGCGTTGCGCGCGAACCACGAGTAGTAGACGCCGCTCGCGTGGGAGCGGCACAGGTCGACGGCGAGCCCCAGGCCGTGCATGGACGTGCCCGGCGTGGCCGCAAGGTAGCCGCGCGACGCCTTCGTCGCATACTGGCTGTAGATGTCGCGGTAGGTGTCGGCGACGCAGATGTCCGTGCCGAACTCCGTCTTGAACTGCTCGTTGAGCGCGGCGAACGCGAGCGCCGCGTCGGGACGCAGCGCCTCGCCGGCGACCCACAGCTGACAGAGCTGGTCGCTCGAGAGTCGGCCGTTCGCCATGTTCGGGTCGAAGGTCGGGTCGCAGTCGGGCAGCAGGTTCGAGGCGACGGGGAGGTCCGCCGAGGTGAGGATCGCGGTCGAGCCGTCGTCGACCGAGGGCAGCGGGAGGTCCGAGGACTCGAACTGCGGGGCCGCTCCCAGGATCGCGGTCGCCGTGGTGGGAGCCTCGCCGATGACCACGCCGGGGAGCTGCTCGGCCGCGTTCGCGTACGGGGCGATGGTGCCCATGACCGGGTAGACCACCATCGCCGCGAGGAAGCCCACCAGCACGCCGCCGCGCGTGGCGACCCGACGCCGGCGCATGGACGTCCGGACCTGGATCTCCTGGGTGTGCTCGATGCGACGGTCCCGGCGCGAACGGTGGGTCGACCGCGGTGCGTGAAGCGCGCCGCGCATGCTCACCATGGCCTCCAGGGGGGTCGGAACCGGATACGGCGGCACCCCGGGAGAGCGTTCTCAGCCGGGGGGCCGCTCCAATTATTACCAAACGGTAACGGCGAGGCCAACCCCCTTCGGTGCGGCGTGCATCACACTGTTACGGACGGCGGCGACATCCCTGGTAGATCGCCGATTGCATCACAGCGTTATGCTCGCCGTTCGCGGCGGGCCAAAGAATCCCGCACCTCGCCGACCAGCTCCTCGAGGATGTCCTCGAGGAAGACCATGCCCACCGTCTCGCCGTCGCGCACCACCGCCGCGACGTGCGCGCCCGAGCGACGCATGAGCGCGAGCGCCGACTCCACCTCGGCCTCGTAGGCGACCGGAGGAAGGTCTCGGACACGCCACGCCTGGATGGGCTCCTCGCGCTCCCCCGGACGCGCGTACAGGCCGTCCTTGACGTGCAGGTAGCCCACGAACCGGCCGTCATCGGCCACCGGGAACCGCGAGAACCCGGTCTCCGTCGCGACGCGCTCGAGCTCGTCGACGGTGACGCCGAGCTCGAGCGAGGTGACGGCCTCCGCCTGCACCATGACCTCGCCCACGGACCGCTCGGAGAACTCGATCGCGGTGGTGAGAAGCCCCGAGGGGTCCGAGATGGTCCCCTCCGCGGAGGACAGCTCGACGATGCTCTGCACCTCGTCGGCGGTGAACGCGCTCGTGACCTCGTCCTTGGGCTCGAAGCCGAGCAGGCGCACGATGCCGTTCGCCACCCAGTTGAGCGCGCCGATGATGGGGCGCGCGACCTTGGCCACGGCGACGAGCGGCGGCCCGAACACCATCGCGGCGCGGTCGGGGCTCGACACGGCGGCGTTCTTGGGCACCATCTCGCCCACCACGACGTGCAGGCCCACGATCACCACGAGCGCGATCACCACGGCGACCACGTGCGCGCTCTCCTCGGGCAGGCCCATCGCGTGGATGGCGGGCTCGAGCGCATGCGCGAGCGCGGGCTCCGCGACCACACCGAGCGCGACGGAGCACACGGTGATGCCCAGCTGCGCGGTCGCGAGCATGAGCGACACGTTCTCCATCGCCCACAGCACGGTCCGCGCGGCGCGCGAGCCCTCCGCGGCGAGCGGCTCGATCGAGCTGCGGCGCGCGGAGATGATCGCGAACTCCGCTCCCACGAAGAACGCGTTGGCGAGCAGCAGGCCCGCGATCGCGAACGCCATGCCCGGGTTCATGCCTCGTCCTCCACGGTCGGGGTGAGCCGCACGCGATCGATGCGCCGCCCGTCCATCCTCTCGACGCGCGCCTGCACGCCGGGCGCGTCGACCACGTCACCGGCCTCCGCCACGCGGCCGAGCCGCGCCATCACGAAGCCGCCGAGCGTCTCGTACGCCGGGGACTCGGGGATCTCGAGCCCCGTGTGCTCCTCGACCTCGTCGGGGCGCAGGTCGCCGGGGACGATCCATGCGCCGCCCGGGGCACGGTGGATCGCGGCGCGGCGCCTGTCGTGCTCGTCCGCGACATCGCCCACCAGCTCCTCGACCACGTCCTCGAGCGTCACGAACCCGGCGGTGCCGCCGTACTCGTCCACCACGATCGCGCACTGGTAGCCCAGACCTCGCAGCTCGACCAGCAGCGGGCCCATCTCCATCGTCTCGGGGATGCGCGGGGCATCGGCCATGAGGGCGCCCACCGGCACGTCGGCGCGACGATGCGCGGGCACCGCGATCGCCGCGCGCAGGTGGACGATCCCGAGCACGTCGTCGGGGCCCTCCCCGATGATCGGGAAGCGCGAGTGCCCGGTCGCGCGGGACGAGGCGATGACGTCCGCCGCGGACGCGTCCCGCCCGAGCGTGTGCACGCGCGTGCGGTCCGTCATGACGTCGATGGCCGCGAGGTCGTCGAGCTCGATCGAGTTCTTCAGCAGCAGCGCGGTGCCGGGGGCGAGCGTGCCCGCCGCGGCGCTGCGGCTCACGAGCGCCGCGAGCTCCTGGCGCGAGCGCCCGCCGGCGAGCTCCTCCTTGGGCTCGATCCCCATGAGGCGCAGGATGGCGTTGGCAGCGGTGTTGAGGGTCGCGATGACGGGGCGCAGCGCGGCGGTGAAGGCCATGTTGAGCGGCGCCGCGACGCGCGCGGTGCGCATGGCGTCCGCGAGCGCGACGTTCTTGGGCACCAGCTCGCCGACGATCATCGAGAAGGCGTTGACGAGCACGAGCGACAACGTGCCGGCGAGGCCGGCGACGGCGGCGCGCGACAGCGCGCTCGTGGACAGCGGCACCGACAGGAGGTTCACGAGCGCGGGCTGCGCGGTGTAGCCCAGCAGGATCGTGGTGAGCGTGATGCCCACCTGGGCGCCGGAGAGCTGGGTCGAGAGGTGGCGGAGCGCGGAGCGCACACGGCGGCTCCTCGGGCCGTCCTCGATGTGCGAGGGGTCGAGCGCGACGAGGGAGAACTCCGCGGCGACGAACACCGCCGTGCCGAGCGTGAGGATCACCCCGGCTCCCACGAGGATCCAGTCGGTCATGAGGGGCTGCAACTGTCGGGGTCCATGGTGTCGCAAGGATACAGGCGCGCGCGGCGTGCGGCGAGAGTCTGCTCTCCCTCAGGGAAGGTTCAGGACCTCCCGACGGAGTAGCAAAAGTTTGGCCAAATGACGGCCGGGTGGTTCCAGGCGCCCCGGATTTCCGACGATGATAGGAGCACCTATCACCATCGACGCTGATGCGCCAAGAAAGCGAGCGGCCACCACCGTGTCCCCAGACACCTCTGCGCCCGATACCGACCGTGTCTCCGTCGCCCGCGCTGCAGGTGCCCCGTCCGTGGCGTCGCTCATCCTGGGCGACTCCAACGGGGCCGCTGCACCGCAGGCCGACGCCGCCGCGCCCCAGGAGACCCCTGGCACCGGGCAGTCCCCCCTCACCCGCACGTCCCCGCGCCCCACCGGTGCCGTCCCGCCGCCGCCCCCGCCGGCCGCCTCGCAGCGCGCCGACGCACCCGCCGCCGCGCCCGCACCCGCTCCGGCGCCCGCCGCGACCGCGCCCACCGACGCATCGTCCCCGGCCGCGCCCGAGGCGCCCGCGGTGGCCGATCCGGCCCCGCACACGCAGCCGATCGCCACCGCCCAGGCCCCGACCGCCGCGTACCTCCAGCGCCCCGAGCACTCGCCGCTCGCGGCCAAGGACGTGCAGCAGGGCGTGACGCGCCTGCGCGGCCCGGCCGCGAAGGTGGTCGAGAACATGGAGGCGAGCCTCGCGGTCCCCACCGCGACCTCGGTCCGCACCATCCCGGCCAAGCTCCTCATCGACAACCGCGTGGTGGTCAACAACCATCTCGCCCGCACGCGCGGCGGCAAGGTGAGCTTCACCCACCTCATCGGCTTCGCGATCGTCGAGGCGATCGCGGAGTTCCCCGCGATGAACGCCGCATACACGGAGGAGGACGGGCGTCCCGCGCTGCGTACCCCCGCGGGCGTCAACCTGGGCCTCGCGATCGACCTCGCGCGTCCCGACGGCTCCCGGCAGCTGCTCGTGCCCTCGATCAAGGGCGCGGACCGCATGGACTTCGCGGAGTTCTGGGCCGCGTACGAGGATGTGGTCCGCCGCGCCCGCAACGGCGCGCTGCAGGCCGCCGACTTCCAGGGCACCACCCTCACGCTCACCAACCCGGGCACGCTCGGCACCGTCCACTCCGTGCCGCGCCTCATGGACGGCCAGGGCGCGATCATCGGCGTCGGCTCGATGGACTACCCCGCGGAGCTTCAGGGCGCGTCCGACGAGACGGTCGCACGCCTGGGCGTGTCCAAGGTGATGACCCTCACCTCGACGTACGACCACCGCGTGATCCAGGGCGCGCAGTCGGGCGAGTTCCTGGGCCTGGTCCACCGCAAGCTGCTGGGACTCGACGGCTTCTACGACCGCGTGTTCTCCTCGATCCGCGTCCCGTACGAGCCCGTGCGCTGGCTTCAGGACGCCGCGACCGACCCCGCGACCGAGGCCGCGAAGCCCGCGCGCATCGCCGAGCTCATCCACGCGTACCGCTCGCGCGGCCACCTCATGGCCGATGTCGACCCGCTCAGCTCGCGCCCCCGCAAGCACCCCGACCTCGACGTCCAGACCCACGGCCTCACGCTGTGGGACCTCGACCGCACCTACCAGACGGCGGGCTTCGCGGGTCAGGACTCGTGGACGGTGCGCGACGTGCTCGGCCGCCTGCGCGACGCGTACTGCCGCAGCGTCGGCCTCGAGTACATGCACATCGCGGACCGCGAGCAGCGCATGTTCTTCCAGGAGAGGCTCGAGCACGGCTACACCAAGCCCACGCGCGAGGAGCACCTGCGCATCCTCCACCGCCTCAACGCGGCGGAGGCGTTCGAGGCGTTCCTCCAGACCAAGTACGTCGGACAGAAGCGCTTCTCGCTCGAGGGCGGCGAGTCGCTGATCCCGCTGCTCGACTCCGTGATGAGCGCGGCGGCCGAGGCCGGCGTGCACGAGGTCTGCATCGGCATGGCCCACCGCGGCCGGCTCAACGTGCTCGCGAACCTCGCGGGCAAGCGCTACGGGCAGATCTTCTCCGAGTTCGAGGGCACCGCGGTGCCCGGGCTCGTGCAGGGATCGGGCGACGTCAAGTACCACCTGGGCACCGAGGGCACGTTCACCGCCGAGTCCGGCGCGACCACGCGCGTGTACCTCGCGGCCAACCCCTCCCACCTCGAGGCGGTCGACCCGGTCCTCGAGGGCATCGTGCGCGCCAAGCTCGACGCGCTGGGCGCGGACCCCGCCACCGACGGCTACCCCGTCCTGCCGGTGCTCGTGCACGGCGACGCGGCGTTCGCCGGTCAGGGCGTGATCCCCGAGACCCTCAACATGGCGCAGCTCAAGGGCTACAAGACCGGCGGCACGGTGCACGTGGTCATCAACAACCAGGTGGGCTTCACCACGGGGCCCGAGAGCTCGCGCTCGACGCGCTACTGCACCGACATCGCCAAGGGCTACCAGATCCCGATCTTCCACGTGAACGGCGACGACCCGGAGGCGTGCGTGCGCGCCGCCCGGCTCGCGTTCGAGTACCGCGAGCGGTTCGGCCGCGACGTCATCGTGGACATGGTCTGCTACCGCCGCCGCGGTCACAACGAGGGCGACGACCCGTCGATGACGCAGCCGCGCATGTACGACCTCATCGAGGCCAAGCGCTCGGTGCGCCACCTCTACACGGAGTCGCTGATCCGCCGCGGGGACATCACGACCGAGGAGGCGGAGGCCGTCTCCAAGGACTACCTCGCGCAGCTCGAGCGCGTGTTCATCGAGACACGCGAGGGCTACAAGCCCTCGGAGGGCGCGGAGTCCATCTCCGGCCTCGAGCTGCCCGCGTCGCAGTCGTCGGACGCCGGCATCATGGTCGGCTGGAAGACCGCCGTGAGCGCGAGCCAGATCGAGCGCATCGGCCGGGCCCACGTGCGCCCGCCGGAGGGCTTCGCGGTGCATCCCAAGCTCGAGAAGCTGCTCGAGAAGCGCGAGGTCATGAGCCGCGAGGGCGGCATCGACTGGGGCTACGGCGAGATCCTCGCGTTCGGCACCCTGCTCCAGGAGGGCGTGCCCGTGCGCATGTCCGGCCAGGACAGCCGCCGCGGCACGTTCGTCCAGCGCCACGCGATCTACCACGACCGCAACACGGGCGCCGAGTGGACCCCCCTGCTCTACCTCGCCTCCGACCAGGCGCGCCTGCACCTGTTCGACTCGCCGCTGTCGGAGTACAGCGTGCTCGGCTTCGAGTACGGCTACTCGGTCGAGCGCCCCGACTCGCTCGTGCTGTGGGAGGCGCAGTTCGGCGACTTCGTCAACGGCGCGCAGACCATCATCGACGAGTTCATCTCCTCCGCGGAGCAGAAGTGGGGGCAGTCCTCCTCCGTGGTGCTGCTGCTGCCGCACGGCTTCGAGGGCCAGGGCCCGGACCACTCGTCGGCGCGCGTCGAGCGCTTCCTCCAGCTGTGCGCGGAGGAGAACATGATCGCCGCGATGCCGTCCACGCCGGCGAGCTACTTCCACCTGCTGCGCCGCCAGGCCTACGACCGGCCCCGCAAGCCGCTCGTGGTGTTCACGCCCAAGTCGATGCTCCGCCTGCGCGCGGCGCAGTCGGCGGTCGAGGACTTCACCACGGGCACGTTCCGCGAGGTCATCGGGGACGATGCGGTGGATCCCGCGAACGTCGACCGGGTGCTCATGTGCGCCGGCAAGGTCTACTACGACCTGGTGGCGGAGCGCGACCGCTCGGGCGACACGTCCACCGCGATCGTGCGCTTCGAGCAGCTCTACCCGCTGGCGCACGACGCGATCCGCGAGGTGCTCGCACCGTTCGACGGCGCCGAGCTCATGTGGGTCCAGGAGGAGCCTCTCAACCAGGGCGCATGGTCGCGCATGTCGCTGAGCCTCCCGCAGATCGTCGGGACTACGCTCGGAGTCGTGTCACGACCTGCCTCCGCGTCGCCCGCCTCGGGCCTCGCCTCCCGTCATGCGTCCGAGCAGTCCGAGCTGGTCACGCGGGCGTTCGAGCGATGAGGAACGTCTTCCTCGTCGGTGACGAGCTCGTCGCCGGCCACGGGGACCCCAAGGCGCTGGGGTGGGTGGGCCGCGTCGCGGCGCGGACCCTCCCCCTCGCGCCGGACCTCGCGTTCCACACGCTCGCGGTCCCGCACGAGACGACGGGCGAGCTCACGAGCCGCTGGGACGAGGAGGCGCTGCGCCGCCTCCGCCAGACCGAGCCCGAGGCCAACCACGTGCTCTTCGCGATCGGCCGGCACGACGTGCACCGCAAGGTCTCGCCCACGATGACGCGGCTCAACATCGCGAACTTCCTCGACCGTGCGCACGCGCTCGGCTTCGAGACGCTCATCGCCGGTCCTCCCCCGGGCGCGGAGGAGGACAACCCGCGCATCGCCGAGCTCGCGGCCGTGTGCGAGGACGCGGCGTCGCGCCGCGGCGTGGGCTACATCGACATGTACGGCCCGCTCGCGCGCCACGAGCAGTGGGCGGCGGACATGACGATGGGCCACGACGCGCTGCCGATGCAGGCCGGCTACGGCCTCATGGCGTGGCTGGTGCTGCACTCGCGGTGGCACTCGTGGCTCGGCATCGAGCCGCCCGCCAGCTGAGCCGGCCTCGCCACCGCCGCGCCGCCCCACCTCGCCGAATTGGTCGATGGTGGTCGGTTCTCGAAGATCTCCGCGCGCCAGTGGTAGATGAGTGTCGCCCGGAGGTCAGCGCCCAGGATCATCGGGCGTACGCGCGATGACGAAGCCCTGGCGGTGGTCCTCCGTCGGCCGCGGCGCACGCTCGAGGACCGTGTCGATGGCGAGTCCGGCGGCCCCGAGCGTCTCCGCGACGTCGCGGACGTCGTGACGGAACGCGGTGAGGCGCACCTCCTGCCCGTACGCCCGCGTGATCTCACGACTCCCCGACCCGCTCTGGAATCCGACGAGCAGGACGCCGCCC
This sequence comes from Demequina subtropica, assembly GCF_000971235.1. Taxonomy (GTDB): domain Bacteria; phylum Actinomycetota; class Actinomycetes; order Actinomycetales; family Demequinaceae; genus Demequina; species Demequina subtropica. Next base: position 183,744 of record NZ_BBMB01000003.1, read on the forward strand.
GGTCGCAGGACGCGGCGCAGCTCGGTGCACACGCGCGGAAGGCCATGCGGCGGCGTGTGGATGATCGAGTACCACGCGAGGACGCCGTCGAACCGCGCGTCGGCATAGGGCAGCTCGGACAGGTCGCCCAACGTGAGCTCGGCCCCCGCCGCGAGGTGCCGCGCCTCCGCCAGCATGCCGGCCGAGAGGTCCACACCGGTGAGCGTCATCCCGGGATCGTGTCCACGAAGGTGGGCGAGCATGCGCCCGGTCCCGCACCCCGCATCGAGGACCGACGCGGCGGCGGGAAGCATGCTCACGAAGTGATCGATGACGGCCAGGTCGAGCGCCGCCTCGAAACCCGCGTCGGGGAGGCTCGCCGCGTACGCCTCCGCGACCAGGTCGTAGCCCGCACGCGTCTGGTCGAGGAGCCGTCCATCCATGGCGGACAGCGTAGGGGCGCTCACCGTCGCGCGACGGCAGGCAGGCGACAACCATCCACCACTGCGATGCAGCGATCCACGCAGCCCGACACTCACCTACCACTTGCGCGGTGGGTGGTGGGTGTGGGCGAGCCCCGCTGCTACGCGATGACGCCGGCGCCGCGCAGCTCGACCATGAGGTCGTGCGGACGCGACGCGATCGCGACCGCATCGTCCAGCGACACGACGTTGTCGCGCACCAGCTGGAACAGGTGCTGGTCGAACGTCTGCATCTTGTAGTACTCGCCCTCGGCGATGAGGTCCATGATGGGCGGCTGGCTCGACGGGTCGATGATGGCCTCGGCGGTGCGACCGGTGTTGACCATGACCTCGGCCACCAGGGTCCGCCCCGAGCCGTCCCCGCGGCGCACCAGGCGCTGGGAGACGATGCCGCGCAGGGTCTGCGCGAGCGTCGCGCGGACCTGGTCCTGCTCGTGCGGCGTGAAGAAGTCGACGATGCGGTTGATGGTGTCCTGCGCGTCGACCGTGTGAAGGGTCGCGAGCACCAGGTGGCCCGTCTCGGCGGCGGACAGGGCGGCGCGCACGGTCTCGATGTCACGCATCTCGCCGACCATGATGACGTCGGGGTCCTGACGCATCGCGGCGCGGAGAGCGCTGGTGAAGTCGAGCGTGTCGGAGCGCACCTCGCGCTGCGAGATGATCGACTTCTTGTCGTGGTGGAGGACCTCGATGGGGTCCTCGATGGTGACGATGTTGACCTCGCGGTAGCTGTTGATGAGGTCGATCATCGAGGCGAGCGTGGTGGTCTTGCCCGAACCCGTCGGTCCGGTGACCAGCACGAGGCCGCGCGGCTCGAGCGCGAGGTCGGCGATGACGGGCGGCAGGCCCAGCTCCTCGAAGCTCTGCGCGCCCACCGCGACGCGGCGGAACACGAGGCCCTCGGTACCGCGCGCCACGTAGGCGTTGACACGGAAGCGGCCCACGCCGGAGAGCGAGAACGCGAAGTCGGCCTCGTGGGTGTCGCGGAACTGCGCGACCAGGTCCTCGGGGAGCACCTGCGCGACCATGTTGCGCGTGTCCTCGGGGGTCAGCGGCGGCACCTGCAGCTTGCGCAGGCGGCCGTCCACGCGCACGCGCGGGGCCGAGCCCACCTTGCAGTGGAGGTCGGAGCCGCCCGTGGAGGCGAGGGCGTGCAGGAACGGGATGACGGACTGGGGCTGATCGCTCACGTTACTTCCATCGGCATCGCAGGGGTCGAAGTCAAGGGGAGACTACCCCCGGACCACCCTCAACCCCCGCACGGTGTGACGCACTCGTCAGATGTGGGAGGATAGAGGGTCTGATTTCTCGACTCCAGAAAGGGGAACGCAAGTGAGCAAGCGAGGCCGCAAGCGCAAGGCGCGCGCGAAGGGTGGCGCCAACCACGGCAAGCGGCCCAACGCCTGAGCCGTTCCACCCGGATAGAGAGAAGCCGCATCGGCCTGGCCGATGCGGCTTCTGTCGTCTCCGGGCGCCCCGGCGATGCGGTGGGCGCCTACGCGCCCACGTCGGGACGCGTCGCGCGGATGGTCGTGAGGATGCGGTCGCGCAGCTCGTCGGGAGCGACGTCGTGCCCCGCACGGTTGACGATGCGCTTGATCTTCTCGTTGATCCGGTGCTCCGCCTCGCACGGCGGGCACTCGCGGAGGTGCTCGCCGATCCGGTGGATCTCCTCCTCCGGGAGCTCGTGGTCGATGTACTCGAAGAGGCGGTCGAGGGCCTCCTCGCACTCTGGCTTAGGCACGGCACGTACCCCCGTCCTTGTCCTTCTTCACCGGGGCCTTCTCATACAGGCCGCGCTCGGCTGCGTAGTCCCGCAGCTTCTCGCGCAGCAGCTTGCGCCCGCGGTGCAGGCGCGACATCACGGTGCCCACAGGCGTGTCCATGATCTGGGCGATCTCCTTGTAGGCGAAGCCCTCGACGTCCGAGAGGTACACCGCCATGCGGAAGTCCTCCGACAGCTCGGAGAGCGCGCGCTTCACCTCGTCGTCGCCGATCGCGTCGAGGGCGCGGTCCTCCGCCGAGGCGAGCCCCGCGGACGTGTGCTCCGCCGCCGCGGCGAGCTGCCAGTCCTCGACGGTCTCCGCGTCCGAGCGCTTGGGCTCGCGCTGCTTCTTGCGGTAGCTGTTGATGAACGCGTTGGTCTGGATCCGGTACAGCCACGCCTTGAGGTTGGTGCCGGGCGTGAACTTGTCCTGTGCGGCGAACGCCTTCGCGAACGTCTCCTGGACCAGGTCCTCGGCGTCGGCGCCGTTGCGCGTCATGCGCAACGCGGCGCCGTAGAGCTGGTCCATGTAGGACAGCGCCTCGGCCTCGAAGTCGAAATCGGTGGTGTCGGTCATCGGATGCGAGCGTACAGGCGAGCGCCCTGGCGCAGAAGCACGGGCACGCTGGGGCCTCTCCACGGTGGTCGTCACGCCGATGCTCAACACCGGAGGGCGCGCACGCATTCCCGTGTGGACGCGAACCCTGACGAGGCCGCCTCCGCTTGGTAGCGTAGGAGGCATGTTGCGCGCACTCGCCCGGCCCCTCCTCGCCTCGTGGTTCGTCTACGGGGGTGTCCAGAGCTATCTCGAGCCCGAGGCGCGCGCGGCGCGTGTCGCCCCCACGGTCGGGCCGGCGCTCGAGGAGCTCGGCCTCGAGGACGTCAAGACCGCCGACCTGGTGAAGGCGCACGGCATCGCCTCGATCGCGCTCGCCTCCGCGCTCGCGCTGTCGCGCACGCCGCGCACCGCCGCGCTGGGGCTCGCGGGCCTCGCCGGCGTCACCACCGCGCTGTCGCACCCGTTCTGGAAGGAGGAGGACCCGGCCAAGCGCGACGAGGAGCTCGAGCAGTTCCTCAAGAACCTGTCGCTGGTCGGCGGCGTCCTCCTCGCGTCCACCGCGGGTCACAGCCAGCGCCACATCGACCGCAAGAAGGCGAAGAAGGCGAAGGCCAAGGAGAAGGCCGCGGCCGCGAAGGTCAAGGAGAAGGAGGCCAAGGCTGCGGCCAAGGCCGCCGCGAAGGCCCAGCCCGAGCCCGCCGCATCGTCCAAGAAGGCCTCGAAGAAGAAGCGAGCCGCGTGAGCGGCACCCTTCCGCTCGGCACCGGGATCGGCGAGGTCTGGCCCGCGCCCCTCGCGCATCGTCCCCTCGACGCGACCGTCTCCGTCCCCGGCTCCAAGTCGCTCACCAACCGCTTCCTGGTGCTCGCGGCGCTCGCCGCCGAGCCCGTGACCGTCCGCGGAGGCCTGCGCTCGCGCGACTCCGACCTCATGATCGGCGCGCTGCGCGCGCTCGGCGTGGACGTGGACGATGCGGGCGACGCGTGGCGCGTCACGCCGGGTCCCCTGCGCGGCGGCGCGCACATCGACTGCGGCCTCGCGGGCACCGTCATGCGGTTCGTGCCGCCCATGGTGCTGCTGGCCGACGGCCCGGTGAGCTTCGACGGCGACGAGGGCGCGCGCGTGCGCCCCATGGGCCCGCTGCTGGACGCGCTGCGCCTGCTGGGCGCCACCGTCGAGGACGAGGGCCGCGGCACGCTCCCCTTCACGGTGACGCCGCCTCTCGAGATGCCCGACGTGGTCGAGGTGGACTCGTCGTCGTCCTCCCAGTTCGTCACGGGGCTGCTGCTGACGGCGCCGCGTCTCGAGGACGGTCTCACCATCCGCCACACGGGCGAGACGCTGCCGAGCTTGCCCCACATCGACATGACGTGCGAGGCGGTGCGCGCCGCGGGGATCCGCGTCGACCAACCGGATGAGCGCACCTGGGTGGTCCACCCGGGCGAGATCCGCCCGGGCGACGTGCGGGTCGAGCCCGATCTCAGCAACGCCGGACCGTTCATGGCGGCCGCGCTGGTCGCGGGCGGCACGGTGCGGATCCCGGGCTGGCCGGCGGTCACCACCCAGCCGGGGGCGCTCTTCCCGGAGCTGCTCACGCGCATGGGAGCGACGTGCACGCTCGAGGGCGGCGTCCTGGCGGTGACCGGCACCGGTGAGATCCACGGGATCGACGCCGACCTCTCCCCCGCGGGCGAGATCACCCCGACCATCGCCGCCCTGTGCGCGCTCGCCGACGGACCGTCGCGGCTCACCGGGATCGGCCACCTGCGCGGCCATGAGACCGACAGGCTCGCCGCGATCGCCGCGGAGGTCGAGCGGCTCGGCGGCCGCTGCCTCGCGGACGACGACTCGCTGGCGTTCGCGGGGATGCCGCCCACGGGCCTGGCCGGGGCCGTGATGGAGACCTACCACGACCACCGCATGGCCACCTTCGCCGCGGTGATCGGGCTCGCGGTGCCGGACGTCGACGTGCTCAACGTCGGCACCACCTCGAAGACGATGCCCGAGTTCCCCGCCATGTGGTCGGGCATGCTCGGCGACGAAGGCACGGCCCGCTGAATGGCGCGTCGCGAGTACGACGAGTCGGACGCCAAGGTCCGGCCCAACCGCCGCGGCTCGCGTCCGCGCACCAAGATCCGCCCCGCGCACGAGGACGCGGTGCTCGGCACCGTGATCGGCGTGGACCGCGGCCGTTACACGGTCCAGGTGGACGATGCGGTGGTGACCGCGGTGAAGGCGCGCGAGCTCGGGAGGCGCGGGCTGGTGATCGGCGACCTCGTGGGCGTGGTCGGGGACGTCTCGGGGCGCCCCGACACGCTCGCGCGCATCGTGCGTCGCGAGGAGCGCAGGACCGCGCTGCGACGCACGGCGGACGACACGGACGCGACCGAGCGCGTCATCGTCGCCAACGCGGAGCAGCTCGCGATCGTCACGGCGCTCGCCGACCCCGAGCCCAACCCGCGCATGATCGACCGCTGCCTCGTCGCGGCCTTCGACGCGGGCATGAGCGCGCTGCTCGTGCTCACCAAGGCGGACCTCGCGGACGCGGCCGAGCTGCGCCGCGCGTACGAGCCCCTCGGCGTCCGTGTGCTCGAGACCTCGGTGCGCCGCGACGGCGGCCCCGAAGCGGATCCCGGCTTCGTCGAGCTGCGCGACGCGCTCGTCGACGGGACCACGGTGCTCGTGGGCTACTCGGGCGTCGGGAAGTCGACGCTCGTCAACGCGCTCGTCCCCGACGCGGGACGCGCGGTGGGCATCGTCAACGATGTCACCGGTCGCGGCCGCCACACGTCGACCTCCGCGGTGCTCTACGACGTCCCCTCCGGCGGGCGCATCGTCGACACCCCCGGCGTGCGGTCCTTCGGGCTCGCGCATGTGGACCCCACCCACTTCATCCTCGCGTTCCCCGACATCGCGGACGCCGCCGACGAGCGCTGCCCCCGCGGTTGCACCCACGAGTCCGCCGAGGCCGGCTGCGAGCTCGACGCGTGGGCCGCGGACGTGCCCGACCGCCACGCGCGCGTCGACTCGATCCGCCGCCTGCTGGCCTCGCGCGCCGCCGGCGAGGCGTACTGACCCTTCTCGACAGCAGCAACGGATCTCGCCGCGACACGCCGAGGCGACCGGCGCATCGTCCCCCGACACGCCGCCGACCCGGGACCGCTTCCGTTGGCACTGTCAGGGCGGGGGGCCGATCGTGGCCGGTAGGTTGAGGGCATGACGGACGCCCCCTACGCCGACGACCTCCTGCTCGCCCTCGCGATCGCCGACGCGGTCGACGGCGTGACGATGCCGAACTTCGCCACGGGCGATCTCACGGTGGAGACCAAGCCCGACGACACCCCCGTCACCGCGGTGGACCGCGCGGCGGAGCGGACCGCGCGGGACCTCATCGCGCAGCACCGCCCCGACGACGCGTTCGTGGGCGAGGAGTACGGCACCACCGGCACGGGCCCGCGGCGCTGGGTGGTCGACCCCATCGACGGCACCAAGAACTTCATCCGGGACGTGCCGGTGTGGGCGACGCTGATCTCGCTGCTCGACGGCGACGATGTGGTGGTCGGCGTGGTGAGCGCGCCCGCGCTGCACCGCCGCTGGTTCGCCGCGCGCGGCCAGGGCGCGTGGCTCGGGCAGTCGGAGGCCACCGCGCGTCCGATCCACGTCTCCGGCGTCGACACGCTCGCCGAGGCCTCGCTGTCCTACTCGGACCTCGCCGAGTGGCGGGACTTCGGGCGTCTCGACGCGTTCCTGGGGCTGATGGACGGCGTGTGGCGCACGCGCGCGTACGGCGACTTCTGGAGCTACATGATGGTCGCGGAGGGCGCCGTCGACATCGCGTGCGAACCCGAGCTCGCGCTGTACGACATGGCGGCGCTCGTGCCGATCGTCGAGGAGGCCGGCGGGCGCTTCACGGGCGTCGACGGCACGCCCGGGCCGCACGGCGGCAACGCGCTGGTCACCAACGGCCTGCTGCACGACGAGGTGCTCGCGCGCCTCGCGTGAGGCTCAGGAGACCGGCACGCTCGCGAGCTCGGAGGCGTCGTACCAGAGCAGGTCGCGCTCCTCGAGGCGCTCGAGCGCGTCCTCGTCACCACCGACCGCTGCGCGCACATCCGCTGCCGCCTCGGGCTCGTCGACGAACGCGCACGCGATCGCGGAGGCCGGGATGCGGCCGTGGACGCGCACCGCGGCCGGGTGGACCTCGGGGTCCGCGTCGCACTCGGGACGCGTGAGCTCCGCAACCACGACGACGCGCAGCGGCGAGCCGACCTCGATGACGGAGGCGAGCGCCGCGACGTCCCGCGCGATCTCCGCCAGCTCGTCGGCGTCGTCGCTCGCGACGATCTCGAGGAGACGCTCGGTGACGGCGTAGGCGACGGGCGGCTCCCACAGGCCGTCCGCGCAGCGAGGGAGGTCGTCGACCGTGGCCGGGATGTACACGCGCATGGCTTCAGTCTGGCACCGCGGCGGGCGTGCGGCGCGAGGCGCGCACGGCGTCGGCCACCACGGCGCTCATCGACGCGATGGCGGTCCGCAGCGGCGCGCGCGGAGCGGCCTCCGCGAGCATCCGACCCTCGCGCGCCGCGGTGTCGCACGCCCGCGGGTCCCACGGGAGCGGCCACACCTCCGCGACCCCGGCGTGCCTGCCCAGCGCGGCGGCGATCGCGTCCTCGGGTCGCGGGCCCGCGACCGAGGCGCGGATCCGGTTGACCGCGACGATCGGCGTCGGCCCCTCATGGTCGAGCAGCGCCTGCACGAGCCGCACGAGCTGATGCGGCTCCGCTCCTCCGACCGCGATCACGGCGTCCGCCTCGTCGAGCGCCGCGAGCGTGGCGGCGTCGCGGCGCGGACCCGCGGCGAAGCCCCCGCCGTCGCCCGCATCGGCCGGCGCGGCGACGTCGACCACGACGATGTCGGCCAGGGCGCGCAGCGCCGGCCACAGCCGCGCGAGGCCGCCGGCGGTGACCTCGGGCCAGCGCGCCGCGCGCGTCAGCCCGGTGAGGACGCGGAGACGGGGCGCGACGTCGACGAGGTGACGCTCCAGCGCCGCCGCGGCGTCCTCGCCCCGCGCGGCGGCGCGCGCGACGGCCGCGATCCCGGGCGCCTCGTCGGCGAGACCGAGCGCGCTCGCCACCGCGGCGCCGTAGGTGTCGAGGTCGACGAGCACGGTCCGGTGCCCGGCGAGCGCGGCCTCCGCCGCCATGTTCACGGCCACCGTGGTGCGGCCCGGGGCGCCACCCGTGCCCCAGACCGCGACGATCGCGCCGCCGTCCGTGTCACGCGGCGCGACGAACACCGGGGCCGCACGTGGCATCGCGGCGAGCACGGCGTCCGCGAGGCCCGCGTCCACCACGGGCAGCCCGAGCGCCGCGAGGCGCGGCGAGGCTCCGGAGCCCACCCCGACCAACGCCACGCCCGCGCTCCGCAGCCCCGCGACCGTGTCCGCGTCGAGGTGGGGCTGGTCCGAGAGCACGACCACCGTGCCCAGCCCGGCCCGCGCGACCGCGACGGCCTCGGCGAGGTCGGCGCACCGCCGGACCACCTGGATCCCTGGATGCGCGTCGAGCTCGGCGACCACGCGGGACTCGTCGGCGCCGCGCACCGCCACCACCACGCCGACCGGAACGCTCATCCCTCGCCCACCACCGCCACGGCGTCTGCGTGCGCGAGCGCGTCGAGCAGCCCGCCCACCTCGTCGGCGTCGACGATCACGTACACCGTCTCCCCACCCAGCCCGAACCCGGGGTCATCGCGCGAGACCGAGGCCACCGGCAGGGACTCCCCGGCGCGCTCGGACGGGCCCCCGCCTGCCGGCGTCACCCAGACGTCGACCACCGTGCCCGCACCGACCTCCGGGGCCACCGGGGACGTGGCGACCACGGCGAGCCGCCGGCCCCCGTAGGAGCCGGCGTCGACGACGGCCCCCGCGGGGATGAGCTCGCCCTCGCCGACGGCTCGGGTGAGGACCGCTCCCCACGGCGCGCTCGCCGGCGCCTCGAGGTACCCCGCGCCCACGCGGACATGCGCGATCGCGACCGTGGACTCGTCGAGGACGGTGCCGGGCGCGAGCTCCGCCGCCGCGGCGTACACGGGGACCGTGCGGTCCGCGGACGCCAGCACCGCCACCACGCCGGCCACGGCGATCGCGATGAGCAGCACGCCCACCACGAGCCTGGGGTCCCGCCAGCCGGGCGGGCGCACGCGCGCGGCGAGCGGACGCGTCCCGTCTCTCATGGCCACCCCCCAGCGACAACTCGGATGTGGCTCATCATGCCTGGTGCGCGCGCTGACCGGAAGGCTTGTGGACAACGCACGCGCGCTCTCGAGCCGTGTCACAATGGCGAGGTGCCGCCCAGGTTCCTCAAGCTCAGCGACGTTCAGGAGATCCTGAACATCTCCTCGCAGCAGGCGTACGCGCTCGTGCGCTCCGGGGACCTTCCCGCCATCCAGGTGGGCGGGCGCGGTCAGTGGCGCGTCGACGAGGCGGAGCTCGAGAGCTACATCGCCCGCCAGTACGCCGCGGCGCGCGAGCACCTGCGCGAGCGCGAGACGCGCTAGGCCGAACGCACCGCGAGCAGCGAGGCGAGCGGGACCGTCAGCGCGCTGCCGTCCCCGACCAGGTCGAGGTGGTCGGCCCCCACCGCCGCGATCCGGCCGGCCCAGCGCCCCGCGAGGGTCTCCACGACCACGGGCCCGCCGCTCTCCGCCAGCTCCCGCAGCACCGTGCCGACGCCCATCCGGCGGCGCACCTCGGTGAGGGTGGCCACGGCGTTGCCCACGCCCTCGATCATCGCGATCGCGGCGAGCGGCACGAGCACCTGACCGCGGGGGGCGTCGAGCAGCACCCAGGACCCCGCCGCATCGGCCACCGTGCCCGCCACGGTCGCGCCGTCGCTCAGCACCAGCCGCACGGCAGCGCCGGACCCGGCGAGCAACCGGCCGGCGAGGGCGATCCGGGCACGCTCGTCGCGCTCGCGCTCCGCGATCTCCTCGTCCCATCCGGCACGACCGGCGCCGTCGAGGCTCGCCTCGAGGTCGGCGAACAGTCGGTCCCAACGCATGCGGTCACGCTAGCCGCCTCTCCACACGACGTCACGACCCTCTGGACAATTGCCGCGCACCGGACTACATCATGAGGTATCAAAAAGCATCAAACGGCATCTAAAGGGAGCAAGCATGATCGAGAAGGCGCGTCGCACACCCCGCAAGGCCTCCGCGCCGGGCACGGCGACGATCACGAGCGGCGACGCGACGGCCCTGCTCGCCGCGCTCGCCGCGCTCACGTTGGGCCCCGTCTCGGGACTCCTGGCATGGCGGTCCGGCGCACGGCTCGACCTCCGGCTGTGGGCTCCGGGGGAGCTCGTCGCGATCGTCGCCGGCACGCTCGGCGCGGCTCTCGCGGCGCGCTTCCTGCTCGACGTGCTGCTGGCGCTGCTCGCACGCCTGCGCGGTCGGGAGGCCCCGCGCTCCGCGGGACGCTGGGCGCGATCGGTCGCGGCCCTCCTCGCCGCCCTGATCCTGGGCGCCGGTGCGGCCCACGCCGCCGAGCCGCCGCCGTCCGCGGGCTGGCTCCCCGACTCGCGTCCGTCGGCCGCCCCGAGCCCCGTGCCGCACACGTCGCCGACCGCGCCGGTCGACACGGCATCGTCCGCGCCCGAACCCGCGCTCCACGTGGTGACGCGCGGCGAGTGCCTCTGGTCGATCACCGCGGATGCCCTCGGCGCGGGCGCCACGCCAGGCGCCATCGCCGAGGCCTGGCCCGCGCTCTACCGGGAGAACCACGCGCGCATCGGCGCGGATCCGGACCTCATCCGTCCGGGGCAGCGCCTGGTCCTTCCCGAGGGCCTCCGCGAGGCACGGTCGTGAGCGCCGAGCCCGCCTGGGCGCCGCGCCCGCCCCGACCCGACGTCTACGGGCGCACGCGTGCGATGCTCGGCGATCCGACGCCGCTCGCGTGCACCACCGCGCTCACCGCGATCGAGGTGGTGCACGGCGGGGACGGGCTCGACACGCTGCTGCGCTGGATCACCCCCGAGGTGCGGGAGCGCCTCGCGCGCCAGCACTCGCTCGCGCGACGCATCGGACGGCACGGCGGGGTCGCGGCGCGCATCGTCCGCGCGCGGGCGTGCCGCGTCTCCGAGCGCGCGACCGAGGTCGCCGTGATCGCGCAGATCGGCACCCACGCGCGCGCCATCGCGATCCGCCTCGAGGACCTCGCGGGTCGATGGGTCATCACGGTGCTCGACATCGGCTGAGGCGCGACGCCCGGGAACGCGACGAGGGCGGCCACCCGCAGGTGGCCGCCCTCGCCCGGCGTCAGGGGTGGCGCGGAGTCAGAGCTCCGTCTCCTCCTCGTTCTTGCCGTGGCACATCTTGTACTTGCGGCCCGAGCCGCACGGGCACGGGGAGTTCTTGCCGGCGCCGGCGAACGTGCGGCCGTCGTCCCACGGCTTGGCGCCCTCGGCAGGCTTGGTCGCGGTCGCCTGGCCCGAGCCGTCCTGCGACGGGCCGGAGAACGTCAGCGCGCCCATGCTCGCCTGCACGGGCCCGCCCACGGAGCCCGTGGCAGGTCGGGCGACGATGCGCTGGCCCGCGGGGCCCGCCGCCGTCGCCGCGCCGCCGCCGGGCAGCGCCTGCGCGGGGGCGGCGGCACCCGCCTTCGCGGCCTCCTGCGCGGTCGCGGCCGCCGAGGCGGCCGTCACGGGAGCCTGCTGCGCCGGGGCCTCCTTCTTCTCGACCCGGTAGAGGATCGAGACGGCCTGCTCCTTGATCGCGTCGGACATGGCCTCGAAGAGCTGGAAGCCCTCGCGCTGGTACTCGATGAGCGGGTCGCGCTGACCCATCGCGCGCAGGCCGATGCCCTCCTTGAGGTAGTCCATCTCGTAGAGGTGCTCGCGCCACTTGAAGTCCATGACCTGGAGCAGCACCTGGCGCTCGACCTGGCGCAGGACGTCCTCGCCCAGCTTGTGCTCGACGAACTCGTACTGGAGGCGCGCATCGGCCACGAGCTCGCGCTCGAGGAAAGCCGTGGTGAGCCCGGACAGGTCGCCGGCCTCGTCGATCACCTCGTCGATGGCGATCGACACCGGGTAGACCGAGCGGAGGTCCTTCCACAGCGCCTCGAGGTCCCAGTCGTCGGGCGAGCCGACCAGCGTCGCGGAGCGCACGTACGCGGTCACGACGTCCTTGATGAAGCTCTGGATCTGCTCGTGGAGGTCCTCGCCGTCGAGCACGCGACGGCGCTCGGCGAAGATGATGTGACGCTGCGAGTTGAGGACGTCGTCGTACTTGAGGATGTTCTTGCGGATCTCGTGGTTGCGGCCCTCGATCTGCGCCTGCGCGCTCTGCACGCCGCGCGTGAGCACCTTCGACTCGATCGGCATGTCGTCGGGCAGCGCCGAGGAGTTCATGACCGTCGCGGCCAGCCCCGACTGGAACATGCGCATGAGGTCGTCCTCGAGGGACAGGTAGAACCGGCTCTCGCCCGGGTCGCCCTGACGGCCCGAGCGGCCGCGCAGCTGGTTGTCGATGCGGCGCGACTCGTGGCGCTCCGTGCCCAGCACGTAGAGGCCGCCGGCCGCGAGGACCTCGTCCCGCTCGGTCTCGACATCGGCCTTCGCCTGCGCGAAGACGTCCTTCCAGACCGCCTCGTACTCCTCGGGGCTCTCCTTCGGGTCGAGCCCGCGCTCCTGCATCGTCGCGACGGCCCGGAACTCCGGGTTGCCGCCGAGCATGATGTCGGTACCGCGGCCCGCCATGTTCGTCGCGACGGTGACGGCGCCCTTGCGGCCCGCCTCCGCGACGATCGCGGCCTCCTTCTCGTGCTGCTTGGCGTTGAGCACCGTGTGCTCGATGCCACGCTTGCGCAGCTCGGCCGAGAGCGACTCCGACTTCTCGACCGACACGGTGCCGACCAGCACCGGCTGGCCCTTGTCGTGGCGCTCGAGGATGTCGTCGATGACGGCGGTGAACTTCGCCTGCTCGTTCTTGTAGAGCAGGTCCGCCTGGTCCTGACGGATCATCGGGCGGTTGGTCGGGATCGGGATGACGCCCATGCCGTACGTCGAGTGCAGCTCCGCGGCCTCGGTCTGCGCGGTACCCGTCATGCCCGCGAGCTTGCCGTAGAGGCGGAAGTAGTTCTGCAGCGTGATCGACGCGTACGTCTGGTTCTCCGCCTTGATCGGCACGCGCTCCTTGGCCTCGATGGCCTGGTGGAGGCCCTCCGAGTAGCGGCGGCCCTTGAGCAGGCGGCCCGTGTGCTCGTCGACGATGTCGACCTCGCCGCCCTGGACCACGTAGTCGCGGTCCTTGCGGAACAGCTCCTTGGCCTTGATCGCGTTGTTGAGGAAGCCGATGAGCGGCGTGTTCGCGGGGTCGTAGAGGTTCTCGATCCCGAGCGCCTTCTCGATCTTGTCGATGCCCGGCTCGAGGATGCCGACCGCGCGCTTCTTCTCCTCGACCTCGTAGTCGACGTCGACCTCGAGGGTGCTGGCGAGCCGCGCGAACTCGACGTACCAGCGGTTGTTGTCGCCCGACGCGGGGCCCGAGACGATGAGCGGCGTGCGCGCCTCGTCGATGAGGATCGAGTCGACCTCGTCGACGATCGCGTAGTGGTAGCCGCGCTGGACCAGCTGCGACGGCTGCAGCGCCATGTTGTCACGCAGGTGGTCGAAGCCGAACTCGTTGTTGGTGCCGTACGTGATGTCGGCCTCGTACTGTCGGCGGCGCACCTCGGGAGACTGGCCCGAGACGATGCATCCGGTGCTCATGCCGAGGAAGCGGAACACGCGCCCCATGAGGTCGGACTGGTAGCTCGCGAGGTAGTCGTTGACCGTGACGATGTGCACGCCCTTGCCCTCGAGCGCGTTGAGGTAGGCGGGCAGCGTCGCGACGAGGGTCTTGCCCTCACCGGTCTTCATCTCCGCGATGTTGCCGTGGTGGAGCGCGCCGCCGCCCATGAGCTGCACGTCGAAGTGGCGCATGCCCAGCGTGCGGCGGGCCGCCTCGCGCACCGCCGCGAACGCCTCCGGCATCAGGTCGTCGAGCGACTCGCCGCCGGCGTGACGCTCCTTGAACTCGACCGTGAGCTCCCGCAGCTCGTCGTCCGACATCGCCTCGTACGACTCCTCGAGGGCGTTGGTCAGGGTCACCACCTTCTCGAGCCGGCGGAGCTCGCGCCCCTCGCCCATACGGATGATGCGGTCCATCAATGCCACGTCGCACTCCTCGCGAATCCTGGTAAGTCCCCGACCATCGTAGGCGGTCAGTGGATGCTCTCCGGCTCGTCTCGCTGAGGGCGCAACAGGACGATCGCGGCGGCGAGCGCCGCGCCACCGCCGATGCCGGCCCATCCGAGGCGCTCGCCGAAGACGAACGCGGCGAGGATCGCGGCGACGAGCGGCTCGAGCAGGGACACGATGGTCGCGACGAACGGCGGCACCGTGCGGAGCCCGCCGAGGTAGAGGACGTACGCGAGCGCGGTCACCACCACGCCCATGCCGAGCGTGAGCGCCCAGCCGTAGGCGTCCGAGGGCGCGCCGACGCCGCCGAGCGTGGCAGGTCCGGCGATGCCCGCGAGCGCGGCCGCGGGCACGAGCAGCAGGCCTCCCCACGTGAACGCGACGGCGGTGTGCTCCACCGGGCCGAGCCCGTCGACCGGCGTGCGGTTGACCACGCTGATCGCGGCGAACGATGCGCCGGCCCCCAGCGCGAGCAGCGGCCCGAGCGGCCCGCCCCCGCCGGCGTCGAGGGAGCCGCCGAGCAGCAGCGCGAGCCCTCCGAGGGCGAGCACCAGCGCGCCGAGCGTGGCGGCCGAGGGCCGCTGACGTCCGTGCGCCCAGTCCCACAGCGCGACGCACACCGGCGCCGAGCCGATGCCGATGAGCGTCGCGAGCCCGACCGACGAGTACGGGATCGCGCTGAAGAAGCACGCCTCGAACAGCGCGGTGAGCGCGCCCGTGAGCAGCGCCCGGCGCCACGCGGGTCCCGGCAGCGGGCGCAGCGCGCGCCGGACCGCGAGGTAGAGCAGCAGGGCGGCGCCCGCGACGAGCATGCGCCACATCGCGATCGACATCGAGCCCAGGTCGGAGTGCCGCGACAGCATCGTGCCGAGCACCCCGCCGAACCCCCACAGCGTGGCCGCGGTGACCACGGACGCGAAATGGCGGGGCTGCACTCCGGGAATCTACCTCGGTGGAGATATACCCGGGCGCAGCCCCGCCGTGCGACAGGTCAGGCGGTCTCGCGCGCCTGCGTCTCGCTCTCGCTCTGCTCGAGGTGGATCACGCCGTACGTCCAGCCGCGGCGGCGGTAGACGGCGGACGCGAGCCCGGAGTCGAGGTCGTGGAAGAGGAAGAAGTCGTGTCCCACGAGCTCCATCTGGTCGACGGCATCGGCGATGCTCATCGGCGCGGCGGCGTGGGTCTTGGATCGGATGATGATCGGGGTGCCGTCGATCGGGATCTCGCGGTGCGAGCCCTCCGGCGCTCCCTCCCAGGCCTCGGCGCTGGTCGCGCGGTCCCCGTCGACCGCCGGCAGCTCGTCGATCGGCGCGGGCACCGTGTGGAGCCCGGCCTTGCCCTGGTGACGGTGCGCCTTGCGCTCATGGAGCTTGCGCAGCTGCTCCGTGAGCTTCTGCATCGCGCCGTCGAGGGCGACGTAGCGGTCCTCCGCCGTCGCCTCGGCACGCACCACGCCGCGGCCGCGCACCGTGATCTCGACGCGCTCGCGGTCGTTGGCCTGCTTGGGATTCCTCTCATGGACCACATGTACGTCAGCCCGCGTCGCGCGCGGGGCGAGGGACTCGACCTTCTCCATCTTCTCGAAGATCTTCTGCCGCATGTCCTCGGAGACCTTGGTGTGGCGTCCCACGATGGCGATGTCCATGACGAAAACTCCTTCACTGTCGCTGAAGCCCGCGCACGGGCTCGGGGCAAGGGGTCGGCGCCTGTCGCGCCCGGGGCATCACCTCCTCGCCATGAAGGTGTCCGACGTTCTTCGTCGTCCTGGACCTCCCACCATAGACCCCCGCGCGGTCATGCGCGACGGACTACGGGTCCTTGCCCCGGACCCTCGGCGGATGCGAGCACGAGCGCCCCGATCGGGACGAGCGGCGAGCCCTCCAGCGCCTGCATCGCGCGCGCGAGCGTCGCGCCGGTGGTGAGCACATCGTCGACGAGCAGCGCCGCCACGGGGCGTGGGTCGCGCCATGCCGCGCGCGTGGCGCGAGGGGGACCCGCCCGCCACCGCCCCCGGTCGCCAGCGCCCCGCGAGGAGCCCCGCGCGGGCACCAGCGCGGGACGCACGCCCGCCGTCAGCCCGCCACGCGCGAGCCCTGCAGCCGCCGCGCGCGCCAGGACCGTCGGCACGTCGACCCCGCGTCGGCGCGTGTGCGCCGCGCGCGCGGGGCACGGCACCACCGCCACCGCGGGGATCGCGGCCCCGAGCGCGGGCGCGAGCGCATGCGCGGCCCGCTCCATCGCCGGCGCCAGCAGGGCCACGAGGTCGCGCCGGCCGCTGTCCTTCCACGCCGCGATGGCCCCGTGGGCGGCGCCGTCGAGGGGCGCGATCGACCACACCGCGAGCGGCGGCTCCACCGCGGACAGCCGCGGCGCCCCCGACTCGCACCGCAGCGGAGGCTCCCACCAGGGCGCCTCGCACGCTTCGCACCACCGCACGTCGGGCGCGCGGCAGCCCGGGCACTCCACGGGCACCACCAGCCGCGCGAGCAGCGCTCCCGGGCCGCGAGGGCGATCGTTCATGGGAGCACCCTGGGCCGCGATGCGGGCGCGCGCTCACCCGCGCGCGCCGCGCATGGACGAGGCGAGGGCCACCGCGGCCCGGGGACATCGCCCCGCGGGGCGCGGGCGTCGGCTCAGCCCGCGTACGCGAGGTCGTCGATCCCGCTGGCGATGGTCGACCAGGCGGTGCCGGCGCGCTCCCGCACCGTCCCGTCCGCCGCGACGAGGGTGATCGAGCGGTCCCCATGCCGCGCCGAGATCGCGACCGCGTCCGCGACGGCCAGGTCCTCGGTGGTGCGGCCCCCGACGGACACGATCCACAGCGGCACCGAGTCGGAGCCCTCGGCCGCGCCGAGCAGCGCGATCGAGAGGTCGTCCACCCAGATGGCATCCGTGACCGTGCCGATGTTGGCGCCCACCTGCATCGGCTCGCCGACGCTGAGCGGCTCGCCCGCGTCGGAGCGCACCACCTCGGCGACCTCGACCACGGTCTGCGCGCCCGATCGCGACACGACCACCAGGCGCGCGCCGTCGCGCGACGGCACCACCTGCTCGACGGTGCGCCCCGCGAGCCAGCGCGCATCGAGATCCGTCTCGACGCCGTCGGCGGAGACGGCGATGACGGACTCCGGCTCGTTCGTCTCCGCGGTCCACACGAAGCCGTAGCGGTCGAAGCCGGGCGGCACCAGCGAGGCTCCCTCGACGAGAGTCGTGACCTCCATGGTGCCCTGGGGCTCGCCCGCATCGGCCGGGGCGACGAGCGAGTCGATGCCGCCGGCGAGCGCGTCCGAGCCGACGATGCTGCTCGAGCCGACCCGGAAGGCCGTGCGCGTGCCGTCGTACGACGTCGCGAGGTTGTTCGCCCCCTCGGGCAGCGCGCCCACCGCGTCGGGCACCACGCGCACCTCCTCGCCGTCCCACAGCCCGAGCCGGCCGTCGATGAAGAGCGCCGCGACGCTCGCGGGGACGGGCTCGCGCGAGAGCGTGTCCTGAGGGTCCGTCGTCAGCGGGACCCCGCCGACCGTGACGTCGACCTCGCGGACGCCGGGCAGCGCCGTGAGGGTGAGGCGCAGCTGCTGCTCCGCGAGCGCGCGCTGCTCGGCCGTCCCCGCCGACTGCGCCGCGAGCTGCACCTTGGCCACGCCGTCCGTCACCACCACGGAGTCCACCGCGAGCGCCGAGCCCGCCGGGAAGCCGGTGGTCACCGCGTTCGCGAGCCACGGCGACGGCCCGGCGACGAGCTCGCTCGCGGCCCAGGTCGCGATGTTCGCCTGCGGCAGCCAGCGCTGCTCGGGCACCACGGTGGTGCCGTCGATCGAGGCGAACACGAGCGTGACGGGCAGGAACACCTGGTTGAAGGTCGCCTCCGCCACCAGCGAGCCGTTGTCGAGGCCGCCGATGCGCCACTGGTTCGCGACCGACCGCTCGACCTGGAACTCGAGCTGCGCCTGGGTGCCCGCCTGGGCCTCGACCATGCGCCCCGCATCGTCCAGCCGCGCCGCGACCGGGACCGAGTAGGTCACCATGCCCGTGGCCTCGTCGTAGTCCTGGGTGAGCGCGCCCGAGTCGAAGACCGTGACCTGCGCGAGAGGGTCCCAGTCGGCGCGCGCCGGCACCGTGAGGTACTCGCGCGCCACCGTGAAGTCGGAGGCGAAGCCCGCCGCGGTCGCCTCGATGAAGCCCGAGACGATCGCGTTGACGCTGTCGTCCATCTGAGGGCCCTCCGCGAACGGCACGAGCGGCTCCGCACCCTCGACCTCGCCCGAGCCCTCGTTGACCGCTCCCGTGGTGGGGATCACGGCGCACGCACCGAGCGCGAGAGCCGCGGCCGCGCATACCGCGGCGAACCTCAGCCTCATGGCGCGACCTCCTTGCGATCCGACTCGAGCGGCACGCGCTGCGCGACCGCGCTGTAGTCCAGCTCCGCGATGACGAGGGGCAGCGGGGGGTGCTGGCCGAGCCCCTGCGCCGTGCGCGGCAGCTGGAGACGGAAGCTCGCGCCCTTGCCCGGCAGGCCCCACGCCTCGAGGCGGCCGCCGTGCAGCTGCGCGTCCTCCCGCGCGATCGACAGCCCCAGCCCGGTGCCGCCCATGGTGCGGGCGCGCGCGGCGTCCGCCCGCCAGAAGCGGTCGAACACGCGCTGCGCCTGCTGCGGGGTGAGGCCGATGCCGTAGTCGCGGACCACCACGGCGACCGAGCGCTTCGAGGACGCGACCACGATGTCGACGGGCCTGCGCTGCGCGTGCTCGATCGCGTTCGACAGCAGGTTGCGGACGATGCGCGCGACGCGCGGGCGGTCGATCGAGGCGACGTGGCTGCCCTTCGCGACCCACAGCTGGAGCTCGACGCCCAGGCTGCGCGCCGCCGGGACCATCGCCTCCACCTGGTCGCGCACCACATCGGCGACCGACATCTCGTCGAACTCGAGCTGCGCGGCGCCCGCGTCGATGCGCGAGATCTCGAGCAGGTCGGACAGCAGCGACTCGAAGCGGTCGATCTGCGTGTCGAGCAGCTCTGCCGAGCGCGCGACCTCGGGCGGGAAGCCCGCGCGGGCATCGTGCAGCACGTCGGCCGCCATGCGGATCGTGGTGAGCGGCGTCCGCAGCTCGTGCGAGACGTCGGACACGAACCGTCGCTGGAGACGGGACAGCTCCTCCATGCGCGTGATCTGGCGCTGGAGCGACTCCGCCATCTCGTTGAAGGTGCGCGCGAGCGTCGCCATCTCGTCCTGCCCGCGCACGGTCATGCGCTCGGAGAGGATGCCCTCGGCGAGCCTCGACGCGACGCGCGCGGCCTGGCGCACCGGTCGCACGGTCTGGCGCGACACCTGGACCGTGAGCACCGCGAGGAGCGCGAGGAGCGCGATGCCGCCGACCGCGAGCACGCGCTGGATCAGCCCCAGCGTCGAGGCCTCGTCCGCGAGGGAGTAGACGAAGTAGAGCTCGTACTCGCCCGCAACCCTGATGGTGAAGGGCACGCCGACCACCACGCCCGGGTCGCCGGTGTCGGGAAGCGCGATGTGCTGCCACGACTGCGCCTGCCCGGACTGCACCGCCTCACGCATCTCCGGGCTGATGACGTCGACGAGGCTCGCGTCGGTCACGGGGGTGGAGAGCAGCACACCGGACGAGTTCGACGGGTCGCGGAGCAGCACCAGGCCGCGCGAGCTGCCGCCGAGCGCGCCCAGCCCGTCGACCAGGTCGATCGCGAGCTGCTGCAGGTCGCCCGGGGTCTCCGCGGTGGACGTGTCGACCTGCTCCTGCGCCGAGGCGGCGTCGCGCGCGGACTCGTCGAGGATCCTGTCGACGCGCGTCTCGACCAGCCCGTCGCGGATCTGCGTGCTCACCATGGCGCCGATGACGATGACCGCGCCGAGCCCGACCACGGTGGTCGATGCGACCACGCGCAGCAGGAGCGAGCCGCGGAACCTGCGCCAGACCCGTCGGGGACCCTTCGCGAGGTTCGCCCACAGGGAGCGAGGGGTGAGCCTCACGACCCGACGCCACCGGCCTTGTAGCCGACGCCGCGCACGGTGACGATGATCTCCGGGTTCTCCGGGTCGCGCTCGACCTTGGCGCGCAGGCGCTGGATGTGCACGTTGACCAGGCGCGTGTCCGCCGCGTGCCGGTAGCCCCACACGTCCTCGAGCAGCACCTCGCGCGTGAAGACCTGACCCGGGCTGCGCGCGAGCGTGACGAGCACGTCGAACTCGAGAGGCGTGAGCGGGATGAGCTCGCCCCCGCGCGTGACGCGATGGCCCGTGACGTCGATCTCGAGGTCCGCGACGCGCACCACGGCGGGGGTCGCGTTGTCGTTGCGGCGCAGGCGTGCGCGCACCCGTGCGATGAGCTCGCGCGGCTTGAACGGCTTGGGGACGTAGTCGTCGGCGCCCGACTCGAGGCCCAGCACCACGTCGACCGTCTCCGACTTCGCGGTGAGCATGATGATCGGCACGCCGGACTCGGCGCGGATCTCGCGGCAGATGTCGATGCCGCTCGTGCCGGGCAGCATGAGGTCGAGCAGGATCACGTCGGGGTTGGTCGCACGGAACGCGGCCACCGCCTCGTCACCGTGATCGCAGAACACCGTCTCGAAGCCGTCGCCGCGCAGGACGATTCCAAGCATCTCGGACACCGCGGGGTCGTCGTCGACCACCAGGATCTTCGCCGTCATGCACCCATTATGCCGAGCGCTCCCCCGAGGCCCCTGCACCACGTGGCAGGATGGGCGGAACGCGAGGGAGGGAGCACCGTGGACGACCGGGACGACGAGGCCGCCTGGGCTGCTCCGAACCCCATCGCTCCTGGTCAGGAGCCGAGCGCCGCACCCGCTCCCCCGACGGCCGCACCGACGTCGTGGCCGGCGCCCACTGCGCAGCCGTGGCACGCTCCCGGCGCGCCCGCCGCGCCGGCTGCCGGCGCATCGTCCTGGCCCGCGCCCGCCTCGTCCCCCGCGATGCCGCCGCCGATGGCCGCACCGGGCCGCGTGCCCACCTCGGCCTCGTGGCAGCCGGGGTTCATGCCCCTGCGCCCGCTGGGCTTCGGGGACCTGCTCGGCCTGCCCTTCCGCGCGATGCGCTTCAACCGCGGCGTGGTCGTCGGCGGACCGCTGCTGTTCACGCTCGGCGCGACCGCGCTGCTCACGCTCGCCGCGTGGTTCGCGTTCGAGGACGCCTCGATGCTCTTCTTCGACGTCGGCGGGACGGGCGGGACCACGCTCGGCTCGGACACGGTCGCGCTGCTCATCGCCGCGGGCGTCATGATGCTGCTGGCCGATGTGCTCGCGAGCGCGATCGTCGCGCCGGCCGTCGCGCGCGGGATCCTCGGCGAGCGGATCACCCTGGGCGACGCCTGGAAGGCCGTGCGCCCGCGCATCGGCTCCCTGCTGCTGCTCTACCTGTACGCGTTCCTCGCCTCCGTGGTCGCGCTGCTGCTCGGCTTCCTGGTCGCCGCCCTCGTGGGATCGCTGGACTCGGTCGGCGCCGCGATCCTCGCCGTGATCATCGTGGTGCTCGTGTACATCGCCGTCGCGGTGACGGTCATGCTGATCGGCGGCGTCGCGCGTCCCGTGGTGGTGCTCGAGCAGCGCAGCGCGGGCAAGGCGATCGCGCGCGCCATGCGCCTGCTCAAGGGTCGGTACTGGTGGTCCGTGCTCGTGCTGCTCGTCGCGAGCGTGCTGATCTTCGTCGTGTCAATGGTCATCGGGCAGGTGGGCAACTTCGCGTCCCTGGCGCTCACCTTCGCCGCGCCCGACAGCGCGGTGGTGCTCGGCATCGCGTTCGTGCTCACGATGGTCGTGTCGCTCGTGGTCTCGTACGTGCTCACGTACTCCTACCTGGGCTCGCTCTTCGCGCTCCTGCTGGTCGACCTGCGCATCCGCCACGAGGGCTTCGACCTCACGCTCGCGGAGGCCGCGGAGGCGCGGCGCGCGTGAGCCTCGACGCCCCGCCGCTCGGTCCCGACGCGGAGACGGCCCGCCGCTGGGCGGCCGACGAGCTCGCGAAGGGCGAGTACCAGGAGGGCGGCTCCTCGTGGCTCGACTCGTTCATGCGCTGGCTGGGCGAGCTCATCGACGGCATCGGCAACGGGATCGGCGGTGCCACGGGCGCGACGGGCACGATCGTCGCGGCGGCGATCGCCCTCGCGGTGGTGGCGCTGGTGGTGTGGCTCGTGGTCGGGCCGATGCGGCGCTCGCGCGCACGCCGCACGGGCGAGGGCCTGTTCGACGACGCGCGCGACGCGGCACAGCTCGAGGAGGCTGCGCGCGAGGCCGCCCGTGCCCGCGACTGGGGTCCCGCGACGCTCGACCTGTACCGCGCCCTCATCGCGCACCTCGCGCAGCGCGACGTCGTGTCGCTCACGGCGGGCCTGACCGCCGCCGAGGCCGCGGCGGAGGCCTCGCGCGCGCTGCCCGCGCTCGCGCCCCGGCTCCAGCGCGACGCGGACGCCTTCGACGGCATCCGCTACGGGCATGTCGAGGCCTCCGAGGAGACGTACACGCACGTGAGCGAGACGCTCGCGGCCTGTCTGCACGCGCGTCCGCGGTTGACGGCGATGGAGCCGGCGCCGTGACGACCCCCGCCGACCTGGTGGTCGCGCCGGCGGGTCCCGGCCTCGCGGCGCGCGCCCGGCGCAGCCGGCTCGGCATCGTCGCCGTCGCCCTGCTCGCCGCCATCGTCGCGCTCATGCTGCTCGGCTCGCGCGGCGGGGACGTCGTCCCCCTGTCGACCGAGAACTCGCGGTCGACGGGCACGCGCGCCGTCGCGCAGATCCTGCGGGACCACGGCGTGGACGTGCGGCAGGTCGACCGTCTGGCGCAGGCCCGCATCGCGGATCCCGCGGCGACCACGGTGGTGATCGCCACGCCGTACCTGCTGGGCGCGCGCCAGCTCGAGTCGCTCGCGGAATACCCCGGCGACGTGGTGCTGCTGGGCGCCTCCGACGAGTCGCTCGCCGCGCTCGGGGTCCCCGCGACGGACGAGCTCATCGCGATCCCGCGGACCGTCGAGGCCGGCTGCTCCGACCCGGATGCGCTCGCCGCGGGAACCGTGCGCGTGGCGGACGAGGGCCTGGCCGCCACCGGCGACGGCGTCGAGCTGTGCTTCCTGCACGGCGGGACCGCGGGCTTCGGGCGCGCCGAGGTCGGCGGCCGCACCGTCACGGTCATCGCCTCCTCCACGCTCGTGACGAACGACCAGCTCGACGAGCTCGGCCACGCGGCTCTCGCGCTCCGTGCGCTCGGGCGCCAACCCGAGGTGCTCTGGTACGTGGCGGACGGCTTCGACTCGAGCCTGCTCACGTGGGGCGCCGACGGATCGCGGCCGACCGGCGAGACGCCCGGCGAGTTCGAGCCTGTCCCCGACTTCCTCCCGCCGGGCACCGGCACCGCCTTGTACGCCCTCGCGCTCACGGTGCTCGTGGCCGCCGTGTGGAAGGCGCGCCGCTTCGGCGCGCTCGTCGCGGAGCCGCTGCCCGTGGTGGTGCGCGCCTCCGAGGCGACGCGCGGCCGCGCCCGGCTGTACCGCAAGGCACGTGCCACGGGGCGTGCCGCGGCCTCGCTACGCGCCGCGGCCGCGATGCGCATGGGCCGCCGCATCGGCGTGCCCCGCTCGGAGGCGCGCGAGACCCTGGTCGCCGCGATCGCACGCGCGTCCGGGCGCCCCGCGCAGGACGTCGACCGGCTGCTCTACGGACCCCCGCCCGCGGACGACGCGGCGCTCCTCACCCTGATGTCCGAGCTCGACGCACTGGAAAGCGAGGTTCACCGACCGTGACCGACACCCCTCCCTCCGAGGCCATGCCCGACCCGAGCGCGGCGCCCCAGCCAGAGCTCGCGCCCGCGCCCGCGCCCGCGCCCGCGCCCGCGCCCGCATCGTCCGATGCCGAGGCCGACGCGGGCGCCGAGGCTCGCGGCGCCCTGGGCCTTCTGCGCACCGAGGTGGGCAAGGCCGTCGTGGGCCAGGACCAGATCGTCACCGGGCTGGTGATCGCGCTCCTGTGCCGCGGGCACGTGCTGCTCGAGGGCGTGCCCGGCGTCGCGAAGACCCTGCTGGTGCGCGCGCTCGCCGCGTCCCTCGAGGTCGACACCAAGCGCGTGCAGTTCACGCCCGACCTCATGCCGGGCGATGTCACGGGCTCGCTGGTCTACGACGCACGCACCGCGGCGTTCTCCTTCCGCGAGGGGCCGATCTTCACCAACCTCCTGCTCGCTGACGAGATCAACCGCACGCCCCCCAAGACGCAGTCCGCGCTGCTCGAGGCGATGGAGGAGCGTCAGGTCACCGTCGACGGCGAGGCACGGCCGCTTCCCGACCCCTTCCTGGTGATCGCGACCCAGAACCCGGTCGAGTACGAGGGCACCTACCCGCTGCCCGAGGCGCAGCTCGACCGCTTCATGCTCAAGCTCCCGGTCGCGCTCCCCGGCCGCGAGGACGAGGCCACGGTGCTGCGCCGTCACGCCGCGGGCTTCGACCCGCGCGACCTCGCGGCCGCCGGCGTGGGCGCGGTCGCGAGCATCGCCGACCTCGAGCGCGCGCGTGCGGAGGTCGCGAAGGTCGAGATCGCGGACGACGTGGTCGCGTACATCGTGGACGTGTGCCGGGCCACCCGCGAGGCTCCCTCGGTGTCGCTCGGCGTCTCCCCGCGCGGCGCGACCGCGCTCATGCAGACCGCGCGCGCGTGGGCCTGGATGCGCGGCCGCACGTACGTGTCCCCGGACGATGTGAAGGCGCTCGCCGGCTGGACGCTCGCGCATCGCATGCGCGTACGCGCGGAGGCGGAGCTCGAGGGCGTCACCGCCACCACCGTGCTGACGTCCGTGCTCGCGACGGTGCCGGTGCCTCGCTGACATGCACCTCACCGGCTGGACGGTCGCGCTCACCGCGCTCGGGGCGATCCCGGCGGCGGTGACGCAGTCGCGCGAGGTGGCGTTCTGGTGGGTGGCGGGCGTGCTCGCGCTCGCGCTGCTCGATACCTGGATGGCGCCGCCGACCTCGTCGGTGGGCGTGCGCCGCGACGTCCCTGGCTCGGTGCGGCTCACGCAGTCGACGCGGTCCTCGCTGCTCGTGGCGAACGTGGGGCGGCGGCGCGTGCGCGGCGCGGTCCGCGACGCGTGGCAGCCCTCCGCGGGCGCCGACGAGACGCGACACCGCTTCTCGCTCGCGCGCGGCGAGACGGTGACCTTCCGGACACAGCTCACCCCCACGCGTCGCGGCGACCGGCATGCGGGCGCCGTCACCATCCGCACCGACGGCCCGCTGCGCCTGGCCGGCCGTCAGCGCTCGCTCGACGCCCCTGCGCGCCTGCGGGTGCTGCCCGAGTTCGCCTCGCGACGCCACCTGCCGTCGCGCCTGAGGCGCCTGCGCGAGATCGACGGCCGCACCGCGGTGCAGCTCAAGGGCGCGGGCTCCGAGTTCGACTCGCTGCGCGACTACGTCATCGGGGACGATGTGCGAGCGATCGACTGGCGAGGCACCGCGCGCCGCGGCGAGGTGGTGGTGCGGACGTACCGTCCCGAGCGCGACCGCCGCGTGGTGGTGGTGCTCGACTGCGCGCGGCTGTCCGCCGCGCGCGTGGGCGACGCGCCGCGCCTCGACGCCTCGATCGAGGCCTCGCTGCTGCTCGCCGCGCTCGCATCGCGCGCCGGGGACCGCGTCCAGGCCACGGCGTTCGACCGCTCCGAGCAGGCGCGCGCCGCATCGTCCGGGCCCGCCTTCATGACCGAACTGGCGGACGCCCTCGCGCCCGTCGAGGCCTCGCTGCTCGAGCCCGACTGGCCCGCGATGGTGCGCCTGGTCGGGTCACGCGTGTCCCAGCGCTCGCTGGTGGTGCTGCTGACGACGGTCGAGACCTCGGCGCTCGACTCCGGGCTGATCGAGGCGGTCGGCGCGCTCCAGCGCCACCATCAGGTGCTCGTGGGCTCGGTCGAGGACCCCGAGCTGGGCTCGATGCTCGCCGCGCGGGGCGACACCGATGCGGCGTACGGTGCGGGCGCAGCGGCGCGGGCCCTGCTCGAGCGCGAGGCTGTCGCGACGCGCCTGCGCCAGCTCGGGGCCGAGGTGGTGCTCGCGCTGCCCGACGATCTGGCTCCCGCGGTGTGCGACCGGTACCTGGCGCTCAAGGCGGCGGGCCGGCTCTAGCCTCGCCCTCCCGCCCGGACAGCGCCAACGGATCTCGCGGCGACACGCCGGGGAGAGCGGCGCGATGCCGCCCGACACACCGACAGATCGGGACCAGCTCCGTTGTCACTGTCAGGCAGGGAGGCGGTCAGCCGGCGAGCGCGACCTGGTCGGTCGCGAAGTCGCCCTCGGAGTCGCCACGCGAGCCCGCGAGCGTCGCCGCCCGGCCCGCGACGAAGATGTAGAGCCAGAACGCCACGAACGCGATGACGCCGATGGTCACCTTGAGCCACCACGGCATCGCGGAGCCCGTGACGTAGCCCTCGATCAGGCCCGACGCGAACAGCGCGATCACCAGGCCGAGCGTCACGGCGATCGCCGCGCGGCCCTCCTCCGCGAGCGCGCGGACCCTCGGGCGCGGGCCCGGCACGAGCATCGTCCAGCACAGGCGGAGCCCCGTGCCCGCCGCGACGAACACCGCGGACAGCTCGAGCAGCCCGTGCGGCGCGATGAGCTGGAAGAAGACTTCGAGCGCACCTGCCTCGGCCATCACCGCGCCCGCGACGCCCAGCTGGAGCACCGTGTTGTACAGCAGGTACAGGGGGAACACGCCGGTGATGCCGAACGCGATGCACTGGGCCGCGAGCCAGGCGTTGTTGGTCCAGACCAAGGCCGAGAAGGACGTCGAGTCGTACTCGGTGTAGTAGCTCGCGAACTGCTCCTCGGCAAGCGCCGCGCGCGCCTCGGGCGTCCCCACCAGGTCGAGCGCCTCGGGGTGGGTCAGCGTCCACCAGCCCGACAGGAACGCGAGGCCCACCACCGCGAGCGTCACGCCGACGCTCCACCACCGCACGCGGTACAGCGCCGCCGGCAGGGTGACGGTGAGGTACCGGACCGCGTCCCCCGTCGACATCGTGTGCGCGCCCGTGAGCCACACGCGCGCGCTCGCGAGCAGCACCGACAGCCGCGAGACCACGGAGGGCTCGGGCGCGGCCGAGCGCACCGCCGCGAGGTCGCCGGCCGTCGCCTGGTACAGGCGCGTGAGCTCGTCCGCCTCGGCGCCCGTGAGCCGCCGCGCGCCGCTCAGCTGCTTGAGCCTCGCCCAGCGCGCCTCGCGCACGGCGCCGAAGGAGTCGATGTCCACGCGGCTACGATGCCACACGAGGCCTGGGCCAGGGAGGACGCATGACGGACGAGGACACGATCCTCATCGGCGAGGGCGTGGTGCTCGACTCGGGCGCCGCGTCGGTCCCGCTGCGCATGCTGTCCGGCCTCATCGACCTGACCGTCTCCGTGCTGGTCCTGGTGGCCGCCTACGCGATGCTCGAGAACGTGCTGGCCGGGGTGAACGACGCATGGGCGCGCGCGCTCTCCATCCTGGTGATGGTCGCGGTGCTCGTGATCGCGCCGATCCTGGTCGAGACCCTCACGCGCGGCCGCTCGCTCGGGCGCTGGGCGGTGGGCCTGCGCATCGTGCGCGACGACGGCGGCCCCGTGAGCGTCCGCCATGCCGCCGCGCGCGCCCTGGTCGGGGTGTTCGAGGTCTACATGACGCTCGGGATGCTCGCGGTGACCGTGTCCGCGCTCGGCTCGCGCGGCAAGCGCATCGGCGACTACCTCGCGGGCACGTACGCGATGCGCACCCGCGGGGCGCGACGGGCCCTCCCGCCGCTCACGATGCCGCCCGCGCTCGCCGCGTGGGCCCTCACCGCGGACATCACGCGCCTTCCCGACGGCCTCGCGCTCACCGCGCGCATGTTCCTGGGCCGCGCGGGGACGATGCACGCCCCGTCGCGCGCACGCATCGGCACCCAGCTGTCGACGCGCTTCGCGACGCACGTCGCCCCCCTGCCGCCCGCGGGCACGCACCCCGAGGACTTCCTCGCGGCGGTGCTGGTGGCGCGCCGCGACCGCGAGCACGCCGTCGAGGCCGCCCGCATGTCGCGCGCCGCGAGAGATGCGGCGAGGCTCACGGCGTTGCCCTACGGGATCCCCGACGTCGACTGAGCTCGAGGACCGAGCGTCCCGGACGGGTCGGGCGCGGTGCCTCCGTACCGGCCCTCCTAGGCTCGGGACGCCCACTTCCGCAGCTCCTTGGCCGCCTTGCTCTCGAGGGCGACGACGACGACGGGACCCTGCGCGGGCACGATCGTCAGCTCCACCATCCCCGCGTGGTCCGCGCTCGACGCGGCCTCCAGCGCCCCCCCGGCCACGTCGGCGCGCTCGAGCCTCACGAGGTTCTCCCCTGCCTCGGTCCCGACCACGAACCGCCCGTCGCTCGTGACCGCCGCCCACGCCTGGGTCCCCGAGCACGATGCGCGCCAGGTCTGCGTGGGGACCTCGCCCGGGGCAAGGGCGAAGGCACGCATGGCCCACGGCCGCATCACGGTCGGCTCGGGCGTGCGGCTCGCGCGGAGCTGGGCGAACAGGGCGCCCAGCAGGGGCCGCCGGAACAGGATCGCCGTGAGGACGAGCGTCGCCCCCAGCAGCTCGAGCGTGTGCATGACGGCCCCCTCGGCTCAGCGCGAGGGAGCCTCGCCCTCGCCGGTGACAGCATCGTGCCGGATATCAGGCTCGATGAAGATGAGGCGCACCGCGGGGACGGCCTCGCGGATGAGCGACTCGGCCGTGTTGGTGCGTGCCGCGATGGTCTCGAGCGTCTCCTCGGCGCCGGCGCCGACCTTGACCGCGACGAGGATGTCCTCGGGCCCCAGGTGCGACGTGCGCAGGTGGATGACGTCGGGATAGCCGCCCTCGGCGAGCGCGGCGCGGATCCTCGCGAGGTCCTCCTCGGTCGCCGACTCGCCCAGCAGCATCTCGCGGGTCTCGCGCGCGAGCACGGTCGCGATGCACACGAGCAGCACGCCGATCATCGCGGTGCCGAACGCGTCCCACCGGCCGTCGTCGGTCACCAGCGTCATCGAGACGCCGAAGAAGGCGAACACCAGGCCGATGAGCGCGCCGAAGTCCTCGAGCAGGATCACCGGCAGCTCGGGCGAGCGCGAGCGCTTGATGAACTTGCCCCAGCCCACGTTGCCGCGGATCTTGTTGGACTCGACGATCGCGGTGCGGAAGGACATGCCCTCGAGCGCCATCGCGACCAGCAGCACCACCACCGGCACCCACTGCCACGACTCGATCGCCTCGGGGTGCTGCCACTTGTGCCACGCCTCGTACAGCGCGAACAGGCCGCCGAGCGTGAACAGCACGACCGCGACGATGAACGCGTAGAAGTAGCGGTACCGGGCGTACCCGAACGGGTGCTCGGGAGTGGCCTCCTGGCGCGCCTTGCGCGCCCCCAGGAGGAGCAGCAGCTGGTTGCCGGAGTCCGCCACCGAGTGGATGGCCTCCGCGAGCATGGACGATGCACCCGTGAGGCCCCACGCGGCGAACTTGGTGACGCCGATGCCCAGGTTGGCGCTGAGCGCCGCGACGACGGCCTTGGTGCCGCCCTCGGTGGACACTCAGGCCTCCCTGATGACGGCGAGGACCTCGTCGCGCTTGCGCTCCATGAGCGCGGCGCCGTCGGCCTCCGAGTTGAGGCGGAGCAGGGGCTCGGTGTTCGACGGGCGCACGTTGAACCACCAGCGCTCGCCCTCGCCCGGGGCGGGCCAGTGCTCGACCGTGAGGCCGTCGAAGTCGTCCGAGTAGACGTCCTCGGTGACGAACGCCGCCTTGACACGCGCGAGGGCGTCGGGCACCGAGTCGACCGTGGAGTTGATCTCGCCCGACGCGACGTAGGGCTCGTGCTGCGCGATCATCGCGGACAGCGGGCCGTCCTGCGAGCCCAGCGCCGCGAGCACGTGCATCGCCGCGATCATCCCGGAGTCCGCGTAGAAGAAGTCGCGGAAGTAGAAGTGGCCCGAGTGCTCGCCGCCGAACACCGCGTTGAGGCGCGCCATCTCCGCCTTGATGAAGCTGTGTCCCACACGCGAGCGCACCGGGGTCGCACCCGCCGCGGCGAGCTGCTCGCGGACGGCACGGGAGGAGATGAGGTTGTGGATCACGGTCGGCTGCGCGTCGGGGTCCGCCGCGAGCTCGCGCGCGGTCTCGCGCAGGCCCACCAGGCACGTGATGGCGGAGGGGGTGACCACCTCGCCGCGCTCGTCGATGACGAAGCAGCGGTCGGCGTCGCCGTCGAAGGCGAGCCCGATGTCCGCACCGTGCTCCTTGACCGCCGCCTGGAGGTCCACGAGCGTCGACGAGTCGAGCGGGTTCGCCTCGTGGTTCGGGAACGTGCCGTCGAGCTCGAAGTAGAGCGGGATGATCTCGAGCGGCAGCTCGGGGAGCCCCTTGGCCGTGCCGAGCACCGCCGGCACCGTGTAGCCGGCCATCGCGTTCGCGGCGTCGACCACGACCTTGAGCGGGCGGATGCCGTCGAGCGGCACCAGGCCGCGAAGGAAGGCGCCGTACTCGCCCACCATGTCGCGCATCGTCTCCGTGCCGGGCGTCTCCGCGGCCGCGGGCGGCTCGACCAGGTACCGCGACGCGAGGGCGCGCACGTCCGCAAGACCCGAGTTCTCTCCCACGGCGCGGGCGCGGCTGCGGCACAGCTTCATGCCGTTGTAGGCGGCCGGGTTGTGGCTTGCGGTGATCATGACGCCCGGGATGTCGAGCGCGCCGGACGCGTGGTAGAGCCCGTCGGTCGAGCACAGGCCGATGCGCACGACGTCGACGCCCCGCGCGGTGAGGCCCGTGGCGACGGCGTACGCGAGCCCGGGCCCGCTGTCGCGCATGTCGTGACCGATCGCCACGGTGGTCTCGCCGTCGGGCAGCACGATCGCGTCGGCGAACGCGGCGCCGATCGCGGTGGCGATCTCGAGCGTGAGGGTCTCCCCCACGATGCCTCGGACGTCGTACGACTTGATGAGCTGGGACAGGTCAGGTGCGGTCGTCACGGGGTCAGGGTAGCGGGACGTCGCGAGCCCTGTCCTTAGCGAAGCCTTGTTTATCCCTTTATGCGTCGTTGGTGATGACGCGCAGGTGTCCGCGGCGCGGCTCGGAGGCCACGGGCGCGGGAGGCGTGAAGGCGGGGGCCGGCCGCGGCCGGCCCGCCTCGCGCACGGCGCGCGCGAGCGCCTCGAGGTCGTCGCTCGACGGCTCGGGCTCCACGAACTCGCTCTGGATGTGCACCACGTCCCAGCCGCGGGGCGCGGTGAAGCGGTCGGCGTGATGCGCGCACAGGTCGTAGCTGTGGGGCTCCGCGGCCGCGGAGAGCTGGCCGACCACCACGGTCGAGTCCGCGTAGACGTAGGTCAGGGTGGCCGCGGCGGGGCGGGCGCACGACGAACGCGAGCACTGACGGGTGGCGATCACGTCTTGGACGGTACCCCCGCGCCGCGCGCGTGCGCCGCTGCCACGCCGGGGCCGCCGCACGCGGGCGAGGCGGGACGATGCGGGGCACGGGGCGCGCGGTAGCCTCACCGTATGTCCCGGCGCGATCGTCACGGCCGCGGCCTGCGCAGGCCGCTCCTCCCCTTCGGCGCACCCGGGCATCGCACGCGGGCCGAGCGCTTCGACGAGCTCGTGGCCGATGCCGTGGACCGCCTCGAGCCCCGCTGGGGCGACCAGTGGGGACGCATCGAGTTCGGCACCGAGGACGTGCCGCCGTCGGACCCGACCCCGTGGGAGGACGGCGTGCCGCTGGGACGCCTGTTCCCCGCGGACCTGGGCCAGCCCACACGCGTGGTGATCTACCGGCGCCCGCTCGAGCAGCGCGCCGACCCGGGCGACCTCCCGGCGCTCGTGCGCGATGTGGTCACGGAGCACGTCGCGCACGTGGTGGGGCACCCGCCCGAGGACGTCGACCCCGACTACGGCACGTAGGTCGTTCGCCCCGATCAGGACTCGTCGCGCACGTACCCTCGCTGGCTCACGGCCACCTGCGTCGACTCGACGTCCGTGCGTCGCGGTACCAGGGTGCCGATGAATCCCGGCTCGTCGGTCGCGATCGCGATCCAGGCCGCGCCGGCCGGCCCTGTCACCACGGTGCCCGCGGGGAGGTCCACCTCGATGAGGCGGCTGGACCCCGCGGTCATCGACGCGGAGGCCACCACGGCGCCCGTCGCATCCGTGAAGGCGACCTCGCCGGAGGCGGAGGCGTGCACCGCGAGCGCGGTCACATGCTCCGCGATCATGACCGACCGCGCCGCGCCGTCATCTGCGGGCTGAGCCGGTGTCCACGCGAGGTCGGCCGCGAGCGCGTCGTCCGGACCGTCCACCACCTCACGCGGCACGGTCACGAGCGCACCCGCGACCACCGGCGCATCGGCCTCGATCTCGATGGCGCCCGACGCGACCGCAGGCACCTCGACCTCGGTGACCACGCCCGGCTCGAGCTCGAGCGCCGAGACGCCGCCCCACTCGGCGGCACCGTCCTCGCCCGCGAGCGTGAGCGCGACGTCCGCGCCCTCGGGCGCGAGGAGCCGCAGCGTGGCCGTCGCCTCGCCAGACACGCCCACGCCGGGCACCACGAGCGAGGTGCCGGGCTGCGCGCCCCGCGTCACCCAGTCGGTGCCGGCAGCCTGGAAGCCGTCGAGTCGCGAGTCCTGGAGGTGCGCGACGATCCCGGCACCGGTGGCGACCACGTGGACCGCGAGCGCCGGCACCTCCGCCGCGATCCCCTCGAGCAGCAGGTCCTGCTGCGCACCCGGGGCGATCGAGACGACCGCGTGCTCCTCGATCTCGCCGAGACCGCCGTAGAGCGTCACGGTGGCCTCGGTGGACGCGTCGGAGGGGTTGGTGAGCACCAGTCGCGCGCTCGCGCCGAGCGCGGTCGATCCGCCCACGAGCCACTGGTCGCGCACGGGCGCGACGCACGCCGCGGCGGCGATGCCCGCGACGTCACCCGTCCCGATGCGCTCGAGCGACGCCGCGACGTCGCCCTCGGAGAGGAAACCGACGCCCACGGGATCGGCGCCCTCGCCCTCGACGTCGTAGGTCCGCTCACCCGAGCCCGAGCCCAGGTCGGGGTCGCCGGAGTCGATGTCGCCCACGGGGATCTCCACCGGCCCGGGGCACGCGAGCGGCTGCACCGCGGGGATCACCTCCGCGACGGTCGTCGCGCGCTCGGCGGGCTCGTCCGCGACGATGCGGCCGGACACCACGACCGCCACGATCGCGGCACCCGCCGCGAGCAGCACCACCAGCCGCCGGATCATCGTCGCACCGCCTGGAACCGTCGGTCGTGCAGCGGGACCATGCCCACGAGCGCCCACGCGGTCGCGACCACCGAGGCCCACCACCACCAGCGGTAGTCCGTGTCCTCGTACCCGTAGGTCACCTCGCGCACCCCGGCGGGCACGGCGAACGCGGCGCGACCCTGCTCGTCCTCGACCGCATCGAGCGCGGCGCCGTCCGCGGTCGCGGTCCACGAGGGGTCGGCGGCCGCAGCGATCACGAGCGTGCCCGCGTCGCCCCTGCCGGCGTCGACCGCGCCGGACCAGGAGTCGGAGTCCGCGGTCACGATCCCGGTCGGGGCCTCGAGCCACGCCCGCGAGACCGGCTCGTCCGCGTCCGGGCGTGAGACGCGATACGAGGTCCCCACATCGCTCGCGCCGATGAGGCTGAGCTCCGGGATCTGGCTGAGCGAGCTCGCGATCATGGGCGACCCGGGCGCGGCCACGATCACGCCGATGCCCCAGTCGGCGAGCACGGGCGTCGCGTCCGCGCCCGCCCCGGCCAGCACCGCGACGGTGTCGGCGAGCACCGCGGGGGTCGTGGGCGACGTCCCAGGACGCGCGACGGGCGCGCCCGCGGCGTCGGTCTGCGCGCGGCCGGTCACCGTGGTGGTGCCGTCCGACTCGAGCACCGAGTAGTCGACGCCCGTCTCCGTGTCGGCGAGCAGGAGCACGCGCTGGCGCGTGCCGAGGTCCTGCTCGAGCGCCGCGACGAGCGGCAGCACCGCGGTCGACACCGCGTGGACGTCGCCACGCTCGGCACGTCCCGGCCAGGCCTCGACCACCACGCTCGCGACCAGGACGCCCGCCATCGCGACCACGGAGACGGACGCCGCGGTCCGCACCGCGGCGCGGCCGCGCCCCTCCACGGCGATCCACAGCCGGGACGATGCGGCGGCCGCGGCGCCGATGAGCCCCGCGGCGATGAGCGTCGAGCCCGGTCCCGCGAAGCCGTTCGCAGGGGCCTCGCCCGTGCCCGCATCGTGCACCACCACGGTCGCCTGCCCGGCGACGGCGGTCACGACCCCGAGCCCGGCGATCGCGAGACCGCTCGCGGCGGCCCACGGCGCGCGCCCGGACGCGACGGCGATGGCCGCGGCGAGCACCACGCCCAGCCCGACCGCGCCGACGACGACGGTGCCGGGGATGCCCGGCAGCCCGGGGGCCCCCTGCGAGTGGGCGGTGAGGCCCAGCACGAGACGCCAGGGCTCGACCGCCGTGCTGGCGAGCGCGGGTCCGTTCTCTCGCGCCAGGATCGCCCACGCGTCGCGCGTGAACGGCCCCGCGGACCACGCCGCGACGAGCGCCGGACCGGAGACGATGAGCGCCGGCACCGCGGCCGACCACACGCGCCACCGCGCACGGCCCGCGAAGGCGCCCGCGACGATCACCACGACCACGAGCGGCACGAGCAGCACGGGCGCGGCGACCACCACGACCGCGAGCGAGAACGCCGCTCCCATCGCCGCGCTGGGCGACGGGGTGCGCGTCGAGGGGAACTCCTCGCCGCCTCCGATCGCCTCTCCGCGATGCCAGCCGGCGGCGCGCGCGACACCCATCGCGAACCACGGCAGCATCACATGCGCGATGACCGCACCCACGCGGCCGTCGGCGACGGCCTGAAGATGAAGGGGCCAGAGCGCGTACGCGAGCGCGCCGAGCCCGCGGGCCCATACCGAGCGGGTCGCCGCGCCGAGCGCGAACCATGCGGAGACGGCCGCGAGCGCGACGCCGAGCGCGAGCAGGAGCCCCAGCCACACGCGAAGACCTCCCGGGAGGGCCGCAAGCGGCAGGAGCAGCGCGCTGAACGCTCCGTCGAGCGCGGGAAGCCCGAAGCCGTCCGCGCTCCACCCCGACCACGTGCGCTCCCACAGGGCGGCCACCGAGGTGTCCGTGACGCCGAGCGCCTCGCCCGCGAGCATGCGGCCCGAGGAGAGCGCGGTGAGCCACGTGCCATGGAGCGCCACCGAGGCGGCGACGGCGAGCATCGTGACGATCGCGAGGCCGGCGCGCCTGCGCACCGCGGCGCGCTCGAGCTCCTGGCGCACCATGTCCGACGGAGCGGACTGCGCGCGCCACCGGTCGTACGCGTGGAGCTCGCGCGAGCGGATGTGCGACACCACGGCCCTGGTGCCTACGAGGAACGGTGCGACGGCGGCGGCGGAGCGCGTCGAGCCGCGCCTGATGCGCAGCCGCATCGCGGGCACCTGTGGCACGCGCGCGAGCAGCCGCCACGGCACCGCGAGGTCGGCGCCGACCATGCGGGACTCGTTCTGAGCGATGCGCAGCACGGCGCGGGTCGCGGCGGACAGGAACGACCACAGCACCAGGAGCGGCATCACGAGCACGGGCGACCACGCGAGCGAGTGCACCCACTCGCCGGTGCGGCGGAGCCCGTAGGTCGAGTCCTCGCCGCGCGCGGATCCCGAGCGCACGCCCATGAGCCCGTCCTGCGCGTGGCGCACCTTCGCCGCGGGCACGATCACCACATCGTGACCGGCGCGCCACGCGCGGCGGCAGAAATGCAGGCTGTCGCCGTAGCCGCGGTAGGCCTGCTCCAGGCCGCCGAACGCCTCCCACACGTCGCGGCGGACGAGCGCGGCCGCGAGCGAGGCCGCAAGCACGTCGTCGCGCTCGTCGTACTGTCCCTGGTTGATGTCGTCCTGCTCGACCAGGTCGACCCTCCGGGCACCCACCCGCGTGGTGGTGACGCCCAGGTTCACGAGCCGCGAGGCATCGTCCCAGCGCACATGCGCGGGCGCGACCACCGCCGCGGCCGTGCGCTTCTTCGCCGTGGCCACCAGCTGGCCGAGCGCCTCGGGCAGGGCCGCCGTGTCGTCGTGCAGGAGCCACAGGTACTCGTGCGGGTGAGCGGGATGCGCCGCCAGCACGCGCGACACGCTTCGCGAGTACGTACGGCCCGCGTCGACCCAGTCGACGGCGAGGCCCTCGGGGACCTCGGGTCGCTCGACGCCCTCGCCGAGCACCACGTGGAGGATGTCGGGACGCAAGGACTGCGCCGCGACGGCGGCGAGGACCTCGGGCAGGTGCGTCGAACGACCGTCGGAGACGACGATCGCGCGCACCAGCAGGCGCGCAGGACTCATCGCACTCCCACGCGGAAAATCCGGCTAGACCGCGCGCCGCTTGAGCTTGCGGCGCTCACGCTCCGAGAGCCCACCCCAGATCCCGAACCGCTCATCGTTGGCCAACGCGTAGTCGAGGCACTCGGAGCGGACGTCGCAGGACGCACACACCTTCTTCGCCTCACGCGTGGAGCCACCCTTCTCGGGGAAGAACGCCTCGGGGTCGGTCTGGGCGCACAGCGCGCGCTCCTGCCACGCCAGAGGGCCGTCATCCTCGGTCTCGCCGAAGATGTCGACCACGGACGCCAGCGTCGATGCCGGCTTTCCCGCGTCGGAGGGCACGGAGCCGCCGTAGATATCCCACACGGTCCCACCTCCCGATCGCGACGGGCCCTCCACCCGTCTCAGGAAATTACAGCCGTGTAATCATCCCCAGTCAAGTCGGATGATCCATTTCACACCAACTATTCGAGCGCCCCGGCGCGCACGCACCCGGGCGAGTCGGACAAAGCGGTGCACACGCACCCGGGCGCGGCGCATCGTCCTCCCTGACACACGCCCGCCGGCGTGCCTCTCCCGCGCCGCGTCGGGCCGATCCGCCGTGCCTACAATGCGGCAGGAGCCTGAGCGAGGGAGATCCATGAGCGAGCCCGAGGCGGCGCAGCCTCGACATGCGCGCGCGAGCATCGCGCGCCGCGTCGGCCGCTATGCGACGCTCGCGCTCGTGGCGCTGCTGGGCTACGTCCTCGTGTACGGCAGCACCGTGGTCGACCAGCTCGACTCGACGCTCGCCGCCAACTCCGAGAACGTGGACTCGCTGGTGGGCGAGCGGCCCGACCGGCCCACCGACCAGGACGAGGGCGACGCGCTCAACATCCTCGTGATGGGCTCGGACACCCGCACGGGCGACAACGCCGAGGTGGGCGGCGGAGACGTGTCCGGGATGCGCAACGACACCACGATGATCGTGCACATCGCCGCGGACCGCTCGCGTGTCGAGGCCGTGTCGATCCCCCGCGACCTGCAGGTCGAGATCCCCGAGTGCACCTACAAGGACGGCTCGACCATCCCCGCGACGTCGGGCGACTTCAACATCGCGTTCTCCAACGGCGGCCTGCGCGGCGATCCCGCCGAGGCGGCGGCCTGCACCATCAAGACCGTCGAGCAGCTCACCGGCATCTACATGGACCACTACGTGGTGGTGGACTTCGAGGGCTTCATCAGCATGGTCGACGCCCTGGGCGGCGTGCCGATGTGCATCACCGAGCCGATCGTGTCGGAGAAGGCCCACCTCGAGCTCGAGGCCGGACCCCAGGTCTTCGACGGCGAGACCGCCCTCGCGTACGCGCGCCTGCGCACCGCGGAGGAGGGAGGCGTGTCCGGCTCCGATCTCCAGCGCATCACGCGGCAGCAGCAGCTGCTCGAGCAGGTCGCCGCGACCGTGCTGTCCAAGAACCTCCTCACCGACACCGACGAGGTCACGCGCTTCCTGCGGGCGGCCGCGGAGTCGATGACGATGGACGAGTCGATGGCCTCGACCTCGTATCTGGTGGGCCTCGTGTACAGCCTCCGGGACCTGAGCCTGGACGACATCGTGTTCGTCACGCCCCCGTGGCAGTACACCGAGGACCGCCTCAACGTGGAGCTTCTCCCGGAGGCCGCACAGGTGTGGGACGATATTCGGAACGACCAACCGATCTCGGTGACCGCTGAGGGTGACGCGAGCTCCGCCTGGGATGACGGAAAGAAGGAGGAGTCCACCTCCTCCGCGACCCCCTCGTCCTCGTCGAAGTCCAGCGTCTCCCCTTCCGCCGCCACGACCGAGGACCTGCTCGAGCAGTGCCGATAGTCGGGTCCGCGGAACCTCGGTGAGCCGCGGCGCGTTGTGTCGCCAGCAGTATCGACATCGCGTGCACGCACGCCGAGCTCAGGAGCATGAATGACCGTCGAGGTCTCGGACCGCCGCCGCCGCGCGCGCGTCCGCCACGCGACCCGCGTGCCCAGCCACCGCGTGTTCGCCGCGCTGCTGGGCGTGATCGCCGCGACCACGAGCTTCGTGTGGGTGTTCTACGAGGCCAGCCTCGACCGTGCGACCGACGGCTTCACGCTCGTCGACGTGAGCGCGCTGCTGCCGGAGGTCACGCCCTCCGCCGAGGCCGAGGAGGGTCTCGACGACCCCAACGCGGGCAACGCCATCAACATCCTGCTCCTGGGATCCGACACCCGCCTGGGCGACGACAACCAGGAGCTGGGCAAGGGCGAGGTCGGCGGCATGCGCAACGACACGACGATGATCGCCCACATCTCCGCGGACCGGTCGCGCGTCGAGCTCGTCTCGATCCCCCGCGACTCGCGCGTCGCGATCTCCGACTGCCAGATGCTCGACGGCAGCACCGTCCGCGGCTGGACCGGCAAGTTCAACATCGCCTTCGCCAACGGCGGTTCGCAGGGCAACGTGGCCGAGGCCGCGGCGTGCGTGATGACCACGATCTACGACCTCACCGGCCTCATGGTCGACCACTACGCCGTGGTCGACTTCTCCGGCTTCGTCGACATGGTCGACGCGATCGACGGCGTCCCGATGTGCATCACGCAGGACGTCTACTCCTCGAAGGCCCACCTGGACCTCGAGGCTGGCGCGCAGGTGCTCGACGGCACGGAGGCGCTCGCATGGGCGCGTGCCCGCACCGGCACCGGCCTGGGCGACGGCACCGACCTCATGCGCATCGAGCGCCAGCAGGAGCTGCTCACCAACATGGCGCGCAAGGTGCTGGGGCTGAACGTCCTCACGGACGTCACCAAGGGCACCAAGTTCGTCAACGCGCTCGCGCGCTCGCTCACCATGGACCCGGAGCTGGGCGACGGCCACTACCTCGTGGGCCTCGCGTGGAGCCTGCGCAACTTCGACACCTCGAACCTCTACATGGCGACGGTGCCGTGGCAGTACGCGGGCGACGGCAGCGGCGACGTCCTCTGGTCGCAGCCGGACGCGCAGGAGGTCTTCTCCGCGCTCAAGGCGGACGAGTCGGTCAAGGACCTCCTCGAGCCCGAGCCCGAGGAGACCGCGACACCCGAGGAGCCCACCACCTCCGCGACGCCCGACGCGACCGCCTCCGAGGAGCCCAGCGCCGAGCCGAGCGACAGCTCCGAGCCCACCGCGAGCCCCACGCCGCTGCGCGAGACCGAGGACGACATCCTCGCGGACTGCGTCATCGACTGACCCCTTCTCCGCCACCGCGGCTCCGCCACACACGGAGCCCGGATCGCGGCGGAGAAGGGCAGCTGAGGCTGCGACACGCCGCCAGGCGTGTGGCGGAGCCGCAGATCCGTGTGGCGGAGCCGCAGGGACGATGCGGGTCAGGCCTGGCGGAGCGCCTCGCCCTTCGCGTACGCGAGCTCGCGCAGCTCCTCCTGGAACGCGCGCATCCGCTCGCGGAGCCGCGCAGCCTCTTCGCCCTCGCCGGCGCCGAGGATGCGGGCCGCGAGAAGGCCCGCGTTGCGCGCACCGCCGATCGACACGGTCGCGACGGGCACGCCTGCGGGCATCTGCACGATGCTCAGCAGCGAGTCCATGCCGTCGAGGTGCTTGAGCGGGACGGGCACGCCGATCACCGGCAGCGTGGTGACGGAGGCGAGCATCCCCGGGAGGTGCGCCGCGCCGCCGGCACCGGCGATGATCACCTGCAGGCCGCGCGACTCGGCCTCGCGGCCGTACGCGATCATCTGCTCGGGCATGCGGTGCGCGGACACCACGTCCTTCTCGTAGGAGATCCCGAACTCGTCGAGAGCCTCCCCTGCGGCCTTCATGGTCGGCCAGTCGGAGTCCGACCCCATCACGATCCCGACACGGATGCTCATGCGTCCACCCCATCCCTCACGATGGCGGCCGCTGCGACCGCCCGTCCGTACGCCTCGTCGCGCGTCGCCGCCGACACGTTGACATGCCCCACCTTGCGGCCAGTGCGCACGCCCTTGCCGTAGAGCTGGATCCTGGCGCCCGCATCGTCCACGTCCGCGAGCGCGTCGGTGAGGCGCGTGCGCGAGCCGCCCAGCACGTTCGCCATGACGGTCCACGGCGCCGTGGGCTCGGTCGCCCCGAGCGGCAGGTCCATGACGGCGCGCAGGTGCTGCTCGAACTGGCTCGTGACCGCGCCGTCAATCGTCCAGTGACCCGAGTTGTGAGGGCGCATCGCGAGCTCGTTGACCAGCAGCCGGTCTCCCGCGAGGAACATCTCGACCGCCAGGACGCCGGTGACGTCGAGCCCCTCGGCGACCGTCCTGCCGATCTCCGCGGCCTCCTCCGAGAGCCGTGCGGACAGCTCCGGCGCAGGCGCGATCACCTCGGAGCAGACCCCGCCGCGCTGGATCGACTCGACCGTGGGCCACGCGCGCGACTCGCCGGACGGCCGCCGCGCGATGAGCACCGCGAGCTCGCGCTCGAAGGGCACCTTCTCCTCGATGAGGACGCGCGGCCCGCCATCGGCGGCCGCACGCAGCCAGTCGTCGGCCTGCGCGGGCGACGTGATGACGCGCACGCCCTTGCCGTCGTACCCGCCGCGCGCGGTCTTGAGCACGCCGTGGCCGCCGTGACGCGCGAGGAAGTCCTCGACATCCGCCTCGGTCTCGACGTGCGCCCAGGCCGGGTTGGGCAGCCCGAGCGCATCCATGCGCGTGCGCATCTCGATCTTGTCCTGCGCGTAGAGCAGCGCGTGGAGCCCGGGCCGCGCGGGCACCCCGGCAGCCTCCGCGGCGTCGAAGACCTCGGCCGGGATGTGCTCGTGCTCCCACGTGAGGGCCGCGGGGCGCGGGTGCGCGAGCAGCCGCGCGATCGCGTCGGGGTCGGTGGGAAGGCCCACCACGGTCTCGTGGGCGGGGAGGGCGGCGGCGGCCTCGTGCGACTCGACGAGCACACGCAGCGTCAGGCCCAGCGCGGTGGCAGGAGCCGCCATCATGCGGGCGAGCTGGCCACCACCGACGACGGCGACGATCGGGATCATGGGACAAAACTACCGGGGCTAGGCTCATCCCCCATGACCGCTCTCCTCGCGTGGCTCCGGCGCCGCGCCGGCGAGCTCACGCGCTTCGGCATCGTGGGCCTCGCGGGCGTCGTGGTGAACCTCGGCGTCTTCAACCTGCTGCGCCTGGGTCCGCTCGCGCCGGACGCCGAGGTGGCGGGCTCCGACGACCGCGTGGTCACCGCCAAGATCATCGCGACGCTCACGTCGATCGCCTTCGCGTGGGTCGCGCACCGCGAGTGGACGTACCGCGGACGGCGCCGGCATCGGCCGATGCGCGAGGCCGTGCTCTTCACGCTCGTCAACGGCGGGGCGCTCCTGGTCGAGGCCGGCACGCTCGCGGTGAGCCACCACTGGTGGGGCTTCACCTCCGCGCTCGCCGACAACATCGCGTCGCTCGTGGGCATCGGGCTCGGCACGGTGACCCGCTACGCGGGCTACGCGCTGTTCGTGTTCGACCCGCCGTCGGACGATGCGCCCGCCCCTGGCCCGTCCACGGCATCGGAGGCGCACGCGGCGCCCGACGAGCCCTGAGTCAGCGGCGCCGGCGGCGCGGCTGACGCGCGTGCGGCACGATCTGGTCGATGCCGACCATGCGCGGCACGCCCTGGAGGAAGACCGCGAACGTCGCAGGAACGCGCTGCGCGAGCTCGAGGCGGCCGCCGTCCGCCGTGACGAGGTCGCGCGCGAGGGCGAGGCCCAGACCCGTGCCGCGCCCCGACGTCACCTCGCGCTCGAAGATGCGCGAGCCCAGCTCCTCCGGCACGCCCGCGCCCTGGTCGGTGACCTCGATC
Source organism: Demequina subtropica (assembly GCF_000971235.1). Classification (GTDB taxonomy): domain Bacteria; phylum Actinomycetota; class Actinomycetes; order Actinomycetales; family Demequinaceae; genus Demequina; species Demequina subtropica. Next base: position 225,957 of record NZ_BBMB01000003.1, read on the forward strand.
ACCACGGCATGGTTCTGCCCGGACTCGCGGGCCGCGACGCGCGTGGTGCCGCCGCCGTGCTTGAGCGAGTTCTCGATGAGCGTCGCGAGCACCTGGGCGAGCCCGCCGGGGGTCGCGAAGACCGTCGACTCGGTGGGCATGATGACCAGGCGGCGCCCGGCCTGCTCGAAGGCGGCGACCCACTCCTGACGCTGCTGGTCGAACACCTCGTCGAGCTGCACCAGCTCGGTGCCCGACCCGAGCGCGCGCCGAGAGCGCCCCAGGAGCTCGTCCACCACGCCGACGAGCCGCTCGACCTGCTCGAGCGACCGCTCCGCCTCCTCGCGGACCTCGTCCTGGTCCGTGAGCACGCTGATCTCCTCGAGGCGCATGCTGAGCGCCGTGAGGGGCGTGCGGAGCTGGTGCGAGGCGTCGGCGGCGAACTGACGCTCGGTCGCGAGCCGCGCGGCCATGCGGTCCGACGATCGCGCGAGCTCCTCCGCCACCAGGTCGATCTCCTCGATGCCCGTGCTCTCGAGGCGGGGACGGACCTGCCCGGAGCCGATCTGCTCGGCGGACGCGGCGAGGTACACGAGCGGCGCGGACAGCCGGTTCGCCTGCCAGATCGCCATCGCGGCACCGGCCACGATCGCGACCGTGCCGCTCGCGAGCACCAGGCCCACGATGCGCGCGGCCTGCCAGAAGACGTCCCACCACGAGATGTAGACGTAGACGATCACGCCCGAGTCGGTCACGTAGTTCGCGGTGTACGCGGGCGAGGGCTCCTCCCCCGCGGACAGCTGGGTGCCGTCCGGCAGGACCACCCGCATGTACTCGGGCGCCCCGGGGCTGTTCGAGACGTAGGACGCGACGTTGCCCTCGGAGATCGCCTCACCGGACTGGTAGCGCAGCTCGAGCGCCTTGGCCGCGGTGGTGGCGCGCTGCTCGAGGCTGCGCACCGCGTCGTCGCGCATGATCTGCGCCGCGGCGACCGCGAGCGGGATGCCCAGCATGACGACCGCGACCGCCAGGGCGGAGAACGTCGCGGCGAGGACGCGCCGGCGCACGGGTCCCCTCAGTCGCCGGTCTCGAAGCGGAAGCCCATCCCGCGCACCGTCGTGATGAAGTGCGGGTGCGAGGCGTCGTCGCCGAGCTTGCGGCGCAGCCACGACACGTGCATGTCGAGGGTCTTCGACGGCGCACCCGGGTCCGCCGACCACACCTCGCGCATGAGCGAGTCGCGCGACACCACGGAGCCCGCGTTGGAGACGAGCACCTGCAGCAGGTCGAACTCCTTGCCGCTGAGCTGCAGCTCCGTGCCGTCGAGGTACGCACGGTGGCCGGCGACGTCGATGCGGACGCCCCCGGCCTCGATGTCCCCGCCCGCCTCAGATCCTGTGCGGCGGCGCAGCAGCGCGCGCACGCGGGCGAGCAGCTCGGCGAGCCGGAACGGCTTGGTGACGTAGTCGTCTGCGCCGGCGTCGAGGCCGACCACCAGGTCGACCTCGTCGGCGCGCGCCGTGAGCATGAGGATCGGGACCTGAAGGCCCTTGTCGCGGATGCGACGGGCCACGTCCACGCCGTCGATGTCGGGAAGGCCCAGGTCAAGGATCACCAGGTCCGCGTCATCGGATGCCCCGACCCCGCCGAGGCCCGTACCGTGCCATTCGACGTCGTACCCTTCCCGGCCCAAAGCACGGGTCAAGGGTTCTGAAATGGTCGGGTCATCTTCGACCAAAACAATTCGCGTCATGACGACACAGTACCCGTGCCCCCGGACTTTGCAACGACCCCATGCGGTCGTGCCCGCAGGCCGCCGCCATGCCCACCGATACGCTGGGTGGCCGTGACGCTGCCCGCTCCGCCCTCGGCACCCGACCTCCGCCACGATCGCGCCGCGGCGCGCCTCGTCGCGGCCCCCGAGCGCATCCTGCTCGTGCTCGTGGTCCTCGCGCTCGCCGCCGGCCTGTGGGCGAGCGTCGGGATGCATACCCCCTGGACCGTGCTGCCCACCGCCGCCGTCGGGATCGCCCTCACGTGGCGCATCGTCCCCATGCCCGTCCGGGTCACCGCGGCGGAGCGCAGAGGCGCCCTCATCGCCGTCGTCGGCTCGGGCGCCTGGGCCATCGCGGCCGCGGTGCTGTACGCCGAGTACCTCATCGTGGTGCGGGATCCCGGCTTCCTCACGCTCGCGGGGCTGTGGCTGGTCGACCACCCGAGCTCGGACATCCCGGCGGCCGGCGCGATCGAGGCGGCGAGCGTGGACCGCTCGGCGCTCGCCGACGCGTCGCAGGCGTGGAACCTGCGCGACGACCAGGTCCAGCCGCAGGGCGCTCGCCTCCTGTCGGCGCTCATCGCGGTGGGCGGCTGGATCGCGGGCGACCGCGGCGTCCTCATCGCCAACTGCCTCGTCGGCGCGGTCGGCGTGCTGGCCGTCTACGTGCTGGCGCGGCGCATGCTCGGCCCGCTGGCGTCGCTCGCACCCGCCGAGGCCGTCGCGCTGTCCGTGTCGCACATCGGCCTGTCCCGCGCCGCGTACACCGAGCCGCTCACGCTCGTGCTCGTGCTCGCCGCCGCGGTGTGGCTGTGGCGCGGCGTCGAGGAGCGCGACGGGCGCGCGCTCGCGCTCGGCGCCGTCACCGCGGGCGCGACGTCGTTCATCCGCATCGACGGGGCGGCCTTCGCCGCGGGCCTGCTCGCGGCCACCGTGCTCGCCCTCGCGCTGTCGGAGGGGTCGCGGGCGCGGCGCATCGGCGCGGCGCTCGGCGTCCTCGCGCTCCAGGGCGCGGTGCTGTACTCCGGCTACGCCGCCCTGTGGCGCTGGAGCGAGGGCTACGCCGACAGGCTCGCCGACCAGGCTGTCATGCTCATGCTGGGCTACGGCGTGCTGACGCTCGCGCTCGCCCTGTGGGTGCTGAGCTGGCTCGGCGGGGGCGACGGCGTCGCGACGGGCGCGCGGGACATGCTGGGCCGGCGCGGGGCGATCGGCGCGGGGATCGCGGTCTCGGGGCTCCTCCTGGTGCTCGCCTCGCGGCCGCTGTGGATGACCGCCCATCGCGGCACCGACAACTCCGTCGACGAGTTCACCAACGGCGTGGTCGAGTCCTTCCAGCGCGCGCAGGGCATGACGATCGACCCGACCCGCACCTACGCCGAGCACACGGTCGCGTGGGTGAGCTACTACCTCACCTGGCCCATCGTCCTGCTCGGCATCCTGGGATTCGGCCTCGCGACCACGTGGATGATCCGGAAGCGCCCCACGTGGGCGCTGCTGCTCGGCGCGACGCTGCCCACCTCGCTCCTGTACTTCTGGAACCCCGAGGTGGTCCCCGACCAGCTGTGGGCCTTCCGCCGCTTCGAGCCCGCGACGCTCCCGGGCTTCGCGATCGCGGCCGCGGTGGCCGCATGGTGGCTGCTGGGCCGCGTGCGGAGCGCGTGGCGCCTGCGGGCGCACCGCATCACCGCGGGCGCGTTCGTGGTCCTGCCGCTCACCACGTGGGTGTCCATCTCCCCTGGCGACGACCTCCCGATCTCCGCCGCGACCCCCGTGTTCGTGCGCGAGATGGGCGGGGCCTACGGCCAGCTCACCGCGCTGTGCGACGTCGCCCCCGACCGGCCGATCATCCTCGCGGGCACCTCCTCGCACTTCGGCTCGCTCCGCGTCATGTGCGACGAGCCCACCGTGCTCGCGCTCGGGGCGCTCGACCCCGACCAGCTGGCGACGATGGCGGAGTCGTGGGAGGCCGCGCCCGTGGTGCTCACGCGCGATCCGTCGTGGTTCGAATGGACCGAGGCCCCCGGCGTCGTGGTGGCCTCGACCGTCGAGCAGGCCGGCTACACGCTGCAGTCCATCCCGCGCACCTACTTCGTGCGCGACTACCAGTGGTACGCCGGCATCGTCGGGGACGACGGCGTGCTGGAACCGGTCGCGACCGCCGGCGAGACCGCCTCCGAGGTCACCAACCCCTGACGCCGCCCCGCGCGTCCACAGGCCGCGCGACGCTCCCTCGCGGACGATGCGCGGGCGGGCTTGCCTGGCGCCATGGACGTGACCATCGAGGGAGCCGGCGACGTCGAGGTGGATCCGGGCACCCCGCTCGCCGAGGTGCTGAGGATCACCCGCGCGCCGGCGGCCGTCTGGTGCGGCGGGACCCGGCTCGACCCCGGGCATCGTGCGGGCGTGGCGCCGCTCGTGCACGGGGCGCTGCTGCGCGCGGTGCCGGGGCCGTCCACCACACCGCCGGCCGGACCGCACCTCGAGGTGGTCGCGGGTCCAGATGCGGGGGGCCGGCTCGAGGTGACCCGCGCCACGGCGGTGGTGGGCCGCGAGGGCGCGTTCGCGCTCGCGGATCCCCGCCTGAGCCGCCGGCACCTCTCGCTCGACTCGCACGGGCGCGTGCGCGACCTCGGCTCGCGCAACGGCACCGTGCTGGTCCGCGGCGCGCGGCGCCGGCGGCTCGGACGGGTGGGCCGCCGCCTGAGGGCGGGCGACCTGGTGCTCGCGGGCGGCACCGCGCTGCGCTGGATCGACCCGGGGCACGATGCCGGCGAGACCCCGCGCCCGCACGCGGCCGGCGCGCGTCACGCACCGCTGCTCATGGGCCTGCTCGGCGGCACGGCGGGGGCGCTCGCCCTCGCGGTCGCCACCGGGCGGTGGGAGCTCGCGGCGGTCGCGCTCGCGGCGCCGATCGCGCTCGCCGGCGCCGCCGGGGTCCGGGGTCGCACGCCGCGGGTCCCGGAACCCGTGGGGGCCGAGGCGCTCGCGGACCTCCCGCTCCCGATCGCGATCCGCGGCACGGCTCATCGCGCGCGTGGCGCCGCACGGGCGCTCGCGCTGGCCCGCGGGGCCGCGCTGCCTGCCCGCCTCGACGAGCCCTGGATGCGGTGGATGGGCCCGCGCCTGGCCGAGGGCGCGGTCACCGTGCGACCCCCGGGCGGCACGCCGCCGTCCGAGGCGCGCAGCGTGATCGACGTCGACGCGGGGACCCTGACGGTCGACGGCCGCGAGCACGCATGGCTCGCGAGCATCGTGTCGCCCGAGACCGCGGACGTGGGCGCGCGCGCACGATGCGTGGGGCAGGAGGAGGCGCTGCCGCGCGTGGTGCGCTGGGCGGAGCTCGGCGCCGTGCCCACGGCGGGCACGCGGTTCGCGACGCCCCTGGGCCGCGGGCCCGGCGGGCCCGTCATCCTCGACCTCGACCGGGACGGCCCTCACGCGCTCGTGGCCGGCACCACAGGTGCGGGCAAGTCGGCGCTGCTCGAGACCCTGGTCGCGGGGCTCGCGCACGGGCACGGGCCCGACCGGCTCGCCGTCGCGCTCATCGACCTCAAGGGCGGTGCCGGCCTCGGGGCGTGCGCGGCGCTGCCGCATGCGTGCGGGCTGCTCACCGACCTCGAGCCGGCGTCCGCGCGGCGCGCGCTGCTCGGCCTCGCGCACGAGCTGCGTCAGCGCAAGGCGGCGCTCGCGCGGGTCGGGTACGCGTCGTGGGCGCAGTGGGTCGCGGACGGCGCAGGCGCCTCTGCGGACCGACCTCCGCCGCGGCTGCTCGTCGTGGTCGACGAGTTCCAGGAGCTCGGAGCGATGGACCCGGGGTTCCTCCCTGAGCTCGCGCGCCTCGCGGCCCAAGGCCGCTCGCTCGGCATGCACCTGGTGCTCGCGACCCAGCGTCCCGCAGGCGTGGTGACCCCGGCGATCCGCGCCAACGTGGCGACCGTGATCGCGCTACGCACCGCGAACGCGGCCGAGTCGCAGGACCTCGTGGGCGATGCGGGCGCCGCGGCGCTGCCGGCGTCCGCCCCCGGACGCGCCGTGGTGGTCACCCCGCACGTCCGGGTCACCATGCAGACGGCGCTTCCCCTCGCGCAGGCTCGCCCACCCGCGCGGCCCCGCGCCCGTCCGGCGGCGGCGGGTCCGAGCCTCGTCGATGCCGCCGCGAGCCGATGGGCCGGCTCCGAGGCGCCCCGTCGGCTATGGCTCGACCCTCTCGGCGCGACGGAGCGGCCCACCCCCGGGTCGTTCGGGTGGATCGACCGCCCGGCCGAGCGCGCCCGGGAGCCTTTGCGATGGGACCCGGCCTCAGGACCGCTCGTGGTGATCGGTCCGCGCGGCTCCGGCCGCTCGGCCACCCTCGGGGCGGTGGCGGCGACCCTGCCCGGGGCCGTGAGCCTCCCGACCGACCCCCGGGAGGCGGCGCGCACGCTCGCGCTCGCCTCCGACGCCGGGATCCCCGCGCTGCTCATCGACGATGCGGAACGCGCGTGCGAGCAGCTCGAGCCGTGGATGCGCGGTGCACGCGAGGCGCTCGAGTCCCTCGCGCGCACCGTCCCGCTGGGCCTCGCGGGAGGACCCGGATGGGGCGCGCGGTGGGCGTCGCGCGCGGGCCTCGCCGTGGTGCTCACGGGGCTCGATCGGGTGGAGCAGGTCCTGTGGGGCGTGCCGCCGCCGCTCGTGTCGCTCGTCCCCACGCCCGGCCGAGGCGTCGCGATCACGGCCCGAGGCGCGGGCGAGTGCCGCATCGGCCCTCCCGACGAGGCCCCGGGCCGCGTGCTGGTCCGTCCCCTCGAGTGCGGCGCGGGCCTTCCCGCCGCGGCGATCGGGGTCATCGGCGACCAGGCACGCCCGTGGTTCCCGGGGCCGGGGCGCGTGGTCGTGGTGGGCTACCCGGGCGCCGCGCGCGAGGCCATGGCCGACGCGCTGCGCGGCGCCGGCGCGGCCGCCTCGGTGGGCGCGCACGCGGATCCGGCCGCCCCTGCCGAGGTGGTGCTCTCGCCCACGCCGTCGCGGCTCCGCGAGCTCGGGGTGCATGCGCCGCCCGGGATCGCGGACCCGGCGCCCGCGGACGGGCGCGTCGCGGTCCGGACCGGGACGGTGTGGGAGGCCGCGCAGCTCAGGCCGGGTGCGGCACGCGGCTCAGGCGTCGGCGGCGGGCCGTAGCGCGTCGCGCCCTCCGATGAGGACGGCGATCCCGATCCCCGCGCCCGCGACGGCGAGCACGATGCCGTAGGCGGGTCGCACCCCGGTGAGGTTGATGCCCGCGAGCGTGAGCAGCGCCTGCCACGTGAGCGCGGCGGACACGGACCACCGGGCACCACGATCGAAGGCTCGCGCCACCATGAGCAGCCCGGCCGCGACGAGGAGGTAGAAGGCGGAGAGCCCGACCGCGAAGGCGGGCTCGGGCAGGGAGAGCGCGTGGATGCCGTAGGCTCCTCCGTAGACGCCCAGGCCGAGCGCCTCGACAGCGATGCCGAGAGCAGCCGCACGGCGCCAGCGGCCCGAAGGGGCCTCTTGCGGCAGGGACTTCGGCCCCTTGCGCCGCACCGCCTCGTCGTGGCCTTCGGCCCCTGTGAGCGAGTCCACAGAAAACACCTCTTGAAACATTCTCGTTACTTGTGCGAATCTTAATGAAGTCGAAACGCGACGGCGCGACGAAACCCCTTTGAAACCCCTCGGGCTACGTCGCGCCATGCTATCCCCGCTATCCCCCTAGGAGACCCCATGGATTGGCGCAGCAGCGCAGCATGCCTCGAAGTAGACGACCCCGAGCTCTTCTTCCCGGTCGGCAACACCGGCCCCGCCCTGAGCCAGATCGAGCGCGCGAAGGCCGTCTGCGGCCGATGCACCGTGCGTGACACCTGCCTGCAGTGGGCGATGGAGCACAACCAGGACTCCGGTGTCTGGGGCGGTCTGTCCGAGGACGAGCGCCGCTCGCTCAAGCGCCGCGCCGCCCGCGCGCGCCGCGCCGCCAAGTAGGCCTGCGGCGGCATCGCCGCCACCCCGAAGCCCCGCCCGGCCCCGCCGCGGCGGGGCTTCGCGCATCCCGGCTGCCCACCCCCGCCCGAAGTGGTGGCTGGTGGTCGGATCTCGCAGATCCTCGCGCCACAGTGGTGCCTCAGTGTCGGGCGCCGATGCGGCGGGGGTCGGAGGAACACGTGCCCATGGTGCCGCCCGATGACCGCTGCCCCGAAGACAGCGACAATGGCGCACCACTGTGATGCTCGGATCTTCCAGGGCCGACCATGATCGACCACTTCCGGAGGGTGGGTCGCCGCTAGAGCCTCGGGTCCGAGGCCCGCTCCTCGACGTTGCCGCGCAGGTCCACCACGGACCCCGACTCGAGCTTGCGCCACTCGATGGTGCCGCGCAGCTCGTTCTGGACCAGGGTGCGCACGATCTGCGAGCCGAGCCCCGACGGCTCGCCCTCGATCCCCACGCCGTCGTCCTCGATGCTCACGTGGAGCGACCGGCCGTCGCGCATGGCGGTCACGGTGATGGTGCCCTGCGCGCGGCCCTCGAAGCCGTGCTCGACCGCGTTCGTGATGAGCTCGGTCACCACGAGCGCCAGCGACGACGCGTACTGCGCGGGGATCAGCCCGAACTCGCCGGTGTTGACGATCCTCACCTGGGTGTCGGGGGACGCGACGTCCGCGGCCATGCGGATCGAGCGCGACACCAGCTCGTCGAAGTTGACCAGCTCGTCGAGCGTGCCCGACAGGGTCTCGTGCACCAGCGCGATGGTCGCGACGCGGCGCATCGCCTCCGCGAGCGCCTCCTTCGCCTCGGGCGCCTCGACGCGCCGCGACTGGAGGCGCAGCAGCGCCGCGACGGTCTGCAGGTTGTTCTTCACGCGGTGGTGGATCTCGCGGATGGTCGCGTCCTTGGTCACGAGCTCGCGCTCGCGCCGGCGGACGTCCGAGACGTCGCGGCACAGCAGGACGGCGCCCACGCGCGCGCCGTGCTCGGTCACCGGGATCGCGCGCAGCGACAGCACCGCGCCGTTCGCCTCGAGGTCGGTGCGCCAGGCCGCGCGCCCCGCGACGACCATCGCGAGGGTCTCGTCCACCACGCCCTGGTCCTCGAGCAGCTCGCTCGTGACGCGCGGCAGCGACTTGTTCATGAGCGAGCCGTGCACGCCCAGCCGGTGGAAGCAGGAGAGGGCGTTCGGCGAGGCGTACGTGACGTGCCCGACGGCGTCGAGGCGGAGCACGCCGTCGCCCACGCGCGGCGCGCCGCGGCGCGGACCCGTGATGGTCGTGTGCATCGGGAACTCGCCGCGCGTCACCATCCGCAGGAGGTCGTCCGCCGCGCCCTTGTAGTTGAGCTCGAGCCGGCTCGAGGACCGCGACACGGCCTGCGACACCTCGCGTGTCACCACCGCGATGGGGCGGCCGTCCAGCACCACGGGCAGGGCGTCCTCGCGCACGGCGTAGGTCTCGTCCCAGCGCGGCTCCCGCGAGCCGACGATCCCGCCCTCCTCGAGGGCGCGGCGCAGGTGCGCGACGCGGCCGCCCGGCGCGTGCGTGCCCACCACATCGTCGAGATGCACCGTCGGGCCCGTCGAGGGCCGGCACTGGGCGACCGCGACGAAGCCCTCGCCGTCCTCGCGCCACATCACCAGGTCCGCGAAGGACAGGTCGGCGATGATCTGCCAGTCGGCGACGAGCAGCGCGAGCTGCTCGGCCTCCGCATCCGTGATGGGGCCGTACTCCTCGATGGTGTCGCGCAGGGTTGCCACGGGCACCAGCCTAGAGCCGCGTCGCGAGCGCGCTAGCCTGAGCGCAGGGGGTTCCATCGGTGAAGATCACTCACATGCATCGCTTCGACGCCGGTCTCGACGACGTCTGGACGATGCTCACGTCACCCGAGTTCGGCCACGCGCGCGCCGCCGCGATGGGCACGGAGGCGCACGACGTCGACGTCGACGTCCGCGACGACGGCTCATGCGCGATCACGCTGCGCGCGGACGTGCCGACCTCGTCCATCCCTTCCGAGCTGCGCGCGCTCGTGGGCCGCGAGCTCGCGGTCACGTACACCGAGGTGTGGGAGCCGCCCATCGAGGAGGACCGCGTGGGCACCTTCGCGGTCGAGATCGCGGGCGCGCCGGGCCACGTCGCGGGCGCGATCGGCCTCACGCCGGACGGCGAGGCGAGCGAGCTGCTCGCGACCGGCGACGTGGTCGCGCATGTGCCGCTGTTCGGCGCGATGATCGAGCGCGCGGTCGCAGGCGCCGTCACCAAGGCCCTCACGGCGCAGCTGGAGGCGGCCGACGCGTGGCTCGTGCGGTGACGCGGCCCGCTCAGCTGGGCCTCGTCCTCGTGGGCGGAGCCGTGGGCGGCGCGCTGCGCATCGGCCTGTCCGAGGCGTTCCCGGACACCGGAGGGCCCGTGCCGTGGGACCTGTGGGTCATCAACGTGCTCGGCTCGCTCGTGCTCGCATGGGCGGTCGCGTTCACGCAGGCGCGCGGGCCGTGGGCGCTGTTCCCGGCGATCGGCCCGGGCCTGCTGGGCGGCTTCACCACGTACTCGTCGATCGCGTGCCTCGCATGGTCCTCGGACGAGCCGCTCGACGTCGCGATCGGCGTGCTGCTGGTCACGCTCGCCGGCGCGATCGCCGCGGCGTGGCTCGGCTGGTGGCTCGGCGACCGGCCGCGCACCCCGCTCGATGAGGCCGCCGTCTTCGCGGAGGAGAACGAGTGAGCGGCTGGGCCTACGTCGCCGCGATCCTGGGCTGCGGCGTGGGCGCATGCGTGCGCTTCTCGCTGGGCTGGCTGGACACGCGCAAGGCCTTCCCGTGGCCCACCATCCTGGCCAACGCCCTCGGCTCGGCCGTGCTGGGCGCGGTGCTCGCCGCCGGGGACGATGCGCTCCTGTCCCCCGCATGGACGTTCGCCCTGGGCACGGGGCTCGCGGGCGGCCTGTCGACGTTCTCATCTCTCGCCGTCGACGTGGTGGTGCTCGCGAAGGACGGGCGCCGCGGGGCCGTGCTGGGCTACGTGGGCTCGACCGTCGCGGTGGGCCTCGCCGGCGCCGCCGCGGGATACGCGCTCACGTCCGCGCTCGCCTGATCACGGCCCGCCCCGCCGCCAGCAGCGCGAGCAGCGCCGCCGCGCAGGCCACCGGCACCACGGGCAGCGACGCCATGAGCACCACGCACGCGACCGCGCCGAGCGCCGAGGCCGCGCGGGGCATGCGCCAGCCCGCCACGTGGTCGGCGCCGGCCGCGCGGAAGGCCGCCGCGTTGGCGACCGCGTAGTAGAGCAGCACGGCGAACGAGGACATCGCGATCGCGAACGGGAGGTCGCCCGCCCACACGAGCGCCACCGCGGCGCCGCAGGACGCGCCCTCGGCGAGCGCGGGCACGCCGCGCCCGTTCTCACGCGCGAGCACGCCCGGCAGGTCCCGCTCGCGCGCCATGGCCATGGAGGTCCGCCCCACGCCGGCGGTGAGCGCCAGCAGCGAGCCGAAGGCGGCCGCGACGGCCGCCGCGGTCACCACCCCGACCGGGAGCCAGGTCCCCGCGACCGCGTCGGCCACGGGTGCCGTCGCGTCCGCGAGCGCGGGACCCAGCGCGCGCGGCAGGACGAGCGCGAGCGCGCCGTACAGCGCCGCCGCGATCGCGAGCGCGACGCCGATCGCGCGGGGGATGGTGCGGGCGGGCTCCCGCACCTCCTCGCCGAGCGTCGCGATGCGGGCGTAGCCCGCGAAGGCGAAGAACACCAGGGCCGCCGCCTGCGCGATGCCCACCGCATCGTCCCAGGGCGTGCTCCATCCGAAGGTGGCGCCTCCCGCCTCCGGTCCGCCCGCGACGGCCACCACGGCCGCGACGATCGCAGCGATCACGGCGGAGGCGAGCACCACCGAGGCGGCCGCGGTGCGCGTGATGCCGCGCGAGTTCAGCGCCCATGACGCGACGACGGCCGCGGTCGCGACGAGCGGGGCGTGGCCCGGCGCGAGGTACCTGCCGACCGCGAGCGCGATCGCGGCGATCGAGGCCGTCTTGCCGACCACGAAGCCGATGCCCGCGAGGAAGCCCGGCCACGGACCCAGCTCCGCGCGCCCGAACGCGTACGCGCCTCCCGCGACGGGATGGACCGCCGCGAGCTGCGCGGTCGAGCCCGCGTTGAGCGCGGCGACCATGCCGGCGAGCAGCACGGCCCAGGCGAGCGCGTCGCCGGCCGCGGCATAGGCGGGCCCCCACACGACGAACACGCCCGCGCCGAGCATCGACCCCGCCCCGATGGCGGTGGCACCGACGATCCCGACGCGGCGCGCCACTTCAGCCCTCCGGCGTCCGGCCGGTCCGCGAGTGCGCGGCCACCGGGGTCTCCGGCGCCTCCGCGGCGTTCACCGCGGGGTCGAGCGCGTCCTCGCCGAGCTCGTGACCCGCCTCGGACTCCGCGACCGCGAGCGCGGCGCCGCGCGGACGTCCCGCGCGGACCCAGGCCAGGTAGAGCGCGCCGGCCACCAGGCCCGTCGCGGCGAGCGAGCCGAGCGCGGCGGGCCGCAGGAGGTTGCACACGAGCGTGAAGCCCACCGCGGCGGCGGCGACGAGGTTGAGCGCGACCCACAGCGGCCGCTTGTCGTGGTGGGAGAACTTGGCCATCGCGAGCAGGCCCATGAGGAAGCTCACGAACACCGAGACGGCGTAGAAGAGGACGAGGCTCTGGTCGCGGGCGCCCGCGAGCGCCACCACGGCGGCCGAGGCGACCAGGAACACGCCCACGCCGATCATGGGCACGTGGTGGGAGTTGGTGCGGCCCAGGACCGCGGGCAGGACGCCGTGCCGGGACTCGCCGTGCTCGGACCGCGCGAGCGCCTTGAGCAGGCCCGGTCCCGCCTGGAAGGAGGACGATGCGGCGGACAGCAGCAGCAGCGCCGTGGTCGCCTGGAACGCGGCGAACAGCGCGTGGCCGTCCGCGGCGCGCGCGAGCTCCGCGACCAGCGTGGTGTCCTCGTGCGGGACCTGGATGCCCAGGCGCACCACGGCCGCGGTGATCGCGAGCGTCAGAGTCCCGACGATGCCCAGCGTGAGCCACAGCGCCCAGCGGCCGAAGCTGCGGCGGCCCGCATCGTCCAGCTGCGCGAGCTGCGCGATCGCGGACGAGGGCGCCTCGATGCCCGTCGCGAGCGCCATCGCGACCGGGAAGGCGAGCGCGACGGCGATCGGCGCGCCGTGCGTGAGGCCCTCGATCGGCTGCGGGTCCACGGACGGCAGGCCCGGCACGGGCAGCAGCACGGCGACCGCGACCACGATGAACACGATGGTGAGCAGGGCGAACACCGCGCGGCCCAGGTGGCCGAACCACATGAGGCCCGCGACCACGAGCAGCAGGCCCAGGGCGAGCAGCAGGCGGTAGTCCGCGAGCGCGGGCACGTAGCTGATGATCGCGGAGGATCCGGCGGACACCGAGATCGAGATGGTGAGCACGAAGTCGACCACGAGCGCGCCCATGGGGATGAAGGCGAAGCCCTCGCCGAACGCCCCGCCGGCCGCCGCGGCGGAGCCGCCGCCCTCCGGGTAGCGCGCGACCAGCTGGTGATAGCTCGCGACCACGAGCCCGACGACGATCACGACGGCCGCCATCGCGGGGAACAGCAGCGCGAGGTTGCCGTCGAGCGCGCGCAGCGCCGCCTCGATCGCGTAGGCGACGGAGGACACGGGGTCCGCCATCACCGAGAACGCGAACGCGATCAGAAGCGCGGTGCGGCCATGCAGCCAGCCGGCGCGGACAGGGGTGGCGTGGGTCACGCGGATGCCTCCCAAGGCTCGGGATCCGGCACGTGCGCGCCGGGACCGCTGGCCATGCTAGACCCGGCGATGCGGGACCCTCGGCACCGCACGCGCGACGGGCAAGCATCCTGGTCCGACCGCATGGGAGCGCTCTCTCCGCGTGCCGCTCAGCGCGGCGCGCCGTCCCACGCGTCGAAGGCCTCGCTCGCGAGGGCACGCCCCACGTCGATGAGCTCGGCCGCGCGGTGGAAGTCGAGCACGCCGCACGAGTCCGCGGGGACGTCGACCATGACGTCCGGCGGGTAGCCCGCGAGGCGGTAGCGCTGCACCGTGTTCTGCAGCGTCTGGAGCGAGCGGTCGATGACGTCGAGCGTGCTGATGTCCGGCGGCTCCTCGGTGACCGTCGCGAGCGCTGGCGTCTCGCCCACGGCGACCGGCGCATCGTCCGTGTCCTCGCCGCGGGCGCGCAGGCGCTGGGTGATCATGCTGAGCAGGCGCGGCTCGGCGACGTGGACGGAGGGCAGGCGCAGCCGTGGCAGCCGCATGAGCGGCTCGCCCGGCTCCGCGGGCGGCAGCGGCGCGTTGTCCGGGCGGGCGTTGCCCGCGAGGTTGACCGCGATGGTCGCGTCCGCGCGGATCGAGGCGAGCGGGACCACCGGCACCGGGTTGAGGATGCCGCCGTCCGCGAGCAGGCGCCCGTCGCGGCGCACGGGGGTGATGACCATGGGGATCGCGATCGAGGCGCGGATGGCGTCGACCACCCGACCCTCGGTGAACCACACCTCCGACTGCGAGAGCAGGTCCGTCGCGACCGCGGTGTACGGGATCGGCAGGTCCTCGATGAGGCGGCCGTCGAGGATCTCGTCGATCTTGCGCATCACGCGGTCCGCGCGGATGGCCCCGGCGCCCTTGAACGCGGGGTCCATCATGCGCAGCACCTCGCGCCGGGTGAGCGCCTCGGCCCACGCGCGGTACTCGGCAAGGCCGCCCGCCGCGTGCAGGCCTCCCACGAGCGCGCCCATGGACGTGCCCGCGATGCCGACGATCTCCCAGCCGCGCGCCTCGATCTCGTCGATGACGCCGATGTGGGCGTATCCCCTGGCTCCCCCGCTGCCGAGCGACAGGGCGATGCGGGGACGGTCCGTGCGGATGGTCACCGGGTCAGGCTACCTGGCATGTCGCCCTCTGCCGAGGGCTGTGGAGGCCGGCCATGCGCGGTGGCGCCGCCGCCGTACGGGACCTAGGGTGCGACGGGAGGGGACGATGCGGCACTAGAGTCTTGTCGACCGTTCACATTTCGAGGTCGCGCCCGGGTGCGGCCCCCACAGGAACACACCAAGGAGACCGCTGCGATGACGCAGACCCAGCAGATCGACGTGGCGGCCGCGATCGCGGCCGGAGAGACCTCCCTGGGCATCGAGCTCGGCTCGACCCGCATCAAGGCGTGCCTGGTCGGACCCGACCACCAGCCCATCGCCACCGGCAGCCACGCGTGGGAGAACCAGTTCGTGGACCGCCTGTGGACCTACTCGATCGACGCGATCTGGGAGGGCGTCCAGGCCTCCGTCGCGGACCTGCTCGCGCAGGTCGAGGAGGCGTACGGCGTGCGCCCGACCTCGGTCGGCGCGCTCGGCGTCTCCGCGATGATGCACGGCTACCTCGCGTTCTCCGCGGACGACGAGCTGCTGGTGCCGTTCCGCACGTGGCGCAACACGAACACCGAGCGCGCGGCCGCGGAGCTCACCGAGGTGCTCGGCTTCAACTTCCCGCTGCGCTGGTCCGCGTCGCACGTGTACGAGGCGATCCTCGAGGAGGAGGCGCACGTCTCCGAGCTCGCGTTCATCACCACGCTCGCGGGCTACGTCCACTGGAGGCTCACGGGCCGCAAGGTGCTCGGCGTGGGCGACGCCTCCGGCATGTTCCCCATCGACCCCGCGACCCGCGACTACGACGCGGACATGCTCGCGCGCTTCCAGGGCCTCGTCGCGGCACGCAGGCCCGGCCTCGACGTCGCGTCGCTGCTGCCCGAGGTGCTGGTCGCCGGCGCCGACGCGGGCACGCTGACCGCCGAGGGCGCCGCGCTGCTCGACCCCACGGGCACGCTCCAGGCGGGCGCGCTCGTCGCTCCCCCGGAGGGTGACGCCGGTACGGGCATGATCGCCACCAACGCGGTGGCCCCGCGCACGGGCAACATCTCCGCCGGCACCTCGATCTTCGCGATGGTGGTGCTGGAGAAGCCGCTCGAGTCGGTCCACGAGGAGCTCGACATCGTCACCACGCCCGCGGGCGACCTGGTCGCGATGGTGCACTGCAACAACGGCGCCTCCGAGCTGGGCACCTGGGCCGGGGTGTTCACCGAGTTCGCCGCGGCGATGGGCGTCCAGGGCGGCTCCGACGCCGTCTTCGAGGCGCTGTTCCGCGCGGCGCTCGAGGGCGAGGCGGACGGCGGCGGCCTGCTCGCCTACAACTACCTGTCGGGCGAGCCGATCACGGGCCTGGCCGAGGGCCGCCCGCTGTTCGTGCGCACCCCCGGCTCGCGCCTCAACCTCGCGAACTTCATGCGCACGCAGCTCTACGGCGCCTTCGGCACGCTGAGCCTGGGCATGAAGGTGCTGCACAACGAAGGGGTCGAGCTCGACTCGATGTTCGCCCACGGCGGCATGTTCCGCACCGCGGGCGTGGCGCAGCGCCTGCTCGCGGCCGCCATCGGCGCACCCGTCACGGTGGGCGACACCGCCTCCGAGGGCGGCGCGTGGGGCATGGCCGTGCTCGCGGAGTTCCGCCGCACCGGCGGCGGCGACCTGTCGAGCTACCTGAACGAGCGCGTGTTCGCCGATGCCGCGGTGGACGTGGCGACCCCCGACGCCGGGGACGTCGCGGGCTACGCCGCGTGGCTCGAGCAGTACGAGGCCGGTCTCGCGATCGAGCGCGCCGCCACCGAGGCGATCCACTAGGCCTCACCCTCGCACGCGCCCTGGCGGGACATGGGTGCAGGATCCGCTGAGGATCCGGCCCTCATGTCCCGCCAGGGCGTTGCTGCGTCCAGCGTGCGAGCTCACCGCCACCGGCGGGACATACGACGAAGGCCCGGACCAATGGTCCGGGCCTTCGTCTTCTCGTAGCGGGGACAGGATTTGAACCTGCGACCTCCGGGTTATGAGCCCGGCGAGCTACCGAACTGCTCCACCCCGCGTCGGCCTGATAACTCTAGCGGACGCGCGCCGCGATACCAAATCGCCTCCCGCTCGGTAGGTTCGGAGGCATGACAGAGAACGATCCTTTCCTGAACAAGCCCGCCGAGCAGCAACCCAAGTACCACCCCGCATCCGGCCTCAACCCTGGGCAGTCGCATGAGGGCGCGCTCGAGCCGAAGCCCGCCGATCCGACTCCCCCGCAGCAGCCCGCGCCCGGCATGATCGCCGGCGCGGCCGCGCCGACCTACGGCGCGCCCGGCCAGCAGACGCCGTTCAGCCAGCGAGGCGAGCCGCTCGAGCCTCCCACCGCCCTGGGCAACAGCCTGCTGGCGGTCATGGGCGTCAACGCGCTCATCGGCCTGGCGGTCGCGGCCTCGGCGGGCGACGTCATCGACCTCATCACCGAGTACGTCGAGACGGGCACCGTCACCGGCTCCACCGGTTCCCCGCTCGGCAGCCTGACCTTCCCGCTCACGGTCGCCTCCTACGTGCTCTACGGCATGTGGATGATGCGCATGCGCCGCAACCGCAAGGCCATGGGCGACCGCCCGGGCCTGCCCGGCGTCGAGTGGTGGGGCTGGTTCGTGCCGTTCGCGGGCGTGGTGCTGGTGCCGTGGGGCGCGCGCAAGGTCGCCGGTCGCACCACCTCGCTCGCGCTGCTGCTCGGCTGGTGGCTGACGTTCATGGTCTCCAACATCGCGGCCACCACGGGGATCTTCGCGATCCTCGGCAGCGTCGACTTCGACAGCAACGAGATCACGGACGCGGCGCTGCTCAACAGCTACACGGACTACGTGTGGGCCAGCGCGGTCCTCATGGTGATCTCGTGGGCGTTCCTGTTCGGCTTCGTCCGCCAGGCGACCACCCGCCACCTCGACCGGCAGGCCTGACCGCCGCATCGTCCCCACACGACGAAGGCCGGACCCCGCAGGGTCCGGCCTTCGTCGTATGCGCTCCCCTACGGGGTCGAGACGTCGGGGACGACGGCCGAGTCCTCGTCGGTCGCATCGGCGGTGGCCGATGCGGCGGGCTCGGGCGTCGCGGAGGCCGTCGCCTCCGGCACCGCCTCCTCGGTCGCGCCGGCGAGCAGGGCCTCCGCGGCGATCGCGTCCTCGATGGCCTGCGAGAGCTTGTCCTGCGCCTCGCCGTAGGCCGCGAAGTCGCCGTCGGCGAGCGCCGCCTCGCCCTCCGTGATCGCGTCGCTCGCGCGCTGGAGCGCGTCCGCGAGCTCGGCCTCGACGTCCGGGTCGACGGTGCCGCCGCCGGAGTCCCCGGAGCCGGAGTCACCGGAGCCGGTCCCACCGTCGGTGGTGCCGCCGTCGGTGTCCGTGTCGGTGCCCGCGGCTCCCTCGCCCGCGCCCTCGCCGAACACCTGGTCGAGCGCCTCCGGAAGGGTGTCCGCGAAGCCGACCTCCTGGCCGAACGCGACGAACACCTTGCGCAGCAGCGGCACCTTGGTGCCTTCCTTCGACTGCACGTAGACCGGCTGCACGTAGAGCAGGCCGCCGCCCACCGGGAGGGTGAGCAGGTTGCCGTTGATGACATCCGAGGAGCCCTGGCGAAGCAGGTTCAGCGTCTCCTGCGCGGCGGAGTTCGAGTTGAAGTTGTTCTGCACCTGGCCGGGGCCGGGGATGGTGGTGTCACGCGGCAGCTCGAGCAGGCGCAGCGTGCCGTAGTCCTCGTCCACCTGGCCCTCGGTCGAGCCGGTCTCCGAGTTCACCGCGAGGTAGCCCGTGAGGATGTTGCGCGGGTTGTCACCGCCCTGGATGTAGTTGCTGGTCAGGGAGAAGGTCGGCTCCTCCTGATCCGGCATCTGCAGCGTGAGGTAGTACGGCGGCTGGAGCTGCGAGTCGTTCGTCGGGTCCGCGGGGTTGCGCCAGAAGTCGCCCTGCGAGAAGAACGAGGCCGCGTCCGTGACGTGGTACTTGGTGAGCTGGTAGCGCTGGATCGAGAAGAGGTCCTCGGGGTAGCGCAGGTGGCTCATGAGGTCGCCGCTGATCTCGCTCATGGGCACGATGGTCGAGGGGAACACCTTGGACCACGTCTTGAGGATCGGGTCCTCGGCGTCCCACGCGTAGAGCGTCACGGTGCCGTCGTAGGCGTCGACCGTGGCCTTCACCGAGTTGCGCACGTAGTTGAGGATCACGTTCGAGCCGACCGCGGTGGTCGAGCTCGCGAAGATCGTCTCGGCCGAGACCGGCGCCGAGTACGGGAACTGGTCGGAGATGGTGTAGCCGTCCACGACCCACACCACGCGGCCGTCGACCACCGCGGGGTACGTGGTCTGATCGAGCTCGAGGTACGGCGCGACGCGCGCGACGCGCTCGAGCGGGTCCCGGTAGTACAGGATCTGCGACTCGGTGGTCACGCGGTCGGAGAACAGGATCTGCTCCTCGCCCATGCGGATCGCGTACATGAGCTTGGCGAACATGTTGCCGATGCTCGGGCCGCCGTCGCCGGTATACGTGGTGTTGACCTGGCCGTTCGACGAGGCGTCGTCCGGGTAGTCGAGCTCCCACGGCTCGGTGCCCTCGGGCGCGCCGACGATCGAGTAGCCGGGCACCGTGGTGCCGAAGTAGATGCGCGGCTCGTACTCGCCCAGCTCGCCGGTGCTCGGGATCCCGCCCTCGAAGAAGGAGGGCTGGCCGTCGACGGTGGTCTTGTTGCCGTAGGCCGCCACCACGCCGAAGCCGTGCGTGAAGACCGTGTGGTCGTTGACCCAGTTGCGGCTGTCCGAGCCCAGGCCGTCGATGTTGAGCTCGCGCACCGCGATGACGGTGTCCTGGAGCTCGCCCTCGATCTCGTAGCGGTCGACGTTCAGCAGGTCGGAGAAGATGTAGTACTGCTTGTTCTGCTGCAGCTGCTGGAAGGCCGGCGACACCACGTTGGGGTCGAGCAGGCGGATCTGCGCGGTGGTGTCCGCGTCCGCACGCAGCGCGTCTGCGGAGGCCTCCGTGGTCGCCGCGTACGGCGTCACCTCGACATCGTCGATGCCGTACGCGTAGCGCGTCGCCTCGATGTTGCGGGCGATGTACTCGCTCTCGAGGTCCTGCGCGTTGGGCTCGACCTGGAAGCGCTCGACCACCGCGGGGTAGATGCCGCCGATGGCGACGGCGGACAGCACCATGAGGCCGATGCCGACGGCGGGGATGCGCCAGTCGCCGCGCCAGATGACCACCAGGAAGACGGCCGCGACCAGCAGCGCGATGCCCGCGAGGATGAGGCGCGACGGCAGGATCGCGTTGATGTCCGTGTACGAGGCGCCGTAGAGGCGGTCGTGCGACTTGGTGAGCAGGCCGTAGGTGTCGAGCCAGTAGTTCACGGCGATGGTGATCATCACCAGGGCACCCAGCACCGCGAGCTGGATGCGCGCGCCCTTCGAGGCGACGAAGTTGCGTCCGGTGCCGGCGATGCCTCCGTAGAGCAGGTGGACGAACGCCGCGATGATGGTCGACAGCACCGCGAGCGCGAGCACCACGGTCACCAGCAGGTTGAGCGCGGGCAGCGTGAACACGTAGAACGACACGTCGAGCCCGAACTGCGGGTCCTGCTGACCGAACGGCTCCTGGTTGAGCGCCGCGACCACGGTCTCCCACTGCGAGGACACCGCGAGGCCGACCACGAGGCCGATCACCAGCGGCAGCACGATCATCGCGAGCCGCTCGAGCGGCTCGATCTGCGCGCGCACCTGGTCGAGCTGGCTGCGCCCGCCCGTGCGCGCGGGGCGCACGCGCTTGGCGATCCACAGGTTGAGCCAGATGACGGTCCCCGCGACGCCTGCCGCGATGACGAACAGGACGATGCGCGCGATCCACTGCGTGCGCCACACCTCGCCGTAGCCCAGGTGGTCGTACCAGATCACCTCGGTCCACACGTTGGCGGTCGCGATCGCGAGGAGCACGATCGCTCCGAGCACCACGGCGGTGATGGCCAGCGGCGAGCGGCGTTGGGGCACGGGGGCCGGCCGGACCGGGCGGGCGGAGCGGTCGTCGTCGAACGTCACGGGGCTTTCCTTCGTATCGGGTGGTGTCTAGCCTGCCATGCTCAGCACCCCGGGAGGTCCGCGGTGTCCCCCGCGCCGATGCGGGTGATCGCCTCGTACGCGTCGTCGAGGGTGTCCACGGCGACAACGTGCAGGCCATCAGGGATGTTGCCGGTGACGTCGGCGCAGTTCTCGACCGGCGCGAGGAACCACTGCGCGCCGGCGTCGCTCGCGCCGATCATCTTCATGCGGATGCCGCCGATCGGGCCGACGTCGCCGTCCGCGGCGATGGTGCCGGTGCCGGCGACCAGGGCGCCGTGGAGCTCGTCCTCCTCGGTGAGGCGGTCCATGATGCCCAGCGAGAACATGAGGCCCGCGGACGGGCCGCCCACCCTGTCGATCCCCACGGTGACATCGATGGGCAGGGCGAACTCCGGGTCGATGTAGACGCCCATGACGGCGGTGCCCGTGCCGTCGTCGAGCGTCGCGAAGGTCTCGGTGACCTCCTCGCCGTCGCGCAGCACGGTCACGGCGATGTCGTCTCCGGGCTCGCGCGCGCCGACCGCGTCGGCCAGCTCGGCGAACGTCTCGGTGGCCTCGCCGTCGACGGCGACGATCGCATCGTCCCCCTCGAGGACGCCCACGGCGTTCGAGGACTCCGACATGCCGACGACGGTGAGCGTCGCGGGCACGGGGTGGCCCAGCGCCTCGAGCGCGGAGACCGTCGCGCTCTCCTGCGAGGAGATCCACTCCTGGGCGGCCTGCTCCTGCGCGGCCTCCTCCTCGTCCGGGGTGCCGTAGACCTGCTCCTGCGGCACCACGTACTCGCGCGGCGACGCCCACGCCGCGAGCACCCGCCCGAGCGTGAAGGGACGCGACCCGGCACGCGACATCGACACGGTGGTGAGACGAAGCTCGCCCGACGAGGTGTAGGTGGGCGCGCCCTCGATCTGCACCAGGGGCTCGCCCTGGGTGTCCGTGCCCAGGGTGTCGAACGTGGGGCCCGCCGAGCCGATCGCGTAGGGCGACGGGATCACGGTGAGCAGCGCGATGAGCGCGCTGGTCGCGAGGCCGGTGATCGACATGACGGTGCCCCGCCGCGTCGCGTGATGGTCGGCGGCGTGCTCGGGGGTGGTGGCGTCGGTGGTCGTCACCGGTCCATTGTGTCCGATGCGCACACGCCCGAGGGACGGCATTGCTGGTAGCGAACGTCGGCGCACCCGGGCACGCTCCTTCGTTACCGTGGAGAGGGCACGCATGCGGCGTGCGCGAACGGAGTGAGCGTGAGCGACGAGTCGACGCCGTGGATGCGGCTGCTGCGAGAGCTGTTCGGGGACGATGCGGAGGCCGCCCTGGAGGAGCTCGAGCGGATGGGCATGGACCCGGATGCGCTCGCCGCGTCCGCCGGGCTCTCCGCGAGCCCCGCGATGATGGAGCACGTGCTGAGCCAGATCCGCGGGCTCATCGCGCAGTCGACCGGCGAGGACGTCAACTGGAGCCTCGCGCATGACGTCGCGCGCGGCGTCGCGTCGCAGGGCGGCGACCCGTCCGTGTCCGCCGCCGTCGCATCGTCCCACCGCCAGGCCGTGTCGCGCGCCGAGCTGTGGCTCGACGCCGTCACCGACTTCGACCCCGTCCGGCTCGAGCCGCGCGTGTGGAGCCGTGCCGAGTGGGTCGAGGCGACGGTGCCCACGTGGCGCACGCTCGCCGGGCCCGTCGCGGTGAGCGTGTCGCATGCGCTCGGCGGGCTGCTCGAGGGCGCGGTCGACGCGCCCCCGGTCGACGGTGGGATCGACCCGTCCGCGCTGCTGCGTTCGGTGAGCCCGACCGTGTGCGGCATGCACCTGGGTCAGGCCGCGGGCGAGATGGCACGCGAGGCCTTCGGGGCGACCGACCTGGGCATCCCGCTGCTCGCGGAACCGCGCGTGGTGATGATCCCCAAGGCCATCGCGGACTTCGCCTCGGGCCTGGATGTGGACGAGGACGCGGTGCGCGCCTTCCTGGCGCTGCGCGAGGCCGCGCATGTGAGGCTGTTCGCCGCGGCGCCATGGCTGCCCGGCCAGCTCCACACGCTCATCGAGCGCTACGCGCAGGGCATCACCATCGACCTCGACGCGCTCGAGGACGCCGTGCGGGATGCCGGCCTGGGCGACCCGGCGCGGCTGCAGAAGGCGCTCAACCGGGGGATCTTCCAGTCGCAGCACTCGGACGAGCAGAAGGCGACGCTCGAGTCGATCGAGACCCTGCTCGCCCTCATCGAGGGCTGGGTCGACGATGTCACGATGCGTGCGGCCGCCCCGCACCTGCCGGACATCGGCGCGCTGCGCGAGATGATGCGCCGCCGTCGCGCGGCGGGCGGCCCCGCGGAGGGCACCTTCGCCAACCTGCTCGACCTCGAGCTGCGGCCGCGGCGCATGCGCGATGCGTCCTCGATGTGGGCCGCGCTGCACTCCCGCCTGGGGTCCGAGGGCCGCGACGAGGTGTGGTCGCACCCCGACCTCCTGCCCACCTCCGAGGACCTCGGGGCGTGGCAGGCGTGGGTCGAGGCGTATGTCACGCGTGGCACGGGCGACGACATGGATCGCGAGCTGGAGCGCCTCCTGGGCTCCGAGGACGCGTAAGGTACTCACGGACCGCCGCGCGACACCCGCCCACCGATGGGGGGATTTCGTGCTGGCGCGTCTACGCTGGGGGACCAAGGGCCCCTGCGGCCTGCAGACGTGCGGCGCGTCCCGCCGCGCCTACCAGAGAAGGAGAGCCGAATGGCTGACAAGTACTCGGGCGAGTTCTACTGCGTGAAGTGCAAGGAGAAGCGCACCACCGAGGGCGACGTCGTCGTCTCGGAGAACGGCCGTCGCATGGCGAAGGCCGTCTGCCCGGAGTGCGGCACCAAGCTGAACCGCATCCTCGGCAAGGCGTAAAGCCAGCAGAGCTCCGCAAGGGCCGGTCCCCCGCTGGGGACCGGCCCTTCGTGCGTCTCCGACCGGCCGCCCCCTCCCGCCCCCCTCGGAAGTGGTAGGTCAGTGTCGGTTTCCGCAGATCCTCACCTCGCAGTGGTGCCTGGTGGTCGCCTCGCCCGGGCGCGCGACCATGAACCACCACTTGGGCGCGAGCGGGCGCGGCACCGGCAGCCGGGCAGCTGTGGACAACTGCCACCGGAATCCACCGCCGTGGCACCGTGTCCGCATGGACGATGCTCCCTCCCCACCGGCCCTGTGGCGCGGCGACGGCACCGAGCAGGTGGGCGTGGCGCCCGGCGCGCCCACGCCGCTCACCCTCGCGGGACGGCACATCCGGGTGCGGGGCCTCGCCGGTCCGGGCCGTGAGGCCGCACGGGCCGTGGTCGATGCCGGCGCAGAAGCGATCAGCCTGGTCACAGCCCCGTTCGACCACGGACGCGCGGTGGTGCACGATGCCGCGCGAGCGCTCCACGGCTCGAACCCCGCGACGCGGGTGCACCTGGACTCGACCCGGACGGTCGACGGGGAGATCGTGACGGCCTTCGGCGCCGTTCCGACGATGCTCCACCACCAGCTCCTGCTCGGCGGTCCGCACGCGGCACTGCTCGCGGATGAGGCCGGCGTCACCGTCCTGCCCGTGCTCCCCGGCGCCACGGCGTGTCTCCGCTGCCTCGGCCTCGCGCGCGCGGACCTCGACCCCGCGTGGCCCGTCATCGCCGCGCAGTGCGAGGCGCTCGCCCCGCCGCCCGACCCGCTGACCGCCGCCGTCGCGGGGCCGCTCGCCGCATCGTCCCTCGCCGCGCTGCTCGCCGGGGACGATGCGCCGGCCTGGCGCGTCGAACGCGGCCTTCCCCGCATCGTGCCGCTGCGTCCGCACCCGGACTGCGGGTGCGGCGCTACCTCTCGTTGACGATCTCGAGGATCTGCAGCCCGTACTTGTCGAGCTTGGATGCGCCCACGCCGCTCACGCGCGCGAGCTCGCCCAGCGTGGCGGGGCGATCACGAGCGATCTCCACCAGCGAGACGTCGGTGAGCACGGTGAAGGCGGGCTTGGACGTCTCCTGCGCGAGCTGGAGGCGCCACTGCTTGAGGGTGTCGAACAGGCGGAGCGCCTCGGGGCCCAGGTCCGCGAGCTTGGCCGAGGTCGACTGCTTCTGGAGCCGGGCGGGCCGCGCATCGGGCCACTGCTGCTCGAGGAAGCGCGTGCGCCTGCGGGTGGCCTTGCCGCCCGACTTGCGGGCGCGCGCGAAGCTCAGCGCGAGGTGCTCGCGGGCGCGCGTGACGGAGACGTAGAGGAGTCGCTTCTCCTCCTCGAGCTGCTCGTCGGTCTCGGCGTGCGTGATGGGCAGCAGGCCCTCGGAGCAGCCGACGATGAACACGGCGTCCCACTCGAGGCCCTTGGCCGCGTGCATCGAGGTGAGCGTCACGCCCTCGACCGCGGGCGCGTGCTGGGCCTGGGCCCGCTCGGCGAGGTGCTCGACGAAGTCGCGCATGGTCGCTCCCCCGCCGGTGTCCGTTGCGAGGTCGTCCGCGAGGTTGACGAGCGCCTGGAGCGCGTCCCAGCGCTCGCGCACTGCTCCGCGGGCGGCAGGCGGCTCCTCGGACCAGCCGGCGCCGCTGAGCGCGTCGCGAACCTTCTCCCCCAACGGACGCTCGTCGGGGGCGACGGCGGCGCCGCGCAGCAGCACGATGCCCTTGCGCACCTCGTCCCGATCGAAGAAGCGCTGACCGCCGCGCACCAGGTAGCCGATGCCGCGCTCCGCGAGCGCCTCCTCGATGGCCTCCGACTGGCTGTTGACGCGGTACAGGACCGCGATCTCGCGCGCGGGCACGCCCGTCGCGATGAGCCGCTCGATGCCGGCGACCACGCCCTGGGCCTCGGACTCGTCGTCCTCGTAGGCGCGGTAGTCGGGGGCGGGACCCGACGGGCGCTGCGCGACCAGCTCGACGCCCGTGCCGGCGGAGCCGCGCTTGCGCATGAGCTCGTTGGCCAGGCGCACCACCTGCGGTGTCGAGCGGTAGTCGCGCACCAGGCGCACCTGGGTGGCCTCGGGGTAGGTGCGCGTGAACTGGAGCAGGTGCTCGGGGCTCGCTCCGGCGAAGGAGTAGATGGTCTGCGCCGGGTCGCCCACGACGCACAGCTCGCGGCGGCCACCCAGCCACTGCTCGAGGACGAACTGCTGGAGCGGCGAGACGTCCTGGTACTCGTCGACCACGAAGTGCCGGTACTGGCGGCGGATCTGGTCGCCCACCTCGGGGAAGCGGCCCACGATGTCCGCGAGCATGAGCAGGATGTCCTCGAAGTCGAGCACCACGGCGTCGGTCTTGGCATCCTCGTAGGCGCGCATGACGTCCGCGACCTGGGAGGCGGGGATGTTCGCCGGGGACGGGCGGCCGATGCGGGCGATCTTCGCGGCGTAGTCGTCGGCTCCCATCAGGGAGACCTTGGCCCACTCGATCTCCGCGGCGAGGTCGCGCACCGTGAGCCGGTCGGGGCTGAGGCCGGCGTCGCGCGCCGCGCGGCCCACCAGGGGCGCCTTCTGCTTGACCAGCTCGGGGATCTGCCCGCCGATCACCTGGGGCCAGAAGTAGCTGAGCTGGCGGAGCGCGGCGGCGTGGAACGTGCGCGCCTGGACGCCCGTGACGCCGAGGCTCTTGAGGCGCGTGCGCATCTCCCCCGCCGCGCGCGCGGTGAACGTCACCGCCAGCACCGACTGCGGGTTGTACGCGTTGACGCGCACGCCGTACGCGATGCGGTGGGTGATCGCGCGGGTCTTGCCCGTGCCCGCGCCGGCGAGCACGGAGACGGGACCGTGGAGCGCGGTGGCGACCTCCCGCTGCTCGGGGTCGAGGGCATCGAGGATCTGGTCTGCTGACATCGCCGCCATTGTGTCAGCCAGGGCCGACAATCCGGTGCGCCTTGTGGACGATGCTGCGACGCTCAAGCGGGCAGACGGCCGCGGCACACATCCCGCCACCGCTCGGGGTCGCGCGCGAGCGCCTCGAGCTCGCCCACACGGTCGAGCAGACCGGCGACCGCCTCGGGCGAGGCCTCGTCCGCGCGGCTCGGGCGCCCGCGCCACCGCGCGGCGCCGCCCGAGTCGAGCGCCCACCGCCACCACTCGGCACGATGCCGTGCGGGGTAGGCCGCGCATCGCGCCTCATGCCAGTCCCACGTGACGCAGAAGCCGAGCACCTCGTTCTCCACGAAGACGTGGAGGACGTTCCCAGATGCCTCGTTCTGCACGGCTGCGACTCGGTAGCCGCGCCCCTCCAGACGCTCGCGCAGCGGGCCCGTGACGATGCTCACGGTGCTCGCGAAGGCGTCGAGCTCGATCATCGTCCCTCCCCTGCGGAAGCGGGCGGCCGTGCGCCCGCGAGCGCGGGCGCATCGTCCATGCGGCGAGGCTAGTGGCGGCGCCCGGCGCCGAGCCAGAGGCCCGCTGAGACACGCAGGGAACGTGCGCCGCACGCCGACCGGGACAGCAGCAACGTACTGCAACGCATTGCGTCTCCTTGCACCAAGGCATACGGTCGAGGTATGACGCATTTCATCGAGCTCCCGTCGCCGCTCGCGGCCCACGTGGACGCCGGCGACGTCACCGTCGCGGAGCTCCAGCTGGCGGTGGACGATGCAGTGCGTCGGGCACAGCGCTTCTCGACTGTCACGGACGCCGAGCTCGAGACGCTGCTTGAGGGATCCGGACTCTCCCGCGAGGGCCGGGACGCACTACGCGCGGCGCACCAATCGCCCGCCGCCGCCGAGCGGCTCTCGCTGGTCGAGGCGATCGCGGCGGGCAGCCTGCTCGCCGACGCGCTGACCGCGCAGGAGGCCGCCGCGCGGGTCGGAGTCACCGTCTCGACCATCACCCGTCGCCACGAGCGAGGCGCCCTCCTCGCGGTGCGAGACGCGCGGGGACGGCTGCGCCTTCCCCGCTGGCAGTTCTCCGACGCCGGCGAGCTTCCGGGCTGGGGCACGGTCGCGCCTCACGTCGACGGCGTCGACCTCCGTACCGTCGAGGCGTTCATGTCGCGTGCCGACGAGGACCTCGACGGCCTCACGCCCTTCGCATGGCTGCTCGCGGGCCGCGATCCATCGCCCGTCGCCGCGCTGGCGGACGGGCTGCGCTGGTGGTGAGCGGCGCCCGCTCACCCGACATCGAAGCGTCCGACCTGGTGACATGGCGAGCGCCGTTGTGGCGCATCGTCCGGACCTCCGGCGAGCATGCGAGGCCGTGGTGGGAGCCTCGGACCTACGGCCCGCTTGCGACGATGCGCTGGGACCCTCACCTGCCGCCGCCGAGCGAGCAGCCCGGGCGGGGCGTGCTCTACGCCGCGGACACCCTCGCTGGGGCTGCGGCCGAGGCGTGGCAGGCGGCGCGCCGCATCGATGTCCGCACCGGCGATCCGGCCGTGGTGCGGTTCACACCGAAGCCGCTCCGGCTGCTCGATCTCACTGCGGCAGGTCGCTTCCTCATCCGCAACGGCACTGCCGCGAGCGCAGTCATGGGCTCGCGCCGCGAGTGCCGGCGTTGGGCGGCGGGCATGGTGACCGCGCGGCCCGACCTGGACGGACTGGTGACGCCGTCGACCCTGACGGGCACCAACGTGGTGCTGTTCGCGGCCGGCGCGGCCAAGGTTCCGCGCGAGCCTGGCCTCATCCACCGCGCCGACGATCCGACGGTGCACGCGCTGCTGCGGCGGATCGCCGAGGAGATCGGCTACGGGTCCTAGGGGACGTCGCTCCCCGGGTCGGCATCTCGACGGAACTCCGCGGGATACGGCTTGGGCGCGAGAACATCCGCCTCGCACGGAGCCAGATCCTTGGCGGCCACGGTCAACCTTCGCTGGGGCAGACCCGAGCGTCTACAACGGATCGAACTCGTAGTACTGCGCCTGCGACGCATCACACGACACCCCACCCGAGAACAGCCAGTACGCCATCTCCGACAGGTCACCGCAGTCGGTGCGAGCCGCCTCCATCGCAGCCCGCTCCGCCTCCAGCTGCGCGATCTGCTCCTCCTGGACCCGCACACCCTCCGCCGCGGTGCGCTTGAGCTCAGCCACGAAGACCGCATACGCCGTGGGCCCGAAGTTCGCATACACCTGCGCCGCCGCCGCACGGTAGGCACCCATCACATCGACATACGTCTCCGGCGCACCCTCCACGTACGCGTAGCGGTTCATGGACGATGCCCGCGTCGCCGTACCCGGGCGCGTGTCGGCCTGCACCCACACCCGCGACCCGCTGTCGTACGCACGGGTGGCGAACTCCGTCAGCCCCGCAGCGGATTCCTCATCGATGTCCGGGTCGCGACCTTGCGGCGTACGCCAGCTATCGACCTCGGGCCATCACGCCGCGAAGCAGCCTCAGACGCGCGCGTCGAGCGACTCAAGACCCCCCAGGCCCTTACCGGGAGGGCCCGAACGGGTCCTCGCCTGTGGCGCTCAGGCCGGACTGCCGATCAACTCGACCGTGAACCCCATCCAGTTCAGCGCCTCGACTACCTCGTCGAGGATCGCGGTTGCGGAGCCTGCATCGCTCGACCGGACCGACTGCGCATAGACAGCGATCGACATCGGTGGATCGAGCATCTCCGAGTCGATCTCGAGGCTCATGCCTCCGCTGCTGAAGACCAGTCCGGCACGTCCGATGATCGCCAGCTCCGACCAGTGAGAGTTCGGACCCGATTCGGCCCGATGATCTCGTAGTCGCTCATCACTACCGACCCTGTCTAATCGCGCGGGAGACGGATCTATCGCGCCGAGAGGCAGCGTCTTGTACTTGCGCAACCTCCATAGAGTCGGACCATACCGCCATCGGCAGCCACAACGTCCGAGACTGTGTTCGATCTGCCGCGGACGCGCGACAACTCCCACCTACTTGTAGTCATAGGTGTAGCACCACGCCAGCGCCTGAACGGCATCCTCGGTCACGTCGGGGTGAGCTGAACGGAACTCGTCCGCTGCCATCTCTCCCATGGACGGGAGGTCGGGCGCCGTCAAGTGCGCATTCGACCGGAAGAACTCCTCTTCAAGCGCATGCACCCGCGGCGACAGCTCGATTGCCCGGGCGCTACCGAGAGAAGCGACGAGGAGAGCATCATCTCGCGCGGGGAGGGTGGTGCGCCCCCATCCCGTCCAGGTCACCACAGCAGCACTAAGCTCCTGGTCCGCCATTGTTATCGCCTCCAGATCACTGAGGATATGCCAGTCGACGGGTTGATCGCCGTGATCGATGTGACATCGGCGTTTGCTGTCAGCGCGGGAAACTCCACCTGTGCCCAGACGCTATCGATGCGCACGGCATCGCCCTGCAGCACGCGCACATTGCCGCTGGCCCCCCTGGCAAACTGAGCGGATGCGTCCCGCCAGGCAGAAACGACTGCCGGGTTGGACGCGTCCCAGGTCGGCAAGGCGATACCTCGCGCCGCCATCGTCGTTTCGAGCGTGGAGCCCCCGTGCTCAGCTACCCACCCGGCCGCGATCTTGTCGCCCCCGCGACCGATGCCCGACCAGAAGACCGCCTCGTCGGCGCCGGTGGCAAAGCCCTCGGCGGCACGTGCACGGACGCTCGAAGTGGCGGTCGCGTTTCCCGCTCCGCCGAGACCCGGCCGGGCATTGGGAACGAAAACACCCGCGTCGCTGCCCCAGTCGAGGCTGCGCACGTACGTGGCGGCGCCCTCGATGCCTTCCTTGATGGCGCCGGTGGCCTTCGCGGCGATGGATGGCAGGTTCTTGACCAGCGTGGGGATCTGCTTGACCAGGTCGATGCCCAGCGTCGAGGACAGCACCTTGCCCGCCGATGCGGTCAACCCGCCCGCACCGATCCCGCCGGTACCCAACGCCGCGACCACGTCGAACGTGATCTGGCCCGACAGCTGCGAATACCCGTACAGGTCTTCGTCGCCCCAGACCCCGATCTTCGGGATGTCCGGGATACCGCCACACCATGACGGCGCCGCACCCACGGCTGCGAGCTGACAGCCCGGCAGCGTGTACGACACCGCATCGGCGGCGAAGTTCACCAGACCCGAGGCACCGTTGACCACACCAGAACCCCAGTTCACCACCCCGTGAACCGCGATATCGAGCGTCTCCATGGGGTCGAACTCGTAGTACTGCGCCTGCGACGCATCACACGACACCCCACCCGAGAACAGCCAGTACGCCATCCCCGACAGGTCACCGCAGTCGGTGCGAGCCGCCTCCATCGCAGCCCGCTCCGCCTCCAGCTGCGCGATCCGCTCCTCCTGGACCCGCACACCCTCCGCGGCGGTGCGCTTGAGCTCGGCCACGAAGATCGCATACGCCGTGGCACCGAAGTTCGCATACACCTGCGCCGCCGCCGCACGGTACGCACCCATCACGTCGACATACGTCTCCGGCGCGCCTTCGACGTAGCCGTACTTGTTCATCGACGATGCGCGGGTCGCGGTACCCGGGTACGAGTCGGCCTGCACCCACGCGCGTGACGACGGGTCGTAGGCACGTGTGGCGAACTCCGTCAGCCCTGCGGCCGTGGTCCGCCCGGTGAACGCGGTGACGATCGACTCCGACCAGTCGGCGGCATCGAGGGTGTCACCGAAGTCGGCGAACCATGTCAGATCCGCATCGATCAGGCCATCCGTCGCGATCGCGACAGTCGACCCCAGCATGTCCGTCAGGACGTCCCGCACGGTGGTGACGGCGACGGCCTTGGAGCCGTTGCCCTCGACCGTGTCGAACACCTCAGACAGCGCATGCCCGTCCGGACCATAGGTGACCTGAGTGTCGCCCTCAGCGATCACCGCCGTGCCGCCATACAGCCGCCGCTCGGCCACACCGTTGACCGTGACGGTCAGCGCTCGACCGAGGCCGTCACGCGACCAGGCGGTGGTCGTGTCGTCCTTGGCGTTGTTGAGGTTCTCGCCATGGTCATGGACCTGCACGACCTGGTTCGCGAAGTCGTAGACGTAATCCACCTTCGCGTCCGTGTGAGTGGTCTTGCCCGACACCGTCGTCGTCACCGACGAGATCCGGTTTCCCCGCAGGTCGTAGCCGTAGGTCTCGGTCGTGGTGTGGCGCTCCGGCAGCCGCACGTCAGTGACGACCGACGTGACCTGGTTGACGGCATCGACGTTGCGGACGATCGACCAGCCGTCATCAGCAAGATTGGTGCTGAGATCGTCCGTGACGGTCTCCGCGACCAGGTTCGAGGACGCATCCCAGCCATAGGTCGCGACATAGTCACCCGTCACCGACGAGGTCAGGCGACCCAGAGCATCGTGCTCGTAGACCGTCTCCGTCACCGCCTCGTCAGTCGTGACTGTCTTCGACACGACCAGCCCGCGAGCGTCATAGTCGTACGCGAACGCGAGGCCCTCGGTCCAACAACCCGTGGGCTCCTGATTCACATGACCTTGACCGTCGTTGCACCACCCGTAGGCGTTGCCCGGCGCCGACGACGCCGCCGACGCCTCATCCGTCTCAGGGTCGTACCCCTCCGGCGTGCCACCCGTGTGGTTGACGCTGACGATCCGACCGACCAGATCGAACGCCGTGTCCGTCACCACCCCCGACGGACGCACGATCTGCGTGAGGTTGCCGTCCGCGTCATAGGAGAACGTCGTCTCACCGAACGCGTCCGACTGGGACAGGGTCAGTCCACGGCCGTCGAAGGTCCGCTCGAGCACACGCCCGTCGGAGTAGGTCGCCGTGGCCTCGTTACCGACCGCGTCGTAGCCGTACGACTGCGACGCACCCTTCGCATCGGTCTCCTCGGTGACGCGGTTCGCCGAGTCGTACTCCCACGAGCTCTTGCCCAGCTCATCGGTCATCGAGATCCGGTTACCCACCGCATCGTTCTTGTACGACACCGTGTGATCCGGGTACACCGTCGACGTGAGGAACCCGTCAGCGTTGTAGGTCGACTTCGTCACGGAGCCGTCTGCGGCGGTCTCCACCACGACCTGACCCACCGCGTCGAACCCGGTCTTCGTCACCCGACCCAGCGCATCGGTGGTCTTCACGATGCGACCCAGCGCGTCCAGCGTGTACGCCGTCACCGACCCCCGCGGATCCGTCACCGACACCGCGATGCCCCGCGCGTCATACGCCACCCGCGTGGTCACATTCGTCGACTCATCCGCAGCCGCGCCGGCCACAGCGTTCTCCACCGTGACCGTCAACAGCTGACGCACGTCGTACGTGTACGCCGTCACCACACCCGTCGGGTCCGTGCTGGAGACCACGTTGCCCATCGCGTCATACACGCTGGCGGTGGTCGCACCCTCGGCATCCGTCACCGACACCGCACGATCCATCACGTCATAGGCGTACGCCGTCACGCCGCCACGCGGGCTGGTCTCCGTGAGGAGGTTGCCCACCGCGTCGTACGCATACACGGTCGCGAAGCCCTCGGCGTCGGTGTGCTTCACCGTCCGACCCAGCGCGTCGTAGGCCCACGCCTCGACATCACCGTTGGCGTCCGTCACGGCCACCGTGCTACCGACCGCGTCGTACGCGGTCGGGTCTGTCAGGAATTTTGTGTAAGTGGCTCGGCGTGATGCCGCGGAATGGGTTCGCGGTGGAAGGAGCATCACGTCATGGAGTCACCCTTCGAGGATGCATGGGATCCGCCGGATGGCGCGGGACACGATGGTCGCCGGTTGCCGGCCTCGTCGGGTCCGGAGCCTGAC
This sequence comes from Demequina subtropica, assembly GCF_000971235.1. Lineage (GTDB taxonomy): Bacteria > Actinomycetota > Actinomycetes > Actinomycetales > Demequinaceae > Demequina > Demequina subtropica. The sequence continues at coordinate 259,259 of NZ_BBMB01000003.1, forward strand.
ATGGCGGCATTGGCGGAGCAGTTGGTGACATCGGCCGCTGATCGCGGCGTCGCGCTGACGGGCGAGGACGGTCTGCTGACGGCACTGACGAGGCAGGTGCTGCAGCAGGCCCTCGAGGTCGAGATGTCGCGCCATCTGGGTTACGACAAGTACGACACCGCGGGCCGCAATCGTGGGAACTCGCGTAACGGGTCGACGCCGAAGACCGTCACGACCGAGATCGGCAAGGTCACCATCGACGTCCCGCGTGATCGTGACGGCACCTTCGAGCCGCAAATCGTCGCGAAGCATCAACGCCGACTGGCGGGCTTCGACGACGCGGTCATCAGCTTGTACGCCAAGGGCATGACCACCGGCGACATCGCCGCGCACCTGGAAGAGGTGTACGACACCACCGTGTCCAGAGACCTCGTGTCGGCGGTCACGGCGAAGGTGACCGAGGAGATGCGCACCTGGCAGAACCGACCCCTCGACGCGATCTACCCGGTCATCATCATCGACGCGATCGTGCTCAAGGTCCGCTCCGGAACGGTGGCAAACCGCCCGGTATATGTGGCCATGGGTGTGAACATGGACGGCTATCGCGACGTGCTCGGCATGTGGGTGGGGCCATCCGGCGGGGAGGGCGCGAAGCAGTGGATGACGATGCTGACCGACCTGAAGAACCGCGGCATCCTCGACGCGTGCATCGTGTGTTGCGACGGGCTGAAGGGCCTGCCCGACGCGATCGGCGCGATCTGGCCCGACGCGATCGTCCAGACCTGCGTCGTGCACTTGGTCCGTAACAGTCTCAGGTACTCCTCGCAGAAGGACTGGCAGAAGATCACCAAGGGGCTGCGGGCGATCTACACGGCCCCCAATGCTGAGGCTGCGGAGCTCGAGTTCGAGACCTTCGCCGAGCTGTGGGGTGAGAAGTACCCCGCGATGATCGGCCTGTGGCGCAATGCGTGGAGCGAGTTCATCCCGTTCTTGGCCTTCCCGCAGGAGGTGCGCACGATGATCTATACGACCAACGCGATCGAGTCCCTCAACGCCCGTTTCCGGGCTGCTACCAGGCGACGCGGACATTTCCCTGACGAGCAATCCGCGCTGAAGGTGCTGTACTTGGCGTCACAGCAGCGCAGTGCGTCGAGCAGGGGCTTCGACCGCAACCCGGGAGGCCGAGTGAACAACTGGAGCAAGGTCCTCAACGTCCTGTCGCTGACCTACGGCGACCGGCTCAACCTCAACTAAGCCGATGACCACTTACACAGAAATTCCGACAGTCCCA
>NZ_BBMB01000002.1 GCF_000971235.1 Demequina subtropica
GGCGTGATCGGGCGCTGCGCGCCTCGCGAGGCGTTCCAGCGAGTCCTCTCACCGGCGCCAACCGGGCTACGGTGGGAGCCATGAGGACGACGATGGTGCCGAACCTGGGACGTGAGATCTCGCTGGTGGGTTTGGGGACCTGGCAGCTGGGTGGTGACTGGGCCACCGTGGGCGACGACGCCGCGCAGGAGGTCCTGAACGCCGCTGCCGATGCGGGCACGCGGCTCTTCGACACGGCGGACGTCTACGGCGACGGCCGCTCCGAGAAGGCGATCGGCCGCTTCCTCGCCGGGCGCGAGGACCGCGACGACTTCGTGGTCTTCACCAAGATGGGCCGCCGCGCCGACCCGCATGTCCCCGAGGCGTACACGCTCGACGCCTTCCGGCGCTGGACGGACCGCTCGCGGGAGAACCTGGGCGTCGAGACGCTCGACCTGGTGCAGCTGCACTGCCCGCCCACGCCCGTGTTCTCCGACGGCCGGGTCTACGACGATCTCCGCACGCTGGTCGACGAGGGACGCATCGCGCGCTGGGGCGTGAGCGTCGAGCTGGTGGACGAGGCCCTCGCGGCGCTCGAGCAGCCGGACCTCGCGACCATCCAGATCATCGTCAACATCTTCCGCCGCAAGCCGCTCGAGCGCGTGCTGCCGCTCGCGGCGGAGAGGGGCGTCGGCATCATCGCGCGCCTGCCGCTCGCCTCGGGGCTCCTCTCCGGCAAGTACGACGAGCACACCACCTTCGCCCCCGAGGACCACCGCACGTGGAACCGCGACGGCTCGAAGATGAACATCGGCGAGACGTTCTCGGGCATCCCGTTCGAGGTCGGGGTCCAGGCGGCCCGCGAGGTCGCGGCGCTCACCCCGGAGGGCTGGACCACGGCGCAGATGGCGCTCGGCTGGCTCAAGCAGATCGGCGTCGCGACGATGATCCCCGGCGCTTCGAAGGTGTCGCAGGCCCAGTCCAACGCCGCGGCCGCCGAGTTCCCGGAGCTTCCTGCGGAGACCATGGACCGGCTCGAGCAGATCTACGAGACGTACTGCCGGGAGCACGTGCACGGCGTGTTCTGAGCCGCGGCGCGCAGGTGACGGTCCCGCATGACACGGCGAGGTCCGAGCACGCCAGGTGAGCGTCCCGACCGGTGAGGGTGGGAGGGGGCGCGGCATGCAGCCGGTACCCTGGTGTGCGCACCCCGTTGCAGGCGCCTGTAGCTCAGGGGATAGAGCACCGCTCTCCTAAAGCGGGTGTCGCGCGTTCGAATCGCGCCAGGCGCACCACACCAGGCCGTTGTCCGCCGGACGCGCCCGCGCTACCGTCGCCGCATGGATCGGCGCACACGCGTGGTGACCGCGGCGCTCGTGCTCGTGCTCGCGAGCGGGTGCCGGCCCGAGGGGGGCGAGGCGCAGCTGGTGAACGAATCCGGCAGGGAGGACCTCAGGCTGGTCGTCGTCGACGCGCAGGGCAGAGACCGGGTGTCGCTGGCGATCGGCGAGAAGGCCTACCTCGACACGCAGTTCATGGATCGCGAGCTGCAGTGCTACGTGGCGGAGGACGGGCGCTTCGAGGTGCGTGACCCCGAGGGCGAGGTGTTCGCGGTCAACGACTTCGGTGAGGACGCGGTCTGCGACGGGGACGTCATCGTGCTCGGCCAGGATGGGTCGTTGACCTGGCAGGTGCAGCACACGCCTCGTCCGTGACCTTCGCCCCGGCGCGCGCGCCGATCCGCGCCATAACGTGGTTGTCATGGTCGGGATGGTCCGGCGTCACCTCGAGATGATCGTGCTGGTCGTCTCGGGCCTCCTGCTGGCCGGGGGCGCCGTCGCCTGGTGGTCCTCCGCCCCCGACGCCGCCACGGTGCTGTGGGTCGCCGGCACCATCCTCGGCCTCATCTTCGCGCTCGCCGCGACGCTCGAGGCGGCGCGGCACAAGCGTCCCACGGTTGACGTCATCGCCGTCCTGGCGCTCGCGGGCGCGCTCTGGGTGGACGAGCCGCTCGCGGGAGCGATCATCACCCTCATGCTCGCGACCGGGCAGGTGCTCGAGGCGCGTGCCGATGCGCGCGCCCGCCGCGAGCTGAGCCTGCTCACCGCGCGTGCCCCGCGCACGGCGCGCCTGCTCGTCGACTCAGGCCTGGTCGAGGTGCCGGTGGCCGAGGTCACGGTGGGCTCCCGCATCCTGGTGCGGCCGGGCGAGGTGGTGCCGGTCGACGGTCGCATCGCGACGAGCGCGACGTTCGACGAGAGCGCGTTGACCGGAGAGCCCGCTCCCGTCGAGCGCGCCGCGGGCGAGGACGTCCGCTCGGGTGTGGTCAACGCCGGCACCCCCGTCGAGATGGTCACCACCACGACCGCCGAGTCCTCGACCTACGCCGCGCTCGTGCGCCTGGTCGAGGAGGCGCAGGCGACGTCCGCGCCCTTCGTGCGCGCCGCCGACCGGTGGGCCCTGGTGTTCGTGCCCGTTACGCTTGCGCTCGCGGGCGCCGCCTGGTGGGCCGCCGGCGACCCCGTGCGGGCCGTCGCGGTGCTCGTGGTCGCCACGCCGTGCCCGCTGCTGCTCGCGGCGCCCATCGCGCTCGTCTCCGGATTGTCGCGCGCCGCGCGCCTGGGCGTGGTGATCAAGGGAGGAGGCGCGCTCGAGCGCCTCGCGCGCGCCCGCGTCATGGTCGTGGACAAGACCGGCACGCTCACGCGCGGCCGCCCCGCCCTCGCGGACGTCGTGTCGGACACCGCCGCAGGGGAGCACGCGTCGGATGAGGCCCTGCGCCTCGCCGCGAGCCTCGACCAGCTCTCCGCCCACGTGCTCGCGGGGCCGATCGTCGAGGCGGCGCTCGCACGTGGGCTCCCCCTCACGGTGCCCGAGGAGAGCCGCGAGGTCCACGGCCAGGGGGTCGAGGGGACCGTCGACGGCCGTCGGGTGAGGCTCGGGCGCGCGAGCTGGATCATCGACGGGCCGCCGCCCGGGTGGGTCGCGCGCGCACGCCGCCGTGCCGAGCTCGACGGCTCGATGACCGTGCTCGTCGAGGTCGACGGCGCTCCGGCCGCGGTGCTCACGCTCCAGGACCCCGTCCGCCCGGACGCGCCGCGCATGATGCGGGCGTTGCGGTCGGCGGGGATCACCCGCGTGGTCCTCGCGACGGGCGATCGCGCGGACGTCGCGCACGCCGTCGGACGCATCGTCGGGGTCGACGAGGTGCTCGCGGACTGCACTCCCGAGGACAAGCTCGCGGCGCTGGCACGTGAGCGCGCCGCCGGTGCGACCGTCATGGTGGGCGACGGCATCAACGACGCGCCCGCGCTCGCGGCCGCGGACGTGGGCGTCGCGCTCGCCGCACGGGGAGCCACCGCATCGTCCGAGGCTGCCGACGTGGTCCTCACCGTGGACCGGGTCGACGCGCTCGCGCACGCGATGAGCGTCGCGCGCCGCTCGCGACGCATCGCGCTCCAGGCGGTCGGGGTCGGCATGGGGCTGTCGCTCGTCGCGATGATCGCGGCGGCGCTCGGCTTCCTGAGCCCGACGGTGGGTGCCGCCCTCCAGGAGGTGATCGACCTCCTCGCGATCGCGATCGCCCTGCGCGCGGTGCTGCCCGGGCGTGAGTCCGGGCCCTCGCTGAGCCCCGACGACCGTGCGGTCCTCGACGCCCTGAGGATCGAGCACGACGGGCTCGGCCCGTTGGTCGAGAGCGTCGCCACGGTGGCCGACGGGCTGTCGACAGGGCATCCCGACCTCACGGCCGCGCGCGAGCTGGTGCATGCGCTCGAGACCGAGCTGATCCCCCACGAGCGCGCCGACGAGGAGCGCCTGGTGCCCATCGTCGCGCGTGCGCTCGGCACGCATGAGGCCGTCGCCGCGCTGAGCCGGACGCACGCCGAGATCGAGCATCAGGTGGCGCTGCTGCGACGCCTGCTCGACGGCGCCCCCGAGCCGCCCGACGCCGAGTCCGTCGTCGAGGCGCGGCGGCTGCTCTACGGTCTCTACGCGGTGCTGCGCCTGCACAACGCGCAGGAGGACGCGGACGCGTTCGGGCTCATCCCAGCGTCCGGGGCGTGACGGGGAGTGGACGTCGCGCGTGTGGACATCGCCGTGCTGGGCGGCGGTGCCGCCGGCCTGTCGCTCGTGTGCCACCTGGCACGAACCGGCTGGCACGGCTCGCTGGTGCTCGTCGACGACGGCGCGCACCCCGCCGCCGGGCGCGCATGGGCGTGGTGGTCGCGCGGCGACGCGCTGCTCGACCCGCGGGCCGCTACCGCGCTGAGCTGCGCCACGGTGGCCGGGCCGGGGTGGCGCCGCCGCATGGATCTCTCGCCCTACGCGTACCGCGTGCTGCCCGGTGCCGCGCTCGACGCCGCCGCCGAGGCCGCGCTCGCGTCGCGTGCCGCATGGCGGCGCCTCTGGGGTCGGGCGACGACGGTCGTGCCGGACGATGCGGGCGCGAGCGTCACGGTCGAGACCGACGCGGGGCCGGTCGAGGTGAGGGCGCGGTGGGTGCTCGACTCCGTGGGGCCCGGCGAGGACCGCCCGGACACCTCGTCGCTCGACTTCCTGGGCCTGCGGCTGCGGGCGCGGGAGCCGGTGTTCGACCACGGCGCCGTCACGCTCATGGACTTCCGCACCGGGCAGGACGATGGCGTCGCGTTCATGTACGTGCTGCCGGTCTCCGCACGGGAGGCCCTGGTCGAGCGCACCGTGTTCTCCGCCCCGGGGGCCTCGCCCGACCACGCACCGCATCTCGCGCAGTACATCGGGGAGATCGGGGCCGCTGCCGCGGTCGAGACGGGGCGGGAGCACGGGCGCATCCCGCTCCTGGCCCGCGCGCCCACGCGGGCGGAGGGCGCCGTGGTCCCCATCGGCGCGCGTGCGGGCCTGGTGCGGGAGAGCACCGGGTACGGGTTCGCGCGAATCCAGCGCCACAGCGCCGCGCTCGCGCGTGCCCTCGCGGGAGGAGAGGACCCGGCGGGGGCGGCGCCGGCCCGGCGATGGGCTCGCGCCCTCGACGCATCGCTCATGCGCCTGATCCGCGACGATCCCGACGGCGCGCGCGAGGTCCTGGGCGCCCTGCTGCGGCGCAACCCGCCGGAGCGCATCCTCGCGTTCCTCGACGAGGACGCCTCGCCGCTCGCGCAGGCACGGCTCTTCGCGTCGCTCCCCGAGTTCGCGCGCGCGACGCTCGTCACGCGCCTGAGGGGCGCGGGCGCGCGGCGACGATGAGGCGTGTCGCGGCGGCGCGCCGCTACCCTGCTCCCCATGGGTGACGTGCCTGATGCGCGCCGCGGCGCTCCCGCGCGCGGTGGCGCACGCCCGGCGGTGGCGCCCGGACACCTCCCGGGGGAGGCAGCCGCGGACCTGTCGACGCTGCGCTCGCACAACCTCGGCATCGTGCTGCGCATGCTGCGGGATCACGGCACGCTGACCCGCAAGGACATCGAGCATGCGACCGGCCTGGTGCCGGCCTCCGTCACCAACCTGGTCGCGGACCTGGCGGCGCGCGGACTCGTGAGGGACCAGCGCGGCGGCTTCGGGGAGGCCAGGGGGCGCGGCCGGCCGCGCGTCACGGTCGAGCAGGTGCCCGACCGGGTGCTGGGCCTCGCGGTCCGCATCGAGCGTGCGCGGCTCACCGCGGAGCTCCACTCGAGCGCGGGCCTGCTGCTGGACTCCGCGTCGCGGACGGTGACGCACGGCTGGGGTCAGCCCGGCGACGTCGCGGAGGCGATCGCGGCGCTCATCGCGCGCGCCGCAACCCTCGCCGATGCGCACGGCGGCATCCTGCTGGCCTGCACCGTCACGGTGCCGGGCCCCGTGGGCTCCGACAACCGGATCGCCGACACGCTCGAGTTCGGCTGGGGTCACCTCGACCTCGTGGGCCTCATCCGTGCCGCGGGTGCGCCGGAGTCCCTGCGGCTCGACGTGGTGAGCGACTCGTGCGCCGCGGCGCTCGCCGAGCACTGGGCGCTGCCGCGGCCGCGACCCGGGGTGACCCTGTACATCGGCACGGGCTCGGGCCCCAGCCTCGTCGGCGGGCTCGTCGCCGACGGGCGCATCCTCGCCGGCGGGCGGGGGTACGCCGGTGCGATCGGGCACATCACCGTGGACTGGAGGGGACGGTCCTGCGAGTGCGGGTCGATCGGCTGCGTCTCGACGTATGTGGGTCCCGATGCGCTGCTCGCCTCGGCGCGGCTCATGGACCTGGCCCACATGGCGGGACGCGCCGCGGCGCTCGACGAGCTCCGCGCGCGGCTCGACCGTGGCGAGAAGCGCGCGCTCGACGTCGCGCTGCGAGCGGGCGACATCCTCGGTGCCGCGCTGCGCAGCGCGTACGACGTGGTCAACCCGTCCGCCGTGGTCCTGGGGGGCTACCTTGCCAGCCTGCGGCGCTGGCTCGAGCCCGGCATCCAGATGCAGCTCGCGCCGCGCAGCGAGAAGCTCGCGCCCCTGACCATCGAGTCGGGCCGGCTCGGGAGCCGCGCGGGGATGGTCGGCGCGGCGCGGCATGGGCTCCAGCCGGTCTTCGACGACCCCACGATCGTCCCGCTCCTGCGCGCCGACGATGCTGCCGTGGGCTGAGCCCTTCTCCGCGCGGTTGCCGCCGGCTCGCCCCGGGTACCTGTATTGTCAACAATATTGTCGATGACTCGCGGGCGCGGCAGCGTGGCCGTCCCGCCGGTTGCGGCGCTTCGGCGTCAGGGGAGGAGAACCATGGTGGCGGACGCCCGGGTGACCGAGGAGCTCAAGGCCGCGATCCTGCGGGGCGAGTTCGCGCCGCGTCAGCGCCTCGTGGAGATCGAGCTGTGCGAGCAGTTCGACGCGAGCCGCTTCGCGGTCCGGGCGGCGCTCCAGGCGCTCGAGGCCGACGGGCTGGTCGAGCGTCAGCGCAACCGCGGCGCGCGCATCCGCGAGATCGGCATCGACGAGGCCGTCGAGATCACCCAGGTGCGCGAGGTGGTCGAGGGGCTCATCGCGCGTCGCGCCGCCGAGCGCGTCGACGACGCCGAGGCGGAGGCGCTCGCGGAGATCGGGCGCGCGATGCACGCCGCCGTCGCGGCGGGGGAGGTCGGCGAGTACAGCGACCTCAACGCGCGCCTGCATGCGCTGCTGCGGGACATCGCGCGCCACGACAAGGCGAACGGCATCATCGCGCACCTGCACGGCCAGATGGTGCGTCACCAGTTCGCGCTGTCGCGCGTGCCGGGGCGCTCCAAGGTGTCCGTGCACCAGCATCAGGCGATCATCGACGCCGTGATCGCACGCGACGCCGATGCGGCCGAGGCGGCCATGCGCGCGCACATCGTCTCCGTGATCGAGGCGCTCCGGGCGATCGTCTGAACGTCAACTTCGCTGGTAGATCACCATTCGAAGGCTCGTGACACAAACGTTGCCAATTTCGTCTACAGAATTGTCAACAATCTTGCTAACGTGACGCATGCGGCGCCCTCAAAGGTGAGGGTGCTGGTCTCAAGGAGGAGCCCATGCAGATCAAGTCCCCGACGCTCCGCGTGCGCGCCGCGTTCGGCGCGGTGGCCGCCCTCGGCGTCCTCGCGCTCGCCGCGTGCAGCTCGGACAGCCCGGCCGAGACGACCACGTCCCCGGCCACCGAGCCCACCACGGGCGACACCGCCATGGAGGAGCCCATGGAGATCACCGACGTCACGGTCGGTCTCATCCCGATCCTCGACGTGGGGCCCATCTACCTCGGTGTCGAGAAGGGCTTCTTCGAGGAGGAGGGCCTCAACCTCTCGCTCGAGCTCGCCCAGGGCGGCGCCTTCATCATCCCCTCGGTCAGCCAGGGGGACTACGAGTTCGGGTTCAGCAACGTCACCTCGCTGATCCTTGCCACCGCCAACGGCGTGGGGCTCGAGGCCGTCGGCCCCGGCGCCTCGACCAACGGCACCGAGGAGGACATGGCCGCGGTGCTCACCACCGCCGACTCCGGCATCTCCTCCGCCAAGGACCTCGAGGGCAAGAAGGTCGGCGTCAATGCGCTCGCCAACGTCAACACCGCCACCATCAACCAGATGGTGCGCGACGACGGCGGCGACCCCACCACGATCACCTACGTCGAGCTGCCGTTCCCGGACATCGTCCCCGCGATCGTGTCGGGAGACATCGACGCGGGCCAGGTGGTCGAGCCCTTCCGCACGGCCGGCGTGAACCAGGACCTGGTGAGCATCGGATCGAACTTCCTGGCGATGAGCCCGACGTTCATGATCGCCGAGTACTTCACCTCGTCCGACTACGCGGCCGAGAACCCCGAGGTCGTCGCAGCCTTCGAGGCCGCGCTCGCAAAGTCGTTCGAGTACGCCACCGCGCACCCCGACGAGGTTCGCGCGATCGTGCTCGAGTACACCCAGATGGATGAGGAGACGGCCAACGCCGTGCGGCTCCCGGGCTGGCCGAGCGAGATCGACGCCGCGTCGGTCGACCTCCAGGCCGAGCTCGCCGTGACGGACGGGACGCTCACCGAGATCCCGGACCTGTCCAACCTCAAGTAGCGGGACCGGGGCCGCGGCATCCCACGCCGCGGCCCCGGGTCATCCCCGGCATCGTCCGCCTTCCCCCCCCTCTCATCCCCAACCGACGGTCCGCCGTCGGATCGGAGGCCCGTGTGTCCTCGAGCCCATCCACGCTGGCACCGCCCGCCCGACCGCGGGCCGGCGCTCGCCCTCGCCGGCCGCGCCGCAGCCGTGATCTCTGGCTAGGCGTCGTCGGCGTCGTCATCGTCCTCGCGGGTGCCGAGACCCTGTCGCGCACCGGCATCGTCAACCCCGACTTCCTCCCGCCCGTCACCGCGATGTACGCGGCGCTCTTCGAGATGCTCCGCGAGGGCTGGTTCTGGGAGGCGTTGTGGCTCACCGTGCGCGGCTGGGCGATCGGCCTGGCGGCGGCCATGACGCTCGGCATCGTGGTCGGCTTCGTGATCGGCTCCGTCCCGTTCCTGCGCAAGTTCACCAGCTCGACGATCGAGTTCCTGCGCCCGATCCCCTCGGTCGCGCTGATCCCGCTGGTGATCCTGCTGTTCGGCGCGCAGCCGCAGTCGGCGTTCGTGCTGGTCGTCTACGCCGCCTTCTGGCAGGTGCTGGTCCAGGTCCTCTACGGCGTCGCCGACGTCGACCCGGTGGCCCGCGACACGGCGCGCTCGTACCAGTTCGGGCCCCTCCGCGTCGCGCGATCCGTCATCTACCCCACGGCGCTGCCCTACATCATGACGGCCTTCAGGCTCGGGGCCGCGGTGGCGCTCATCCTCGAGATCACCGCGGAGCTGGTGATCGGCGTGGATGGCCTGGGCCGCGAGCTCGGCATCGCGCAGAGCTCCAACGCGGTCCCCGAGACCTACGCGCTCGTGATCGCCATCGGTCTCATCGGCGTGGCCGTCAACCTGCTCGCACGGTTCGTCGAGCGCAAGGCCCTCTGGTGGCACCCCTCGGTGAGGAGCGAGAACTCATGACCAGGTTCCTCAAGGCGGCGGGCTACGCCGTCGGGCTCCCGGCGATCCTGCTGACCGCGTGGTGGTTCGGCTCGGCGAACTCCACGGACCCCTTCTGGCCGCCGCTGTCCACGATCATCGAGACGTTCCCCACCACGTGGACCTGGGACCGCATCGTCGCCGACGTGTTCCCGTCGCTCGCCCGTCTGGGCATCGGCTTCGGCATCGCCGTGGTGGTCGGCATCGTCCTCGGCACCGCGATCGGCCTGTCGCCGACCCTGCGTGCCCTGTCGGAGCCGGTCCTCGAGTTCTTCCGCGCCGTGCCGCCCCCGGTGCTGGTCCCGATCATCGCGCTGTTCGCCGGCTACACCGGCTGGCTCGGCAAGATCATCACCATCGCGCTCGGTTGCCTCTGGCCCATCCTCCTCAACACGGTCGAGGGCGTCCGCGGGCTCGAGCCGGTGCTGGGCGACACGGCACGCAGCTATCACCTGAGCAGGTGGCGCCGCCTCGTGTTCGTGGTCCTTCCCGGGGCGAGCCCGCGCATCTTCACGGGTGCCCGTCAGGCCCTGTCCATCGGCGTGATCCTCATGGTCATCTCGGAGCTGTTCGGGGCCAACCGCGGCCTCGGTGCCGCGATCGTCCAGTTCCAGAGGAGCTTCGCCATCCCCCAGATGTGGACGGGCGTGATCCTGCTCGGCCTCATCGGTGTCCTGCTCGCCGCCGTGTTCAAGGTGGTCGAGAACCGGATGCTCGCCTGGTACCTGGGCCAGCGTCAGATCGAGCGAGGAGAGTAAGCATGTCCATCACCACCCATCTGACGTCACGTCTCAAGGCCGACGCCCCGGCGGCCGCGCCGCGGGACCAGGCGGTCGCGCTCGACCTGCGCGCCGTGCAGAAGACCTACGACACCCCTGGGCGTCCTCAGGTGGAGGCGATCCGTCACCTCGACTTCTCGATCCGCAAGGGCGAGCTCGTGTGCGTCGTCGGCCCCTCGGGCGCCGGCAAGACCACGCTGCTGCGCTCGATCGCGGGCCTGCTCGACCTCACCGCCGGCGAGGTGGTCCTCGACGGCACCGTGGTGACGGGGCCGCCGCAGGGCATGGCCGTCGTGTTCCAGGAGTACGGGCGCAGCCTCTTCCCGTGGATGACGGTGCGTCAGAACGTCGAGCTGCCCCTCAAGGAGAAGGGCCTCGACAAGGCCGCGCGCCGTGAGAAGGTCAACCGCGCTCTCGAGGAGGTGGGCCTCACCGAGGCCTCCGAGCAGCACCCGTGGCAGCTCTCGGGAGGCATGCAGCAGCGCGTCGCGATCGCCCGCGCCATCGCGTTCGAGCCGACCGTGCTGCTCATGGACGAGCCCTTCGCGGCCGTCGACGCGCAGACCCGCGCCGAGCTCGAGGACCTGGTGCGCTCGCTGTGGAAGCACCTGGGCGTCACGGTGCTCTTCGTGACCCACGACATCGACGAGGCGGTCTACCTGGGCGAGCGCGTCATCGTCCTGTCCAACCGCCCCACCGTGCTCATGGAGGACGTCAACGTCGATCTGCCCGTCGAGCGCGACCAGCTCACCACGCGGTCGCACCCGCGGTTCGGCGAGCTGCGCGGCCACGTGTACTCGCTCATCCAGCGCGCGAAGCGCGGCGACCGTCCCGACGCCCCGATGCCGGGCTCGCACGGCGCGACGGAGGCGTGACGTGGAGACCGTGATCCTCACCGACCCCCCGCGCCCCGCGCGCGAGACGGTCGAGGCGTTCGCGAGCATCGGCGTCGCGACCGTCCACGAGGCGATGGGGCGCACCGGCTCGATCTCCGCGCTGCGCCCCATCCAGCAGGGCGTGCGCGTGGCCGGCACCGCGGTGACGGTCATGAGCTGGCCCGGCGACAACCTCATGATCCACGCGGCCATCGAGCAGTGCGGTCCGGGCGACATCCTGGTGGTCACCACGCGCGAGCCGTCCTCGCACGGGATGTTCGGCGAGCTGTTCGCGACCGGCCTTCAGAGGCGCGGGGTGGTGGGTGCGCTCATCGACGCGGGTGCGCGCGACACGCAGGAGATGCGTGACATGGGCTTCCCCGTGTGGTCGCGGCACGTCAACGTCATGGGCACCGTCAAGAGCACGCCCGGCGCGATCAACGTGCCGATCGTCGTGGGCGGCCAGGTGATCGACGCCGGCGACATCATCGTCGCCGACGACGACGGCGTGGTCGTGGTCCCGCGGGCCGGGGCGGACGATGCGCTGGTCAAGTCGCGCGCGCGGCTCGACAAGGAGGAGGCGACGCGCCAGGCGTTTCTGGGCGGCGAGCTGGGCCTCGACCGCTACGGGATGCGTCCCGTGCTCGCGGACCTGGGCGTGACCTACCGGCGGCACCCGGAGGCCGACGCGTCATGACCGGCATCCCGTGCGCGCTCATGAGGGGAGGGACGTCGAAGGGCGGGGTCTTCCTCGCCTCGGACCTCCCCGCCGACGAGGCCGCCCGGGACGATCTGCTGCTGCGCATCATGGGCAGCCCGGACCTGCGGCAGATCGATGGGCTCGGCGGCGCGCACCCGCTCACCAGCAAGGTCGGCGTCGTGAGCCTCTCCGAGGACCCGCAGGCGGACATCGACTACCTGTTCCTGCAGGTGGCTGTGGACCAGCCGGTCGTGTCGACCTCGCAGACGTGCGGCAACATCCTCGCGGCCGTCGCGCCGTTCGCGATCGAGCGCGGGCTGGTGCCGGCGCTCGAGGGGCGCACCGTGGTGCGCGTCCGCATGGTCAACACCGGGACGATCGCGGCCCTCACCGTCCGCACCCCCGGCGGCGAGGTGACGTACCAGGGCGATGCCGGGATCTCCGGCGTGCCAGGGACCGCCGCGCCCATCGAGGTCGCGCTCGATCCCGCCGCGGGCGCGCTGCTGCCCACCGGCAACGTGATCGACAAGGTCGCGGGCGTCGAGGCCACGCTCATCGACAACGGCATGGCGTCCGTGCTCGTGCGGGCCGAGGACCTGGGCCTCACCGGCGGCGAGATCCCCGCGAACCTCGAGGGCGATCCCGAGGTGGTGCGCCGGATCGCCGAGATCCGTGCGGCCGCGTTCCCCCTCATGGGCATCGCGGGCACCCCGGAGACGACCACCACGCCCAAGATCGTGCTGCTGTCCCCGCCCGCGGAGGGCGGGACGCTGCGCACGCGGAGCTTCATCCCGTACCGCGTGCACGAGGCGATCGGCGTGCTCGGCGCGGCCTCGGTCGCGGCCGGCGCCCGCCTCGCCGGCACCGTGGCGGACGGCCTGGCCCGGCTGCCGGCGGACGATGCGCCGCTGAGGATCGAGCACCCCACCGGCTTCCTCGACCTGTACGTCGACCCGGTGCCGGGCGACCCTTCGCGGGTGGGGGAGTCCCGTGTGGTCCGCACCGCGCGGATGATCATGGACGGCAAGGTCCATCCCCGTCCCTGAACGCCACCGACCTTCGGAAGGAGTCCCCGCATGACGATGCCGCAGGGGCACATCGCCCACCTCGGCTACGCGCAGCTCGACACCCCCGACCTCGACGCGACCGTGTGGTTCTTCGAGAACATCCTGGGGATGACGGAGACCCGTCGCGTGGACGGCATGTCCTTCCTGCGCGCGTACGACGACTACGAGGAGTGCTCGATCATCGCGACGCAGGCGCCGAGGGCCGGAGTGGGGCGGACCGCGCTGCGCGCGTCGAGCGAGCGTGCCCTCGAGGAGCGCGTGGTCGCGATCCAGGACGCGGGTCGCGGCGGGCGGTGGGAGGACGGGATCGCGGGCCGCGGGCGCACGTTCGTCACCACGGACCCCGACGGCCACGAGCTCGCGCTGTACTACGACACCGTCTGGTACGAGGCGCCGGAGCATCTGGCCGCCGGTCTCAAGAACCAGGCGCAGGCGAAGCCCAACCGCGGCATCGGCGTGCGCCGCCTCGACCACATCAACTTCCTCGCGGCCGACCCGTCGGAGAACGCGGACTTCCACAGTGGCGTGCTCGGTGCCCGTCCCACGGAGCAGATCCGGATGGAGGACGGGCGCATCGCGGCCACGTGGCTGACCTTCGGCCAGAAGTCCTACGACGTGGTCTACACCGAGGACTGGACGGGCGGCAGCGGCCGCCTCCACCACCTCGCGTTCGCGACCGACACGCGCGAGGAGATCCTGCGCGCCGCGGACCTGTGCCTCGACCTGGGCGTGCACATCGAGACGGGCCCTCACAAGCATGCGATCCAGCAGACGTTCTTCCTCTACGTGTTCGAGCCCGGCGGCAACCGCATCGAGATGTGCAACCCGCTCACGCGCCTGGTGCTCGCCCCGGACTGGCCGGTGGTGACCTGGACGCAGACCGAGCGCCTGCGCGGCCAGGCGTGGGGGCTGGGCACCATCGAGACGTTCCACACGCACGGGACGCCGCCGCTGGAGGGCCAGGACACGCAGGTCTACCGTCCGACGGGGATGCTCGGCACGCGTCCCAGCGGGGACGCACGACGATGAGCGCGCGGGTGGCCCTCATCGGGCTGGGCGAGGTGGGGCGGGTGTTCGTCGAGGAGCTCCGGGCCGTGGGGATCACGGACCTCGCGGCGTGGGACACGGCGTTCGCCGACCGGGAGTCGAGGGCGCGCCGCAACGCCCGGGAGCTGGGTCTCGAGCCCGCGGGATCGGCGGCGGACGCCGTCGCGGGCGCGGACCTCGTCGTGTCGGCGGTGACCGCGATGAACTGCGTCGACGCGGCATCGTCCGCCGCCGCGGGCATCGAGACCGGGGCGTACTTCTTCGATCTCAACTCGAGCTCGCCGGGCCACAAGCGCGAGGCGGCGGCCGCGATCGACGGCGCCGGCGGCCGCTACGTCGAGGCGGCGCTCATGTCGCCGATCGAGCCGCGCAGGCTCGCCTCCCCGTTCCTGCTCGGCGGACCTCACGCGGAGGCCTTCGGTGCGGCGGCGGGGCGATACGGCATGGCCGGCGCCCGCGTGGGCTCGCCCGAGGTGGGCGTGGCCGCCGCGACCAAGCTGTGCCGCTCGGTGGTGGTGAAGGGACTCGAGGCGCTCATGTCCGAGTCGCTCCTCGCGGCGCGGTCCTACGGCGTCGAGCGCGAGGTGCTCGCCTCGCTGTCGAACATCCTTCCCGAGGCGGACTGGGAGGCGGTCGCGGGCTACTTCATGTCGCGCTCGCTCGAGCACGGCGGCCGTCGCGCGGAGGAGATGGAGGAGGCCGCGGCCACCGTGGCCGATGCCGGGGTCGAGCCCTGGATGGCGCGCGCCACCGTCGAGCGCCAGCGGTGGGCCGCGCAGTTCAGGGACGTGCTCCCCCAGGAGACGACGCTCGCGTTGGTCGATGCGGTGAGAGAGGCGGCGGGGCTCGGCTCCGCGGCGGAGGAGGAGCAAGGATGATCATCGACTGCCACGGGCACTACACCACGGCCCCCGCGGCGCACGCCTCCTGGCGCACGGCGCAGCTCGAGGCGTGGGAGGCGGGGACCGCCGCGCCCGCCTATCCCGAGATCTCGGACGACGAGATCCGCGAGACCATCGAGTCCAACCAGCTGCGTCTCATCCGCGAGCGCGGCGCGGACGTCACGATCTTCTCGCCGCGCGCGTCCGTCATGGGCCACCATCAGGGCGACCTCGCGACGTCGATCGCGTGGACCGCGGCGTGCAACGACCTCATCGGCCGCGTCGTGGACCTGTTCCCGGGGACCTTCGTGGGCGTGGGGCAGCTGCCGCAGTCGCCGGGCGCTCCGCTCGACGCGTCGCTGCGCGAGATCGACCGTCGCGTGGCCGAGGGCTTCATCGGCTTCAACCTCAACCCCGATCCGAGCGGTGGCCACTGGACCTCGCCGCCGCTCACGGACCGCCACTGGTACCCGGTCTACGAGAAGCTGGTCGAGCACGACGTCCCCGCGATGATCCACGTGTCCGCGTCCGCGAACCCCGCGTTCCACGCGACGGGCGCGCACTACATGAACGCGGACACGACCGCGTTCATGCAGCTGCTCCAGGGCGACCTGTTCGCGGACTTCCCGACGCTGCGCCTGGTGATCCCGCACGGCGGGGGAGCGGTGCCGTACCACTGGGGCCGCTACCGGGGCCTCGCGGACATGCTGGGGCAGCCGGCGCTGTCCTCCCACCTGATGCAGAACGTGTTCTTCGACACGTGCGTGTACCACCAGCCGGGCATCGACCTGCTGCTGTCGGTGATCGACCACCGCAACATCCTGTTCGGGTCGGAGATGGTGGGCGCCGTGCGCGGGATCGACCCGGAGACGGGGCACTTCTTCGACGACACGCTGCGGTACGTCGAGGCGGCGGCGCTCTCCGCGGAGGACCGCGAGGCGATCCTGTCGGGCAACGCCCTGCGGGTGTACCCGCGGCTCGCGGCGGCGCTGGAGCGCGCGGCGGCCTGACCCCGTCCCGCTGCGGCTCCGCCACACCGATCCGCGGCTCCGCCACACCGCGCCCGGCGTGTCGTCGGCGTGTCGCGCCTGAAGTGCCCCGATCAGCACCGCACGGACGCGCGGCGTGTGGCGGAGCCGCGAGCGGGGCGGGCGGGGCGGGTCGGGTCTGGGTGGCACAGCGCGGGATACTGGGCTCCCACCCCCGAGGAGTCCCATGCTCGACGCGCGACCGCCCCGTGCTGCGTGGCTCGTCTACGCCGCGGCGCTCGCGGCCTACTTCGTCGCGATCGTCAACCGTACGGTGCTCGGCGTCGCCGGCGTCGAGGCGATCGAGCGCTTCGACCTCCAGGCGACGGGCCTCGCGGTCGTGTCGGTGACGCAGGTCGCGGCGTACGCAGGCCTCCAGGTGCCCGCCGGCCGGCTGCTCGACCGCTTCGGCGCGCGCACCGTGATGACGGCGGGGCTCGTGGTGATGGCTCTCGGCCAGGTGCTGCTCGGCGTCACCCACTCGATGACCGTCGCGGTGCTCGCGCGCGTGCTCATCGGGGCGGGCGATGCGCCGATCTTCATCGGCGCCAACCGGCTCATCGCGTTGTGGTTCCCGCCTCGGCAGGCGCCCGTGCTGGTGCAGGTGACGGGGCTGGTGGGCCAGGCCGGCCAGCTCGCGACCGCCATCCCGGTCGCCGCGCTGCTGCACGCCGCGGGCTGGACCATCACGTTCTCCGTCATCGCAGCCTTCGGGGTCGCGGTGGCGGTCGCGGCGGGCTTCGGGCTCCGCGCGCCCGTCGTGGACGATGCGCCGGTCGAGCGCGAGAGCATGTGGGCCGCGGTGCGGGGCACCACCGGCACCGCGGGCGCGCGGCTGGGCTTCTGGGTGCACTTCGTCACCCTGTTCCCCGTCAACACGCTCGCGCTCGTGTGGGCCGTGCCGTTCTTCATCACGGCTCAGGACAAGTCCCCGCGGGAGGCGAGCGCGCTCCTCACGTGCCTCACCGTATCGGCGATGGCGGGCGGCCCGATCATCGGCTGGCTCACGGGCCGCCACCCGCTGCGGCGCTCATGGCTCGCGCTCGGATCGGCCGGCCTGTCCTTCGCGGCCTTCGCGGTGCTCCTCGTCTTCGACACCCCGCGCCCGATGTGGCAGCTGGTGGTGTTCATGGTGGCGGTGGGGCTCGGCGGGCCCGCGTCCGCGGTGGGCTTCGACTTCGCGCGGACGTTCTCGCTGCGTCATCGGCTCGGGACCGCGAGCGGCTTCGTCAACGTGGGCGGCTTCGGGGCGACCATCGTCGCGGTCCTCATGGTGGGCGCGGTGCTCCAGCTGACCTCTCCGGCGGGCGCGACCGTGTACACGCTCGACGAGTACCGGGTCGCGTTCGGCTCGCTCCTGATCCTCTGGGTGATCGGCACCGTCGGTGTGCTCGCGTCGCGCGCCCGCACCCGCGAGGACATGGCGCGCGAGGGTGTGGTGGTGCCCCCGCTGCGCGAGGTCATGCGGCGCCGTCGGCGCTGACCCGCGCGCGGTGGCGGGCGCCGGCCATGCCCTTGGCTCTCGCCCAGAACCGACACTGGCCTGCCACTTTCCGGGCGGGGCGAGGGGGTGCCTGGGCCGGAGGTCCGGAGCGGCCGCAGCGTCGACCGCTTAGCGTGAACCGACCCTGGGAGGACCCATGACCACGCGCGCGCAGCCTCACGCCCGCGCGTCGCGTGCGGCCTGGATGGTCCTCATCGCCGGCATGGCGCTCTACTTCGTGGCGATCGTCAACCGCACCGCGCTCGGCGTCGCGGGCGTCGCCGCGCTCGACCGGTTCGGCATCGAGGCGGCATGGCTGTCGATGCTCGCGATCGCGCAGGTCGCCACCTATGCGGCGCTGCAGCTCCCGGCCGGGGCGCTCCTGGACCGCTGGGGCGCGAGGCGGCTCATGGTGGGCGGCGCGGTGCTCATGGCCGTCGGCACCGCGATGCTCGCGGTCACCACGAGCCTCCCGGTCGCGATCGCCGCGCGCGTGCTCATCGGCGCCGGCGACGCGCCCATCTTCATCTCGGCCTGCCGGCTCATCCCGCTGTGGTTCCCCGCGCGTCGGGTGCCGGTGCTCGTGCAGGTCACCGGGCTCGTGGGCCAGGCGGGCCAGCTCGCCACCTCGGTGCCGGTGGCGTGGCTGCTGCGCGACCTGGGCTGGGCCTGGACGTTCGGCGCGCTCGCGGTCGCCACCGTAGCTGTCGGCGCGCTCGCGGCACGCAGCATCCGCGTGCCGTCGCCGCCCACAGGGGCGGCTCCGGGTGCGCCACCCGCGCCACCCCGCCCAGCGCCCGCATCGTCCCTGCGCGCTTCGATCCGGACCGCGACCCGCCCCGCCGGCACCCGGCTGGGCTTCTGGACGCACTTCCTGTCGCTGTGCTCGGCCAACACGGTCGCGCTGCTGTGGGGCGTGCCCTTCTTCGTGAGCACGCAGGGACTCGACCTCGGCGAGGCGAGCGCGCTGCTCATGATCATCACGCTGACCAAGATGGCGGCAGGCCCGCTCGCCGGCGCGTTCACCGCGCGGCACCCGCTGCGGCGCAGCTGGCTGGTCCTGGGCTCGGCGGTCGCGACGGCGGTCGCATGGGCCGCGATCCTGGTGCCGTCCACGCCGCGGCCCGTGTGGGAGCTGGGCGTCCTCATGGCGGTCATCGGCGCCGGCGGGCCCGTCTCGCTCATCGCGCTCGACTATGCGCGCACCTTCGGCCCGGAGGAGGCGATGGGCACCGCGACGGGGTTCGTCAACGTGGGCGGCTTCGCGTCGACCATCCTCGGCATCGCGCTCGTGGGCGTGACGCTGCAGCTGGTGTCGCCCGCGGGCGCCTCGACCTACACGCTCGACGAGTACCGGATCGCGTTCGCCACGCTGCTCATCCCGTGGGCGATCGGGGTGGCCGGGGTGCTGCGCAACAGGCGTCGCACCCGCGCCGACATGGCGGCCGCGGGCGTGGTGGTCCCGCCGCTGCGCGAGGCGCTCAGGCGCCCCCGATAAGGGGCGATGATGACGTTCACAACACCGGTTTGACGCGGGTGCCTGCGTGGTCCCACAATCCTGCCAACAGTGCGTGTCGGCTGCACAAGTCGGCGCGCACTGTCTCTTTTCCGGGCGCCTCCGCAGTCCCGTCGGCGTTCGTCCTGGTTGGTCCGGATCGTCCCCCTCCGGCACGCGCCCGCACCCCTGGGGAGGCGGCGTGGTGCATCGAGTCGCCGTGACCTGACCGTTACCGTAGGACGGTGGTCGACTACATCGGGCGCGCGCTCGTCGCGGACGCCTTGCGCGAATGGAGGGAGCAGCTCCAGCAGCTGGCGACCGTCTCACCCCTGCGCGATCTCGCGGCGAGCGAGGCCACGATCGTCGACCTGCGCGGCTCCCACCCGGGCGGTCTCGCCCCGTTGTTCGCCGGCCGCGCGACCGCGATCTCGTCGCTGATCCGCGATCCGGAGCAGTACGCCCAGGCGCTGCACCGGGTCCGCGTGATCCGCGAGAGCGCCGATCGCGTCAAGGCGGCGACCGGCGTGTGGACAGCCGCGATGGTGATCGGCACCGTCGTGTGGACCGACGACGGCAGGCGGCGCGAGCTCCCGCTTCTCATGCGCCCCGTGCACTTCGAGCCCGCGCGTCAGGGCGACGTGCTCGTGACGATGCTCGACGAGGTCGCGCTCAATCCGGTGTTCATCTCCGAGGCGCGCGAGCGCGGCGCATCCGCGGGGCTCACGGGCGTCACGCCCGCCGCCGGACCCGGTGTCGAGTTCGATCCGAGGCCGCTGTGGCAGCACGTGCGATCGCTCGACGCAGCGTTCCCGGGGATCGAGGTGGTCGACCGCCTGTTCGTCGGCGTGTTCGACGACCCCGAGCAGCGCCTCCTGGACGACCTCGACGACATGGACGCGGTGATCGGCGCCTCCGACGTGCTCGCGGCCACCGCGGGCGATCGGGAGGCCCAGGCGATGCTCGCGCAGCCGCTGCCGGCGTTCCCGGTGGGCGACCGCGACCCGTTCGCCGAGCGCGGCGTGGGCGACCTCGACGACGCCGGCTTCGCGGCCCTCGACCTCATCGCGACCGGACGGTCGGTGTTCCTGCAGGCGCCTCCGGGATCCGACCCCGCGGGAACGGTCGCCGCGATCGTGGCCGATGCGGCGGCCTCGGGCCGCGCCGTCATGGCGGTGGGCGGCACCGAGCAGGCCGTGCGCGCCGTGGCGCGCAGGCTCGACAGGGTCGGCGCCTCGGACGCCTTCATCTCGGGCGCGGTCGGCTCGTGGAACGAGACCGCCCGACGCAGGCTCCTCACGTCGATGACCATGGGCGTCGAGGACGTCGACGACGAGGCGCTGCGCAGCTCCGGCGAGAGCCTGCTCACCGCCCGCCACGAGCTCCAGGCGCGGCTCGACGCCCTCCACCGCCCGCATCGTCCGTGGGACGTGAGCGCCTACGACGCCGTGCAGGCCGTGGTGCGGCTCATCTCGACCCCGCCCGCGCCGCAGACGCAGCTGCGTCTCGGAGCCGAGGCGGCGGCGCTCGTCGCGGAGCACGGGTTCTCCTCGGTGGCGCACGCGATGGTCGAGCGGCTCCGCCCCGATGCGCCCGAGGACGAGCCCGCACCGGCGCCCGAGCCCGAGCAGACCACGCTCGTGCCGTGGTGGTCCACCGTGACGGACGACCCGGCGGAGGGCGCGAAGCTCGACGAGGCGCTCGCCACGCTCGTGGTGAGGCACCTGCCCAAGATGCGCGCCGAGGCCCAGATCGCGGCGCACGAGACGGGCATGGACGAGGCCCCGACGATCTCCGCCTGGGCGGACCAGGTGGGGCTCTTCACCGACCTGCGCGTGACGCTCGAGATCTTCTCGCCGGCGGTGTTCCACCGCTCGTTGCACGACCTGGTCGCGGCGACCGCTCCCCCGGGGACGCCCCAGGCGGGCGAGCTCGCGCGTCGCGATCGCCGTGCGCTGCGCCGCCGCGCCGTCGAGCTGCTGCGCCCCGGCCGCTCCAAGGACGATCTTCACGAGAACCTCGTGGCGGCCCACGCGCAGGCCCTGCGCTGGCGCGCGCACTGCTCGGCCGGCGGCTGGCCGCTGGTGCCCGACGACTTCGACCTGTACGCGGACCGCGTCGAGCAGGCGATCCGCCTGTGGTCGCGGATCGCGATCCCCGTCGCGACCGTCTCGGGCGAGAGCGAGCTGCTGGACCAGCCCTGGGACCGCGTCCGCGAGATCCTCGAGAAGCTCGCCGAGGGCGTGCCCGGGACCCTCGAGGCCGCCGAGGCCATGCCGATCGAGCGGGATCTCGAGTCCGCGGGCCTGGGCAAGCTGCTGGAGGAGCTGCGCGACCGCGACGCCGCGCCCGAGCAGGTCCGGCGGGACCTCGAGTTCGCATGGTGGGCCTCGGCCTTCGACGCCGTCGTCTCGGCGGACCCCCGCCTCACCGAGGAAGGCGCGATGGGCCGGGTGGTCGAGCGCTTCCTCGTGTGCGACCGCGAGTTCGCCGAGTCGCGCGTGGGTCCCCTCATGCGGGCCGTCGCGGAGCGACGCCGCCTCGCGATCGCACGCCACCCCGAGTCCGCGCGCGACCTCTTCGCGACCCTGGTCGAGGGGGCCGATGCGCCGTACCGCGACCTGTGGCGCGCGCATCCGGCGCTCGTCACCGCCCTGCGCCCCGCGGTCCTCGCGACCGCGGAGCAGGTGTCGCGCCTCGCGCCGCCGTCACGATGCGTCGACCTGGCCATCGTGTTCGGCGCCGAGTCGCTGGCTCTCGCGGAGACCGTGCCCACGCTGGCCCGCGCACGCCAGGTGGTCGTGGTGGGCGACGGCGAGGCCGCGACCCGCGGCGCCGTGACCGCGCTGTCCCGCCTGCTGCCCCGCGTGCCGCTGCACGCGATCCCGCAGCCGCGCGACCCCCGCGTGACGAGCGTGCTCGGGACGCTGGCGTACGGTCGCGCGCTCAGCTCGCTGCCGTCCGCCGGAGAGCCGCATGCGCTCGCCGTCACGGTGCTCGACGCGCAGGGCGCCCCCGTCGCGGGCTCGCGCACGGTCGAGTCGACGCGCGCCGAGGTCATGGCCGTGGTCGAGCACGCCGACCGCCTGGTGCACGAGATGCCGCGCCGCACGCTGGCCATCGTCGCGGGCAACGAGCTTCACGCCGCCCGGATGCGGGACGCGCTCGAGGAGCGCGGCGCGCGGCTCGCGGAGACGGTCGCCGTCGTGACGCTCGGCAACGCCGCGGGTCTCGACGTGGACGAGGTCATCCTCACGCTCGGCTACGCACGCGACGCCGAGGGCACGCTGCCCGCGCGCCTCGGCGTGCTGTCGGAGGACTGGGGTGCGCACGCGCTCGCGCAGGCGCTCGTCGCGACGCATGAGCGCCTCACGGTGGTCACGGCGCTCGGCGTCGACCACCTGGGAGCCATCGCCGAGGGCGTCGACGCCGAGGGCGTCGACGGCCTGCGCGACCTGCTGGTCGCCTCCGCGACCGAGCCCGTCCCGGCGGAGCGCCCCGAGCCGGCGCCGGGGGACTGGCTGCTCGCGGACATCGCGGGCCGGCTGCGCGCCGAGGGCTATGCGGTCCACGTGCGGTACGGCGCCGGCGCGGACGCGATCCCGCTCGTCGTGGGCGGGCGTCACGACCGCGGCTACAGCGTCGCGGTGGTGACCGACGAGGCGGCGCGCCTCGGAGGCGCCAGCGTGCGCGATCGCATGCGGCACCAGTACGCGAGCCTCGAGGCGCTCGGCTGGTCCGTGGTGTCGCTGTGGACGCTCGACGTGTTCATGGACCCGGACGCCGCGGTCGCGTCGATCGTCGATGCGGTCGAGGGGCGGCGCGAGCCGCTCGTGTGGGAGCAGCCCGCGCTCGACCTGGGCGTGGAGACCTCCGCCATCCGTGTGCCGCTCGAGGACGTGTTCGATGTCGACACGGTGGCCGATGTCACGGCCGACGCCGACGAGCCCGACGCGGAGCCGCTCCTCGAGGTCCCCGCGCAGCCCGCGACCGAGCCCCTGGTCGAGGCGCCCGACATCACGCTCGGCATCTCCGTGATGCTCGCGGAGCAGATCCTCGCCGACAAGGTCGAGACGAGGGCGCTCGCCGTGCAGCAGGAGCTCGACCTCGACGCGCTCGCGATCGAGGCGGAGGATGAGCAGATGACCGACGAGCCCACCGAGGAGGACGGCGCGGAGCCCGAGACCGACGCCGCGCCCGAGGAGGCCGAGGACGCGCCCGAGGAGGGCGACGCCGAGGCTGAAGCCGCCCCCGCATCGTCCGAGCCGGTCATCCGGCCCGCCTCGCGCACCGCCGGGCGCCCGCTCATCCCCACGCGCTCGAGCGAGGACCTCGACGAGGGCTGGGGCGGCGGCTACGGGGGGTCGAGCCGCGACGACGAGATCAAGAGGGAGAGGCCCCCGCACTGGTGAGCCGGTGAAGGCGGGGGTGCGTCGCACCCCCGCGTGTCACGAGGCGCTCGACGAGGCCTTCGACTCGGAGCGCGAGTCCGTGCGGTAGAAGCCCGATCCCTTGAAGGTCACGCCGACGGCGCCGAAGCGCTTGCGGACGGGCGCGGTGCACTCGGGGCACTCGGTGAGCGCGGGATCGTGGATGGACTGCACGGCATCGAACGCGTGGTCGCACGCGGTGCACGCGTAGGAGTACGTAGGCATGCGGGCCATTCTACGCGGGAAGCGAGTGGGCCCCTTCTGGGGTGATCACCATGTCGACACCGAGGTCGTGGCTCTCGCGAGGAAGCGGGTCGCTCGCGCCGTCACGCACCTCGTTCGCGAAGGTGAGCGCGATGACCGGGCTGCTGGGTCGCGCCTCCATCAGCGCGCGGTCGTACCAGCCGCCTCCCTGGCCCAGGCGCGTGCCGCTCGTGTCCACCGCAAGCGCGGGCACGATGATGACGTCGGCCTCGGCGAGCGCGCCCGACGGGAGGAAGTCGCCGCTGGGCTCGGGCGGACGGCCCGGGGCACGCTCGATGAGGTCCTCGACGCCGCGGTACACGCCCCAGCCGCGCTGCAGCCCATCGCCGAGGAGCGGGATCAGCACGCGCACACCGCGACGATGCAGGGCCTCGATCAGCGGCCCCGTGCCGGGCTCGTGCGGGCGGGAGGCGTAGACGGACACGCAGCGCGCGGACTGGATCGCGGTGAGCGCGAGCACATGGTCGCGGAAGGCGGCGGCCGCCTCGTGGCGCCGCCGCTCGCTCCGTTGGAGCCTCTCGCGTCGGATGACTGCCCTGAGGTGCGCCTTCGCCTCGTCCGGTTCGAGCGATCGCACTGAGCTGTCGGACATCGGCGTCATGGGCTCCATTGTGCCAAAGTTCGGTAAATCTTTGTTCCACCCTCGGGCATGTCCCTAGGCTTCCCCCATGCATCAGCCTGGAGGAGAGCTGCTCACCCGCACCCTTGACGAGCATCGCGCGGCGGTGTCCCAGGCGCTCGCTCCCATCCCGCCGCTCACCGTGCTGGTCGGGGACGCTGCCGGCGCCACCCTGGTGGAGCCCCTCGTGGCAGGGTCGGCCCTCCCCGCGCACGATGTGGCGGCATGCGACGGCTACGCGGTGCGGTCCGCCGACCTCGCGCACGTCCCGGTCATGCCCGTCGCGCACGAGGTCTCCTTCGCGGATCGCGGGCCGCGCCGCCATCTTCCCGGCACGGCCGCGAGGCTGTCCTCGGGCATGGCGGTCCCGTCCGGTGCCGATGCGGTGGTTCCGCTGGCGTCCACCGATCGCGGCGTGGCGCGCGTCGCCATCCACGCCGAGGTGGCGCCGGGCTCCGGCATCCGGGCGGCGGGTGCCGATGCGGAGGCCGGGCGGCTGCTGGTGCCCGCGGGACGCAGGCTTGGCGGGCGCGAGCTCGCCCTCGCGGCCTCGCTCGGGCATGCGCGCCTCACGGTGCGCCCCGTGCCCCGCGTCGTGGTCGTCGCGACCGGCGGGGAGCTGGTCGACGCCGGCTCGGGGCGGCCGGGCGTGCCCGAGGCCACCGCGCACCTCGTCGCGGTCGCGGCGCGCAACGCCGGAGCGCAGGCCTTCCGCGTGGGACCCGTCCCGGACGACCGCACCGCGCTGCGCACCGCTCTTGAGGACCAGCTGGTGCGCGCCGACCTGCTCATCGTCACCGGGGGCCTGAGCGAGGGGGAGAACGACACGGTCGTGTCCGTCCTCCGCGAGCTCGGCGCGGTCGACGATGTCGAGCTCGCGTTCTCGCCGGGTTCCCACCACGCGTTCGCGATGCTGGGCGAGGAGGGCTCGCGAAGCGTCCCCACCATCGCGCTGCCGGGCGCGCCCGCCGCGGCCGCGCTCGCGTTCGAGGCCTACGTGCGGCCCGCGCTGCGCCGCATGTGCGGCTTCTCCGAGGCGGTGCGGCCCGGCGTGCGCGCCCGCTTCGACCATGGCTGGTCCTCGCCCGTGGGGATCACCCAGGCGGTGCCGGTGCGGCTGGGGCTCGACGCCTCCGGCGCGGTCACGGCCACGCCTGCGTGCGATCCCGGTGACGTCACGCTCGCCGCGCTCGGCGATGCGGACGGGATCGCGTGGGTCGATCCGTCCGTCACATCGGTGAGCCCGGGCGACGTGATGCGTTGCACCGTCTGGGACGACTGATGGCGCGCGACCCGGAGCTCGTCGCGCCCGGGCTGCGCCTGCGCGTGCTGCGGCCCCGGGACGAGTCCGAGTGGCTCGCGCTGCGGTCGCGCAACCGCGACTGGCTCCGGCCGTGGGAGGCCACGCTGCCGCCCGAGGCGCATGCGCCCGACATGACGTTCCGCGCGTTCACGCGGCTCGAGCGGCGGCAGCGGCGCGAGCTCTCGGCGCTGCCGTTCGCGATCGAGGTGGACGGCGCCCTGCAGGGGCGTGTGGCGGTCGCGGGGATCCAGTGGGGCGCGCAGCGCTCGGCCTCGCTCGGCTACTGGATCGACGAGTCCCACGCCGGGCGGGGGATCGTCACCCGCGCCGCCGCGCTCGCCGCGGAGCACGCGTTCGCGATCGGGCTGCATCGTCTCGAGATCGCGATCCGCCCGGAGAACGCCGCGAGCCGACGCATCGCGGAGAAGCTCGGGTTCACCGAGGAGGGGCTCCGGCGCTCCTACCTCTTCATCGACGGCGGGTGGCGCGACCACATCGTGTTCGCCCGCACTCAAGACGAGCCGCGCATCGGTCGATATTGGGGAGGCGACGGCTGACACGCCGCGCGCCCTCCGCGGGTGCGGGCCTGCGCGGCCGTACCGTCGTGCCATGCCTCCCGCTGGACTGCTCGCGATCATCGCCCTCGGCATGGTGCTCGCCTATGTCATCCCCCAGCGGATCCGTGAGCGCGCGGACTACGCGCTGGTCCGCACCGAGGACCGCTACTCCGCCGAGATGCGCGTGGTGAAGACCACCGCCGAGCGCGTCAAGCGCGCCGTCTCGCGCGCCTCGTCCGACGCGGCCGACGTTCCCCTTCTGGTGACGGGCGCGGCTCGGGCCACCATCGCGCGCCTCGGCGCCGACTCGATGTCCCGTCCCGCGGGTCCCATCGACAAGGCGGCGACGTCGGCGCAGCGCCAGTACCTCGCGATGCGCAAGGACCGTGCCGTCGCGATCGCCGAGCGCAAGGCCCGGGCGCGTCGGCGCGCCCGTGTCGCCCTCGCCGCCGCCGCGCTCGCGGTTGCGACGTGGGTCCTGGTGCCGTTCACCGCGCTTCCCGCGGCTGTCGCCGCGGTCACCACCGCGCTGTTCGCGGGCGTGCTGGTCCTCGGAGCGCGCGCCGCTGCGGCCCAGCGCCGTGTCGACGCGCGTCTGGCCATGGTGGCGCGTGAGGTCGGCGCGGCCGCGACCGCGACGCAGGCGCTGCGCACGGTGACCCGCGAGCGTGCCGCCGGCATCGACTCGCAGCCCTCCGACGTGGCGACCCAGGCGATCAAGGTCGTGACGGCCAAGGACATCGCGCCGCTCTCGGTGCCGGTGCCCGTGATCACGCACGCCGCGCCCGTGGCCGAGGAGCCCGCGGTGGAGGAGTCCGCCGCGTGGAGCCCGCGCGAGCTGCCGGCCCCGAGCTACACGCTCAAGGCCGAGGTCCGCCAGGCGCAGGCGCGTCCGCTCGAGGACGGCGACATCGCCGCGGCCTCGTACCGCGAGGAGCGTCCGGCGACCGGTGCGCTCGACTCGATCCTCGAGCGTCGCCGCAGCGCCTCCGCGTGAGCTGACGCCGGCGCCGTCGCGGCGTTGCCGTCGCCGGCGCCCCCACGCCATGCGTGCGGATGGTGTGGCGTAGAGGTGCCGTGGCGCATCAACGGGTGCTGACACGATCCGCACCCGTTGACCCCTCGCTTCGCGAGACAACGACACGATCCGCACCTGTTCCAGGTGCGACGCGGCGCGGGCGTCGGGGCATCCGTCCCTGTTGCACCGCTTCCTCCCATTGGTTACCGTCTGGTCAGTAATGGACAACGCCGTCCATTGCGCCTCAAGGAGGAGGACACCCGCATGACGCACACGCATGCCGGTCGGACGGGGCGCGCCATCGCGCTCGCCGCCGGCCTCACGCTCGCCATCGGGGCGGCGGTCGCAGCACCGGCCGCCGCCGCATGCCCGCAGCATCACGACCCCACGGCGCCGGACCTGGGACCGAACGTCACCATCCTCGACCCGAGCATGTCCACCGAGGAGATCCAGGGCATCGTGGACGGCCTCGCGGACCAGCAGCGCGACGCCGAGATGACCACCGCGCGCCACGCGGTGCTGTTCCTGCCCGGCGAGTACGGGGAGCCCGGCGCGCCCCTGCACGTCGAGGTCGGCTACTACACGGAGGTCGCCGGCCTGGGCGCCCAACCCGACGACGTCACGCTCACCGGCACGGTCGAGGTCTACAACCGCTGCCTCGGCGACGACGCGAACCCCAACTGCATCGCGCTCGTCAACTTCTGGCGCACGCTGTCCAACCTCGCGATCCACGTCGACGGCACGGGCCAGGACGGCTGCCGCGCGAGCGCCAACATCTGGGCCGTGTCGCAGGCGGTGTCGATGCGCCGTCTCGACATCTCGGGCGGCAACCTCTCGCTCATGGACTACTGCACGGCGGGGCCGCAGTACGCGAGCGGCGGATTCATCGCCGACTCGCGCCTGCCGTACACGATCAACGGCTCGCAGCAGCAGTGGCTGGTGCGGGACTCCGAGGTCGCCGGCTGGAGCAACGGGGTGTGGAACCAGGTGTTCTCCGGCGTGGAGGGGGCGCCCAGCGAGGCGGCCTTCCCCGCCGAGACCTACACGACGCTCGACACCACCTCGGTGAGCCGCGAGAAGCCCTACCTCTACGTCGACGACGACGGCCGCTACCTGGTCCGCGTGCCGGCGGCGCAGCGCGACACCAGCGGCGTGAGCTGGGCCGACGGCATGACACCGGGGCGTGACATCCCGATCGGCGACTTCTTCATCGCCAAGCCCGGCGACTCCGTCAAGGACATCAACAACGCGCTGGCGCGCGGCAAGCACCTGCTGCTCACGCCCGGCGTCTACGACGTCGACCGGCCCATCGAGGTCAAGCGCGCGGACACCGTGGTGCTCGGGCTGGGGCACGCGACCCTCACGGCGCACCGCGGCGCGACGGCGATGAAGGTCGCCGACGTGCCGGGCGCCGTGATCGCCGGCCTCACCATCGACGCGGGCGAGCAGGAGTCGGCGGTGCTCCTCGAGGTCGGCAAGCGGAACGGCAACCACGGCCACCACGCGCGCGCCGCGCGCAGCAACCCGACCACGCTCTCGGACGTCTACTTCCGCGTCGGCGGGCCCCACATCGGCAAGGCGGACACCGCGCTGGTGGTCAACAGCGACGACGTGCTCATCGACCACACGTGGGTGTGGCGCGGCGACCACGGCGTCGAGGGCTTCACCGAGGGGGTCAACGGCGACACGGAGCGGTGGGCCACCAACACGGGTCGCAACGGCGTGATCGTCAACGGCGATCGGGTGACCGCGACGGGCCTGTTCGTCGAGCACTTCCAGCGGTACAACCTGCAGTGGAACGGCGAGGACGGCTCGGTCACGCTCTACCAGAACGAGCTGCCCTACGACCCCCCGACGCAGGCGGACTGGACCCAGCCCGACGGCACGCTCGGCTACCCGGGCTACAAGGTCGCGGACGATGTCGCGAGGCACCACCTCTACGGCGCGGGCGTCTACGTGTTCAACCAGAACAACCCGTCGATCGTCACGGCCAACGGCTTCGAGGTGCCCGAGGCCGCGGGCGTGCAGCTGCACCACATCATGACGGTCAACCTCAGCGCGGGGACCATCGAGCACGTGGTCAACGGCGTGGGCGGGACGGCCGACAACACGAACACGGGGACCCCGCAGTTCGTGATCGACTACCCGGCGCCGTAGCGCCGGGAACGACGATGCGCGGGTCCCGCCCCCCGGGACCCGCGCATCGTCCTGCGTGGTCGGCTAGATCCGCACCCGCCGCGGGCTCGCGATGAGCGTCGGCACCCCCGCGGTGTCGGGCGCGGCGACGGGCTCGAGCCGCGCGAACAGCCGGTCGAACACGTTGACGCGGTCGAACTGCATCGCGTGCTCGCGCGCCCGGTGCTCCCACCACTCGCGGTCCGCGTCGTCCATGCCCGCGGCGCACACGTTGAGCGCGACGGTGAGCGCGGACGGGTCTCCGGACGGCACCACCACCGCGGTGTCGCCCACGGCCTCGAGGATGCCGCCGGTGTCGCACGTGATGACCGGTCCGCCGCCCGCGAGCATCTTCTCGACCAGGGCGATGCCGAACGTCTCCGTGAACTCCGGGGCGGGCCTCGACGGCAGCGCGTACGCGCTGCACGCGGCCATGAGGTGCGGCTTCTCCTCGTCCCCCACGTCCTGCAGGAAGACGATGCGGTCCGCGGCCGCCGTGCGCTTCGCGACCCGCTGGAAGTACGGCAGGTCGGGGCCGCGCCCCGCGATCACCAGCGTCTGGCCCTCGCAGCCCTCCGCTGCGGCGAAGCCGCGGATGAGGTCGTCCACCCCCTTGGCCTTCTGGAGGCGCGACAGGTACAGGACGTACTCGCCGCGCCGCAGCCCGCGCGCCTCGAGCACGCGGTCCGTCTCGGAGCCGTCGAGGTCCAGGTAGGCCGACGTGTCGATCGCCGGGTACGAGATCTCGACGCGCGCCTCGCACTGCGCTGCGAAGGCGGTGCCGTACATCGCGTCGAGCTCGGCGGCGGACTCGACGATGACGCGCTTGGTGTAGTCGGAGACCGCGACGCAGCAGTCCTGGGACAGGTAGGTCGAGAGGACGGCGGCCGCGGCGCCGAACTCGCCGTGGTCCACCGCGGAGCGCACCACGTCGGTGACGTCCGAGCCCACCGCCTCGGCGATGGTGGTGACGTTCACCGGCAGCCCCGTGGAGCGGGCGATGCGGAGCGCATCGGCCACCGCCGTGGTGTGCGGGTGGAGGTACAGCGACATCGCGACCGTGGGGACGCCGTCGGTGAAGAGCTCGACCAGACGGCCGGTCATGCCGGCGAGGTAGCGGCCGTCGGGGATCTTGTAGCCCCCCACCGGGCCCGGACGCTCGACGGTGATGCCCGGCGAGTAGGGAAGGACGGTGTCGAGGGGCTTGAGAGGCAGCCCGGTCTCCTCGAGGCGTTCGAGCGGCCACGTGACGATGCGCACATCGTCGAAGCCGCGCGTGAGCGCGACCTCGGCCAGGTTGCGCGCCTCGCCGCTGTGCCCGCAGATGACGGGATCGGCCCTGACGATGATGACGAGCCTGCGGTTGACCTCGGTGTTCATGACACCTCCTTCACGGGAGCAGCCCCACGGTGGGGCGAGGGGTGGACGGGGGACGGTGCTCGCGTCCCCAATCGCTCGGGGAGTCCCCGAGCACGTAGCGCAGCTCGCCACCTTGGTGGAGCTCGGAGCCGCTGATCCAGGAGGACTCGACGGGCGAGCCGTCGAGCGTGACGGACCGGATGTACTGGACCGGTCCGCCTGGCCGGGGCTCGACGAACCCTTCGGCCACGATGTGGAGTTCTCCGCGTGCCATGCGCATCGTCGCTGATGCGAAGGCCGGGGGATGGAGCAGGAACACGTTCTGCCCTGCGACGGGGAACAGGCCCAGGCTGGCCCAGACGTACCACGACGATAACCCGCCCGAGTCGTCGTTTCCAGGGAGGCCCCCGCGACCCGGGCCGAACATCTGGTGGACGATGCCGTGGACCACCTCGGCGGTCCGGTCCGGACGGCCGGCGTAGTGGTAGGCCCACGGCGCCTCCATGTCCGGCTCGTTGTTGAGGCCCTCGAAGCGGCCCAGCGAGTAGCCGGCGATCATCTCCTCCGCCGAGGGACGCTCGGCGGGCTGCATGACGGGCTCCGCACCGAAGCCGAAGAAGGCGTCGAGCAGCGCGACGAAGGCGTCGTCGCCGCCGGCGAGCGCGATCCGGGCCGCCATGTCGTGCAGCAGGCGGAACGAGTAGTTGTAGCGCGTGCCCTCGTAGTACGTGGACTCCTTGAGCAGCCCGGTCGAGGCGTCGAAGGCGTTGCGCCACCGCGACGCGAGCTCGACATTCTCGTTGAGCTGCGTGCGGTCGCCGAGCAGCTCCGCGACCACGCCCGTGCACCAGTAGCCGTAGGCGAGGTCGAGCGTGTGGCTCATCGGCTGCGCGTGGCCCTGGAGCAGGAACTCCTCGCCGTAGGCCCGCCGCAGGTCGGTCTGCATGTGGACCAGCGCCCAGTCCCAGTCGATGCCGTGCGCGCCCAGGTGCGCGAGGTCCGCGAGCAGCGTGTGGACCAGGGCGCTGCCCTGGCGGCTGAAGCGGTCGGAGCCGCGCGCCATGCGGTAGCCGATGGGGAGGTTGCCCTCCTGCTCGGCGATGGTGAGCATCGCGTTGGCGAACTCCACGGCGCGGTGGGGCAGCAGCGCGGTGAGCAGCGGCAGCTGCGTCCGGTAGATGTCCCACATGGTCGACACATCGAAGACGAAGGGGCCCTTCTGAGACCAGAACGGGCTCTCGTCGGGGGCGAAGCACGGCTTGATGAGCGAGTGGTAGAGCGCGCTTGCGAACACCTGGCGGCGCGACTCGTCCTCGGTCTCGACCCTGATGGCGCCCAGCAGGCTTCGCCAGGTCTCGCGTGTGCCCGCCAGGCGGCTCGCGAACGTGCCGAGCTCGCCCAGGTCCGCGCGGAGGTTCCTGCGGGCCTGGTCCACGCCGCGCAGGGAGAAGCCGATGCGGAGCTCGACCTGCTTGCCGGGAGCCGCGGGGCCCTTCCACATGAGGCCGAACGGGCGCAGCGTGCTCGGCCGGATGGAGTCGAGGTCGAGCCTCGTGCCCGCAGGCATGAGGCGCGAGTCGTACCAGAGCATCTGGCGCCAGTCCTCGGCGTCGCACTCGATGTAGACCGCGAGCGGCACGCCCTCGACCACGATCTCGCCTTGGACCACGCCGGGCTCGACCGACTCGAGGCGGGCGCGCAGCGGCAGCGTCGCACCGTAGGGGATCTCGAGGCCGCCGAGCGAGAAGTCGACCACCAGGCGCGCGGACGGGTGCTCCGGGAACGTGTAGCGGTGCACCACCGACTTGGGGCCCGCGGCGAGCTCGGCCTCGATCCCGTTCTCGAGGACCGCGTGGTAGTAGCCCGGGTGGGCCTCCTCGTCGAGGATCTCCCATGCGCGGTCCAGCTCGTCGAGCGGCTCGAGCATCGGCGTGACGCGGAAGTAGTTGTAGTACTTGCGGATCGCTCCGGTACCCGACTGCTGGAAGTGGGTGAAGCCGGAGGCGACGTTGCGGTCGTGGAGACGCGTGGGGACGCCCTCGGTCGAGAGGTCGTAGAGGCCGTATCCCGTGGGGTACGCGCCCGAGTAGGCGCAGGCGGAGACCATGCCGAGCGGGAAGCACGCACCGGGGTGGGTGTTGCCCACCTGGGGCTTGGGCCACCACCACGTGGCGGCGATCCCCGTCGGGGCGGGGAGCGAGGTCGCCTCGGTTCCGATGAACGGATCGACGTCGTCGTACACGGCGGCACCTCCCTTCCCCGAAGCCTGCTCCTGACGAGCGGGGGACGCACGTCGGTGTGCGTCCTTGAGGAGAACCTAGGCGGGCCTCGTGTCGCGTCCATTGCGCAAATGTGACGGACTCTTTAACTTTCGCCGCGAGATCGCTCGGAGCCCGGTGGTCTCGCCGCCCCGCGGCGCGCCCTACAGTGGGTTCCGACCATGAATGTTGGGAGACGCAACAATGACGATGCCCATCCTCGCCGGCTTCTACCCGGACCCGTCGATCTGCCGCGTGGGGGAGTGGTACTACCTTGCGAGCTCGACCTTCGAGTACGTCCCAGGTGTGCCGATCCACCGCTCGACGGATCTGGTGACGTGGGAGCTCGTCGGGCATGCGCTGACCGACGCCGCGGTGATCAACGCGCCCACGGGGATCGACGGGGCGAGCTCGGGCATCTTCGCACCTACGCTGCGCCACCACGATGGGCTGTTCTGGATGGTGACCACGAGCATCCGCGACGCGGGCCGCGGGCAGCTCATCGTCCACGCGTCCGATCCCGCCGGCCCATGGTCGACGCCGGTGTACGTGCCCGACACCGACGGCATCGATCCCGATCTTGCGTGGCTCGACGATGGCACGTGCGTCATGACGTGGTGCGGGCACCACCCGCCCGCGATCTATCAGGTCGAGGTGGATCCTCGCACGGGTGCGCGGCTCACGGACCGCGTCGAGCTGTGGCGCGGCACGGAGATGAAGGACACGGAGGGGCCGCACCTTTTCGAGAAGGACGGCTGGTGGTACCTCACGGTCGCCGAGGGCGGCACGCACGTGGGTCACGGCGTCTCGGTCGCGCGCTCGCGCGACCCGCGCGGCCCGTTCGCGTCGCATCCCGTCAACCCGATCTTCAGCCACCGCAGCCTGCCGCACCCGGTCCAGGCCACGGGGCATCCGGACCTGATCGAGCTGGCCGACGGCGGCTGGGCGATGGTCTACCTGGGCACACGCCCGTCCGGCGCGTATCCAGGCTTCCACGTCAACGGGCGCGAGACCTTCATCGCCGGCATCGACTGGGTGGACGGCTGGCCCGTGGTGGTCGAGGACCGTTTCGCGGTGCCCGATCGCGACCTTTCCTGGGACGATGCTTTCGCGGGGTCCGCGCTCCACCCGCGATGGGTCGCTCCGGGGGTCTTTCCCGGCGCGCTGGCCGCCGTGCTCGGCGATGGGATCGCGCTGGCCGCGGGGCGTGGTCCTGCGAGCGGGGAGCAGATCGCCCCGCTGTGCGCCCGCATCCCTGCCGTGGGCTTCCTCGCGACCGCCGAGGTGCTCGAGGGCGACGCGTGCCTGAGCGTGCGGATGGATGCGCGCGCGTGGGTCGGCGTCGAGCGTGTGGGCGAGGTGGTGCAGGGACGTGCGGTCTCGGGCCCGTTCGACCAGCGGCTCGACTCGCTCCCGCTGCTTCCTGGCGACCTGCTGGCCGTGCGCTCGACCCCGTCCCGTGAACTGTACGGCCGGCTGGGTCCCGACCTGCTCGAGCCGGGCATCGTCCGTGACGGCCGGTTCGTGCCCCTCGGCGCCATCGACGGGCGCTACGTGTCCACCGAGGTCGCGGGCGGGTTCACCGGGCGCATGCTGGCGGTCGAGGCGCTCGGCGGAACCGCTGTGGTCGTGCGGGTCGCGTACGAGGAGGACCCCCGCGACTGACATGGCCGCGGACGGTGTACTTGCGGCGCTCCCGGAGGTGCTAATCTATTCAGGCACTTGGGGCTGTGGCGCAGTTGGTAGCGCGTCTCGTTCGCAATGAGAAGGTCAGGGGTTCGATTCCCCTCAGCTCCACCAGTGAGAAGGGGCCCGCCGGTCGGCGGGCCCCTTCTGCTATGTCCAGGTCTTGTCGTCGCGCCGCGCTCGGGCTGACACTGCAGTTGGCAGCCCGCCCATAGTCGGCTGCCCCCGGGGGTGCGCATGGGATCAGATGCGAGCGTGCTGCTCGGATTCTTGGTGGGCATCCTCGGCACCATCGGCGCCTTCGCGGGGAAGTACATCTTCGACTACCGGTTGGCGAAGCGCCGCCTCGAACTCGACGAACGGGCCGCGATCACGACCGTGCTGGGCAACGGTCCCGGACAGCTCCGACGTTCTGCGCTCAGGTTGACGGACCGGGTCGACGGCTTCTTCCGGGACCAGGACAGGCTCCGGCGGTGGCTGCTGGCCGAGGACGAACCTCAGCATGACCGCTACTTCCTCACCTCGTCGGTGCAACGGGTATTCGCCTTCGTCGCGTGGGGTGCGGCGCTTCAGCAGAACCTCGACGCCCTTCCTCCCGAGACGCTCGCGGCGCGGCGCGACCTGCGCCGCCAATACGCCCTCATCGAGCTGTGCGGGGAGGTGCTGACGGACACGAAGGTGTTGCTGGACCTCCCGGGATATGTCACCGAGCGCGAGGGCTTCCATCTGTTCACCGGGACCGTCGACGAGCTCGCTGACCTCGGGACTGTTGCGCGCCACGAGCATGGCGGAACGATTCCGAACGAGGCCTTCGCAGACGCGTACGGGCGGGACCGTGCGCTCCTCGCCCTGCGCACCTGGCTCGGCGCGGCGGGCCAGGCCGGGTCCGGCGAGCCGCGCGGGATCGTCGTGATGGCCCGGTTGGCATGCCTGGGTGCGGTCGCCGACATGATTGTGCGTCCCGACCTCGAAGAGCCGTTCGTGGACGGGACGGTGCTACGGACACGTTTGGAGCAGCTCGAGTCGGGGCTCGCCTACCCCCTGTCCCAGGTCCTCCCGGCGTGGATGGACAGCCAGCTGGCGCAGTCACGGAACCGGTGGACGGAGTGAAGACCTTCCGCCTAGAGCTTGAAGCGGGAGAGCAGCGAATCGTAGGCCGCGTCGGTGCCTGGTCCCCAGACCGAGTCGACACGGCCCTTGTAGAGACCCGCGTCGTGCCAGACGCGTTGCAGCGCCGCCACGGTGGCATCGTGCGCGGCGCGGGACTTCGCGTCCCAGTCGCCACCGGTCGCGACGCCGACCGCCCGTTGGGCGCGCTCGAGGCCGGCATCGAACTTCTCGCCGCCGAAGACCGAGGCGTCGCGCACCGCTGCGAGGTCGCCGGCCGTCGTGTCGCCGAGGAGGTTGTCGCGCATCGCGGGCGGCTGATGGAGCGCCACCTGGGTATCCACCACCGCGGTCGAGCCGCGCCCGTGCTTGACGGGTCCGTCGCCGAAGTTCGAGTACGAGCCCACGTCGATATGCCCGTGGTCGCGGTGGGCGCGCGCGACGGCCACGCCGTTCCCCGTGTAGTCGTAGAGGACGCTCAGGCCGAGCGACTCGAACACGCGCCGGCACGCGACCATGAGTGCGCGCTCGCTCGCCGGTGCGCCGGCGGTGCCCACGTTGAGGTCTGCGGCCTGGCCGTAGACCCCGTCCGTGTCGTAGTGGAAGGAGGTCGAGCTGTGGCCCTTGTGGACCTCGCCGTACGGCTGCATCTCGGTGACGCGGCCGCCTTTCGCGATCCAGTAGTCGCACGCCGCGACGAGTGCGTGGGTGGTGGCGAGCTTCGCGCTAGCGCCCATGATGTTCTTCTCCTCGGAAGGTGCTGACGCGCACGGAGTGGGCGACCAGGTCGCGTTCGCCGGGCTCCGCGGGACCGGCGCTGGTGCCCGGGGTCCCGGGGCTGGGGACGGTGCGGGGCCGCGACGCGCGTCAGGAGACCTTCGTGGCCACGCGAGTCCCATGCGGCGGAACTCATCGAACGGCTCGGTGGCCCCGTCGCACGGGGCTGACCCGCTCAGTGTCCGTCGCACAAGCGACACGGGCAACACGGACGCCGCGCAACGCACGATTCCCGCGAGAGTCCCCACCCGTGCTGCGTCAGGGGACGTCGGGGCGCCATCGATCTTGGGTGTGAGCGCCAGCCGAGAGTGGCGTCGAGGTTGCACAAGGTCGTGAGATCGGACGCGCCCCAGGCAGCGTCGAGCAGGTCGATGGCTCGGTGGAGGAATCCCCATCCTGCGAGACCTCGAACTCCACCCCGCCACCGGCCCACACCCACAACCGCGACAAGCCATTCATCTGCGTCCGCTGTGGAAAGGGCCACCGCCGAGAAGGGCCAGTCGGGGATGGCGGCGCCCTGCTGTGCGAGCGCCTACTGCACGCTCACGTAGGTGCCGTGGACGAAGGTCTTGAGCGCGTAGGCGCCCGACTCCTGCGGCTCCAGCCAGAACTTCTCCCACTCCTCGGCCTTGGTCCGATCCCAGTTGCAGACCGAGCCTGAGCCCCCGCCGTGCTCGGCG
Source organism: Demequina subtropica (assembly GCF_000971235.1). Lineage (GTDB taxonomy): Bacteria > Actinomycetota > Actinomycetes > Actinomycetales > Demequinaceae > Demequina > Demequina subtropica. Next base: position 37,040 of record NZ_BBMB01000002.1, read on the forward strand.
GTGAGGAAGAAGCCACGGGTGGACCTGAGGCTCACCGATCCGTCGCCGTGAGCGACCACCGTGATGGTCTCCCATTCCTGGACGGCACCGCGGTTGGCATGCACCGCACCCCCGCCGCCGTCCTCGGCGCTGAAGAACCCGCGCCACGAGCTCAGCGCGATTCGCGACGGGACCACCGGCGGGGGTGCTGGCGCAGGTGCGGGGGGTGCAGCCGGCTCGGCCGCGCCAAGGCGGCCTATGCCCGCCTCGGCGGGCGTGGTCCGCAATCCGCCGACCAGCGACGCGCCTGGGAGCCCGGCCGGCCGTGCCGCGGCAGGATCGAACTCGTCCCGCACCTTCTCGGCGAGGGTGCTGTTCGCGCGGACGTCGTCGACGTGCCCTGCGACGAACGGGCGGTGCTTCTCGTCGGCGACGGATCGCCGGGGAACCACGGGTGCGTCGAGATCCAGGAGCACGAAGGTCTCCCAGGGGCCCACGCGGTCGCGGTCCGCGAAGACATCGCCGGGTCGGGTGTCGTCGGAGTCGAGGAGCGCCGCGCCAAGCGCTCCGGCGATCCCGCCGACCACCACGCCGCCCGGTCCCGCGGCGAGGAAGGCGAGGCCGGCGCCCAAGCCGGCGCCGATCGCCTCGTCCGGGAGCCCCGTCGCGTCCTGGAGCGCCTCGGCGAACGTCGCGATCAGGGCGACCGGCGAGATTCCGCGCGGAGTGACCGTGGTGAACGGAGCGCCGACGACGCCGACCACGTTGACGCCTTCGTTGCCGCCGATCGCGCCGACCACCTTGAGGGTGCCGGAGATGGCGTCCAGCACCACCGCGACGAACACGCCGGGCGGGCCGAACGTCGACGTGATCTTCGACGCGCCGTCGACGCCGTCGGTGACCGTCTGCACCTCGCCGTGCGACAGCTGGACCTGCCACACTGCGGCATCCATCGAGAAATCTGCCATGACCCCTCCCCGCGGCGGCGCGGGGCCCGGGGATGTCCCCGCCCGTCGTCCTCCATGCTCGGCCCGTGGCAGCGGGCCGGTCAAGCATGCGAACAGACTCGCGAGAATCGCTCGCGATACGGTCGAGATGTCGCGGATGAGACTGCCCACGACCGGCGTGACGCTCGATGCGAGGCCCACCGGCTACATCAGCGCCGACTCGAGCTCCTCGAGCGTCTCCGAGGTGCCGGCGTCGATCTTGACGGCCGCACGGCGGTCCCCTTTGGTGGCACCCCGGTTGATGATGACGATGGGGACCCCCCGGCGATGAGTGCGCTCCACGAGCCGCATTCCCGAGTTCACCGCCAGCGACGAGCCGGCGACCAGGAGCGCCTCGGCACGGTCGACGAAGCGTTCAGCGGCCTGGGTCTGCGAGGCGGGCACCAGCTCCCCGAAGAAGACGACATCGGGCTTGAGGATGCCGCCGCACACCGTGCAGGCGGGAACGGCGACGTGCTCCCAGGACTCCGGAAGCACGTCGCCGTCGGGTCCCAGCCGGACCCCATCGGCGAGCACGAGGGCCGGGTTGTCGCTCTCGAGGCGTGCGGCGACCTCCTCGCGGGAGAATCGGGCGCGGCACGCGAGGCACGTCACGCCGCGCATGTTCCCGTGCAGCTCGACCACCTCGCGCGAGCCGGCCTGGAGGTGGAGACCGTCGACGTTCTGCGTGACCAGGCCGGTGACCACGCCCGCGGCCTCGAGCGCCGCGAGGGCACGGTGTCCCGCGTTCGGGTGCGTGGCGGAGAAGGTCTTCCATCCCAGGTGCGAGCCGACCCAGTATCGCCGTCGCTTGGCCTCGTCGCCCACGAAGTCCTGGAAGGTCATCGGCGTGCGGCGCGGCGAGCTCTCGCCCCGGTAGTCGGGGATGCCGGAGTCCGTCGACAGACCGGCGCCCGTGAGGACCGCGATGGTTCGGCCCGCGAGGAGCTCGAGCGCCCGCGAGACCGACGGCGCTGCGGGCTCAGTGCCCGATGATTCCACCGTGGTCACGCGTCTCCTCCCTGCGATGCTCAGCGCGATGCCGTGACCACGATGGTCGCACGACGGCCGCGCTCGGGCGTCTGCGCCCCTGGGTAGGCTCTCTCCACGATGAGCGAGCAGCGCGCGCGGCGCCCCTGGGAGGGCATCACCCTCACCGAGGACTTCGAGCGCGCGCTGGAGATCCTCCATGGCGGCGACCACCTGTTCCTCACCGGCCGCGCGGGGACCGGGAAGTCCACCCTCATCAGGCACTTCCTGGCCACCACGGACCGCACGACGGTCACCGTCGCGCCCACGGGCATCGCCGCGCTCAACGTCGACGGCTACACCATCCACCGCCTGTTCTCCTTCCCCATGGGGGTCAACGAGGACATGGTGCGCGGGCCCGGCTACTACCCCGGGCGCTTCGCGAGCACCCTCGCCGGGCTCGACACCCTCATCGTCGACGAGGCGTCCATGGTGCGCGCGGACCTGTTCGACGCCCTGGTGGCCGCGCTCGAGCGTTTCGGGCCCCGGCAGGGCGAGCCGTTCGGCGGCGTGCAGCTGGTGCTGGTGGGGGACCTCCACCAGCTCCCGCCCGTGGTGCGCGACGACGAGGTCGACTTCTTCGACGAGCGTTACGGCACCCCGTACTTCTTCTCCGCGCGCCGCTTCGAGCGAGGCACGTTCCCCGTGGTCGAGCTCACCACCGTGTTCCGCCAGGTGGGCGACACCCAGCTGGTCGACATCCTCAACGCGGTGCGCGACGGCGCGCTGCTCGAGGGCGCGCGGGCGGCCCTCAACGCGCGCACCCATCCCGGCTTCGATCCTCCCGCTGACGAGTTCTGGCTCACGCTCGCCACCACCAACCGCATCGTCCGCTCGCGCAACCGGCGCGAGCTCGAGAGGCTTCCGAGCCCGGTGCTGTCCTACGAGGCGACGCTCACCGGAGAGACCGACGGTTTCGAGCTGCCCGCCGAGGTCAGCCTCGACCTCGCGGTGGGCGCGCAGGTGATGCTGCTCAACAACGACCCTGCCGACCGCTGGGTCAACGGCACGCTCGGCCGCGTCGTCCTGCTGCAGCGCGACGAGGACGGACCCGTCGCGACCGTGCTGCTGCGCGACGGCCGCCAGGTGCGGGTGCGGCCGTACACCTTGGAGGTCACCCGCCCGGTGGTCGAGCACGGCGGCCTGGGGCGCGAGGTGGTCGGCACCTTCACCCAGCTGCCCATGAAGCTCGCCTGGGCCATCACCATCCACAAGGCGCAGGGCCAGACGCTCGACCGCGTGGTGGTGGACCTCACCGGCGGCACCTTCGCGAACGGCCAGCTCTACGTCGCGCTCAGCCGCTGCACGTCCCTCGACGGCCTGGTGCTCCGGCGCGACGTGCTGCCGCGCGACCTCAAGACGGACGGCCGGATCCGCCGCTTCCTCGCCGCGTCCCGCGCCGGCGCGGGGGACGATGCGCGGTCCGGGCACGTCTACCTCAGCGCCCTGACCGTGGGGACCGTGGGGGACCGGTACCGGCCGCGTCCGGTGGAGATCGCGGTCGTGACGGACGAGGGCGACGAGGCCACCACGGTGGTCAACCCCACGAGCGACCTCTACGAGGCGCATACCGAGTACGGCCTGACCACGCGGGACGTGCAGCTCGCGCCCGTCCTCGCCGAGGCGTGGGCGTGCCTGTCGCCGCTGCTCGCGGGCCGCGTCCCGGTGGGGGTCGGGATCGATCGGACGCTCGGATGGATCGACTTCGAGCTCAAGCGCAACGGCGTGGTCGAGCCGATGGCGCTCGGCGCGGAGCTGCCGGCGGCGGCGTTCGACGCGGGGGCGCGGGAGGCGCTGGCGGCGCCGACGGCGCTCGAGCGCGCGCGTGCGCTCCGCGAGGCCGGCGAGCGGTGGCTCGAGCGGCACGGGGACGATGCGCTCGCGGCGGGTACCCCGTTCGCGTCGTGGCCACGCGGGCGAGGCTTCCTGCAGGCGCGGGTCGACAGCGCCGGGCCCGAGGGCTTCGTGGTGGGAGGGAACCTCTCGGCCGAGGACGACCCGGGCGCGGTGCTCGGTGAGCTGCTCGCCCTCGCCTGGGGGCGCGTGATCGACAAGGACGCCGCGGCGCTCGCGCGCGTGCGCGCCGCTGAGCGGCACTTCGGGGTCGACGTCCTGCCTGGGGATCTGGTGCTCGCCGGGCCTGCTGATCCCGCCGTGGTGCTGGTGCCGGGCGCGCGCGTGTGCTTCACCGGGACCGTGGTGGCCGCGGGGCGCGGCGTGGTGGACCGCGAGCGGATGACGCGGCTCGCGGTGGAGGCGGGGTTGGTCCCGGTTCCGAGCGTGACCAAGACGCGCACCGACGTGCTCGTCGTCGCGGAGCGAGGCACGCAGTCGGGCAAGGCGCGCAAGGCCCTCGAGTGGGGCAAGCCCGTGATCGCCGCGGAGGACTTCCTCGCATGGCTGGATATGGGCGCAGGCGGGGCGACGACGGTCCAGGCCTGAGGCGCGGCTCCGTGCGGTGAGCTCGCCCTGGTGGGTCGCCGCGGCTCCGTGCGAGGATGCGTCGGTGAGACGCGACGTGACCAGCTCCCTGACCCTCGACGTCGCCGGGCCGGCGCGCCTGGTGCTCGCCATCGCCGTCGCCGAGGGGCTCGCCCTGGACGAGTCCCTCTCCGTCACGCAGGACGGCTCGCCGCTCGACGCGACCGAGCTCGCGGATCAGCACGGCACACGGCTCCACTCCGTCGACGCGACCGGTGGCCGCGTCGAGGTGCGGTACGCCGCGCGGCTGGAGGGGCGCGCCGAGGCCGCCCCGGTCGACGAGATCGATCGCGTCCGCTACCTGCGTCCCAGCCGCTACTGCGAGTCGGACACCCTCGCCGCCGTGGCGGCGGCGGAGTTCGCGGGTCTCGAGGGAGCCGAGGTGCTCGCGGCGGTCTCGAGCTGGGTGGGTACGCGCCTCACGTACGACGGCACCTCCACGGATCCGACGGACGGTGCCGCTGCGACCCTGCTGTCGAGGCGCGGCGTGTGCCGCGACTTCGCACACCTGGTGGTCGCGCTCCTGCGCGCGCTCGACGTGCCCGCGCGCGTGGTCGCCGTCTATGCGCCCGGACTCGCACCCATGGACTTCCACGCCGTCGCCGAGGCGCTCGTCGGTGACCGCTGGCTCGTGGTCGACGCGACCACCCTCGCGCCGCGGTCCACCCTCGTGCGCATCGCCACCGGTCGCGACGCCGCAGACACGGCGTTCCTCACCACGATCGGCGAGGCCGTCGAGCTGGTCGCGATGGAGGTCTCCGCGACGGCGGATGCGCTGCCGGAGGACGACGTCCGCACGCCCGTCGCGCTCGGCTGACCCGCGCGGCCCGGGCGCGGTCATGCGCCGCGCCGCCCCCCCGGGTCGGGTGCGCGGAGCGTACGGCGATCGGAGCGCCATCCCGAGGCGGGCGGGTTACGGTGAGCACCGGGGGCGCGTCGCCGCAGGTCCCCGCGGGGGTGGGGTCATGAGCGCATCGGTGTCCGTGCGTCGCGACGGAGGCGCGCCTCCTCGACGCGTCCATCGCGCGTGGATCGTCGCCGGCGTGACATTCCTGGTGCTCCTCGCCTCGGCTGCCTTCCGGTCGAGCCTCGGCGTGCTGCTGGTCCCCATCGAGGAGGACCTCGGCTGGTCCCGCACCGACACGTCGCTCGCCGTCTCGGTCAACCTCATCGTCTACGGCGTCGCGGCGCCGTTCGCCGCCGCCATCCTCGAGCGCGCGGGGGTGCGGCGCACCGCCATCGTGGCGCTCGCGCTCATCGCCGCGGGCTGCCTGGTCACGGTCGTGATGGTGGAGCCGTGGCCGCTGTGGGTGGCATGGGGGATCGTGATCGGCCTCGGGACCGGAGCCGTCGCGCTCGTGTTCGGCGCGATCGTCGTGAACCGGTGGTTCGCCGAGCGGCGCGGCCTGGTGCTCGGCATCATCGGCGCCGCGTGGGCGACCGGGCAGCTCGTGTTCCTGCCGCTGCTCGCCGCGGCGGCCGAGGCATGGGGCTGGCGCGCCGCATCGCTCCTCATCGCGGTCTGGTGCGCCGTGCTCGTGCCGCTCGTCGCGTTGGTGCTCCGCGACCGGCCCGCGGACGTCGGGCTCCTGCCGTACGGGGCCGTGGAGGCGCCCGAGCAGGAGGACACGCCGCCGAGCGCCCGCGCCGCCGTCGCGCGCGCCGTCGTCGTCCTGCGCGCGGCGGCTCCCACCCGGCCGTTCCTGCTGCTCGCGGGGACGTTCTTCATCTGCGGCTGGACCACCAACGGCATCATCAGCAGCCACTTCGTGCCCGCGGCGCATGACCACGGCATGTCGGCGACGGTCGCGGCGGGGCTGCTCGCGGTCGTCGGCGTCTTCGACATCGTCGGCACCATCGGCTCCGGATGGCTCACCGACAGGTTCGAGCCCCGGGTGCTGCTCGCCGTCTACTACGGGCTGCGCGGGACGGCTCTGCTCGCGGTACCGGCGCTGCTCGGCACCGAGGTGGAACCCCCCATCCTCGTGGTGGTCGCGCTGTTCGGGCTGGACTGGGTCGCGACCGTGCCGCCGACGGTGATCCTGTGCCAGGCCGCCTTCGGGCCCGAGCGCGGGGGCATCGTGTTCGGCTGGGTGTTCGCCGCGCACATGGTCGGCGCCGGGGCGGCGGCCGCGGTGAGCGGCGCGATGCGCTCCGCCTCGGGCTCGTACACCTCCGCCTGGCTGCTCGCGGGGGCGCTCGCGGTCGCGGCCGCCGCGGCCAGCACCGTGCTGCCGCGGGTCCGTGGGCGGGCGGTCGCGCCTACCGCGTGAGCGCGACGAGGCGTGCCCGCGCCCGCGCGATAGCCGACGCCGTGTGACCCCCGCATTTCGGGACGCGTCCGCACATGTCTGCGGGGTTAACGGTGGCCCATGCCTCCCGCGCAGGAGTGGCGCTTACCGTGCGGACACTCCTCGGGAACGATCGATCTCATCCACCGCTGTCGATCGACCCCGGGGAGGGGACGCCATGAGCAAGGCATCATCCGCGCTGCCGAAGGGTGCGCGCGCGACCGCCGGGGGCGCCGTCGGGCTCCTCGTCGCGACCGAGGTCGGCAGCGGCCTGCTCCAGGGGTGGTACGGGCCGCTGCTCGCCACCATCGGCGAGCGGTACGAGGCGAGCGCGGCGTCGCTCAACCTGGTCGCGGTCGCGTACCTGCTCTCGTCGGTGGTGTTCGTGCCGCTGCTCACGAAGCTCGGCGACAAGCATGGTCACAAGAAGCTCCTCCTGGTCGCGGTCGCGATCACCGCCGCGGGCTCGTTCATCGTGACGTTCGCGCCGAGCTTCGGCGTGCTGCTGCTCGGGCGGGTGCTGCAGGGCGCGCTCGTCGCGTTCCTGCCGCTGGAGTTCGCGATCGTGCGCCAGCGTTCGCCCGAGACGGTGGACCGCAGCATCGGCGCCCTCATCGCCTCGCTCGCGATCGGTGCCGTCATCGGCGCGGTCGGCGCAGGGCTCCTCGTCACCGCGGCGGGCCTGACCGTCGCGCTCGCGGTTCCCGGGATCTACTTCACGCTGTGCTTCGTGCTCATCGCCGTGTTCGTGCCCGAGACCGAGACCTCGGGGACCGGGAGCATCGACTGGGCGGGGATCGGCCTGCTGGGCCTGGGTGTGGCCTCCGTCCTCGGCGGCATCTCCCTGGGCGGACAGATCGGCTGGGGGAACGCGCTCGTCTCGGCGCTGATCGTCGTCGGGCTCGCCGCCCTCGCGGCCTTCGTGGCCGTCGAGCGGCGCGTCGCCGAGCCGTTCATCGACTTCGACGTCCTGCTGCGCGGAGGCATCGGGCTGCCGATCGTCATCGGGCTGGTCTTCAGCTCGCAGTCGCTCGGTGCCGCGACCCTGGCCGCGCTGTACGTGCGCGTGGATCCCGAGGTCTACGGGTTCGGGCTGGGTCTCGACGCCGCTCAGGCGGGTCTCACCCTGTCGGGCATGGCGCTCGCGGGCTTCATGGGATCGCTCGTCGGCGCGCGCGCCGTCGCGCGGTGGGGCTACCGTCCCACGATGGTCGCAGGCTCGCTGTCCTCGGCAGCCGGGTACCTGCTCATGATCCTCGCGCCCGGATCCGTCGGCCCGTTCACGGTGTGGCTCGTGCTCTGCGGCATCGGCATCGGCGTCATGACCGCGGTCCTGCCTGCGATCGTGGTCAAGCGAGCGCGACCCGACGCCGTGGCCGTCGTCTCGGGCCTGTACAACACGCTGCGCACCGCGATGGGAGCGGCCGCGGGCGCCGCCTTCACCGCGGTGATGGCGGCCTTCCTGGTCGAGGGCACGGGTACCGGCTCGACCGCCGGCGTCACCTCGTTCACGGGCTACGCCGTGGTGTGGGGATGCGCGGTGGTCCTGTCGCTCGTCGTCGTGGCGCTCGTGCTCCGCCTGCCGAAGGACGTGAGCGCGCCGGCGTCGGCGGCGACCTCCGACGAGCCGGAGCCCGAGCTCGTGACCGCCTGATCGCGTGCGTCGACGGAGGGGCCGGACCGCGAGGTCCGGCCCCTCCGTCGTGTGCTCCCCGGCACAGCGCGCACGCAGGGCCGGACCGGGAGGCGGCACCGTGTGTCGGGCGCGTTAACGCTGGCACCACCGCCGTGACACATGCGACACGCAGGTGTCGTGCCGGTTAACGGTGGCCCGGACCTAACCCCGGTCCGTGGCGCTTACCGGGCCAGCCCCCGCCTAGCAGGATCGATGTCGTCACAGAAGTCGACAACGAACCGAGGAGGTGACTGTGGCGAAGTATCTGGCCAAGCGGCTCGGGTCGGCGCTGCTCGTGCTCTTCGCGCTCTCCCTGCTGTCCTTCGGGATGGTGCGGATGATGCCCGGCGACCCCGCGCTGCAGTACCTGAACATCGACAACCCGGATCCGAACCAGCTCGCCGAGGTGCGCGCCGAGCTCGGGCTCGACCGGCCCTGGACCACGCAGTACCTCGAGTGGGCGGGCGGCGTCCTCACCGGCGACTTCGGCTCCTCGATGACCAAGTCTCAGGAGATCGGGACGATGCTCGGGGACCGCTTCCCGGTCTCGCTGCAGCTCGCGATCATCGCGGTCATCGTCGGCCTCGTCATCGGGTTGCCGAGCGGCGTGGTCTCCGCGGTGCGCCAGGGCACGCCCCTCGACGCGGTGATCCGCGGAGGATCCTTCCTGGCGCTGTCGATCCCGGCCTTCGCGATCGGCGCCGTGCTCATCATGGTCAACGCGCTCACGCTCAAGCTTCCGCTCATCGGCTACACGCCGTGGGCGCAGGACCCGCTCGGGTCGATCCTGTCGCTCCTGGTGCCGGCGCTCGTGCTGTCGCTCGCCATGTCCGCGGTGATCTCGCGCTACTCGCGCGGCACCGTGCTCGACACCCTCTCCCAGGACTACATCCGCACGGCCCGCTCCAAGGGCGTGCCCACCGGGCGCATCGTCCGCGGCCACGCGCTGCGCAACGCGCTCATCCCCGTGACCACCGTGGTCGGCATCCAGCTCGCCGCGCTCATCGGCGGCACCGTGGTGATCGAGAGCATCTTCACCATCCCCGGCATGGGCTCGATGCTCATCGAGGCGATCAACAGCTCCGACTACCCGACCATCCAGGCATGTGTGCTGGTGCTCGGCGCGTGCTTCGTGATCATCAACCTCATCGTCGACCTTCTCTACCCCGTCATCGACCCCCGGGTGCGTGCCTCATGATCAAGCTGAAGAAGAACGGCGCCCTCATCGGCGGAGCCGCGATCCTCGCGCTCCTCACCGTGTACGCGCTCCTCGGCCCGCTCGTCGGCGGCTACGACCCCAACCTCACCACCGGCGGCCCGTTCGAGGGCCCGTCGGGGGAGCACTGGCTCGGCACCGACAACATCGGCCGCGACAACTTCGTCCGCCTCGCCATCGCGACGCGGTACGCGATCGTGATCTCGCTGGTGTCCTCAGTCATCTCGATGGTGATCGGCACCGCGATCGGCCTCGTCGCCGGGTACGCGGGCGGCCGCCTCGACAACGTGCTCATGCGCGGCACCGAGATCATCATGGCGATCCCCGCGATCCTGTTCGCGCTGGTGATCCGCGTCATCATCGGCCCCGGCTTCATCCCGCTCATCATCGCGATGGCGATCATCGGGGCGCCGGGCTTCGCCCGCATCATGCGGTCGCCCATCCTGGTGCTGCGCGACCGCGACTTCGTGGTCGCCGCGGAGATCGCTGGCGTGCGCAAGCCGTTCATCGCGCTCAGCCACCTGCTGCCGAACGCGACCACGCCGATGCTGGTGAACTTCGCCTCGACCGCCTCGCTCGCGGTGCTCATCGAGTCGAGCCTCAGCTTCCTGGGCCAGGGCGTGCAGGCACCCGACCCGAGCGCGGGCCGCATGATCTCCGAGTCCATGCGCTACATGCAGCTGGACCCGCTGCTCATCGTGCTCCCCGCGATCCTCATCACGCTGCTCACCGTGGCGTGGAACCTGCTGGCCGACGGCGTCCAGCTGGCGCTGTCCCCGAAGGCCGGCAACCTCGCCGTGCCGACCCGGGGTCGGCGGCGGAAGAAGACGTCCGGCGCGGCTGGCAGTGCCGCCGCCGGCACGACGGTGGTGGCGGGCGAGGGACCCGTGCCCGCCGACACCCCCCAGGACGAGGCATCCCCGGCCCGGGTCTGACCCGCCGCGCACCGTCCACCCATCCAAGGAGGAGACCCGCATCATGAGGACCATCACCCGAGGGATCGGAGCAGCGGCCGCCGTCGCCATGCTCGGCCTCACGCTCGCCGCATGCTCCAGCGGCACGGTGGACACCGGCGCCACCGAGTCGTCCGAGCCGCTGCCCGCGGTCGAGGGCGGCGCGCTCGTCTACGCGAGCGACGTCCAGCCGCTCGCCGGCGGCCTCGACCCGTACGTCGCGCAGGCCTTCGCGAACTCGAACGCGCTCGTCCAGATCTACGAGCCCCTGCTCGCCAAGGACGCCGACGGCACCATCATCCCGTGGCTCGCCGAGTCGTGGGAGCAGGTCGACGACCTCACCTACACGTTCACCCTCCGCGAGGGCGTCACGTTCTCGGACGGCACGCCGCTGACGGTCGATGACGTGGTCTTCTCTCTCGAGCAGATCCGCGCCTCGTCCGCCGGTGCGAGCTACTTCCCCACGGTGGACCAGATCACGGCGCTCGACGAGGCGACGGTGCAGCTCACCACGCTCGTCCCCGACGCCACGATCCTCAACATCCTGTCCTACCGCGCCATGGCGATCGTCAACCAGGCCTGGTACGAGTCCACCTCCGAGGAGGACCGCCAGACCACCGCGCTCGGCACCGGCCCGTTCGTGCTCGACGAGTGGCAGGACCAGGTCTCGATGACCTTCACCGCCAACGAGGTCTACTGGGGCGAGGGCCCCGACGTCGACACGCTAGAGTTCGACTTCATCGGCGACGAGAACGCGCGTGCCGCGCAGCTGCGCCAGGGCTCGGGCACCGACATGGCGTGGTTCCGCGACCCGATCCAGGTCCAGTCGCTCGAGTCCGAGGGCTACACCGTCGGTGAGAACGCCGAGACCCGTTCGCTCACCATGTACGTCAACGCCTCGGACGGCCCGCTCGCGGACGTCAAGGTGCGCCGGGCCGTCTCGAAGGCCATGGACCGCCAGGCGCTGATCGACTTCGCGATGGGCGGCATGGCCGAGCCCAGCCTCGTGGTCCCGGTCGGCGACCCGTGGGGCATCGCGCCCGACGAGTCGACCCCGAACTACGCGCACGACGTCGAGGGCGCCAAGGCGCTGCTCGCCGAGGCTGGCCAGGAGAGCCCGACCATCACGCTGACCTACGCGTCGGACGCGGCCTTCGCGCTCGACGTGCCGATGGTCGAGGTCCTCAAGCAGCAGCTCGCCGAGGCGGGCATCACCCTCGAGCTCGTGGGCAAGCCCTGGACCGAGGTGCTGCAGTCGTACATCGGCGGCACCTGGACCGACCTGGTGCTCGTGCCCGGCGTCTACATGCCGGACCCGTCGGCGTACTTCGCCACCGTGCTCACCCCCGGTCTGCCGATGGTGACCACCGTGACCGCCGAGTCGCCCGAGGTCGCGCTGTACATGCAGCTGCGCTCCACGTTCGACGAGGCCGAGCGTGCCGAGGTCCTCGCGCAGCTCGAGACCGCCGTCGCGGAGAACGTCAACGTGCTGGTGGCGTACACCGGCCCCCAGCGCTACGAGGTCTGGGGCGACACGGTCACCGGCTACGAGGTCGACCCGTACACCTACCGCGAGGGCCTCGCCACCACGGCGAAGACCTCCTGACCGGCGGTCCCCGGCGGGCGGCGCACACCGCCCGCCGGGGACCCGCACCCCACACCCACCCGCTTCACGAACGAGGAGGACGCCATGACCGCGACGATCGCCACCACCGACGCGCTCGCCGTCGAGGACCTCACCATCAGCTACGGCGGCGGCACCCCGGTCGTCTCGGGGGTCGACCTGCGCGTCGGCCCCGGCGAGATCCTGGGCGTGATCGGCGAGTCGGGCTGCGGGAAGTCGAGCATCGGCTTCGCGGTGCTGGGCCTGCTGCCCGCGAGCGCGCGCGTCGACGCCGACCGGCTCGACGTCGGCGAGCACGGGATGCTCGACGCCGACGAGTCCGACTGGAACCAGGTCCGCGGCCGCGTCGCGTCGATGGTGTTCCAGGAGCCGATGTCCGCGCTCAACCCGTGCATGCGGGTGGGGGCGCAGATCGCCGAGGTGCTGCTGGTGCACGGCCTCGCCGACAAGAAGGCGGCCCACGCCCGCGCGCTCGACCTGCTCCGCCTGGTGCAGGTGCCCGAGCCCGAGCTGCGCGCCAAGCAGTTCCCCCACCAGATGTCCGGCGGCATGCGACAGCGCATCGTCATCGCCATGGCGATGGCCGCCAACCCCCAGCTCCTGGTCGCCGACGAGCCCACGACGGCGCTCGACGTCACGGTCCAGGCGCAGATCCTCGACCTGCTCGACCGCATGCGGCGCGAGACCGGCGCCGGCGTGCTGCTCATCAGCCACGACCTGGGCGTCATCGCGCAGACGTGCGACCGCGTCGTCGTGATGTACGCCGGCGAGATCGTCGAGGAGGGCGTCCCGACGGAGGTCCTCGCGAACCCGTCGCATCCCTACACCGCGGCGCTCGTCGCCTCGATCCCGACCACCACCACCGCCGCGCGCGAGGACCTGCCGATGATCCCCGGCGGCGTCCGTGACGCCGATCGGGAGACCTCCGGCTGCCGCTTCGCCGCACGATGCGCGTTCGCGGTCGAGACCTGCTCCTCGCCTCAGGCGCTGGTCGAGGTGGAGCCATCGCACACGGCGCGCTGCTGGCGCAGCACCGAGCTCGATCTCACCGCACTCACGGAGGTGACGGCATGACCCTCACGGACCTCGACATCACGCCCCGGCCGCGCCCGGTCGACGATCCCCTGATGGTCCTCAACGGCGTCCGCCAGGAGTTCCCCGCCGCCGGGGGCCGCACGGTCCACGCGCTCGACGGCGTCACCCTCGAGGTGCAGCGCGGCGAGACGCTCGGCATCGTGGGGGAGTCCGGCTGCGGCAAGTCGACCCTCGCACGCGCCGCGCTCCTGCTGCGGAAGCCCACGGCCGGGGAGATCCGCTTCGACGGCAAGGACGCGCTCGCGATGCGCGGCGGGCGGCTCCGCGCGCATCGTCGCCGCGCCCAGATGGTCTTCCAGGATCCCAACGACTCGCTCGACCCGCGCTACAAGGTGCTGCGCTCCGTCATGGAGCCCCTGCTGGCGGCCGGCGTCCCGCGCGGCGAGGCCCGGGCCAAGGCGCTCGAGGCGCTCGAGGCCGTGGGCGCGCCCGACGGCGCCGCCGGTCGCTTCCCGCACGAGTTCTCGGGCGGTCAGCGCCAGCGCATCGCGATCGCCCGCGCGATCGCGACCGAGCCCGAGCTGGTGGTGCTCGACGAGCCGACCAGCGCGCTCGACGTCTCGATCCAGGCGCAGATCCTCAACCTGCTCCTCGAGCTGCAGGAGAGCAAGCAGCTCACCTACATGTTCATCTCGCACAACCTCGCGGTGATCCGCCACCTCTCGCACCGCGTGGCGGTCATGTACCTGGGCCGCATCGTCGAGGTCGGGCCCGCGTCGCAGGTGCTCGCGGACCCGCTGCACCCGTACACCGCGGCGCTGCTGTCCGCGGTGCCCGACCCGGACGCCGGCAAGCGTGAGCGCATCATCCTCCAAGGCGACCCGCCCAGCCCCACCCAGCGCGCCGCCGGTTGCGCGTTCGCGAGCCGCTGCTGGCTCGCGACCGAGCAGTGCCGGACGGAGGCGCCGCCGCTGGTCCGCACCGATGTCGCGGCCAACCCCACCGGGGGCCACCTGGTCGCCTGCCACCGTCCCGGCGAGGGCCAGGAGGCGCTGCGCCTCGGCCTGACCCCCGCATCGTCCTGAAAGAACCGAAGGAGAAGTCATGACCGACACCGTCACCATCCTCACCGCGAAGCTGGTCCGCACGCTCGACGACGCCGTGCCGACCGGGACCGCGGTCGCGATCCGCGGCGACAAGATCCTCGCCGTGAGCGACGTCGAGCAGCTGCTCTCCGCGTACCCGGGCGCCGAGGTCGACGACCGCTACGCCGACCAGGTCCTCACGCCCGGCTTCGTCGAGGCCCACTCCCACATGGGCGCGGGCATGGACAGCCCGTTCTACCTGGGGTACTTCCCGCGCACGATGCCCGACGGCACCCCGCTTCCCGGCGCGCAGACGTGGCAGGGCGTGCTCGACGCGCTCAAGGCGTGGGACGCCGAGCTGCCCGAGGGCGAGGTGCTCAACGCGCGCGGCCTGGACATGCTCTTCTTCCCCGGCGAGGCACTCGACCGTCACGCGCTCGACTCCGTCAGCTCGACCCGCGGCGTCTACGTCATCCACGCGAGCGGCCACGTCGCGACCGCCAACTCGGTGCTCCTCGAGAAGGCCGGCTACGGTGCAGACACCGACATCGAGGGCGTGGTCAAGGGCGAGGACGGGCTGCCCACGGGCGAGCTGCAGGAGATGGGCGCGATGATGCCCGTGATGGCGGCGCTCGGCATGGACTTCAGCAAGGGCATGACCAGCGAGAAGGGGATGTACGACTTCGCCGCGGACGCCCGGAACCACGGCTGCACCACCGCGACCGATCTCGCGAGCTTCGACGCGGTCCGCCCCGGCGGCCTGGGCCTGCTCACCGAGGTCACCTCGCGCGAGGACTTCTCCCTCCGCCTGGTCCCCGCGACCTTCGGCGGCATGACCAAGTCCGCCGAGGAGGCCCAGCAGATGGCCGGCCTGGTCAAGTCGATCCAGGACAAGGGCAACGCCAAGCTCCACCTCGGCACGGTCAAGCTCATGCTCGACGGCTCGATCCAGCAGCACACCGCCAAGCTGCAGGACCCCGGCTACGTCTGCGGCCACGATGACGGCATCTGGAACACCGACGCCGACACCTTCCGCGCGCAGGTGAGCGCCTTCCACAAGGCGGGGCTCAACATCCACGTGCACTGCAACGGCGACGAGGCCACGGAGGTCTTCTGCGACGCCGTCGAGTCCGTGCTCGCGGAGGCCCCGCGCTGGAACCACCGCCACACGGTCACCCACTCGCAGCTCACCACCCGTGCGCAGTACAAGCGCATGGCGGAGCTCGGCATGTGCGCCAACATCTTCTCCAACCACATCTGGTACTGGGGCGACCAGCACATCGACCTCACCGTCGGCCAGGACCGCGTCCAGCGCATGAACGCGGCCCGCACGGCGCTCGACGCCGGCGTGAAGATCGCGCTGCACTGCGACACCCCGGTGACGCCGCTCGACCCGCTGGCCACCGCCTCGTACGCGGCGGAGCGTCGCACCCCGACGGGACGCTCGTGGGGCGACGCGGAGCGGATCTCCGTCAAGGAGGCCCTCGAGGCGATCACCATCGGCCCGGCGTACGTCCTCAAGCTCGACCACCTCGTCGGCTCGATCGTCCCTGGCAAGTTCGCGGACTTCGCGGTGCTCGACCGCGACCCGTTCGAGGTCGCGGAGCCCCAGGAGCTGCGCGACATCACCGTCCTCGGCACCGTCGTCGGCGGCGTCCACTTCCCGTCGCCGGTCCCCGCGACCGTCTGACCCGGTACCTCCGAAGGAGACTGAGATGCCCATCCCGAACAGCCCCGCCGGGCAGGAGACCTACACCCTGGACCGTTCCCACGTGTTCCACTCGTGGTCCGCGCAGAAGGCGCTCGACCCCATGGTGATCACCGCGGGCGAGGGCTCGTACCTGTGGGACGCGGACGGCAAGCGCTACCTCGACTTCTCGTCGCAGCTGGTCTACACGAACGTGGGTCACCAGCACCCCAAGGTGGTCGCGGCGATCCAGGAGCAGGCGGCGACGCTCGCGACCATCGCCCCGGCCCACGCCAACGACAAGCGCTCGCTCGCGGCGAAGCTCATCACCGATCTCGCGCCCGAGGGCATGAACAAGGTGTTCTTCACCAACGGCGGCGCCGAGTCGATCGAGAACGCGATCCGCATGGCGCGCCTGCACACCGGCCGCACCAAGGTGATGTCGCAGTACCGCAGCTACCACGGGTCCACCGCGACGGCCATCCAGGTCACGGGCGACCCCCGCCGCTTCCCGAACGAGTTCGTGCCGGCCGGCACCGTCCACTTCTTCGGGCCCTTCCTGTACCGCACGGTCTTCAACGCGACCACCGAGCAGGAGGAGTGCGAGCGTGCGCTCGAGCACCTCGAGCAGATGATCACGTTCGAGGGGCCTGGCACCATCGCGGCCATCGTCCTCGAGACCGTGCCGGGCACGTCGGGCATCATGCCGCCGCCCCCGGGCTACCTCGCGGGCGTGCGGGAGCTGTGCGACCGCTTCGGGATCGTGATGATCTGCGACGAGGTCATGGCCGGCTTCGGGCGCACCGGCGCGTGGTTCGCGATCGACCACTACGGGATCACGCCCGATCTCATCACGTTCGCCAAGGGCGTCAACTCCGGCTACGTGCCCATGGGCGGCGTCATCATCCGCGACGAGATCGCGGCGACGTTCGACGAGCGTGCGTTCCCGGGCGGCCTCACCTACTCGGGCCACCCGCTCGCGGCCGCCGCCGCGGTCGCGACCATCACCGCGATGCATGAGGAGCAGGTGGTCGAGAACGCCGCCCGCATCGGCTCCGAGGTGTTCGGGCCCGAGCTGCGCGCGATGGCCGAGCGCCACCCCTCCGTGGGCGACGTCCGCGGCCTGGGCGTGTTCTGGGCGCTCGACCTGGTCAAGGACCGCGAGACCAAGGAGCCGCTCGCGCCGTACGGCGGCGCCGCACCGGCGGTGACCGGCGTCCTGGCCGCTGCGAAGGAGGCAGGGCTGCTGCTCTTCAACCAGTTCCACCGCATCCACATCTGCCCCCCGTGCAACCTCTCCGACGAGGAGGCGCGTGAGGGCCTGGCGATCCTCGACCAGGCGCTCGAGGTGGCCGATGCCGCATACGAGGGCGTGCGGGAGCCCGTGCTCGTCTAGCCGCGGTCCAGGCGAAGGGGGTCGGCGCGACGCCGGCCCCCTTCGTGCATCCCCACCCTGACAGCCGCAACGGATCTCGCGGCGACACGCCGGTGGGACGGGACGATGCGCGGGTGGCGACCGGCGTGTCGGGCCGAGCTCCGTTGGCAGTGTCAGGAAGGTGAGGGCGGCTCCGCCAGCTGCTCGCGGATGGCCTCCGCCAGGAGCTCGACGCCCCGCGGGATGGCCTGGAGGGCGATCGCGTTGAAGCCGATGCGGATCGCGTCGCGGCGGGCGTCCTGCAGGTAGAAGCGCTCGCCGGCGTCGACGATCACGCCGCGTCGACGCGCGAGCTCCGTCACGCGGGTCCCATCGAAGCCCTCGGGGCCGTTGAGCCAGACGCTCAGGCCGCCCGCGGGGACCGGCGGCAGCTCGAACGGCAGGTGGCGCTCGAGCTCCTCCATGAGCGTCTCGTACTTCCGCGCCAGGTGACGGCGATGCTGAC
Organism: Demequina subtropica; assembly: GCF_000971235.1. Taxonomy (GTDB): domain Bacteria; phylum Actinomycetota; class Actinomycetes; order Actinomycetales; family Demequinaceae; genus Demequina; species Demequina subtropica. The sequence goes on from NZ_BBMB01000002.1 coordinate 54,961, forward strand.
GCAGGGCGCGGTGGTACTCGCCGGACTCGATGAAGAGGCCGAGCGCGCGCTGGAGATGCCCGGACGGATGCTTGGTGAGGTAGCGCCGGCGCTCGCGCAGCGCGCTGATGAGCGCCGCATCGGCCACCACGAACCCGAGCCGCAGGCCCGGCGCCACGAACTTCGAGAAGGTGCCGACGTAGATGACGCGGCCGGTGCGGTCGAGCGACTTGAGCGACGGCGTGGGGCGGCCCTTGAACCGCACCTCCGAGTCGAAGTCGTCCTCGATCACGAGCGCGTCCTCGCTCTGCGCGGCACGCAGGATCGCGGCGCGACGCGCGTACGTCGTGGTGACCGCGGTCGGGTGGTGGTGGCTCGGCGTGAGGTACACGAACTCGGACCGCGCCGCGTCGGCGCGCGAGACGCGTGCGCCTCCGCTGTCGACCTCGAGGGGGTGCAGCGTCGCGCCGGCGTTCCTGAAGATGTGCCACGCGTCGACGTAGCCGGGGTTCTCCACGCTCACGGTGTCGCCCTCGTGGATCAGCAGATCGGCGAGCAGCGAGAGCGCCTGCTGCGCGCCGTTGGTGATGATGACCTCGGACGGCGTCACCGACATCCCGCGCGGCGGCAGGATCTCGCGGCACAGGGCCTGCACCAGGAGCTCGTCGTCGCCGTCGACCGAGTCGCGGAGGCTCGGCGCGAGGTGCGGGCCCGCGAGCGCATCGTTGAGCGAGCGCAGCCAGGCCCGCGCGGGGAAGGTCGCCAGCTCGGGCTGACCCGGCAGGAACGGGAAGGGGTAGCGGTGCCAGTCGGCGTGCGCGGCGGCGTGCTGGAGGTCCTCGCCGAGCGGCCGCGGCAGCCGGGCGGCCCAGTCGACCTGCCCGGTGGGGACCGGCCGCGAGCGCGAGGGGCGCGCCGGGGCCGCCGATGCCGGCCCGCTCACCGGCGCCGCGGTGATCCGCTCGGTGGCGGGGTACAGCCCGGACCGCGGACGCGACTCGATGAGCCCCAGCGCCGTGAGCTCCTGGTACGCGGCGGAGACGGTGTTGCGCGACACCCCGAGGACGCCCGCGAGGTGGCGGGACGAGGGAAGCGGGCGGTTGGGCTTGAAGCGACCCTCGAGCAGGGACTGCTCGAGGAACCGTCGCACCTGCTGGAACAGCGGCTCGCGGCTGTCCGGGTCGATGTACTGGCGAGCGCGCGCGCCGATCGCGGCGTCGGTCTCGCCGTGCAGGTCGTCGATCACCGGGGAACCTCCTGAGGGACGTGCCGGCGTCATGCCGCCACCCCTCGCGCCGCGAGCACGATGCCCGACACGAGCGACAGCACCAGCGCACCGGTCCGCACCACGCCGGGGGGCAGCCGCCGCACGAGCGGCGCCGACACGAGCGCGCCCACGATCACGGCGGGCGTCAGTGCGAGCCCGGAGAGCGCATCGGCTCCCAGGGTGACGGCGCCCTCGCCGGCTCGCGCCAAGGATAGCGACGCGAGCGACAGTGCCGACGTCACCGCGAAGTACGCGGACAGGGTCGAGCGCATCGTCCGTACGTCGTCGGGCCGGTAGACCACGGCCATCGGGGGACCCGGCAGCGCGGCGATCGGGGTGAGCGCCCCGCCGAGCGCGCCGGCCGCCGCGACGGACGCGGGGGTCATGCGCGCCTTCCAGGCGAGCAGCGAGAGGGCCGATGCGGCGGCGACGACCGCTCCGACCGTCACCTGGGTCGCGGCCTCAGGGGTCACGCGTGCGACCGCGGTCCCGACGAGGATGCCGGGGACCGCGGCGACGGAGGTGCGCACCAGGTCGGGGACGCTCAGCCATCGGCGCTCCGTCCAGGCCACCGCGCACATCACCACCACCGTGACGGCGAGCACCGCGCCGATGCCCAGCTCGGGCGCGACGAGCACGAGCAGCGGCACCGCGACGATCCCGAACCCCATCCCCGTCGCGGCCTGTACCACGGTGGCCAGCACGACGATGAGCGAGGCGGCCGCCCAGGCCAACGCCGTCATCGTGCCTCTCCGGGCGGCGGGCAGGGGAAGTGGAGCATGTCAGGCATCGTCCTGGACCCGCGTCCTGCCGGCCAGGTCCACGTCGAGGCGAAGACGGCGGCCAGAAGTTACGTCGGGGAAACACGGTGGCACCCGGGCTGTGGCATCGTCTGGACCTGGCTCCCGGGGCGGGGGCCAGCCAGGCTTGAGGGGTACGCCGCGCATCCGGCGCGGCCCGACAGGAGGTAGAGATGTCACAGCGCACGGCGGTCGTCACGGGAGCCAGCAGCGGGATCGGCGCGGCCAGCGCGCGCGCCCTCGCGGCCGACGGATGGCACGTGGTGATCGGAGCCCGTCGCGTGGACCGTCTCGAGGAGCTCGCGGCGGAGATCGGCGGCACGGCCATCGCTCTCGACGTCACGGATCAGGCGTCGGTGGACGCGTTCGCCGCGCAGATCGAGTCCTGCGACCTGCTCCTCAACAACGCCGGCGGCGCGCTCGGCACCACCTCGATCGCCGAGGGCGACATCGACGAGTGGCAGTGGATGTACGACGTGAACGTGCTCGGCACGCTCCGCGTGACCAAGGCGCTCCTGCCCAAGCTCGTCGAGTCCGGCGACGGCCAGGTCATCAACATCGGCTCGATCGCCGCGCGCGAGCCGTACAAGGGCGGCGGCGGGTACAACGCCGCCAAGCACGCGGTCGCCGCGATGACGCGCGTGCTGCGCATCGAGCTGCTGGGCCAGCCGGTCCGCGTGAGCGAGATCGACCCCGGCATGGTCGAGACCGAGTTCTCGCTCGTGCGCTTCGGTGGCGATGCCGACAAGGCCGCGAAGGTCTACGAGGGCGTCACGCCCATGAGCGCCGACGACATCGCGGACGCGGTGCGGTGGGTCGCGTCGCGCCCCAAGCACGTCAACATCGACCAGATCCTCATGCTCGCGACCGCGCAGACCTCCGCGCAGGTGGTGCATCGCGAACTCTGAGCAAACTCCCAGGCGCACAGGCGAGGGGCCCATCGGGGGCCGGGTACCCTGAACGGGTGCCCGCGAACGGGGTCACGGCCGCACCAGGACGCGGCCTGACCGGGAACCCTCGCGGACGCCCATCGGTTCCCATGGCGAACCCGCACGCCCGTCCAGGGCGTGCACGCCCTGGACACCCCCCGTGAGGAGATCCATGAAGAAGAACACGCTGGCCGCTGTCGCGCTCGGCTCGGTGGCCATGCTCGGCCTCGCCGCATGCAGCCCCGCCTCGGACGCGGACCCGTCGCCCTCGGCGTCGGCGGCCGCGGAGTCGCAGACGTCCGAGGCGGACCTCGCCGCGCTCGCGTCGATCGAGTGGGCCGAGACCGACGGCATCCCCGAGCTGACCTTCGAGAGCCCGCTGACGGTCGGCGACACCGCGCTCCTGCACGTGGCCGACGGTGACGGCGAGGTCATCGAGGAGGGCCAGCAGGTGGTGCTCGACTACGTGGTCTACACGGGCTCGGACGCCTCCGTCTACTACTCGACGTACGACACGGGCATGCCCGAGGCCGTCCCGATGGAGGAGGGCCAGGTCATCGACGAGCTCTTCACCGAGATCGTGGGCGCGAACGTGGGCGATCAGTTCCTCTACGCCTTCCCGGACACCTCCTCGGAGGACGTCCCGACGCGCGTCATGGCCGTCACGGCCTCCGCCGCGGTGTCCCCGCTCGACCGTGCCGAGGGCGCGTCGGTCGACGCGGTCGAGGGCCTGCCGACGGTGACGCTCGACGACACGGGCGCGCCGAGCATCGACTTCACGGACGCGAAGAAGCCCTCGGAGCTGGTGTCGCAGACCCTCATCGAGGGCGATGGCGAGACCGTCGAGAAGGGCGACCTCGTGTGGGTCAACTACAGCGGCTGGGTGTGGAAGGGCGAGGAGACCTTCGACTCCTCGTGGAGCACCGGCTCGTCGGCGATGTTCCGCCTCACCTCGGACCAGCTCATCGAGGGCTGGGTCCAGGGCCTCGAGGGCGTGACGGTCGGCAGCCAGGTGCTCGTCATCGTCCCGCCGGACCTCGGCTACGGCGACCAGGACCTCGACGCGATCCCCGCGGGCTCGACGCTCGCCTTCGTGGTGGACGTGGTCGCGGCCGCCTGACAGGCACGCTTCACGACGAGGGCCCCGGCGATGCCGGGGCCCTCGTCGTCTATCCGTCCTCGCCCGCCGGGGGCGGCGGCGCATCCTCCGCGGCCGCGCTCCGCGCGTCGATCTCGATGACCTCGTACTTGCGGCCCGAGTTCTTGACGATCGCGGTGATGAGGGCCGCGACAGGGAGCGCCATGAACGCGCCGAGCGGGCCCGCGATCGCGCCGCCCGCGAGCGCGCCGCCGAACGCGATCGCGCCGTTGAGCTCCATGGTCTGGGACGAGAACCTGGGGCTCAGCCAGTAGTTCTCCGCCTGCTGGTAGACGAGCACCCACGCGAGCAGCACGAGCGCGGGCACCAGGCCCTGGACCGCCAGGATGATCACGATGGGCAGCGCCGCGCCGATGTAGGTGCCGATGAACGGGATGAACTCCGAGACGAAGCCCATGAAGAGCGCGAGCGGGATCGCGTACACGAGCGGCAGCCCGACCAGGAGCATCACGACGAACGCGAGGCCGCCGCACACCCCCATGAGCAGCAGGCGCGAGTAGAAGTAGCCGCCCGTCTGCTCGATCGAGGTGTCCGCGATCCACGCGAACGTGCGTTGCCGCTCGGGGGGCATGCGCGACATGAGGGCGCGCATGATCTGCGGCCACTGCGCGGCGATGTAGAACGCGAAGGTGGCGACCGTGAAGAGGTCGAAGACCAGGCCGATGCCCGAGGTCACCAGGCCGAGCGCCTCGTCCGCCCAGCTGCTCAGGTCGAGCGACAGGCTCGACAGCGCGCTGTCCGCGCCCGAGGTGTCGATCGGGACGCCGAGCACGCGTTGGCTCCACTCGGTGAGGGACGACGACCACTCGGGCAGCGACTCGCGGACCGAGTCGGCGAATCGTGCGATCGCGGGGATGAGGACGCCGATCATGAACACGGAGAGGACCACGGCGGCGAGGTACATGAGTCCCACCGCCGCGCCACGGCGGATGCCGTAGCGCCGATGCAGGCCCGTGACGCCGGGCAGCATCGCGAGGGCGATGAAGAGCGCGAACACGATGAGGCCGAGCAGGTGGCGCATCTGGAAGCCGATCCAGATCGCGAGCACCACGACGAGCACCACGCGCACGGCTCTCCAGAGCGCGCGCTTGATGGCCGCGTCGAGCCACGGCGGGGGAGGCTGCTCCTCGGCGAGCGCGGCCTCGGCCGCCATGGCGCGCGCGACGTCCTCGGGTACCGGCTCGACCCCGGGCGCGTCCTGCGCGCTCACAGGGCCGCCTCCAGCTCGCGGCCGAAGGTGAACGCGCGGACCAGCCCCACGACGCCGAGCACCACGAAGACGGCCGCCGCGATCCACACGAGCACGGTCGCGGTGATCGCCGGGAAGGCGATTACCGCGATGCCCGCGAGCAGGCCCACGATGCCGTAGGCGAGGGCCCACGCGCGCGAGCGTGCCTTCCCCGACTCGAGGATCACCATGATCCCGTCGATGATCCAGCCGATCCCGACGGTGAGCGCGACCACGATGAGCAGCACCGCGGTCGAGGCCTCGAGGTTGCGGAGCATCACCACGCCGGCGATGAGCATGAGCACGCCCATGACGATCGACAGCGAGCGCAGGCCCGCGGAGACCGCCGCGCCGAGGACGCCCATCGCGATGCGCGCGACGCCCGCGATCACGAAGTACACGCCGGCGAGCGCCGCGCCGACCGCGAGCGTCCGCCCGGGCCACACGATCAGCGCGACCCCGACCGCGAGCGCGACCGCGCCCAGCACCGCGAACATGACCCTGACCAAGGTGATCGCGCGCGCGGTCAGCGCGCGTGCGTCCAGCTCGAACCCCAGGTGTCTCTGCTCCTGCATCACCGGCTCCTCTCGCGCCTCGGCCCTGCGAGGCGGCTGCTCACACGCTACTGCGGCGCAGGTGCCGGCGCACGGGTCACGTCGCGTGTGCCGTCGTCTGCGATGCCGAACAGCCTTGATCGGCAGAAATCGCTGGCAGGTGGTGTCTGATCCGGCGAATACGTGCGAGACTGGCCGTCCTGGTGCAGGTTGCTTGCGAGGGGGGAGAAGAATGTCGCTCGACGACCTGGACCGACGGATCATCGACGAGCTGCGGCTCGACGGGCGTGCGTCCTACGCGGAGATGGGACTGCGCATCGGCCTGTCGCCCTCGGCGGTGAAACGTCGGGTCGACCGCATGCTTGCGGACAAGGTGATCCAAGGCTTCCGTGTCCGCCTCGACCCCGCGCTCGACGCCGGGGGCACCGAGGCCTATGTGGAGGTGTTCTGTCGCGGCACCGTCGCGCCCGAGGAGCTGCGGCGCATCCTTGCGTCGATCCCCAACGTGGTCGAGGCGTTCACCGTCACGGGTCAGGCCGATGCGATCGTCCGGCTGCGCGCCGCGACGATGCCCGACCTCGAGCTCGCGCTCGAGCAGGTGCGCCTCGCGCCCCAGGTGGACAAGACGCGCAGCGCCATCGTGCTCTCGCGGTTGGTGGAGAGCCGCGACTACTGACGCGTCAGACCCAGCTGGGCAGCCACATGTGGGCCTGCCAGTACTGGAACGGGATGGGTGTGCCCACCCACAGGGGCACGAAGAATCCCGAGATCACGAGGATCGCCGCCAGGACCAGGCCCACGCCGAAGGTGCCGCGCCGCGACCATCCGCCCTCGAGGTGATCGGGTTGCGCGATCCTGCGCATCGCCCACACGAGGGTGAGCACCATGAAGGGCGCGAACGCGACCGTGTAGAAGGTGAAGATGGTGCGGTACGCGTACGGGAGCCACGGCACCCAGCCCGCGAGCACGCCCAGCGACACCGTCAGCGCGAGAATGTCGCGGTGGCGGATCACGCGCCAGAGCGCCCAGGCGAGCGCGGCGGTCGCGAGCCACCAGACGAAGGGGTTCCCGAGCGCGTGGATCGCGCTCACGCAACGGTCGGCGCCGCACGCGGCGTCCGGGGCGTCCTCGAAGTAGAAGGCCGTGGGCCTCCACTGCACCAGCCACGTCCACGGGTTCGACATGTAGTTGTGCTCGGACGTGAGGCCCGTGTGGAAGGTCCACATCTGCTGGTGGTAGTGGACCAGGGAGTTGAGCGCATCCGGGAGCCACGTGATCCCCTCGCCCGGGTGCTGCTGCGCCCACGAGCGGTCGTACGAGCCGTCGGTGAGGAACCAGTTCGCCCACGTGGCGACGTAGATCACGGGGACCAGGACGACGGTGGCGAGGGCGGCCGGGATCGCGCGCACGAAGGCGCCGACGGGCCACAGGTCCCACCCCAGCCAGCGGCGTGCGAGGGCGTCCCACACCACCGACAGCACCAGGAAGGCGGCGGCGAAGTACAGGCCGTTCCACTTGGTCGAGGCGGCGAGGGCGAAGGCGACGATCGCCGCGAGACGCCACCACCGGATGCCGGTGCTCGGCCCGGCGCCGGCGAGGGGCGCGTCGTCCGCGAGGCCGGCGCGGGCGCGATGCTCGGCGGTGCGCCGCTCGAGCAGCGCGAAGGTGCGGTCGCGGTCGACCACCAGCAGCCAGAAGCCGAGCACCACGAAGAACGCGAGGAACCCGTCGAGCAGCGCGGTGCGCGACAGGACGATGAGCTCGCCGTCGATCGCGACGAGCACGCCCGCGACGGCGCCCCAGACCGTCGAGCGGAACAGTCGACGCGCGGTGAGCGCGACGAGCACGGCGAGCAGCGAGCCGAGCACCGCTCCCACGACGCGCCACCCGAAGGGCTCGTTCCCGAAGAGCTCGATGCCGAGCGCGATGAGCAGCTTGCCCACCATGGGGTGGACCACGAAGTCGCCCTCGGTGCTCAGCCCCGACGTGTCGCCGGTGGCGAAGGCACCGTCGTCGCCCTCCCAATCGCCCTCGTAGCCGAGCTCGGTGAGCGAGTACGCGCCGCGCGCGTAGAAGACCTCGTCGAAGACCAGCGCGTGAGGGTCGGCGAGCGACGCGAGCCGCAGGAGGCCCGCGAGCAGGCCCACGCCGACGGCCATGAGGGTGGCGCGCCAGCGCCAGAGCGTCGCGAGATTCACACGCGAAGCCTAGTGGCGAGCCTTCGCGGAGCCTGCGGGGACGCGCGTGACGACTGTGGCGGCACCGGGTGCCGAAGCGCGGGATCCGGCTGTGCTAGCCTCCGGACCGACTCACTACTGCGCATGGGGCTGGGGGCTCGATGAGGACATGTAGCAGGTGCGGCGCGTCCTTCGACGCCGCGCAGACCGGGGCGTGCCCCGCATGCGGAGCGCCCGCGGAGGCGCCTCAGACCGTCTTCGGCGCACCGCGCGTGCGCGAGCCTCGTCGCAAGCGCGCGCCGCGCGCCGATGCGATCCCTCCGACCCCCACGCCTGAGAGCGCCGCGCCGGCCGTCCCGGCTGCCCCGGCTGCCGCCGCACCCCAGACGCCCGCCCCCCAGGTCTCCGCCGCATCCCAGGCGCCGGCGCCCGCGACCGCCTTCCCGGTGCCGGCCGCTCCCGTCGCCCCCGCGCCCGTCGCCGCGGACGTCGCCCCCGGCGACGTCGAGCCTGCAGCGCATCCTCGCGCTCGCGGCGGCCGGGCCTCGCTCGTGACGTTCACGGTCGTCGCCGTGGTGGCCGCGATCGTCGCGGCCGGTGCCTTCGGCGCCGTCGCCGGCTGGTCTGTCGCCAACCGCACCGTGGTGAGCGGCGAGGCGGTCGGCACCACCAAGGTCGTCGCCGTCGACGTGCCCGCCTACGCTGCCGACGTCGTCGCGCTCATGCCGGACGTGCGCGGCCTCGACGAGGATCGCGCGCTTCAGACCATCGCCGATGCGGGTATCCCGGTCGATGCGGTGTCCGTGGCCACGCGCCCCGCGGCGGGCGGCAGCGGCCGGGTGGTCGAGCAGACGCCGGTCTTCGGGTCCACCAACCCGAGCGCGGTGCAGATCATCGTCTCCGAGGCGGCGACCGTGCCCGAGTACGAGGGACGCGACGCCGTCGACGTCCTCGCGGACCTCGAGGCGCTCGGCACGCGCGTCACCCAGGAGCGTCGCTACGTGCCCGGTGTGGACCCGGGAGCCGTCGCGGAGCTGTCCGCGAAGCCCGGGACCGAGCTCCCCGATGCGGTCACCCTGGTGATCGCGGACACGCCGTCCACCGTCGAGCTCTCGGAGATCCAGCAGGGCGACAGCGGCTGGTGCGATGAGGACGACGACGTGCTGATCGGCGGACAGCCGCTCGATGGCGCGCTCGAATGCGGCGTCGACGAGTCGGGTGCCATCTACGGCTTCACGCTCGGCGGCGCGATCGACCTGGTCGACGGCTCCTACGGCATCCAGGATGGCGAGGCGGGCGGCACCGTAACGGTGACGGTGTTCCTCGACGGATCCAAGGTCGACACGTGGAAGGTCTCCGCTGGAAAGGCGACGGACTTCTCGCTCGACACCTCCGGCGCAGAAGAGCTGACCATCGTGGTGAAGGGTTCGTACGAGGGTCCGTACGAGGTGACCCTGATCGGCGCGGCGGGCTCCGGCAGCGTCGACGCGGTGAGCGCGCTCCGAGCGGGGCTGTGAGATGACGGACGAGGCGCCGCGGCCTCCCGCGCGTCGTCGCCGGGGTCTCAAGGTCACGGCGTGGGCCGTCGCCGGGGCCCTGGTCGCATCGGGCCTCGGCTGGGGTGCGATGACGCTGCTGGCGGAGGACGCGAACGATGCGGGTCTCCTCGAGGCGCTCGACGCGGCACCGGATGGCGGGCTCTGGCGGGCGGTCGAGCCGGCCGCGGGCGCGCGGGCGACGCTCGCCGCCTCGTCCGCGCATCGCGTCTCGCTCCCCGACCTGGCGGATGCGGGCGCCGTGATGGTCGACCTCGCGATCGAGGCCGAGGAGCCGGGCTCCCTCGCGACCGGCGACGGCACCGCGGTCGCGCGCTTCCCCGCGGGGACCTCGAGCGCGCAGCTCGTGATCGACGCGGACCAGGCCCTGACGCTCGAGTCCTCGACCGCTGCGACGGTCACCGCGACCGCGGTCGGCACGTTCACCGCGGTGGGCGCCGATGAGCGGCCCGCGCCGGGCGGCACGGTCGCGGTCGCGCCGGAGCCGCTGGTCGACACAGCCCTCGGGCTCGGCGGTACCGGCGAGGCGCAGCCGTTCACGCCGCTCGGTCAGGGCGCCGTGCCGACCACGGGTGTGAGCGCCGTCTGGGTGTCGGTGGCGACCGGGGGCGACGGAGGCGCGCGCATCGCCTCGCGCGACGGGGACCGCGCCTACGTCGAGCTCCCCGCGGGCGATGCGCAGGCGCTCGCGCTCGTGCCGCTCGATGCCGACGGCTTCGCCACATGGGAGGTCCTCGGGTCGCCCGATGCGGTGGAGATCACCGTGCTCGGGTGGGTCGGCGCCTCAGCCGCGACGGACGACGCGTCGGCGCTCGTCGGCTCGACGGTCGCGGTCGGCTCACGCGACGTCACGCTCGGCTCGGGCCCGGGCGACATCTCCATCGGCGCGGAGGACATCGACGGACTTCCGAGCGCCGGCATCGGCGCCCTGGTGCTCGACCTCGACACCTCGGGCGACGGCATGGTCGACGGCGGCCGCGCCGCGGGAGAGGGCGACCTCGCGAGCGCCCACGCGGTCAGCGGGACCGATCGCGTGCTTGCGACGGCGGCGGTCGCCGACGGCTCCGCGACGCTCGCGGTCGACGGCGCGGCGACGGTCGAGTCGGCGCGCGTGGTCGCCTACCTGCCGGGCGAGCCGACCGCCGGGGACGATGCGGTCGAGGTGGTCATCGACACCCCGGAGCAGGGCGGGTCGATCGACCTCGCCGAGACGGGCGCGACGCTCACGATCGCAGGTCGCATCACGCGGTCCTCCGCGCCCGTGGCGGTGGTCGAGATCATGGTGGGCGACAGGTACGTCGGTTCGGCGGCGGTCGACGCCACGCAGGACGAGCCCGCCTTCGCGCTCACCGTCCCCGCACCCGACGGCGAGGTCACGCTGACCGCGCGAGCCCGCGACCTCGCCGGCGCGACCGGGGAGGCTCGGGTCACCGTCGACCTGGTCGCTCCCGAGCCGGAGGCCGACGTCGTGGCCGCCGATGTCGAGGTGATCGAGGGCGATGCCGTCCTCGCGAGCAGCGACACCGCCATCGAGACCAGCGGGCCGATCGCGGCCGCGGTGGGTGACGTCATCGTCGTCGACCGCTCCGACATCCTTCCCACCGGCGCGCTGCGCCGCGTGAGCGCGGTCCATGTCGACGGGGACAGCGTGGTCTACGAGACCGAGCAGGCCGCGCTCACCGATGTGTTCCTCCAGCTCCACGTCGCGATCGAGGACGAGCCGGTGCTGCCGGTGCAGGACGACATCGAGGCCGCCGCGGCGACCGCCGGGGGCAGGGGCGCGCTGGGCACGGTGCGCCGCTCGGCGCCGTCGCTCGTGCTGCCCGCCGACGGCGAGGAGTCCGATCGACGCGACGTCGCCGAGGTGTCGGTGAGCCTCGCGGGCGCGCTCAAGTCCGGCGAGTTCGACGAGGGCGAGTACACCGGCGAGGAGGAGCGCGACGACGGCCTCTCCGTCGAGGGCGAGCTCGGCTGGGAGATCGGGTACGAGTTCACCCTCACCACGACCCTCTCGGCGACCATCGACATCGACTTCGCGCGCGGCTGGTTCACCGAGGAGTCGGTGATCGAGACGTTCGAGATGGCGCAGACGACCACGTTCGAGACCAAGACCTCGATCTTCACCTACGCCAAGGTCGAGGCGAAGGTCACCAAGCCGCTCCCGGAGGTGCTGCTCGGCACGGTGCCGATCCCCGCGCCCGTGCCCACCTATGTCACGCTCAAGCTCCTGCCCGAGGTCTATGCCTCCGCGGAGATCACGGGCAAGGTCGGGTTCAAGGTCGAGGGCACCTACACCGACACCATCGGCATCAGCTACCGCGACGGACGGTGGGAGCCGGTCGACGAGCCCGTCTCCTCCGAGTCCACCGCGGACGTCCCGAGCGTGACCATCGACCTCGAGGGCAAGGTCGGCCTGGCCGGAACCGTGAAGTTCCTCCTGTGGGACGTGGTCGGGGTCACCGCGACCATCGATGCGGGCGCCGTGGTCGAGGTCAAGGTCGACGTCGGCGAGGGCGGCGAGTGGGAGTTCTACGCCGAGGTCGGTGCCGAGGTCGGCGTCGTGGCGCAGGCCTTCAACCATGTCCTCGTGGAGCACTCCGTCGAGATCGCGGTCTTCACGATCCCGATCGCGAGCGGCGAGTGGGGCGAGGACGATGCCCCGACCGCGAGCTTCGTCGATACCGACGCCACCACGGGTCCGGGCTCGAGGCCGCTCGTGCTCATCGTCGACACGTCGGGCTCGATGGGCGACGAGGACGGCAACGGCACGGTGAAGATGGCGGCCGCGCAGGCCGCGATCGGCTCCCTGCTCGACGAGCAGCCGCTCGGCTCCGAGCTGGGCATCTACACCTACCCGAGCTCGAACGCGAGCTGCGCGCCTGGCCAGTGGGCGATGCCCGTGCAGCGCGTCCTGAGCACCGGTGAGGCGATGGGCGAGGTCTACGGGCTGACCCCCGACGGCGACACCCCGACCGCAGAGGCGCTGCGCGCCGCGGCCGACGACCTTCGCGGTCAGGGCATCGAGGGCGCGACCATCGTGCTCGTCTCCGACGGCGAGTACAGCTGCGAGGACCCGTGCCCGGCGGCGGCCGAGATCCGCGCGAGCGGCTTCGACCTCCAGGTCATCGGCATCGCGCTCGACAACAGCGACGCGGGCCGCGAGCAGCTGGAGTGCGTGAGCGACGCGACCGGCGGCGAGACCTACAGCGTCGAGGACGGCGATGAGCTGCTCGAGAAGGTGCAGGAGCTCGCCGCCCCGGTGCTCGAGACCGAGGTCTCGCTGCCGTCGCGGATCCCCGCGGACGGCTCCGCGGTCGTCGAGGTGACGGTGCGCAACGCCGCAGGTCGCGACGCCGAGGACGTCCGCGTCGCGCTCGACGCGGAGGGCTCCGGCGTCGAGATCACCACCGAGCCGGGCCGCACCGCGAGCCTGGGCAACATCCCCGTGGGCGGTGAGGTGACGTTCCGGTGGACGCTCGCCTCGCCCGGCGACCGCGAGGGCACGGTCGCGCTCACGCTCCACACGTGGGGCACCGGTGTGCGCCAGACCGTGTCGGAGGCCGACGTGCCCGTCGCGGCGCGCACCACCCTGGCCGTCGACACCGCGGGCCCCGCGCTCGAGGACGCGCTGGGCGCGGGCGCGGACGTGGTGCTCGTGGGCGACGGCGTGGGCCTCGCCGCAGGGGAGGTCGACGGCTGCGCCGACGCCCTCGGGGACGCGCTGGCGTCGGTCATCGGCCCGGACCGCGTGCGCGACGAGTCCTGCGCGGGCGCGACGATCGCGGCGATCCTCGAGGGTGAGCCGGGCGGCACCGCCCAGCTCGATGTGCTCGAGGAGGTCGAGCCTGGCCTGGTGATCGCGACGCTCGGCGCCGCGGACATCGGCCTCGGCGACCTGCTCGCCACCTGCGCCGATCCCGACGCCGACGCCCTGTCATGCACGTGGGCGGACCCGCTCGCGGTCCGCGCCATGACGGCCGCGCAGGTGATCGACCTGCGCGCCGTGCTGCGCGAGATCGTGAAGGCCGCGCAGGACGCCGCGGGCGGCGCGGCCGTCCCCGTGGTGGTGCTCGAGTATCCGCAGCTGCTGCCCGGCGGCGTCGCGGCGTCGTGCGCCGCGCCGTGGTCGGCCTCGCGCGTCGAGGTGGTCAACACCGTCGTCGCGGAGCTCGACCGCGCGCTCGCCGACGCCGCCGCGGCGCTCGCCGCGCAGGGCCTTCCCGTGCGCATCGCGGCCACGTCCGCCGCGTTCCAGCCGAACCACACGTGGTGCGACGCGTCCCCGGCGCTCGAGGTGGGCGGCGCCGGCGCCTGGACCGCGGTGCCGACCGCTGACGGGGCCGAGGCGATCCTCACGGCGGCGTGGGAGTGGAGCGGGACGCAGGACGCGATCCGCGGCACCGCCGCGGAGCCCGTCGACGAGCCGCTGCTGGTGGAGCTCGCGCACGGCTGGGGCGACGCCCTCGCGGACGTGCTCCCGGATGACGCCGCGGTCGCTCTCGAGGCGGAGGACACCGTCGAGGCGCAGGCCACGGCGGGCGGCGCCCTCGCCGTGAGCGGCGACGGCTTCACCCCCGGCTCGTCCGTGCTGGTGTCCCTCGACGGCGGCACGGTCCCGTTGGGCACGCTCCGCGTGGACTCCGCGGGCGCGCTCGATGCATCGGTCACCCTCCCGGCGGAGCTCGCCAACGGGTCTCACGAGCTCACCGTGGCAGGCGTCGACCCGGACGGGGCGCGCACGCTCACCGGGGTGCTGCGGGTCGGCTCGCCGTACCCGTGGTGGATCGGCTACGCCGGGATCGTCTCGGTGATCGCGGCGGCCGTGGCCCTGATCTTCGGGTTCCTCGCCTTCCGCACGGCGGTCGCGCGGCGCGAGCCGGCCGAGGGCTGACCGGCCCGGGACCGCGCGACCCGTGTGGGACGCTGGAGCCATGACTGGCCGCATCGTCCTCGCCGCGACTCCGATCGGCAACGTGGACGATGCGTCGCCACGCCTGCGTGAGGCGCTCGAGACCGCGGAGATCGTCGCGGCGGAGGACACGCGCCGCGTGCGTGACCTCGCGACGCGGCTCGGGATCCGCATCGGCGGCTCCGTGGTGGCGCATCACGACCACAACGAGGCCGCCTCCGCGGCGGAGCTGGTCGCCCGGGCCCGCGACGGCGCGATGATCGTGGTGGTCTCGGATGCGGGGATGCCGGCGGTGTCCGACCCTGGCTTCCGCGTGGTCGAGGCCGCCGTCCGCGAGGGGGTCGAGGTCACGGTGCTGCCGGGGCCGTCCGCGGCCCTCGCGGCGCTTGCGCTCTCCGGGCTGCCCACCGATCGGTTCTGCTTCGAGGGCTTCCTCCCTCGCAGGCCCGGCGAGCGCTCGGCGCGGCTCGCCTCGCTGGCGCTCGAGGAGCGGACGATGCTGTTCTTCGAGGCGCCGCACCGTCTGGCCGCGACGCTCGCGGCGATGGGGGAGACGCTCGGAGCCGACCGGCCCGCGGCCGTGTCCCGTGAGATCACCAAGACCTACGAGGAGACCCGGCGCGGCACGCTCGGCGAGCTCGCCGCATGGGCCGGGGAGAAGGAGCCGCGCGGCGAGATCGTCGTCACCGTCGCGGGCCGGGCCGCCGCAGCGCTCACCGTCGAGGCGCTCGTGGCCGAGGTGCTCGCGCGCGTCGCGACGGGCGAGCGGGCCAAGTCGGCGGTGGCCGATGTGGCGGCCACCGCGGGTGTCCCGAGCCGCGAGCTCTATGCAGCCGTGCTCGCGGCTCGGGACGCTACCGCCTAGGAGCGCTGCGCGAGGGCCGCGTCCACCTCGGGGTCACCGAGGGAGCCCAGCCACTGGAGCAGGTCCGGGTAGGCGTTCGGGTGCGCGGCCACGGCCGCCCGCAGCGACGGGGCCTCGGCGGCGATGCGGTGGAGCGTCGCCGCGTCGGTCGCCGGGTCGTGAGCCGCGGCGACCAGCGCCGGGTCGACCGCGGGTGCCGGCGGCGCCGGGGGAGCGGTCGGTGCCGGGGGAGCCGGAGGCGCGGGCGGAGCGGCCGCGGCCGGAGCCGAGGTCGGCACGGTCGGGATCGGCCCGGTGGCCGGTGCGGCGACGGGACGGGCCGGCGCGAACTGGCCGTAGTAGGCGCGCACGCTCGCGGGCACCAGCAGCATGACGGCGATCGCGATCGGCGCGCCGAAGGCGAGCAGCAGCTGCGTGCGGTCGACGGCCGCGTAGCCGTCCGACGCGTTGGCCGTGACCACCAGCAGCACGATGCCGAGCACCGCGACGGCGCCGAGCACCGCGAGCACGGTGTTCCGGTTGGTGCCGCCGTCACGCATCAGCGCCGCGCGCGCCACGAGCAGCGCGATCCCGATGACGGCGGTCAGCACCAGGATCGTCGCCATGGTGCCCGTCGCGGTATCGCCCGCGGCAAGGATGAGCACGTACGTGAACGCCTCGGCGAACGCCAGCACCGAGAACCCCAGCAGCAGGATCGACGCGGCGGGAAGGTACAGGTGCGGGCCCTCGGCGGGCGTCACGAAGTCGCGCGCAGACGGCGCGACGAGCACCGCTCCGAGCGCCAGCACGGCCCACAGCGCCGGCATGTTCGCGCTGACGGACTCGATGCCGTTGCCGGAGCCTTCGCTCATGAGCGAGATCAGCTGAGCGCCGAGGAGCGCGCCGGCGAAGGCGATGGCCGCGGTCCGTGCGGGCGCGGTGCGGAGCACGAACGGCGCGCACATGGCGAGGACCATGGCGAGACTGGTGAGCGCGCGCACCCAGATGAGCGTGATGAGCCACCCGCCGAACCACCGGTAGTCGTCTCCGATGGAGTGCACGAGCAGCGCGATGAGCGCGATGGTCGAGCTCACGAGTGCAAGGCCGGCGACGCCGAGGCCGACGCGGCGCCACAGCTCGGCGATCCGCGCCCGATCCGTCGAGGCGGCGAGCTCGCACTCACGAGGCTGCGCCGCGAGGATCGCACCCGCGAGGCCCAGCGCGAGGCCGGGGCCCACGCCGACGTAGTCGTAGGCGCTGTCCTCGCCGAACGCGCTCGCGAAGTCGAGGATCAGGTGGATCACGACCACCACGAGGTACGGGGCGTTGGCGAGCGCACGGAGCATCCCCACGCGGTCCGCGGTCAGCGTCGGCGGGATCACGCCCGACCGGTGCAGGTACATCGCCGACAGCGACAGCACGCTGAGGATGGTGAGGAGGAGCACCTCGATGCGGTCGCTCGCCTGGTCGGCCGCGTTCCACGGCAGCGCGAGCGACGTGAGGAGCAGCACGAGCGCCGCGCCGTCCCGCACGTAGTCCGCGACGGGGATCCCGCTGAAGATGCTTGCCTGCGCGTGCCCCGGCGGCGCCGCCTGCGGCTGCCCGTATCCGTAGCCCTGCTGCTGTTCCATGGCCCGCGGGCCTCCCCTCTGATGGTCCTGGGTGGTGGCCGCGCGCCTTCGGGACGCCCCGGCCATGCCGACTATATCGGCGGCGACAGACCTCGTAGACGGGCTCCGGCGGTGGTTCCGCGAGGCCGTGCCGGATATCTCGGGAACGTCCGGAAGGTCGCTGCGGCGTGCGGCCTGCGCGGGGAGCCGCCGGGCCGCACGTACAGTCGAGGCGTGATCGACGTGACCCGCCCTCGTGCGCCCCGGACGGACGGTGCCGCATGAGGGTCTCGCGTGAGCCGGTCTACGTCTACCGCCGGCGGAGGTTGGGCGCCACCGTGGCGGTCATGGTGGTGGGGACCCTCGCGGGCTTCGGCTCGGCCGAGCTGGCGAGCCGGGTCCTCGGCACGGACGAGCCCGCCGTGGCCGCGCTCGTGACGTCCCCCGCCGCCGGCACCACCCCCGCATCGTCGACCCCCGCCTCGTCCACCCCGGACCCGAGCCCGACGCCCGAGGCGACCGCCGAGGCGACGGTCTCTGCCGCCGCGACGCCCGAGCCGAGCACGACGCCGGAGCCCGCCTTCGACCTCGCCGCCTTCTCGGTGGACGATCCGGACTCGCCCTGGGTCGTCGTGAACAAGCGCCGCCCGCTCGACCCGGCCGACTACGCGCCCGCGGACCTTGTCGACGTGACCGGCGTCCCGGGCGGGGCGACGATGCGCGAGGAGGCGGCCGCCGCGATGCAGGGCCTCTACCGCGCGGCCGAGGAGGCAGGCGCGGCGTTCTCCATCACCACGGGCTACCGCGACCGCGGCCTGCAGCAGTACCTCTACGACGGCTACGTCGCCGAGAGCGGGAAGGATGCGGCCGACCGCTTCTCCGCGCGGCCCGGGTACTCGGAGCACCAGACGGGCCTCGCCGTGGACATCCGCGCGGGAGGCTGCGAGCTCCAGCAGTGCTTCGCCGACACCGCCGCGGGGCTCTACGTCGCCGAGCATGCGTGGGAGCACGGGTTCATCATCCGCTACCCCGAAGGCGCGGAGGACGTGACGGGCTACATCTACGAGCCGTGGCACCTGCGCTACGTGGGCGCGCGGCTCGCCGCGCACATGCACGAGGAGGGGATCGCGACCCTCGAGGAGCTGTTCTCGCTCAAGGCGGCGCCCGAGTACGGCTGAGCGGGGAGGGGTCCTCCTCGAACACTAGGATGGACGCCATGTCACGCATCCTGTCCGCGGTCGCCTGGCCGTATGCCAACGGCCCTCGTCACATCGGTCACGTCGCCGGGTTCGGCGTCCCCTCGGACGTCTTCAGCCGCTACATGCGCCTCGCGGGTCACGACGTCCTGATGGTCTCGGGCACGGACGAGCACGGCACGCCCATCCTGGTGCAGGCCGAGGGCGAGGGCGTGAGCCCCCAGGAGCTTGCGGACCGCTACAACCGGGTCATCGTCGAGGACCTCACGCAGCTGGGCCTCAGCTACGACCTCTTCACGCGCACCACCACCGGCAACCACTACGCGGTGGCGCAGGCGATGTTCAAGGCCGTGCACAAGAACGGCTACATGATCTCGGAGACCACGCGCGGCGCGATCTCCCCGTCGACCGGCCGCACGCTGCCCGACCGCTACATCGAGGGCACGTGCCCCATCTGCGGCTCGGACGGCGCGCGCGGCGACCAGTGCGACAGCTGCGGCAACCAGCTCGATGCGATCGACCTCAAGAACCCGGTGAGCCGCATCAACGGCGAGACTCCCAAGTTCATCGAGACCGAGCACTTCTTCCTCGACCTGCCCTCGCTGGTGCAGCCGCTCACCGACTGGCTGGGCGCGCGCCACGGCTGGCGCCCCAACGTGCTCAACTTCTCGCGCAACCTGCTGGTGGACGTGCGTCCGCGCGCCATGACGCGCGACATCGACTGGGGCATCCCCGTCCCGCTCGACGGCTGGTCGGACAACCCCAACAAGCGGCTCTACGTGTGGTTCGACGCGGTCATCGGCTACCTCAGCGCCTCGATCGAGTGGGCCCGCCGCACGGGCGACGCCGACGCATGGCGCCAGTGGTGGAACAACCCCGAGGCGCTGTCCTACTACTTCATGGGCAAGGACAACATCACCTTCCACTCGCAGATCTGGCCGGGCGAGCTCATCGCCGCCAACGGTCGCGGCGCGCGCGGGGGAGAGCTGAGCGAGTTCGGCGACCTCCAGCTGCCCACCGAGGTGGTCTCGAGCGAGTTCCTCACGATGGAGTCCGCCAAGTTCTCCTCGTCCCGCGGCCACGTCATCTACGTGCGCGACATGCTCTCCCGCTACCAGCCCGACGCGCTGCGCTACTTCATCGCGGTGGCCGGGCCGGAGACCTCCGACGCCGACTTCACGTGGTCGGAGTTCAAGCGCCGCAACAACGACGAGCTCGTCGCGGGCTGGGGCAACCTGGTCAACCGCACCGCGTCTCTGCTGCACAAGAACGTCGGTGAGATCCCCGCGCTGGGCGATCTCCAGGACATCGACCGCGCCGCGCTCGCGGCCTCGGAGGCGGCGTTCGGCACGGTCGGCGACCACATCCGCACCCAGCGCCAGCGCGCGGCCATCAGCGAGACGATGCGCGTGATCGGCGACGCGAACAAGTACCTCGCGGACACGGCGCCGTGGAAGCTCAAGAACGAGGACCCGGAGCGCATGCGCACCGTGCTCGCGGTCGCGGCGCAGCTGGTGTCGGACGCGAACACCATGATGTCGCCGTTCCTGCCGCACAGCGCGCAGAAGGTCCACGAGGCGCTCGGCGGCACCGGGGTGCTCGCGCCCATGCCGCAGATGAACGAGGTCCAGGACCTCGACCTCGCGGACCGCAGCTACCCGGTCATCCAGGGCGACTACTCGTCGGTGACCGGCTGGGGCCGCAGCGACCTCGTCGCCGGCACCGCGGTCCCCGCGCCGTCCCCGATCTTCCAGAAGCTCGACGACGAGATGGTCGAGGCGGAGCTCGAGCGGATGGCGGACGAGTAGACGATGCGTCCGGGAGCCTGGCCCCCCGCGCCTGAGGCGCTGCCCGTCCCGGTGGTGGACAACCACTGCCACCTCGAGTTCCCCGCGGGGGAGCCCGAGCTCACGGTCGAGCAGCGCCTCGCGGACGCGGCCGCCGTCGGGGTGGACCGCATCGTCCAGGTCGGCTGCGAGCTCGCCTCGGCGCGGTGGACCGCCGACGCCGTCGAGCGCCACCCGTCGATGCTCGGCGCCGTGGCGCTCCACCCCAACGAGGCGCCCCTGCACGCCTCCGGCGAGCACGAGAGCGGGATCTCCTACGAGGACGCGTTCGCGGAGATCGCGTCGCTCGCCCGCCGCGGACGGATCCGCGCGATCGGCGAGACGGGCCTCGACTTCTCCCGCACGGGGGAGGAGGGGCGCGCGGCGCAGGTCCGCTCGTTCCGCGACCACATCGCGCTGGCCAAGGAGCTGGACCTGCCGATGCAGATCCATGACCGCGATGCGCACGCCGAGGTGCTCGAGGTGCTCGAGCGCGACGGCGCTCCCGAGCGCACGGTGTTCCATTGCTACTCGGGGGACGCCGGCATGGCGCGGCTGTGCGTCGACCGCGGGTACTACCTGTCCTTCGCGGGCACCGTGACGTTCAAGAACGCCGAGGGGCTGCGCGCGGCGCTCGCGGTCACGCCGCTCGACAGGGTGATGGTCGAGACTGACGCGCCGTTCCTCACCCCGCACCCGCACCGTGGCGCTCCCAACGCCCCGTATCTGGTGCCGCTGACGATGCGGACCGTCGCGACCGTCCTCGACATCGACCTGGCGGTGGCCTGCGCGGCGATCTCTACAACGTCGGAAAAGATCTATGGTCCCTGGTAGTCGCCGGGGTGTGACGCATGTCACAGGACGTTGGTCTCAAGCGGGGTTGGACGACGCCGTTATCAATATGAGATAAAAGGCGTCAGACAGCGCGGCCTCGCCCCCCAGGCATCGGTCCGCAAGACGAGAGGACCACGTGAGCTACCGACGTTCCAACCCCCTGCCGGGAGGCCGCCGCGAGCGGCGCACCCGGCGCGGTGCGCGAACCCGCGTGCTGACCCAGGTCGGCACCGCCGTCGCGCTCGGCTCGTTCGCCATCGGCTCGTTCGCAGCCGCCGCCACCCCGGCGTTCGACGCGCCGAGCCGCACCACCGTCCAGGCCGATCTCGCGGCCCTGCCGGAGATCGAGACGCAGGTCGACGACGCTCCCGTCGTGACCACCGAGACCAAGTCCGTCGCCATCAAGCCCGACTCCGTCAAGGAGGAGGACCCCGACCTCGAGAAGGGTGTCGAGGAGGTCGTGACCGAGGGCGAGCCCGGCGAGCAGGTCATCACCTACGACGTCACCTACGTCGACGGCGTCGAGGTCTCTCGCGTCGAGTCGCTCAAGCTCACCGTCTCCCAGCCCACCGACGAGGTCATCGCGGTCGGCACCAAGGAGGAGGAAGAGGTCGCGAGCACCTCGGTCCCCGCCACCTCGAACGTCTCGCCCGGCACCGCGCGTGCGCTGGGCCAGCAGATGGCCGCCGACATCTACGGCTGGTCGGGCGACCAGTGGTCGTGCCTCGACGCGCTGTGGGCTCGCGAGTCGGGCTGGAACCCCAACGCCCACAACCCGTACTCCGGTGCGCACGGCATCCCGCAGGCCCTCCCGGGCTCGAAGATGGCGAGCGCCGGGGCCGACTGGGCGACCAACCCGGCTACGCAGATCCGCTGGGGCCTCGGCTACATCAAGGGCCGCTACGGCACGCCGTGCGGCGCGTGGGGCCACTCGCAGTCGAAGGGCTGGTACTGAGCCCGGTGGCGAAC
Organism: Demequina subtropica; assembly: GCF_000971235.1. Lineage (GTDB taxonomy): Bacteria > Actinomycetota > Actinomycetes > Actinomycetales > Demequinaceae > Demequina > Demequina subtropica. The sequence continues at coordinate 76,798 of NZ_BBMB01000002.1, forward strand.
CTCCTGGGTCCCACCGACATCCGGCTCCTGGCCCAGTCGCTCGACACCGCCCCGCACAAGAAGTGGGGTCAGAACTTCGTGGTCGACGCCGGCACCGTGCGGCGCATCGCGCGCCTGTCGGGCGTCGGTGAAGGCGACCGCGTGGTCGAGGTCGGGCCCGGCCTGGGCTCGCTCACCCTCGCGCTCCTCGAGACCGGCGCTGACGTCACCGCGGTCGAGATCGACCCGGTGCTCGCCGGTGCCCTCCCCGCGACCGTCGCGGAGCGCGCCCCGGAGGCGGCGTCCCGCTTCGACGTGATCCACCAGGACGCGCTCAAGGTCGAGGCGCTCCCGTCAGCGCCGCGCGCGCTGGTCGCCAACCTGCCCTACAACGTCTCCGTGCCGGTGATCCTGCACTTCCTCGAGATCTTCCCCAGCCTCGAGCGCGTGCTCGTGATGGTGCAGGCCGAGGTCGCGGACAGGCTCGCGGCGCCGCCCGGCTCGCGCACGTACGGCGTGCCGTCCGCCAAGGCCGCCTGGTACTGCGCCGTGCGCACCGCGGGCGACGTCGGGCGTGCCGTGTTCTGGCCCGTGCCGCGCGTCGACAGCCGGCTGGTGCTGATGGAGCGGCGCGAGCCGCCGACCACGACCGCGACGCGCGAGGACGTGTTCGCCGTGATCGACGCGGCGTTCTCGCAGCGACGCAAGGCGCTGCGCGGCGCGCTGTCCGGCATCGCGGGCTCCGCCGCCGCGGCCGAGGACGCGCTCAGGGCCGCCGGCATCGAGCCGTTGACGCGCGGCGAGCAGCTCACCGTGGAGGACTTCTCCCGCATCGCCGAAGCGCTTCGCTCTGGCACAGTGGGGGCATGACCCGTACCGTCCGTGCGAAGGCGCCCGCGAAGGTGAACCTTCAGCTCACCGTGGGGCCTCCCCGCGAGGACGGCTACCACCCCCTTGTCACCGTCTTCCAGGCGCTGGACCTGTGGGAGGTGGTCGAGGCGACGCCTCGCGACGACGGCGAGATCCGCATCACCGTGGACGTCGCGGCGGGGGCCCCGGTCGATGTCAGCGGGGTGCCGCTCGACGAGTCGAACCTCGCGTGGCGCGCGGCGGACCTGCTCGCGCGGCACTACGGCATCGGCGATGGGATCGACCTGCACGTGATCAAGGGCGTGCCCGTCGCGGGAGGCATGGCCGGCGGGTCCGCGGACGCCGCGGCCGCGCTGGTCGCGTGCGCGGAGGCGTGGGACACGGGGGCGACGCGCAGCGAGCTCGCCGCCCTCGGCGCGCAGCTCGGCGCCGACGTGCCGTTCAGCCTCCACGGCCACACCGCTGTGGGGCTCGGCCGGGGCGACGAGCTCACGCCCGCGATGTCCCACGGCGAGTTCCACTGGGTGCTCGCGACGCAGACCACGGGCCTGTCCACGCCCACCGTGTTCGCGGAGCTCGACCGCCGCATCGCCGTGCGCGAGCAGGTGTGGTCGGAGTTCGAGGTGGATCGCGAGGTCATGGCGGCGCTCATGGCCGGTGACGCGGTCGAGCTGGGGCGCTGCCTCACCAACGACCTCGAGGGGCCGGCGATCTCGCTGATGCCGCGCCTGTCCGACGTGCTCGACGTCGCCGATGGTGCCGACGCCTGCGGCGCGATCGTGTCCGGCTCGGGCCCGACCGTCGCGGTGCTCGCGCGCTCGCGCCAGCACGCGCTCACCATCGCCGCGCATCTGCGCGCCTCCCGCCTGGCCGATGCGGTGGTGACGGCGTCCGGACCCGCCTCGGGGACCGTGCTGATCCAGGACTAGGGGCGTCCGCTCAGGCGGACGGCTTCTCGCGCAGCGCGTCGCGGATCTCGGTGAGCAGCGCGATCTCGGTGGGGGCGACGGGCTCGTCGGGCGCGGGCTCGTCCTTCCTGCGCATCTCCGCCAGCTTGTTGAGCGGCGTGACGATGAGGAAGTAGACCGCGGCGGCCACGGCAAGGAAGTTGATGAGCGCCTGCAGGATGAGGCCGATGCTGAACGTCGAGTTGTTGATGGTGAACGCCATCACCCCGCTGATGTCGTGCGCGCCGAAGATCGCGGCGATGAGCGGGTTGATCAGACCGTCGACGACCGACGTCACCAACGAGCCGAAGGCCGCGCCGATGACCACGGCGACCGCGAGGTCGACGACGTTGCCCCGCATGATGAAGTCCTTGAAGCCCTTGAGCATGGCGGTCCCTCCCCGGAGATGCTGGGGACGCCCGGCGGGCGTCCTGTTCCGCACCCTACGACGCCGGGCGTCGTCCCCGCATTCCCAGGGACGATGCGGGATCGGCTCAGCTCGAGGGGAGGTCGGGCCGGCGCTCGATCGAGGACAGCCCGTTCCACGCGAGGTTGACCAGGTGCGCGGCGACCACCTGCTTCGACGGCTCTCGCACCTCCGCCCAGTGCTGACCGGTGAGCGCGACCATGCCCACGAGCATCTGCGAGTAGAAGGGGGCGACCACGGGGTCGAGCCCACGCTTGCGGAACTGGTCCGCGAGCAGGCCCTCGACCTGCGCGGAGACGTCGCCGAGCAGCGAGGAGAAGGTGCCGGAGGCCTGCGCGACGGGCGAGTCGCGCGCGAGGATGCGGAAGCCGTCGGGGGAGTCCTCGATGTAGCCGAGCAGCGCGAGCGCCGCGCGCTCGACCAGCTGGCGGGGGTGAGCCTTCTGCGCGAGAGCGCCCGTGAGCGCCCCCAGGAGCGCCTCGACCTCGCGGTCGACGATGACGGCGTACATGCCCTCCTTGCCGCCGAAGTGCTCGTAGACCACGGGCTTCGAGACGTCGGCGCGCGAGGCGATCTCCTCGACCGAGGTGCCCTCGAAGCCCTTCTCCGCGAACAGCGCACGTCCCACGGTGAGGAGCTGCTCGCGGCGCTCGCGCGCGGTCATGCGGGAGCGGGGGGCGCGGCGCGGTTCGAGGGTCACGGCTCAAGTGTGCCGTGAATCCTGGCAGACTTGACGCCCGGGTGCGGCGAGCCTTGCGCATGTCGCACCAGTTCCGCCCTGGTGTAATGGCAGCATGCGGGCCTTTGGAGCCCTGCGGTAGAGGTTCGAATCCTCTGGGCGGAGCCGCGATCGCGACCGGGACCCTGTGCGGCCTGCGCGGTGTTCACCGAACGTTAGACTTGCCGAGTCCAGCCTTCATGCCCCTGCAAGGGTGCGCCACGTGAGGAGATCGTGTGTCCCCGACTCCACCCGCAGCCGTGATGATCCTGGCCGCAGGTGCTGGCACGCGGATGCGATCGGCCACGCCGAAGGTCCTTCACCGGATCGCGGGCCGCACGCTCGTCGCGCATGCGCTGACCGCCGCCGCCGAGCTGAACCCCGGCCGCACCGTCGTGGTGGTGCGCCACGAGCGTCAGGCCGTCGCCGCACAGGTGGCCGAGGTCGCGCCCGATGCGCTCATCGCGGACCAGGACGATGTCCCGGGCACCGGGAGCGCGGTGCGCTGCGGGCTCTCGACGCTCGACGCCACCACCATCGCCGCGGCGGTCGCCGCCGGCGGCGCCGACCAGGCGCACCTCGACAACCAGGTGCACGGCGCGATCGTGGTGACCAGCGGCGACGTCCCGCTCGTCGACGGGGCGCTGCTCGGCTCGCTCGTCGAGACCCATGAGCGTCAGGGCAACGCGGTCACGGTCCTCACCGCGCAGGTGCCCGACGCGACCGGCTACGGGCGCATCGTCCGTGCCGAGGACGGCGCTGTGCTGCGGATCGTCGAGCACAAGGACGCGTCCGATGCCGAGCGCCTCATCGGCGAGATCAACGCTGGCATCTACGTCTTCGACGCGACGCATCTCCGCGAGGCCCTCGCGCGGCTCACCACCGACAACGCGCAGGGCGAGCTGTACCTCACCGACGTGCTCGCCCTGGCCCGCGAGGCCGGCGGCCGCGTCGGTGCCATGGTCGCCCCGGAGGCCTCGGCGGTCGAGGGAGTCAACGACCGCGTCCAGCTCGCCTCGGCGGGCGCGGCGCTCAACCGCCGCATCGTCGAGTCGTGGATGCGCGCCGGTGTCACCGTCGTGGATCCCGCGACCACCTGGATCGATGTCGACGTCACCCTCGAGGCCGACGCGACCCTGCTGCCCGGCACCCAGCTCCACGGCGCGACGCGCATCGGCGCGCATGCGACCGTCGGCCCGGACTCGACGCTGACCGATGTGGTGGTGGGCGACGGGGCGACCGTGACCCGCGTGCACGGCTCGAGCGCGGTCATCGGCCCCCGCGCGACGGTGGGCCCCTTCACCTACCTGCGCCCGGGCACCGTGCTGGGGGAGAAGGGCAAGATCGGCGCCTTCGTCGAGACCAAGAACGCGAGCATCGGCGCCCATTCGAAGGTGCCGCACCTCAGCTACGTCGGCGACGCCACCGTGGGCGAGCACTCCAACGTCGGAGCGGGCACCATCTTCGTCAACTACGACGGCGTCGCGAAGTCGAGCTCGCGCGTGGGCGACCACGTGCGCATCGGCTCCGACAACACCCTGATCGCGCCCGTCGAGATCGGGGACGGCGCGTACACCGGCGCCGGAGCGACCATCCGGCACGACGTCCCCGCGGGGGCGCTCGCGCTCAACGCGGTGCAGCAGCGCGTGGTCGAGGGCTGGGTGGAGCGTCGACGGCCCGGGACGCCGTCCGCCGCCGCGGCACGCGCCGCGAAGGATGAGGATCTTGCACGCGGGCTATCGTCCGGGGCACAGGAGGAGCGAGCGGCCACCGCCGCCGAGCACGAGGCGGCCGCGGCCGCCGATCACAAGGGAGAAGCATGAATGCCGTGATCTCGAACCCGAGCGAGCGCCGACTCGTCCTCGCGAGCGGTCGGGCCCACCCCGAGCTCGCCGAGTCGGTGGCCGAGCACCTCGGGATCGACCTCCTGCCGACCACGGCGTACACGTTCGCGAACGGCGAGCTCTACGTGCGCTTCGGCGAGTCGGTGCGCGGCGCCGACGCCTTCGTCCTGCAGTCCCACGCGGCGCCCATCAACGAGGCGATCATGGAGCAGCTCATCATGATCGACGCGATGAAGCGCGCGTCGGCCAAGCGCATCACCGTGATCATCCCCATGTACGGCTACGCCCGCCAGGACAAGAAGCACAAGGGCCGCGAGCCGATCTCCGCTCGCCTCATGGCGGACCTCTTCAAGACCGCAGGCGCGGACCGCGTCATGTCGGTCGACCTCCACACGTCCCAGATCCAGGGCTTCTTCGACGGCCCGGTCGACCACCTGTGGGCCATGCCGCTGCTCGCGGACTACGTGAAGTCCCGCGTCTCGCCCGGCAACCTCACCATCGTGTCGCCCGATGCCGGCCGCGTGCGCCTCGCCGACCAATGGTCGGACCACCTGGGCGCGCCGCTCGCGATCATCCACAAGCGTCGCGACCCCTCGGTGCCCAACCAGGTGAAGGTCCACGAGCTCGTCGGCGAGGTCAAGGACCGCACGTGCGTGCTGGTGGACGACATGATCGACACCGGCGGCACCATCGTCCAGGCCGCGGAGGCGCTGTTCGAGAACGGCGCCAAGGACGTCATCGTCGCCTCGACCCACGGCCTACTGTCGGGCCCCGCGGTCGAGCGCCTGTCGAAGTCGGGCGTGTCCGAGGTGGTCATCACCGACACGCTGCCCATCTCCGAGGAGAAGCAGTTCGACAAGCTCACGATCCTGTCGATCGCGCCGCTCATCGCGCGCGCGGTCCGCGAGGTCTTCGACGACGGCTCGGTCACCTCGCTGTTCGACGGCCACGTCTGAGCCTCCACGGCGCCTGACGCGAGAACGGGGCCCGCGCATCGTCGCGATGCGCGGGCCCCGTTCTGCGTGTGCGGTGCGGTCGGGTCAGCAACCGGCGACGATGGACAGGTCACGGTCGATCTCGACGAACCAGCCGTCGGCGGTCGGTGCTGGTGCCGCGAGGATTGCCGGCAGGTCGAGGTAGTCCTGAAACGTGGGTTCCACCTCACCGAACGGGCCGAAGGGCAGGTCTCCGCCTTCCTCCTGGTAGTACTCGAGCGCTCCCTCATGGCGGGACAGCCACTCGTCGTACACCGCACGTGCCAGCGTGTTGTCGGCGGTGGGAGCATAGACGGCGCCGCGCGAGGTCGAGCCGATCTCGGTCCACCAGCCGTCCGCCGTGCCCTGCACGTAGGTGGTCCATTCTGGCGTCGCCGCGCACGAGCCGTCCGAGAGCTCGTGGAAGCGGTCCTCAGAGCCGAGCACCGTGCCGTCGGTGAGCGTGACGTCGCTCGTCTCGGTACCGAGCGGGTCGGCGGAGGCGAGAGAGAACGCCTGACCGTTCGGGTCGAGGATCGCGTAGCCGAGCGTGGTCGAGGAGACCCCTTCCGGCACCTGGGTCCCGAGCATGTTGTTGTCCAGCCTGATGATGCTGGCGTTCCCTGCCGTCCCTACCTGGGTGTTGGTGAGGCCCCAGTAGAGGTTGACCGGCGCGCCGCCCCAGCCGAGGGTGAGCTCGAGGCCCTCGGGCGACGTCCAGCGCGAGGGCAGGGCAAGCGAGTCGTAGTAGACGTCGCTCTCCTCGACGCCGTCGAGGTAGGGCTGCGCGTCCGGGACGCCGTCCGGCCATTCCGGCATGGGATCCGAGGGCCGCGGCGACGAGACGCCGCTGAGCGTCCCGTCGGGTGCGAGCTCGAGGAGCGTCCAGCCGATGAATACCGCCTGCTCGACGCTGTAGATCTCGATGTCGCCTCGCGATCCGACGAGGTACCAGGTGATGCCCTCGTCATTCCACGGCAGGTCGACCGGAGGCTCGACCTCGACCGGTTCATCGAGCCAGACCTCGCCGGTGGCCGGGTGCTCGGCGCGGTAGAGGGCCTCCTCGTCGCTCATGTCGGGGTTGCGGGCCTCGTTGACGATCGGGTCGGGGGACGGGGTCGCGCTCGGGGTCGCGCTGGGCGTGGGCGTGGGGCTCTCGCTCGGCGTGGTGACCGGGACCGCCGGGGCGATCGGGGCCGGCTCCTGACCCAACAGCACGAAGGCTCCGGCGGCGAGCACGGCGACGCACGCGACGGTGGTGGTGGAGCGCACGATCGCCCGTCCGCGCCGCTTGCCGGTGACGGTGCGCAGCGCGACGGCCTCGTCGAACTCGTCGGCGTGGCGCATCGAGGTGGCGAGCTCGTGGTGGCGCTGGTGGAGCACGTGGCGCAGGTCGGGCTGCTCGTTCATCGTGCGCTCCTCTCTGCGGTGGAGGCTGTCTCGGTGGTGACGTCGCTGAACCCGGTGCCCAGGTAGGCGTTCATGGCCTTGAGGCCGTCGGAGACGTAGCGCTTGACGGCGCCTTCGGACAGGCCCAACGTGTGGGCGGTCTCGTGGACGGAGAGGTCCTCGAGGTAGCGCAGCACCACGCACGCGCGGACGCGGGGCGGGAGCTGCGCGAGCGCGGCGTCCACGGTGTGGGCGGCGACGATGCGCTCGGTGGCATCGGGCACGGCCTCGGGGCGGGCGTTGCGGCGGGCCCGCTCGCGATCGGCCTTCTCCTTGCGCTTGGCGTCGATGAAGCGTGTCGCGATCGCGCGGCGCACGTACTGCTCGGCCTGAGCGACGCTGTCGAAGCGCCGCTGGCGGGAGAACACCGCGATCACGGCCTCCTGGATGAGGTCGTCGGCCTCGCTCGGCCCGGCGAGCATCGTCGCGAACGCCGTGAGGCGTCCCATGCGTTGCCCGGCCAGCTCGTGCAGCATCGGCTGCCACGTCACGCTCATCTTGATCCCCCAGTCATGCCCCGATAACGGAGCCGCCCCGCGATCGGTTGGGTCGCATCCTGCCAGCGATGCGACGCGCCTCGCGGCAGGGCCAGACGGCGCGCCGCGCGCGCCGGCCGCGGTCGCGCGCGGCTCCTGGGTCCTTGGTCACTCGCGGCGCGCCGCGTGCCGGCCCTAGCCTGCGAGAAGGTCCCCAAGACCGTGATCTCCCAGGGGTAAAAGAATGTTCCAAAGGCGGAACCCGACCTTGTTCCGAGCCGGCGCGATCGGCGCGGGCGTGCTCGTCCTCTCCGGCTGCACCGGCCACATCGACGGGGGCGAGGCGAGCCTCGAGCTCCCCGACCTGTCGGGCGTCGCCGTCGGGGGAGGGATCTCCGGCACCGCGCTGCTGATCGTCGGCCTGCTGGTCACGGTGCTCGGGCTGGGCTTCGGGGTCGCCGTCCTGCGCCAGGTGCGCAACCTCCCCGTGCACCGCTCGATGCGCGAGGTCTCGGAGCTCATCTACGAGACGTCGAAGGCCTACCTGATCCAGCAGGGCAAGTTCCTCCTGGGCCTGTGGGCGGTCATCGCCGCGGTCATCGTGCTCTACTACGGCGTCCTGGTCGGGTTCTCGTGGGGCCGCGTCGCGGTCGTGATCGCCTTCAGCCTCATCGGCATGGCCGGGTCCTACTCCGTCGCGTGGTTCGGCATCCGCGTCAACACCTACGCGAACTCGCGGACCTCCTTCGCGGCGCTCGAGGGCAAGCCCCTCCCGGTGCACCGCATCCCGCTCAAGGCGGGCATGAGCATCGGCATGGTGCTCATCAGCCTCGAGCTGCTCATGATGCTGGTGATCCTGCTCTTCCTGCCGCGCGACATCGCCGGGGCCTGCTTCATCGGCTTCGCCATCGGCGAGTCCCTGGGCGCGGCGGCGCTTCGCATCGCGGGCGGCATCTTCACCAAGATCGCGGACATCGGCTCCGACCTCATGAAGATCGCCTTCAAGATCAAGGAGGACGACGCCCGCAACCCCGGCGTCATCGCCGACTGCACGGGCGACAACGCGGGCGACTCCGTGGGCCCCTCGGCGGACGGCTTCGAGACGTACGGCGTCACCGGCGTCGCGCTGGTGACCTTCCTGCTCCTCGCGGTCCACGACCCGGCTATCCAGGCGACGCTGCTCGTGTGGATCTTCGCGGTGCGCGCGGTGATGCTCATCGCCTCGGTGCTGTCCTACGCCGCCAACGACCTGTGGGTCCGTCGCCGCTTCGCCACGGCCGACCGCATGAACTTCGAGCACCCGCTGACGTCGCTGGTCTGGCTCACCTCCGCGGTGTCGATCGCCGCGACCTACGCGAGCGCCGCGTGGCTCATCTCCGACCTGGGCGACGGCCTCTGGTGGAAGCTCGCGACCATCATCAGCTGCGGCACGCTCGCGGGCGCCCTCATCCCCGAGCTCGTCAAGGTCTTCACCTCGACCAACAGCCGCCACGTGCGCGAGGTGGTGAAGAGCTCGCGCGAGGGCGGACCCTCGCTCAACATCCTGTCGGGCCTGGTCGCGGGCAACTTCTCGGGCTACTGGCTGGGCATCTGCATCGTCGCCCTCATGGGCGCGGCGTACCTGATCTCCGGGCTCGGCCTCGACCAGATCATGCTCGCCCCCGCGGTCTTCGCCTTCGGGCTCGTCGCCTTCGGCTTCCTCGGCATGGGCCCGGTCACCATCGCGGTCGACTCGTACGGCCCGGTCACGGACAACGCGCAGAGCGTCTACGAGCTGTCGGTCATCGAGGAGATCGAGGGCATCGACGCCGAGGTCGAGCAGGACTTCGGCTTCGCGCCCCGCTGGGACAGCGCCAAGCGCATGCTCGAGGAGAACGACGGCGCCGGCAACACGTTCAAGGCGACCGCGAAGCCGGTGCTCATCGGCACGGCGGTGGTCGGCGCGACCACGATGATCTTCTCGATCATCATCTCGCTCACCGACGGCCTCACCACCGGCATCGAGAACCTCTCGCTCATCCACCCGCCGTTCCTGCTGGGCCTCATCGCGGGCGGCGCGACCATCTACTGGTTCACGGGCGCCTCGATCCAGGCGGTCACCACCGGCTCCTACCGCGCGGTCGAGTACATCAAGGAGACCATCAAGCTCGACGGCGAGACCAAGGCTTCCACCGAGGACTCGCGCAAGGTGGTCGAGATCTGCACGCAGTACGCGCAGCAGGGCATGCTCAACATCTTCCTCGCGGTGTTCTTCGTGACGCTGTCGCTCGCGTTCGTCGAGCCCTACCTGTTCATCGGGTACCTCATCTCGATCGCGCTGTTCGGCCTCTACCAGGCGATCTTCATGGCGAACGCCGGTGGTGCGTGGGACAACGCCAAGAAGATCGTCGAGGTGGACCTCCACGCCAAGGGCACCGCGCTGCATGATGCGACGATCGTCGGCGACACCGTGGGCGACCCCTACAAGGACACGTCGTCCGTCGCGCTCAACCCGGTCATCAAGTTCACCACGCTCTTCGGCCTCCTCGCCGTCGAGCTCGCGGTGGGCCTCGCCGAGCAGGGCAGCCACGTGCTCGTCTACTCGCTCTCGGCGGTGTTCTTCGTGATCTCCGCCTTCTTCGTCCACCGCTCGTTCTACGGCATGCGCATCAAGGCGTCGCTCGAGGGCGACGACGAGGCGCCGGTCACGGACGATGCCCCGGTCGCCCCGCGCGCCGAGGCGAAGATCTCGGTCGACTGATGGCCGCGCTCGCGATCCTCTGCGACGGCGTGACCGTCGTGGAGGGTCGTGTCGCGGGGCACGATGCAGGGGCGACCCTGGTGCGCCGCCTCCAACGGCTGTTCCCCGGGGCCTCGCTCGTGGGGCCGCGCGCGCAGCGGGCCGACGGCTTCGACGTGGTCCCGCTCGAGCTCATCGACCCCCGCGAGACGGTGGTCATCACGATGGACGTCGTGAACGCCCCCGCGGTGTGGCGCACCCTGGCCGCGGGCGGGGCCGAGCCCCGGATCATGAACTTCGTCTGGTGGAACACCTCGCAGTTCACGCATCCGGTGCAGCGCGCGTCCCTCGCGCTCTCGTGCGCGCTGTTCCCCACGTTCGCGAACTCGCTGAGGACCGCCACGGAGGTGCGCGAGATCGTCTTCGCGCTCACGGTGCCCCAGCTCGCGGAGCGCGCGCGCATCGACTGGGCGAACCTGGGCATCCGGCTCGACCACGTGCAGCCACGCGAGGAGCCGGCGGTCCCGGTGGTGCTCTACCCGGCCATCCGCCTCTCGGAGCGCAAGGACCCGCAGCTGTTCCTCGACGTGGTCGAGCGCGTGCACAAGCGCACGCCCATCCAGGTGGAGATGCGCCTCCAGGAGTCGCACCTCATCTCGGAGCGGGCGATCCGTCTGTCGCGCAAGGACTGGGCGTGGGTGGGCCCCCTCACCGCGACCCGCGAGGACTACTACTACCGCCTCGCGCGCACCACGGCGTTCCTCGCGACGGCACGCGACGAGTCCTACGGCCTCGAGTACGTCGAGGCGATGGTCGCGGGGGCCATCGGGGTGCTGCCCGACCGGCCCTGGGCCCGCGCGATCCTGCCCGAGGGGTACCCGTACCTCTACGCCGATGCCGCGGAGGCGGAGGACCTGCTCGTGCGGGCCGTCACCGAGCCGGCAGCGTGCCGTGCCGAGCTCGACCGCCTGGTGGGCGGCGACTTCGTGGGCTGGCTGCGGAGCCGGCACGACGACACGGAGTTCGAGGAGCGCTTCGCGGCGGCCGTCGCCCGATGGTTCCCGGAGGCGTGAGACCCGCCCCGGTTCACATCCGCGCGTAGCGCGTGCGGGCGATCGCGAAGAGCCCGTACGCGGCGAAGCCGAGCCCCACCGCGATCACGATGGCGGGCCCACCCGGGGCGTCGCGCAGCCGCTCGACCGCGCCGTCGATGCCCTCCGCCTTGTCGGGGTCCGCGGCGATCGCGGCGAATGTGAACAGCGCGCCGACCACGCCGAGAGCGAGGCCCTTAGCGACGTAGCCGACGGTGCCGAGCCAGCGGATCCCCAGGCCGACCTCCCGGCGTGTGGGGGAGCGCAGCTCCTCCTCGAAGCGGCGGGTCACGCCCTTGACCACATGGAAGGCCCCGGCGGCGACGATCCCGAGACCGACGGCGCCGACCAGGATCCGGCCCGCCGGCGCTCCCATGAGCGTGCCGGCGATGCCGTGCGCCTGGCTGTCCTGGTCCTGGGCCGCGGAGCCGAGCGCGATCGACACGGCCGTCGCGGCGAGCGCGAGGTAGACCGCGGCCTTGCCCGCCGCCTTGACGCGGTCGCGCGCCTCCGAGGTGCGGACCGCATCGGCCGCCTGCCACGCGGCGAGGGCGAGCAGCGCCGCTCCGGCGGCCACCAGCAGCACGCGTCCGAGCGCGCCGTCGCCGACGCTCGCGAGCAGCCGCGACTGGTCCGCCTCGCCGCCGGCGCCGATCCCGATGCGCACGATCACCGCGCCGAGCGCGACATGAAGCAGCCCCGAGACCGCGTAGCCGGCGCGCGCCGCGCGCTCCCACGCGTCGCCGCTCCGGCCCGTGCGGGCGGCGCTGAGGCTGGGTGAGGACATGCCAGCCCCAACCGGAGGCGCGACCGCGCCATTCCCGTGTGGCGCATCGTCCCCGGACCCAGGTATAGTTATCCGGTTCCTCGGCGAGGGAGGCCACGCGGCTCTCCGTGATCGACGCGGCAGATGCGTGCAGCCTGCCTTGCCCTGGCCCCATCTGACGTAAGAGGAGAACCGCATGTCCGACCAGATCACGCTCGCCGCAGAGAAGCGCACCGAGTTCGGCAAGGGCTTCGCCCGCCGCGCCCGCGCCGCCGGCAAGATCCCCGCCGTCATCTACGGCCACGGCACCGAGCCCGTCCACATCCTGCTCCCGGGCCACGACACGATGATGGCGCTCAAGCACTCGAACGCGCTCCTCACGATCGACCTCGACGGCAAGTCCGAGATGGTCATCGCCAAGGACGTCCAGACCGAGCCCGTGCGCCGCATCATCGAGCACGTCGACCTCCTCATCGTGAAGAAGGGCGAGAAGGTCACCGTCGACGTCCCCGTGCACGTCGTGGGCGAGTCCTTCGCCGGCACCATCCACGTGGTCGAGCACGGCTCGATCCAGGTCGCGGCCGAGGCCACGCACCTCCCCGAGTCGCTCGAGGTCTCCATCGAGGGCCTCACCGAGGGCTCCGTCGTCCACGCCAAGGACGTCGTCCTCCCGAAGGGCGCCGAGCTCGTGACCGACGGTGACATCACCATCGTCACCATCTCCGTCCCGCGCGGCGCCGGTGCCGACGAGGCCGAGGCCGCCGAGGCGACCGAGGCCGCCGCGGAGTAATCTCACCGATGATCGCCCGGCTCGCCCGACTGTGGGCGGGCCGGGCGTCGTCGTCTGTGGGACAGGGAGAAGAGGGAGCACACGTGGAGAACCTGGTCATCGGCCTGGGCAACCCCGGGCCGGAGTACGCCGAGACGCGTCACAACATCGGCCAGATGGTGATCGACGAGCTCGCGCGCCGCGGCGCCTCCTCGCTGTCCGTGCAGAAGAAGACGCACACGCGCAACGCGACCGTCCGCCTCGCCGGTCGCCCCGTGGTGGTCGGCGTCCCGATGTCCTACATGAACGTCTCCGGCGGCCCCACGTCCTCGCTCATGAAGTACTGCTCGGTCGCCCCGACCGACGTCATCGTGGTCCATGACGAGCTCGACATCCCGTTCGGCACGGTGAAGATCAAGCGCGGCGGCGGCTCCGCGGGCCACAACGGGCTCAAGGACGTCACCAAGGCGCTCGGCACGCCCGACTACATCCGGGTGCGCGTCGGGATCGGCCGCCCGCCGGGCCGCATGGAGGCCGCGACGTTCGTGCTCAAGCCGTTCAGCGCCGCCGAGCGCAAGGACCTGCCGTTCCTGGTGGACGATGCGGCGGACGCCGTCGAGGCGATCCTCGAGCACGGCGTGGAGGCCGCGCAGATGCGCTTCCACACCAAGGGCTGAGCCGCCGCGGGCAATCCCGCCCCGCCTCGCCCGGCTCGTCCCGTCCCGTCCCCTCCCGCCCCCGAATTGGTTGATGGTGGTCGGTTCTGCGAGGTTTCGCCATCGCAGTGGTGGCTCTTGGTCGCCCGGCGCGGGGAGGCGACCATGAGCCACCACTGGGGTGCATCGATCTCTCAGAAGCGACGCTGACGTACCACTTTCGTGACGGCGGTCTCAGTCGACCACGGTCGCGCCGAGGTGCGCGGCGAGGTCCGGTCCGAGCGTCATCGCCTGGGAGGCGGAGAGCGTGAGCCCGTGCATGGCGCGCGGCTCGAGGATCCTGCCGAGCTCGGTGCCGGACACGTCGCATCCCTCGACGTCGGCGCGCGACGGCGCCAGCTCCTCGATGGAGCCGCCCTCGACCGAGAGCTCGCGGATCCGTGCGTTCGTGAGGTCGAGCAGCCCGATCTGGCAGTCGACGATCTCGAGCCTGCGCACCTTCGCATCGCGCAGCGACAGCACGTCGATACGCGACGAGGCGATCCGATGGACGGAGACGTCGGCGCCGTCCATGAGCAGCGCCCCGATCCGCACACCCTCGAGCCTTCCGGCGACCACGGTCGCGCCGGGCGCCGCGAACATCGCGACCGAGGACCCGATCACCGTGGTGCCCGTGATCCGGAGGTTCGGGAGCCTGCATTCGCCGGCCTGGGTGTCGCTCACCACGCACTCGAGCAGCTCGACATCCGCCGCCTCGACATCGCCCAGCACGCCGCCGTCGAGGTGACGCTGCTCGAGCACCGCGCCGGGCGTCAGGTCCTCGGCGAGCATCGGCTCGAGCCCCGCGCTGTCCATGCCACCACTCTAGGTGAGCGGCGCGGCGGCGGGCCGGGCGCATCGTCCTCGGTGCCTCGAGGTTCCTCGACACCGCCCCCACCCCCGTGGCTACTATCGAGGTGACGTGCCGCGCGTGCCGCCGAAACAATCCTCGGGGTGCGCGCGTTCGACCGGATGCCAGGCATTCGACCGATCCACGAGCTGAAGGGAGAACCGTGACGACCGAGAACGGCCCGTGGCACCTTCCCCAGGTGCCCGATGCGAGCTTCGCCGCCGCCCTGTTCGACCTGGACGGGGTGCTCACCCCGACCGCGGACGTGCACATGGACGCGTGGAGGCGCATGTTCACCGACTACTTCGAGTCGCACGGGATCACGCCCGCGTACACCGACGCCGACTACTTCGCCTACGTCGACGGCAAGCCGCGCTACGACGGCGTGCGCTCGTGCCTCGCGTCGCGCGGCGTGACGCTGCCCGACGGGACGCCGGACGATGCGGCGGGCACCGAGACCGTGTGCGGCCTGGGCAACGCGAAGAACGACATGTTCTCGGCGATCCTGCGGGAGGAGGGCGTGAAGCCCTATCCCGGCTCGGTCGCGCTGATCGACCACCTCGAGAGCGTCGGGTGCGCGATGGCCGTCGTGTCGAGCTCGCGCAATGCGCCCGCCGTGCTCGAGGCGGCGGGGCTCGCCCACCGCTTCGAGGTGGTGGTGGACGGCCAGGTGGCCGCGGACACCGGACTGCCGGGCAAGCCCGCGCCCGACACCTACCTCCGGGGCGCCGAGCTGCTCGGCGTGCCCAAGGAGCAGGCGGTGGTGCTCGAGGACGCGATGTCCGGCGTCGCCGCGGGCCGCGCGGGAGCGTTCGGCCTGGTGGTCGGCGTCGATCGCGGCGCCGGTGCTGAGGACCTGGCTGCGGGCGGCGCGGACATCGTGGTCCAGGACCTTGAGGAGCTGGTGGAGCGATGAAGGCGGCTCAGCGCGCGCTCGGGGACATGAGCGCGCCCGACTACGTGGACCGGTTGCGCTTCCCTGCCGATCCGTGGCGGCTCATCGAGAGCGAGTTCGACGAGGACAACCTCGGCGCGACGGAGACCCTGTTCTCGGTCGGGAACGGCTACCTGGGCCTGCGCGGCAACATCGAGGAGGGCCACGACGCACACGCGCACGGCACCTTCATCAACGGCTTCCACGAGACGTGGCGCATCCGCCACGCCGAGGAGGCGTACGGCTTCGCGCGGACGGGCCAGACCATCGTCAACGTGCCGGATCCCAAGATCATCCGGCTCTACGTCGACGACGAGCCGCTGCTGCTGTCGATCGCGGACCTCCCCGAGTACTCGCGCACCCTCGACATGCGCACCGGGGTGCTCACGCGCGACCTGCTGTGGCGCACGCCCGCCGGCAACCGGGTCCGCGTGCGCTCGCGGCGCATGGTCTCGTTCCGGCAGCGCCACCTGGCGATCATGCAGTTCGAGGTGACGCTGCTCGACCACGAGGCGCCCGTCGCGATCTCGTCGCAGCTGCTCAACCGGCAGGCCGGCGCCGACGAGTACCGCTCGAGCCCCGGCACCTCCGCGGGGTTCGACCCGCGCAAGTCGGAGGCCTTCGAGGAGCGCGTGCTCGAGCCCCGCCTGCATCGTGCCCACGACGACCACCAGCTGCTCGGGTACCAGTGCGTGAACTCGAAGATGACGCTCGCCGTCGCGATGGAGCACATGTACGAGTTCGACGGCGACGTCGAGACCGAGTCGGAGGTCCAGCCCGACTATGCGAAGTCGGTGTTCCGGTTCCGCGCCGCTCCCGGCCGGACCTTCTCGCTCACCAAGGTGGTCACGTATCACACGTCCCGGGCGGTGCCCGCGCGCGAGCTGGGCGACCGCTGCCACCGCACGCTGGCGCGCGTGCGCGAGGAGGGCGTGGAGAAGCAGTTCGCGGACCAGGAGGAGTGGCTCGCGGACTTCTGGGACAGGTCGGACGTCGAGGTCGACGGCGACGACCGCATCCAGCAGGCGGTGCGCTGGAACCTGTTCCAGCTCGCGCAGGCGGCGGCGCGCGGCGACGGCCAGGGGGTCGCGGCCAAGGGCGTCACCGGCTCCGGCTACAGCGGCCACTACTTCTGGGACACCGAGATCTACGTGGTGCCGTTCTTCGTCTACACGTCGCCGGGCATCGCGCGCAACGCGCTGAGGTACCGCTACCGCATGCTGCCCAAGGCGATCGAGCGCGCGGGCGAGCTCGCCCAGCACGGCGCGCTGTTCCCGTGGCGCACCATCAACGGCGAGGAGGCCTCGGCGTACTACGCGGCCGGCACGGCGCAGTACCACATCGACGCCGACATCTCCTTCGCGATCGACAAGTACGTCAAGGCGACGGGGGACGACGAGTTCCTCGCGCGCGAGGGCATCGACATCCTGGTCCAGACCGCGCGCATGTGGGCGGACCTGGGGTTCTGGCGCAACCTCCGCGGCGACGGCTCGAGCTTCCGCATCCACGGGGTCACCGGTCCCGACGAGTACACCACGGTGGTGAACGACAACCTCTACACGAACGTCATGGCGCGCTTCAACCTGCGCGCCGCCGCGGCGTCCGTGCGCAAGCTCGCCTCGATGTGGCCCGACCAGTACCGGCGCATGGTCGCCCGGCTCGGGCTCGAGGAGGCCGAGGTCATCGAGTGGGAGTCCGCCGCGGAGGCGATGGCGATCCTGTGGGACGACGACCTTGGCATCCACCCGCAGGACGCGCTGTTCCACGAGCGGGAGCTGTGGGACCTCGAGAACACGCCGCCCGAGCAGCGGCCGCTGCTGCTGCACTTCCACCCGCTGGTGATCTACCGGTTCCAGGTGCTCAAGCAGGCGGACGTGGTGCTCGCGCTGTTCCTCCAGGGCGATCAGTTCTCCTTCGAGGAGAAGAAGGCGGACTTCGACTACTACGACCCCATCACCACGGGCGACTCGACGCTGTCGGGCGTGGTGCAGTCGATCATGGCGGCGGAGGTCGGGTACCACGAGCTCGCGCTGCGGTACTTCTGGGACGGGCTGTTCGTCGACATCGCGGACCTGCACTCGAACACCGCGGACGGCGTGCATGTGGCCTCGGCGGGCGGCGTGTGGTCCGCGCTGGTGCACGGCTTCGGCGGCATGCGGGACTACGGCGGCGTGCTGTCCTTCGACCCGCGCCTGCCCGAGCCCTGGCCTGAGATGCGGTTCCGCCTCACCCAGAAGGGCACGCGCCTGCGCGTGACGGTGCGGCCCGAGGAGATCGCCTTCACGGTCGAGGAGGGCCAGGGCCTCACGGTCATGGTCCGGGGACAGCGCGTGAGCGTCCTGCGGGGCGAGGACGTGGTGGTGCCGCTCGCGGATCAGGGTCCACGGCTCCCGGGCGCGCCCGACGCGGCCGCCTTCCACGGGACGATGCGCTCGGACGGCTCGGTGGTGACGGCGTCGCTTCCCGCGGTGGTGGACCAGGACGTCGAGCTCGACTAGCCCTCCTGACAGTTCCAACGGAGTTCACCGCGACACGCCGGGTCATCGGCGCATCGTGCCCCGAATCGCGGCGTGCCGCCAGCAGATCCGTGGGAACTGTCAGCGTGGGGGCGCTAACGGTGGGTGACGCGCGCGAGGAACTCGCGGGTCTCGGGCTGCTGCGGGTCTCCGAAGATCTGCTCGGGGGTGCCCACCTCGAGCGGGCGGCCGCTGTGCATGAAGACGATGCGGTCGGCCACCGAGCGCGCGAAGCTCATCTCGTGCGTCGCCATGAGCATGGTGGAGCCCTGCTCCTTGAGGTCGCGGACCAGGTCGAGCACCTCGCCCACGAGCATCGGGTCGAGCGCCGACGTGATCTCGTCGAGCAGGAGCAGCTCGGGCTCGGTCATGATCGCGCGCACGATCGCCACGCGCTGCTGCTGGCCGCCCGAGAGCCGGTCCGGGTAGTCGTCGACCTTCTCGCCCAGCCCGAACTTCTCGAGCAGGCCGATCGCGCGGTCGCGCGCGACGTCGGGCTCGATGCCGTGCACCTTGCGCGCCGCGAGCGTGACGTTGTCGATCACGCGCATGTGCGGGAACAGGTTGAAGTGCTGGAAGACCACGCCGATGCGCGCGCGCACCTTGTCGACGTCCACCGCGGGGTCGGTGATGTCATCGCCCGAGAGCAGGATGCGGCCGTCGTCGACGCGCTCGATCAGGTTGATCGTGCGCATGAGGGTGGACTTGCCGGAGCCGGAGGCGCCGATCACCACGACCACCTCGTGGCTGGCGATCTCGAGGTCCACGCCCTTGAGGACGTGGTTGTCGCCGAAGAGCTTGTGGACGCCGTCCAGCTTGAGCACGGTCGCGCGGTCGGCGGCGGTCATACGGTCCCTCCCTGCTGCTCGCGCGCGGCCATGCGGGCGGACACCGCGTCGGTGAGGCGGATCATCGGGAAGCTCATCGCCACGAACAGCAGGCCCGCGACCACGTACGGCGTGAAGTTGTAGGTCTGCGCCTGCGCGATCTGCGCGGCGCGGACGGCGTCGACGGCGCCGAGCACCGAGATGAGGCCCACGTCCTTCTGCATCGACACGAAGTCGTTCATGAGCGCGGGGACCACCTTGCGCAGGGCCTGCGGGATCACCACCATGCGCAGCGTCTGCGCGTGCGAGAGGCCCAGCGACCGGGCCGCGATGCGCTGCGACGGGTGGACGGCCTCCATGCCGGCGCGGAGCACCTCGGCGACGTAGGCCGAGTAGCACAGCGAGATCGCGATGGTGCCGAGCACCGCGACGGGGATGCGGACCTCGGTGTTGAGGCCGGGGATCCCGAATCCCACCAGGTACAGCACGATCAGCACGGGCAGGCCGCGGAACAGGTCGGTGTAGCCGGTGGCGAGCGCGCGCAGGGGGAAGAACACAGGGCCGCGCAGCGACCGCATCGTCGCCAGCAGCGTCGCGACCACCGCGACCGCGATGGTCGCGAAGAACAGCACGCGGATGTTGAGCCAGAGGCCCTCGAGGATCTTGGGGAACGAGCTCTTGGCGATCTCGACGTTGAAGAACGTGTTCCTGACCGTCTCCCAGTCGGGCGAGCTGACGACGAGCCAGCCGGCGACGGCCGCGAACGCGACCGTCGAGACGAGCGCGACAAGGACCGAACGGCGGGACGCGCGGCGGCGCTGCAGCCTGCGGTCGAGCTCGAGCTCGCTGGGCTGCCAGGCCTCCATCGTCGTCACCGCCGTCCGGTCCTGCGTCACGTCTTAGCCGAGGACCGGGACGTCGACGGCCTCGGACAGCCACTCGGACTCGAGCGACGTGAGGACGCCGTTGTCGCGCAGGGCGTCGACCGCCTCGGTGACGGGCTCGGTCAGCGCCGAGTCCTTCGGGAGGACGATGCCGAACTCGTCGCCGCCCTCGGAGCCGGCGAACTGGCCCAGGATGGCGCCGTTGTCGACCTCGACGTAGGCCGAGTAGAAGGCGCCCGGGAGGTCGGTCACGAACGCGTCGATCTGGCCGGCGTTGAGCGCCGCCACCACGTCGGCGACCGAGTTGTAGACCGCGAGGTCGTCGTCGCCGAGCTTCTCGACGGCGACGTCGTAGGACGTGGTGCCGACCGCGACGCCCACCTTGGCGCCCGCGAGGTCCGCGATGGTGGTCGCGCCCGCGAAGGGCGAGTCCCCGGTCGCGACGACGGCCTGCGTGGTCGTGTAGTACGGGCTCGAGAAGTCGACGGCCTGCTTGCGCTCGTCGGTGATCGAGAACTGCTGGATGTTGAGGTCCCAGTCCTTGGCGCCGGGTGCGATCGCCTCGTCGAAGCCGGTGCGGACCCACACGACGTCGGAGTCGTCGAAGCCGAGCTCCTCTGCCACGGCGTACGCCACGGCCGCCTCGAAGCCCTCGCCGGTCTCGGGGGCGTCGCCCACGACCCACGGCTCGTAGGCGGGCTCGCCGGTCGCGATGGTGAGCTTGCCCTCGGTGACGGTCTCGAGCGCGGTCTCGACCGGCGCGGTCGCGGTGGCGTCCGCGGACGAAGCGGCGGTGGGCTCGGCCTCGGGGGACGAGGAGGAGCAGCCCGCCAGCATCATCGCCGAGAAGGCGGTCGTCGCGAACAGGCCTGCGCGCACACGTGTGCTGATCATGATGCTCCTCATCAGAGTCCAAAAAGGGGGGGGATGGTGGGGCCGTCGTCGGCCACGCGCGCACAGTCTACTCGCGCGCCGGGCGGCTCCTGTCGGCGTCGCGCCTCAGGCGAGCCTCCAGTCGGCGTCGCGCCTCAGGCGAGCCTCCAGTCGGCGAAGTCGAAGCCGGGCGAGACCGCGCAGCTCACGAGGACCTCCTGGTCGCCACCCAGCCGCGCCGCCTGCCACGTGCCGGCGGGCACCAGGACATGCGCGACCTGTCCGGCCGCGAGGTCCGGCCCGAGCGTGACGGTCGTGGGCGCATCGTCCGGCGCGTCGCCGCTGCCCCCCAGGCTGAGCTCGAGCGTGCCGGGGCCGTGCCACAGCCAGACCTCGTCCGACGTGACGACGTGCCACGCGCTCTCCTCGCCGGGGGTGAGGAGGTAGTGGATGATCGTCGCCGCGGGGCGCGCGCCGCCCGCGGTCTCGACGGGCACCTGGGACGTGTAGTAGCGGCGGAACCAGCCGCCCTCGGGATGGGGCTCGAGGCCCAGCAGGGTCGCGGTGGCAGGGGTGGTCATGCGAGGGACGCTCCGGTCTGGTCGGTGAAGGCGGGCGTGGCGTGGCGCAGGCGGCCGCCGATGACGGTGGCGGCGGCGTGGCCGTCGCCGGCGCGCGCGAGGTCGTCGATCGCCGTCGCGAGGTCGCCCACGGGCACGTCGAGGAAGGCGAGGTCGGCCCGGGCTCCCACCGCGAGGTGACCCGTGCGGTCGGGACCCATGTGCAGACCCATCGCGCGCGCGCCGCCCAGCGTGACGGCCGCGAGCAGGCGCTCCGCGAGGTCGGGCTGGGCGTAGCCCTGGCCACGGGCCATCGAGTAGAGCGCGGCGACGTCCCCCATGGGGTCCAAGGACGGCGCGCTGGAGAGGGAGTCGGTGCCTACCGAGATGGGGCTGCCCTCGGTGAGGTACGCGGCGACG
Organism: Demequina subtropica; assembly: GCF_000971235.1. Taxonomy (GTDB): domain Bacteria; phylum Actinomycetota; class Actinomycetes; order Actinomycetales; family Demequinaceae; genus Demequina; species Demequina subtropica. The sequence continues at coordinate 98,386 of NZ_BBMB01000002.1, forward strand.
GGAGGCTCGTCGAGGCCGATCACCTCGTTCGAGCGCGGGCAGAGCGCCACCGACGTGCCGCGGGCGCGGAGGATCGCCCGGTCCTTGGCGCTCAGGTAGACGCCGTGCGCGATGTGGCAGTCGGGTCCGAGCACGCCCAGGTGATCTACGTAGTCCGTCGCCGAGGTGCCGTAGCCCGCGGAGCGCAGCTCGGACAGCGAGCCCAGGTTCTTCGCCTGCCACGGCTCGTCCACCGTGTGCGAGAACTCGCGCTCGATCGCGGACTCGCCCAGGTGGATGTGGATCCGGCTGCCGCGCTCGCGGACGATGTCGGGGATGTCGAGCAGCGGCACGATCTCAAGCGAGTACGGCGCGTGAGGGCTCAGCCCGGTGCCGGGCGGGGTGGGGAGCGCATCGAGCGCCGCCTCGACCTGCGCGCGACCGCGCTCGCGCCAGTCGGCGTTGGTCCAGTCCATGACCTCCCAGTAGGTGATGCCGTGGAGGCCCGCGTCGGCCAACGCGTACATGGCCTCGAGGTCGGTCACGATGTCCGCGACGGACGTGGTGCCGGACTCGACCGCCATGCGCGCGCCTGCGGCGGCGGCGGCGCGCCAGTCCTGGCCGCGCTCGTAGACGGGGTTGAAGGCCGTCGCCCAGTCCTCGAAGCCCTGGTAGCGGCCCTGGCCCACCTCGGCCATGCCCGTGTACTGCAGGTGCGTGTGGGCGTTGATGAGGCCCGGCATCAGCACGCCGTCCCACCGGTGCTCGGTGAAGGCGTGGCCGCTCTCGCGCAGCGCCGCGACCACCCACGCGCGCTCGCCCACGTGGACGATGCGCCGGCCACGGACGGCGATCGCGCCGTCAAGCACGGGGGGCGCGGTCATGGGCAGCACCAGGGCGGCGCTGTAGACGATCGTGCTCATGCGTCGATGTCCCGGTAGCGGCGGGACCGCCAGTCCGCGTCCGCCGCGGACGATGCGGGCGCCGCGTCGAGCGCGACGCCCCGCACGTGGGCGGCCGTCGCCGCGACATGGCCCACCGCATCGTCCGGGAGGGCGTGGACGCCGATGCCGGGGCGCTCCTCGACCAGGCTTCGGATCGCCGCGAGCTGGGTCGCGAAGCTGAGGTCCATGATCTCGATGGGGTTGCCCTCGGCTGCGGTGACGTTGATGCAGCCGCCGCGGTCCAGGACGAGCGTGCCGCGCTCGACGTCCACGTCGAGGTGTGGCACGGGCGCGCCGGCCACCACGACGGGCTGCAGCGAGGACTCGTCGAGGTCCACCTCGCCGGGCACGCCGCCCGCGACGGCGACGATGCCCGCGAGCTCGAGCAGCTCGCGCGTCACGGTGCCCGCGACGCCGGTGCAGGACACCACGAGCGCGCCGTGCGCGAGGTCCTCCGCGCGACCGACCTCGTAGCCGTCGTGCGTGGCGAGCAGTGCGCGCAGGGGGTCGATCTCCGCGACGCTCACGTGCGCGCCTAGCGCCGTGAGGTGCGCCGCGACGCCCACGCCCACCGGCCCGTAGCCGATCACCAGCACGGGCAGGTCGCGCACCGTGGCGTCGACGTGCTCGATGAGGTCCGCGATCGCGAGCACGCAGCTCTGGCCGGTGCCGTAGCGGTTGTCGAAGCCGGTCTTGGTCGCGGCGTCGTTCACTGCGACCACGGGCGTGCGCAGCAGGCCCGCCGCGTGCAACGCCCGCAGGGGGGTGAGCCCCGAGGTGGTCTCCTCGGTCACGCCGATCCAGCCCTCGATCAGCTCGGGCGCGGCCTCGTGCGCGAGGCGCACCAGGTGGCTGCCGTCGTCGACCACCACGTCGAAGCCGCGGCGCAGCCACGCGAGGGCGGCCTCGCGCTCCGCGGTCCCGGACAGGTCGGGGTCGGCGTCCACGGGCACGCCGCGCTCGCGGAGCGCCTGGGCGACCGCGGGGTCCGTCTCGTCCGGATGCGCGTAGACCGCGACGTCGGCGCCGGCGTCCGCGAGCAGCAGGGCGAGGTTGGCGGTCTTGGGCTCGAGCGTCATGGAGACGCCGATGCGCAGCCCTCGCACGGTCCCGGCCTCGCGGATCTCCGTGGCGAGCGCATTGGACACGGGCATGTGCGCGCGGGCGAAGTCGAGCCGGCCCGCGGCGTCCCCCCGCGGCGCCAGGGGAGCGCCGCCCAGCGACAGCGCGGCATTGTCGCCGTCGATCTCGATGTCGAGCACATCGGGCCCGGTCGCATCGTCCTCCACGAGCCGCGCGCCGAGCGCGCGGGCCATGCCGGCGACGGCGAGGGCGGTGGCGGTGTCCTCGGCCTCGGCGGAGACGCGGATGGGCCGTCCTGCGATGAGGAGGTTGGTGTCGCGGGCGAAGCGGCGGAGGATCCGCTCGGCCGTCGCGTGCGGGTCGGTCATGGGCAGAAGTCTAGAAGCGCATCGCTTGCCGCATTACGCTTGGTGAGCCGTCGACCAGCCGAAGGAACCCACGTGACCGAGCCCCGCAAGATGAACGTCGAGTCGTTCAACCTCGACCACACCGCGGTGGCCGCACCGTTCATCCGCCTCGCGGACCGCAAGGAGCTGCCGCACGGCGACGTGCTCACCAAGTTCGACGTGCGCTTCACGCAGCCGAACGTCGCGCACCTGGAGATGGACGCGGTGCACTCGATCGAGCACTCGTTCGCGGAGTGCGTGCGCGACCACAGCGCGCAGGTGATCGACTTCGGCCCCATGGGCTGCCAGACGGGCTTCTACCTCATCATGTCGGGCGATCACGCTCCCGAGGACATCCGCGACCTGGTGCTCGCCACCATGGCCCAGATGCTCGAGCTGACCGAGGTCCCCGCCGCCAACGAGGTGCAGTGCGGTTGGGGCGCGCACCACTCCCTGGACGCGATGCGTGCCGCGGTCGAGGAGTTCACCGCGCACGCCGACGAGCTGCTCGCGGTGATGCGCTGATGCCCGGCGCGATGCCCGCGGTCCTGGTCGCGATGGCGGAGGAGGCGCAGGGCTTCCTCGACCTCTCGGACACCCACGAGGGCCTCAACGCGCCGGACGATGCGTGGATCGTCACGGCCGGCGACGTCACCTACCTGCTGGTGGTCACCGGCATCGGCATGGTGTCCGCCGCGCGCGCGGCGACGCTGGTCTCGCACGGGGTCATCGGCGGGATCACCGCCACCACCATCGTCTCCGCGGGCACGTGCGGCGGCATCCCCGGCCACGTGAGCGTCGGCGACCTGGTGGCGCCGTGCTGCTCGCTCGACTGGTCCGCCGACTCGACGTCGATCGGCTACGAGTACGGGCAGGTGCCCGGTCATGCGGAGTTCCACGAGTCCGACGAGGCGCTGGTCGACCTCGCCGTCGAGATGGGCGCCAAGAAGGGCTACCTCGCCTCCGCGAACGCATTCGCGGTGGCCGAGACGGTCGACCTCATCCGCGAGCGGTTCCCCAAGGTCATCGCGACGGACATGGAGTCCGCGGCGGTGTCGCAGGTCGCGGCCGCGTCCGGCATCCCGTTCCTGTCGCTGCGCTGCGTGTCCGATATGTGCCAGGGCGACGGGGGAGTCGAGTTCGACGAGCACCTGGACGATGCCGCGGCCCGGTCCGCGAAGGCGACGCTGGATCTGCTCGCCCGCGTCGCCTCGGAGGCCGCGCCCGCCGCGTCCTGAGTCCCGCCCCTCCCTGACACTCCCAACGGAGCTGGTCCCGGGTCCGCGGCGTGTCGGGCGCGTCGTGGCGCCGGAGCCCCGCGTGCCGACTCGAGATCCGTTGGCACTGTCCGGGGGGACGGGCGTGCCTAGGATGTCTGTGCCGGATTTCCCGGTTCTTCGTCGTGCCCTGGAGGACCTCCTGTGACCGCTCAGCCGCTCGCCCCCCTGCTCGGAGACTGGGCGGACTCGCGCCTCGGGGACGTCACGAGCATCCAGGCACCCGGCGCCGCCGCGGCGCCGCTCATCGCTCGTGCGGCGCTGACCGACGACGCCCCGATCGTGGCCGTCGCGGCGACGTCCGGCGACGCCGAGCAGCTCGCGCGGGCGCTCACGGCCTACCTGGACCCGGCGGAGGTCACCACGTTCCCCAGCTGGGAGACGCTGCCGCATGAGCGCCTCAGCCCGCGCTCCGACACCGTCGCGCGCCGCCTCGCGACGCTGCGACGCGTGGTCCACCCCGCCGAGGCCGCCGCGGAGTCGGGGCTTCCCGTCCCGCGCGTGGTGGTCGCGCCGCTGCGCGCGATGCTCCAGCCGCTCGTCCCCGGTCTGGCCGACCTCGAGCCGGTGCTCGTGAGGAAGGGCGACGAGCGCGACCTCACCGACCTCACCGAGGCGCTCGCGGCGGCCGCGTACACGCGCGTCGACATGGTCGAGCGGCGCGGCGAGTTCGCGGTCCGCGGCGGGATCGTCGACGTCTTCCCGCCCACCGACCCGCACCCGATCCGCGTCGAGTTCTTCGGCGACGAGGTCGAGAGCCTGCGTTTCTTCTCCGTCGCGGACCAGCGTTCGCTGGACTCCGTGGGTCGCCTGTGGGCGCCGCCGTGCCGCGAGCTGCTGCTCACCGAGGACGTGCGTGCCCGCGCCGCGCAGCTCGCCGAGCAGATCCCCGCGGCGGGCGACATGCTCGCCCGCATCGCCGACGGCCACGCCGTCGAGGGCATGGAGTCGCTCATCCCCGTGCTGCTCACGCGCCTCACGCCCGTGACGGACGTGCTGCCGGTGGGGACGCGCATCGTCGCCCTCGAGCCCGAGCGCCTCGCCCGCCGCGCCGAGGATCTCCAGCACACCGCGCAGGAGTTCCTGCAGGCCGCGTGGGTCAGCGCCGCCGCCGGGGCGGACTCGCCCATCGAGGCGCACGGTTCTGAGAGCCACGGCGGGTTCCTGGGGCTCGAGGATGTCGAGGTCTCCGCCGCCGAGCGTGGCCTGGGCTGGACCGCGATCGGGCCGTTCGGCACCGTGGCGGCCGAGGTGCCGGGCATCGCGGAGATCGAGGACTTCCGCGGCAGGCTCGCGGCGGTGCTCGACCTCATCAACGCGCGCCTCTCGGAGGGCTGGCGCGTGGTCATCGCCGCAGCAGGCACGGGCTCCGCCCACCGCATCGTCGAGCAGTGCGCCGAGCGCTCGATCCCGGCGCGGGCCGCGTCGCACGGGGACGATGCGGACGCCGGGGTCGTCGCGGTGCTCGCGGGCGTCGACGCCCGCGGGTTCCAGGTGCCGGACGCAAGGCTCCTGGTGCTGCACGAGAGCGACCTCACAGGTCGATCCGCGTCCGCCGCCGGTCCGAAGGTGAAGGTGCCCAGCCGTCGCCGCACGGCGGTGGACCCGCTGCAGCTGCGCCCCGGCGACTTCGTGGTCCACGAGACCCACGGCGTCGGACGCTTCGTCGAGCTCACCAAGCGCACCGTGCGCGGCATCGAGCGCGAGTACCTGGTGATCGAGTATGCGGCGTCCAAGCGCGGCGGGCCCGCGGACAGGCTCTCCGTCCCCACGGACCAGCTGGACCTCATCACCAAGTACGTGGGCGGCGAGGCGCCGAGCGTCAACAAGATGGGCGGCGCCGACTGGTCGAAGACCAAGGGTCGCGCGCGCAAGGCGGTCAAGGAGATCGCCGCGGAGCTCATCCGGCTCTACAGCGCGCGCATGGCCACCAAGGGCCGCGAGTTCGGCCCCGACACCCCGTGGCAGCGCGAGCTCGAGGAGTCCTTCGCGTACGTCGAGACCCCCGACCAGCTCTCCACCATCGACGAGGTCAAGGCGGACATGGAGAAGGCGGTCCCGATGGACCGCCTGGTCTGCGGCGACGTGGGCTTCGGCAAGACCGAGATCGCCGTGCGTGCCGCCTTCAAGGCCATCCAGGACGGCACCCAGGTCGCGATCCTGTGCCCCACCACGCTGCTGGTGAAGCAGCACGTCGACACCTTCTCCGAGCGCTTCGCGCAGTTCCCCGTCAAGGTCGCGGCGCTGTCGCGCTTCCAGACGGACAAGGAGGCCAAGGAGATCATCGACCAGCTCGGCAAGGGCGAGATCGACCTGGTGGTCGGCACGCACCGCCTCATCACCGGCTCGGTGCGCTTCAAGAAGCTCGGCCTCATCATCATCGACGAGGAGCAGCGCTTCGGCGTCGAGCACAAGGAGACGCTCAAGGCCATGCGCACCGACGTCGACGTGCTCGCGATGTCCGCGACCCCGATCCCGCGCACTCTCGAGATGGCGGTCACCGGCATCCGTGAGATGTCGACGCTGGCCACCCCGCCCGAGGAGCGCCACCCGATCCTGACGTATGTGGGACCGCACGAGGACGCCCAGGTGATCGCCGCGATCCGCCGCGAGCTGCTGCGGGACGGCCAGGTGTTCTACATCCACAACTCGGTCAAGACCATCACGCGCGCCGCGCTCAAGATCGGCGAGCTGGTGCCCGAGGCGCGCGTCGCGGTCGCGCACGGCCAGATGAGCGAGAAGCAGCTCGAGCAGGTGATCGTCGACTACTACGACAAGAAGTACGACGTCCTCGTCTGCACCACCATCGTCGAGACCGGCCTGGACATCTCCAACGCCAACACCCTGCTCGTCGAGCGGGCCGACACGTTCGGCCTGTCCCAGCTCCACCAGCTCCGCGGGCGCGTGGGCCGCGGCCGCGAGCGGGCCTACGCGTACTTCCTCTACCCGCCGGAGCGCACGCTCACGGAGACCGCGCACGACCGCCTCCAGACCATCGCGGCGAACACCGACCTGGGCTCCGGCATGGCGGTCGCGATGAAGGACCTCGAGATCCGCGGCGCGGGCAACCTCCTGGGCGCCGAGCAGTCGGGCCACATCGAGGGCGTGGGCTTCGACCTCTACATCCGCATGGTGGGGGAGGCCGTCGCGGGCTTCCGCGGCGAGGAGGTCGAGGACCGCGCGCCGATGACGGTCGACCTTCCCATCGACGCGCACATCCCCACGTCCTACATCGAGCACGAGCGGCTGCGCCTCGAGGCCTACCGCAAGGTCGCCGACGCGGACACGGCGGACGTGCTCGACCAGGTCGAGGAGGAGCTCGACGACCGCTACGGCACGCTGCCCGAGCCGGTCGCGAACCTCCTCGCGGTCGCGCGCCTGCGGCTCGAGCTGCGTGCCGCGGGCGTCCACGACGTGGTGGCCCAGGGCAAGTACATCCGCTTCAGCCCGGTCGAGCTCCCGGACTCCGCCGCGATGCGCCTGAACCGCCTCTACCCGGGCACGCTCATCAAGCCGGCGGTGCGGCAGATCCTGGTGCCCGCGCCCATGACGGCGCGCCTCGGCGGCAAGCCCGTCGAGGGCCTCCCGGTGCTGGACTGGGTGCGCGATCTGCTCGCGGCGATCCGACACTAGGATGGCGGCCATGCGTTCGTCTCGCCTCGCCGTCCTCGCCGCATCGTCCCTCCTGCTCGCCGGCTGCGCCGTGCCGGGCCAGGACGGCGCCCCGGGCGTCGCCCTGCAGACGGACGATGCGACCGTCACCACCGCCGACCTCGACGCGATCGCCGCGGCGTGGGAGGAGGACAGCGATGGCGCGGTGGTCCCCGACCGCCAGGCGCTCGCGACCGCCGAGCTGCTCGGGCCCGGCCTCCTCGCGGCGGCCGCCGAGAACGGCGCCGTGATCAACGAGGGCGTGGCCCGGACCTTCGCGACCGAGTGGCTGCGGTACGTCGGCATCGAGGACCCCGAGCCCAGCGACGCCGTGATCGCATCCACCGAGAACGTGCTCGCGCTCTACGTCGCCACCTACGCCGATACGAACGGCACCATCCTCGAGGCGGCGGTGGCCGAGCTCCCCGAGTCGACGGTGATCTCGCCCCGCCTGGGAGAGCTGGACGCCGACACGCTGGTGACGTCCGCGCAGGGCGCCGTCGGCGACGCCGAGGTGATGGGCCTGGGCAACTACTCGTTCACCGCGTTCATCGACGTCAACGGCTTCACCGCGGGAACCGGCTCCTGGGCGGCGCGTGGCTGACGGGTCCGACCGTCTGGTGGAGGTGATGGACCGCCTCCGCTCGCCGGGTGGCTGCGCGTGGGACGCGGAGCAGACCCACGAGTCTCTCGCCCCCTACGCGCTCGAGGAGGCCCACGAGCTCGTCGAGGCGATCGAGTCCGGCGACCGCGCGCACCTGCGCGAGGAGCTCGGCGACGTGCTGCTCCAGGTGGTGTTCCACGCGCGGGTTGCGCAGGAGCATCCGACCGAGCCGTTCGGCTTCGACGACGTCGCACAGGCGTGCGCGGACAAGCTGGTCGCGCGCCACCCGCACGTCTTCGGCGACGAGGACGCGGGCGACATGGACGAGCACCTGCGTCGCTGGGACCGCATCAAGGCGGAGACGTCGAACCGCGACAGCGCGTTCGACGGCATCCCCGCGACCCTGTCCGCGCTCGCGAGGGCGCAGAAGGTGCTCGGCCGCGCCGAGCGCGCGGGGCTCCCGGCGGACGTCGCCGACGCCCCCGCATCGTCCACCGGCATCGGCGAGGAGCTGCTCGGCCTGGTCGCCCGCGCGCGCGCCGAGGGCGTGGACGCCGAGACCGAGCTGCGCGCCGCCGTCCGCCGCGTCGAGCAGGCCGCCCGCGCGGCGGAGCAGGCACGACGCGGGGACACCGAAGGTTCATCGGCGTAGGACGTACGTCGCTCAGCGCACCCCCGTGCGCATCGTTAGACTCCCAAGAGGTTCATCCATCCAAGCGAAGGAGCATCATGGCCAGCATTGAGGCCGTCGGAGCCCGCGAGATCCTTGACTCGCGCGGCAACCCCACCGTCGAGGTCGAGGTCGCCCTCGAGGACGGCACGTTCGCGCGTGCAGCCGTCCCGTCCGGCGCATCGACCGGTGCGTTCGAGGCAGTCGAGCGCCGCGACGGCGACAAGGGCCGTTACCTGGGCAAGGGCGTCGAGCAGGCCGTGGACGCGGTCATCGACGAGATCGCCCCCGAGGTCGTCGGCCTCGACGCGACCGAGCAGCGCATCATCGACCAGATCATGCTCGACCTCGACGGCACCGACAACAAGGGCAAGCTGGGCGCGAACGCGATCCTCGGCGTCTCGCTCGCGGTGGCGAAGGCGGCGGCCGACTCGGCCGACATCGCCCTGTTCCGCTACGTCGGCGGCCCGAACGCGCACGTCCTGCCGGTCCCGATGATGAACATCCTCAACGGTGGGTCGCACGCCGACTCCAACGTCGACATCCAGGAGTTCATGATCGCCCCCGTCGGCGCCCCCACGTTCCGTGAGGCGCTCCGCACCGGTGCCGAGGTCTACCACTCGCTCAAGTCCGTGCTCAAGGAGCGCGGCCTCGCCACCGGCCTGGGCGACGAGGGCGGCTTCGCGCCGAACCTCGGCTCCAACCGCGAGGCGCTCGACCTGATCCTCGTCGCGATCGAGAAGGCCGGCTTCAAGCCCGGCGAGGACGTCGCGCTCGCGCTCGACGTGGCCGCGACCGAGTTCTTCAAGGACGGCGGCTACCAGTGGGAGGGCGGCGTGAAGACGCCCGAGGAGATGATCGCCTTCTACGAGGGCCTGGTCAACGACTACCCGCTCGTCTCGATCGAGGACCCGCTGTCGGAGGACGAGTGGGCGTCGTGGAGCGACCTCGTCTCGAAGGTCGGCACCAAGACCCAGATCGTCGGCGACGACCTCTTCGTCACCAACCCGGTCCGCCTCAAGCGCGGCATCGACGAGGCCGCGGCGAACGCCCTCCTGGTGAAGCTCAACCAGATCGGCACCCTGTCCGAGACCTCGGACGCCGTGCAGATGGCGCAGCGCGCGGGCTTCGCGGCCATGGTGTCGCACCGCTCGGGCGAGACCGAGGACGTCACCATCGCGGACCTCTCGGTGGCCTACAACGCCGGCCAGATCAAGACCGGTGCGCCCGCCCGCGGCGAGCGCATCAACAAGTACAACCAGCTGCTCCGCATCGAGGAGGAGCTGGACGACGCCGCCAAGTACGCCGGCAAGGCGGCCTTCCCGCGCAGCTACAAGTAAGCAGCGGCGCAAGGCTCAGGACGGGCGCGTCTCCCTCGGGAGGCGCGCCCGTTCCGCATTCCGGGAGGATCTGCGCGACTCGCGGGCGCGACGGTCCGGCGGAGGGCGCGCGACCGGGGACAATAGCGGCGTGACCGACCCGACCCGCCGCCCCCACGCCCCTGGCGTGCGCGGCTCGGCGCGTCCCCGCTCGACCGCCTCCCGCACCGCGCCGTCGACCGGCGGCGTGCGGATCCCCAAGGCGCGCGCCTCGAGCCGTCCCGGCGGTGCGAGCCGCAGCGGCCGGTCGGCGCCCGCGCGCAACCGGATCGAGCCCGTGCAGATCCGCGGCTCCTGGCTCACCGCGGTGTCGGTCCGAGCCTTCGTGCTGGTCGGTGTGGTGGTGCTCGCCGCCGCCGTGGTGCTGCCCTCGCTGCGCGCATACTTCCGCCAGCAGGAGGAGCTCGCCGACCTCCGTGCGGACGCCGTCGCGGCCCAGGACTCGGTCGACGACCTCACGGCGGAGCTCGCGCGCTGGGACGATCCCGCGTACGTCGAGGCCCAGGCGCGTGAGCGCCTCGCGTACGTCTACCCGGGCGAGACCGCGTACCGCGTGATCGACCCCGAGACCGTCGAGGACGCCGTCGAGGGGTCGCAGGCCGCGGAGACGGGCAGCACGCTCGAGGACGACGGCACCTGGTACACGCGCCTGTGGGGATCGGTCGAGGAGGCCGGGGAGGCCCCGGTCGATGCCGGCGTCGATGACGAGGCGGCGGCCCCCGCATCGTCCGAGGGCGACGCCGACTAGACTCGCGGGGTGAACGACACCCCCGCCACCGAGCGCGACGTCGCCGTCCTCGCGGCCCAGCTGGGACGCGAGCCGCGAGGCATCGTGGCCATCGCCGCGCGTTGCGCGTGCGGCAACCCGACCGTGGTGCACACCGCCCCGCGCCTGCCGGACGGCACGCCCTTCCCTACGCAGTACTACCTCACGCACCCGGACGCCGTCGCGGCCGTCTCGACGCTCGAGGCGAACGGCGTCATGAAGACGATGCAGGAGCGGCTGCAGTCGGGCGACGAGCCTGAGCTGGTCGCCGCCTACCGGGCCGCCCACGAGCGCTACCTCGAGGAGCGCTACGCGCTCGGCGACGTCCCCGAGATCCACGGCATCTCGGCGGGCGGCATGCCCGATCGCGTCAAGTGCCTCCACGTGCTCGTGGGTCACGCGCTCGCCGCCGGTCCCGGCGTGAACCCGCTGGGAGACGAGGCGCTCGCGCTCATCTCCGACTCGTTCAGCCCCGACCGTTGCACGTGCGCGGTCGAGATCGACGGATAGTCTCGAGCCATGCGTGTAGCCGCCATCGACTGTGGGACCAACTCGATCCGCCTGCTCGTCGCGGACGTCGACCTCGCCTCCGGCACCCTCACGGATGTGGTGCGCACCATGACCGTGGTGCGCCTGGGGCAGGGCGTGGACCGGACCGGCGAGTTCGCGGAGGAGGCGCTCGAGCGCACGTTCGCGGCGACCGACGAGTACGCGGCGGCGTGCCGGTCGCATGGAGTGGAGGCGATCCGCTTCGTCGCGACCTCCGCGACGCGTGACGCCCGCAACCGGGACGTCTTCCTGTCGGGGATCGAGTCGCGGCTCGGCGTGGTCCCCGAGGTGATCTCCGGTGCCGAGGAGGCCGCGCTGTCCTTCCGCGGTGCGACCGGCGCGCTCGACGCCGCGCACGACGCACCGTTCCTGGTGGTCGACCTGGGCGGCGGGTCCACCGAGGTGGTGCTGGGCGTGGAGCGCCCGGAGTTCGCGCATTCCATGGACGTCGGCTGCGTGCGCATGACCGAGCGCCACCTCGCGGGCGACCCTCCGTCCGACGAGCAGGTCGCGGCGGCCGAGGCCGACGTGCACGATGCGATCGACCTCGCCTTCGCGGGCGTCCCGGTCGAGCGCACCGCCACGCTCGTGGGGCTCGCGGGCACCATCACCACCGTCACGGCGCACGCGCTGGGGCTGCCCGAGTACGACCGCGACGCGATCAACGGCGCGATCATCGACATCGACGACGCCATCCGCGCCTGCGACGAGCTCCTCGCGGCCTCGCGGGCGGAGAAGTCCGCGCTCGGCTTCATGCACCCCGGCCGCGTCGACGTGATCGGTGCGGGCGCGCTGGTGTGGCGCACCGTGATGACTCGTGTCCGCGACTCGGTGGTCGCCGCCGGGGGAGCGTTACCGCACGTGGTGACGAGCGAGCACGACATCCTCGACGGCATCGCGTTCTCGGCGGCCGAGCGGGGCTGACGGGCGCATCGTCCCGCCGCCCCCGTAGCCCAACTGGCAGAGGCAGCCGGCTTAAACCCGGCCCAGTGCGGGTTCGAACCCCGCCGGGGGCACGTACGCTGGTGCGTCATGGCTGCCGGCGCGACTGTTCACACGTTCGACATCACGCTCGCGGACGTGGACCGCGGCGTCTACGAGGACCTGTCGCTGCGCGTCGCGCGTCATCCCTCCGAGACCGCGCTGTTCATGATCACGCGGGTGCTCGCGTACTGCCTCGAGCACGAGGACGGCATCACGTTCTCCGAGGGAATCTCCACCGCCGAGGAGCCTGCCGTCCTGGTGCGCGACCTCACCGGTCTCATCGCGGCGTGGATCGAGGTGGGGCAGCCCGAGGCGGAGCGCCTGCACCGGGGCTCCAGGCTCGCAGACCGTGCCGCGGTGTACACCCAGCACGATCCCGCGAAGGTGCTCGCCCGCTGGGAGGGCAAGAAGATCCATCAGCGCGAGCGCATCACGCTCCACAGCTTCGACCCGGGCTTCATCGAGGCGGCCGCCGGACTGATCGAGCGCCGCAACGCCATGACCGTCTCTGTGACCGAGCGCCACCTGTACCTCGAGCTCAACGGCGCGTCCGTGGACTCCGCGATCCACTCGGTGCCGCTCGGCTGAGCCGCGCCTTCGCACGCGCATCTCTCGCGCAATTGGTGCGGATCGTGTTGATCGGCGGCTTCGTGCGCCGTCAACGCGTGCGGATCGTGTGATCCCGACAGGGAGTGCGGACACGATCAGCACGCGTTGACCCCTCACGCGCCCCGTCATCGACACGATCAGCACGCGTTGCTGCGCCGCGGAGCGCTGGGTTCGTGATGCCGACGACGCCTCCTCACCCCTTGCGCCCTCACTACTCAGTGTTACTATCTAGTGGTAGTCAGCAATACTGAGTAGCCACGGGAGGCCCGCATGGGCAAGCAGATGACGGAGATGCTCAAGGGCACGCTGGAAGGCATCGTCCTGGCGCTCCTCGGCCTCGGCCCGGCCTACGGGTACGAGATCACCGCGAGGCTGCGCGACCAGGGCTTCGCCGACATCGCGGAGGGCACCGTGTACGCGCTGCTGGTCCGCATCGAGCAGCGCGGCCTGGTCGACGTGGAGAAGGTGCCCTCGGAGAAGGGCCCGCCACGCAAGGTGTTCACCCTCAACGCCCAGGGCCGGGAGGCGCTGGACGAGTTCTGGAGCAGCTGGGGCTTCCTCGCCGACCGGCTCGCCCACCTCAAGGCAGAAGGAGAGTAGTCATGTCCTGGATCGAGAAGCTCACGGGCTCGCTGGAGCAGAAGAAGCAGTTCAAGGCCGACAGACGACGCATCGAGGCCCTGCCCGCGCCGTACTCGGAGGCGGCGGCCGCGCTGCTGCGGTACTTCATGTACTACGGCGGCGTCACGGACGGCGACACGATGATCACCATGGTCGGCGACCTCGCGGACCTCTGGGAGCGCGCGGCCGCGGACGGGACCCCCGTGCGCGACATCGTCGGCGCCGACCCGGTGGACTTCGCCGAGACGTTCGCCGAGGCCTACACGGGCCGTCGCTGGATCGACAAGGAGCGCGCGCGGCTGGTCGAGGCGATGGACCGCGCCGCGGGGGACGCGACATGACCGCGCCGGCCATCGCGGTGGGCGGGCTGCGCCACAGCTACGGCGACCTCGACGTGCTCGAGGGAGTCGACCTCGAGGTCGCTCCCGGCACCATCCACGCCCTGCTGGGATCCAACGGAGCCGGCAAGACCACCCTGATCCGCATCCTCAGCACCTTGCTGAAGGCCGATGCGGGCGAGGCCCGGGTGGCGGGGCACGACGTCGCCTCCGCGCCCGCCGAGGTCCGCGCGGCGATCAGCCTCACGGGCCAGCACTCCGCCGTCGACGACGTGCTGAGCGGGCGCGAGAACCTCGTGCTGATCGCGCGCCTGCGGCGCGTCCCCGATCCGGGGGCGGTCGCCGATGCGCTGCTCGCGCGGTTCGGCCTCACCGAGGCGGGAGCGCGGCGCGCCAGCACCTACTCGGGAGGCATGCGGAGGCGCCTCGACATCGCGATGAGCCTCATCGGCGATCCGCGGGTGATCTTCCTCGACGAGCCCACCACCGGGCTGGACCCGGAGGCCCGTCGCGAGGTGTGGGCCGCCGTGCGCGCGCTCGCCGACGGCGGCACCACCGTGCTGCTCACCACGCAGACCCTGGACGAGGCGGAGCACCTCGCCGACCGCATCGCGATCCTCCACGAGGGCCGCATCATCGTCGACGGCACGCTGGCGGAGCTCAAGGCGCTCATCCCCGCGCCGACCGTCGAGTACGTCGAGAAGCAGCCGAGCCTCGAGGAGGTCTTCCTCGCGGTGGTCGGCGCCAAGGAGATGCCATGACCGCCATCGCCGACACCGCGATCCTCACCGGCCGCTCGCTGCGCCACATCACGCGCAGCCCGGACACCATCATCACCACCGCGCTTATGCCGATCGCGTTCCTGCTGCTGTTCGTCTACGTGCTGGGCGGCGCGATCGACGCCGGCGCGGACCGCTACGCGACCTACCTGCTGCCGGGCATCCTGGTCATCACGATCGCGTCGAGCGTCTCGTACACCGCGTTCCGGCTGTTCGTGGACCTCCAGGGCGGGATCTTCGAGCGCTTCCACTCGATGCCCGTCGCTCGGCCCGCGGTGCTGTGGGCCCACGTGCTGACGTCGCTGGTGGCGACGCTCGTCTCGCTCGGCGTGGTGGTCCTCGCCGCGCTCGCGATGGGCTTCCGCTCGAGCGCCGGCCTCGGCGCATGGCTCGCGACCGCGGGCATCCTCGCCTTCCTCACGCTCGCGCTCACGTGGCTCGCGATCCTGCCGGGCCTCACCGCCACGACGGTCGAGGGCGCGAGCGCGTTCGCGTACCCGCTCATCCTGCTGCCCTTCGTGAGCTCCGCCTTCGTGCCGACGGAGACGATGCCGGGACCGGTGCGCTGGTTCGCCGAGAACCAGCCCGTCACGGCGGTCGTCGACTCGGTGCGCGCGCTGCTGGCCGGCGAGCCGGTGGGAGCGGACCTCGCGGTCGCGCTCGCCTGGATCGCGGGCATCCTCGTCGTGGCGTACGCCCTGGCGAAGGCGGCCTATCGTCGGCGGATCGGCTAGGCGGGCTTGGAGGCGTCGAGGGGCAGCGCCCGGACGGCGGCCCCCGCGATCCACCTGGAGGTCGCGGCGACGTCGCCGAACGCGTAGACGTGCAGGTGCACCTCGCCGTGGTGCGCGAGGTCGAGCCGCCCCGCCAGGTCGGCCACGAACCTGTCGGGCGTGGCCGTGCCCATGAGGTTGGTGAGAGAGAAGCCGTACTTGCGCACGATGCCCGCGCTGGACCCGACCCCGCATCGTCGCGCGAAGGCGAGCAGGCGCCCGACCCCCGCCGGGCCCGGGACACCCACGCGGATCGGCGCGATCACACCCGCCTCGCGTACCCCCGAGATCCAGGCGACCACCGCATCGGCGTCGAAGGAGAACTGCGAGGTGACCGTCGCGGCCATGCCCTGCTCCGCGATCGCGGCGGTCTTGGCGGCGAGCGCTTCCCACAGCTCGGCCTCGGGGATCGCCGGATGGCCCTCGGGGTAGCCGGCGATGCCGACCTCGCGCACGCCGTGGTCCGCGAGCAGACCCGAGCGGATCAGGTCGAGCGCGGAGGAGTACGGACCCGCGGGCGTGCGCGGGTCCCCGCCGATCACGAACACGCGCTCGTGGGCGCCGTGCTCGCGCAGCCCCGCGAGCGCGTCGCGGACCTGGTCCGCGTCCGCGAAACGCCGCGCGGACAGGTGGGGGACCGGCACCAGGCCCGCCGCCCCGACCGCGGCTGCGGCGTCGAGCCGGTCCTGCGCGGTCTCCGTTCCCAGGTGCGTGATGCTCACCCGCGTGCCTGCGGCGAGGCCCGCGCGGGCGAGCGCGGTGCGGTCGCGTGCGGTGACCTCGACGGAGAGGTCATGGAGCAATGCGGTGGTCCGGTGCAACGACGGGCCCCCTTCGGTCCGTTGAAGCAGGAGAGCGAGACCATTCTACGGCGGGTCTCCCGCGCGGGTTCAGAGGATCGCCGTGAGCTCCTCGCTCGCCGCCGCGCGCACGGCCTCGCGGGCCTCGGGCGCGGATGGCGCGTCCCGCGCGAGCACCGCGAGCGCACGGCACTCGTCGAGGCTGTGAAGCGACAGCGCGAACCGCACCGCCGCGACCTTCTTGGGGGCCATCGACAGGCTCGACACGCCCAGACCGGCGAGCACCAGCGCGAGGAAGGGATCGCCCGCGGACTCGCCGCACACGCCCACCGGCTTGCCGGTCTCGGCCCCACCGTCGCACGCCGCCGCGACCACGTCGAGCACCGCCGGCTGCCACGGATCCAGCAGATCGGACAGCTCGCCCTCCATGCGGTCCGCGGCCATCGTGTACTGCGCAAGATCGTTGGTGCCGAGCGAGCCGAAGTCGACCTCCGCGAGCACGTGCCGCGACCGCAGCGCGGCCGCCGGCACCTCGATCATCACGCCCGACTTCGGCAGCCCCGCCGCCGCGACCCGCGAGGCGAACCAGGCGGCCTCCTCGGCCGTCGCGACCATGGGCGCCATCACGCGGACGTCCGCGCCGGTCTCCCGCGCGGCGAGGGCCAGCGCCTCCAGCTGCGAGTCGATGAGCTCCGGCTTCGCCTGGCACAGCCGCAGCCCGCGGCGTCCGAGCGCGGGGTTCTCCTCCTCGCCCAGGCTCGCGAAGGCGAGCGGCTTGTCGGCACCCGCGTCGAGCGTACGGACCACCACGCGACGGGTCCCGAACGGCTCCAGCACCTTGCGGTACACCTCGGCCTGCTCCTCCACGCTGGGCAGCGCGGCCGCGGAGAGGTACAGGAACTCGGTGCGGAACAGGCCGACGCCCTCGACGTCCTGCGCGCCGGCCGCGACCGCATCGTCCACCCCGCCGATGTTCGCGAGCAGGGCGACGGCGTGGCCATCGTTGGTGGCGCCCGGTCCGGACACGCCGGCGAGCGCGGCGGCGCGCCGTTCGCGGCGCTCGCGCTGCGCCTCGAGGAGCGCCATGTCGGGGTCGAGCGTGACCTCGCCCGCCTCGCCGTCGACGGCGACCGTGGTGCCGGCCGGGATGTCCGTGGCGCCGTGCACCTGGACCACCGCCGGGATGCCCATCTGCGCCGCGAGGATCGCGGTGTGCGACGTGCGCCCGCCCGCGGCGGTGACGATGCCCACCACGTGCGCGCGGTCGAGCGTCGCGGTCTCCGCTGGCGCGAGGTCCACGGCCACGATGACGGACGGCCCGTCGAGCGGCGGAACTCCGGGCGACGGCACCCCGAGCACATGCGCGATCGCGCGGTCGCCCACGTCCTTGAGGTCCGCGACGCGCTCGGCGAAGTATCCGCCGAGTGCCTCGAACTGCGCCGCGTACTCCGCGACGGCCGCCTCGATCGCGTGGGCGGGGCCGAGCCCGGCGGCGATGTGCTTGCCCGCGGCCTTCGCGAGGCCCTTGTCGCGAGCGATCATCGCGGTGGCCTTGAGGATCGGCTTGGCGTGCTCGTCGGCCGCCTCGACGCGCGCGTCGAGGTCGACAGCGACGGCAGCGAGCGACTCCAGCACCTGCGAGGTGGCCGCGTCCGGATCGTCCGGCGCGGGCTCGTCGGCCGGGGGCCGGACCGGCGGCGCGACCTGCACCACCGGCCCGACCGCCGTGCCGGGGCTGACGCCGACGCCGTGACGGGTGTCGCCGGACATGTCAGCCCTCCTCGGCATCCAGGTCGCGCGACAGGAGCGCGACCAGGGACTCGAGGGCGGCGTCCGCGCCGTCGCCCTCGGCGGTGAGGATCACCTCCTCGCCGTGCTTGGCGCCCAGGGCCATGACGCCCAGGATGCTGGTGGCGTCGACGGCGTCCTCGCCGGCCCGGCCGATCTCGACGTCGAGCCCGGTCTCCTGGGCCGCCTCCACGAAGAGGGCGGCGGGGCGGGCGTGAAGCCCGACGGACGATGCGATGGTGACGGTGCGCTGAGACATGGTGGTTCTCCTTCGAACAGGGGGTTCAGACGGTCGCGACCGCGTCGACGGTCGCGAGCTTCTTGTCGCGGGACTTGAGGGTGACCACGATCGCGGTCATGAGCAGCACGCCGGCCGCGAGGGCGACCAGGAACCACAGGAAGCCGCCCATGAGGGGCAGGACCCAGATGCCGCCGTGCGGTGCGCGCAGGGTCACGCCGAACACCATGATCAGACCGCCGGTGAGGGCCGAGCCGATCACGGAGGAGACGATGACGCGGACCGGGTCGGCCGCCGCGAACGGGATCGCTCCCTCGGAGATGAACGAGGCGCCGAGGAGCCACGCAGCCTTGCCGTTCTCCCGCTCGGGCTCCGAGAAGAGCCTCGGGCGGACGGTGGTGGCGAGCGCCATGGCGAGCGGGGCGACCATGCCGGCGCCCATGACGGCCGCCATGATGGTGAGCGCGGTCGAGTCGGTCGCGGTCCCGGCGGCCGCCAGCCCTGCGGTGCCGAAGAAGTAGGCGACCTTGTTGACCGGGCCGCCCAGGTCGAAGCCCATCATCGCGCCGAGCACCACGCCGAGGATGAAGGCGCTGCCGCCCTGGAGGCCGGTGAGCCACTCGTTGAGGCCGTCGGAGAGCGCGGTGATGGGGCGTCCCAGGAGCGTGATGAACAGGCCCACGCTGATGAGGCTCGACAGCAGCGGGATGACCACCACCGGCATCACGCCGCGCACGCCCTTGTGGACCTTCCACGAGGCGATCCACTTGGCGACCAGGCCGCCGAGCAGACCGGTGACGATGCCGCCCAGGAAGCCGGCACCCATCCCTTAGGCGACGGAGCCGCCCACGATGCCGGGCACCAGCCCCGGTCGGTCGGCGATCGCGAAGGCGATGAAGCCCGACAGGATCGGGACCAGGAAGCCGAACGCCGCGCCGCCGATGACGAACAGCAGGGCAGCCCACGCGGTCAGCGAGGTGAAGTCGAAGTTCTGCGCGAGGTTGTACGGGTCGACCTCGGTGACGCTCGGGTCGACGTAGCTCGCGTGGTAATTGGTGATCTCGATCGCGCCGTTCTCCCCGAGCGCGAACTGCGCGAGCATGAAGGACAGAGCGATGAGGATGCCGCCCGCCGCGACGAACGGGATCATGTAGCTCACGCCCGTCATCAGCCACTGGCGCAGGCGGGTGCCGAGCCCGGCCTCCTTGTCGACCTTGGTCGCCAGCCCGGACGATGCGGAGGGTGCCGCGGCCTCGGCGTGCGGGTTGGTCTTCCACTCGGAGGACATCGCGACCGCTTGGGCGATCAGCGCGGGACCGTCGGAGATGGCCTTCTTCACGCCGACGTCGACGATGGGCTTGCCGGAGAAGCGCTCGGCGCTGCGCACCTCGACGTCGTGGGCGAAGATCACGGCATCGGCCGCGGCGATCTCCTCCGCCGTGAGCGGTGTCGCGCCTGCGGAGCCCTGCGTCTCGACCTTCATGGTGTGGCCCGCGTCCTTGGCAGCCCGCTCGAGCGCCTCGGCCGCCATGTAGGTGTGCGCGATGCCGGTGGGGCAGGACGTGACGCCCACGAGCGTGAGGCCGGACGATGCGGCGCGAACCGGCGCCGGCGCGACGGGCTCGGGCGCGGGCTCGGGGGCCTCGGCCGCCGGGGTCGGAACCGGCGGCGGCGAGACGACGACGTCCCCCACCTCCGCCTCGACGATCGCGACGACCTCGTCCGCGGTGGTCGCGGAGCGGAGCGCGCCCGTGAACTCCTTCTTCATGAGCGCCTTGGCCAGCCGCGGCAGCACCTTCATGTGCGCCTCTCCGGCGCCCTCGGGCGCGGCGATGAGGAACACGAGCGAGGCGGGGCCGTCCTTCGCGCCCCAGTCGATCCCGTCGGTGCGGGCGAAGGCGAGCGTCGGCTCGGTGATGGCGGCGCTGCGCGCGTGAGGGATGGCGATGCCGCCCGGGAGCCCGGTGGCCATCGTCTCCTCGCGCTTGCGGACATCCGCGACGAAGGCCTCGACGTCCGTGCAGCGCCCCGAGGCGACAAGTGTTCCGGCCAGCGCGCGTGTGGCCGCGTGGCGGTCCTCCGCGGCGAGGTCGAGGATGACCTGATCAGCGGTGATCAGTGACATGGGGGTGTTCCTTTCGGGGTCAGCGCTGACCGAGGGCCAGGCCTGCAGGGGGCGTGCGCGAGAGCTGCACGGTGATGCCGCGGAGGTCCGCGGGGGAGGGGACCCGGCTGCCGGGAAGGGTCACGGCAGCGGAGCCCCAGAGGACGCCCTCGGCGAGGGCGTCGGCGGGGGGCAGGCCTCGGGTGAGGCCGTGGAGGAGGCCGGCGAGCATGCAGTCGCCGGCTCCGACGGTCGAGACGGGCGCCGGGATCGACGCGCGTGCATGGATGGCGTGGGTCGCGTCGACGAGCAGGGCGCCGTCGCCGCCGAGGCTCACCACCACGGTCCGCACGCCCACGGCGACCAGGTCGCCCGCGGCGATCTGGACGTCGCCGAGGGTGGGGAGTGCGCGGCCGACCAGCTCGCACAGCTCCTCGTGGTTGGGCTTGATGAGGTCCGGGCGTGCCTCCACCGCCTCGGCGAGCGGCGCGCCGGAGCTGTCGATGGCGACGCGGGCGTCCCTGGCGCGGGCGTGCGCGATGAGGTCGCTGTAGAGAGAGTCGGGGGCGCCGGGAGGGAGGCTGCCGCACCCGACCACCCACGCCGCTCCGCGTGCGCTCGCGGACGTCGCGTCGAGGAGGGCATCGACCTCCGCGGCCGAGAGCTCGGGTCCGGGCTCGTTGAGCTTGGTCGTGGTGCCGTCGGGCTCGAGCACCGAGATGTTCATCCGGGCGCTGCCGGCCACGGGAACCGGGCGGTGGGCCACCCCGGCGGCGGTGAGCAGCTCCTCGAGCAGGTGGCCCTCGGGGCCGCCGACGGGGAGGACCGCGACGGCGTCCCCGCCCTGCGCGGTGATGGCTCGTGCGACGTTGACGCCCTTGCCTCCCGCGTCGACCCGCACCTCGGCGGCGCGGTTGACCTCGCCGCGCTCGAGCGCGGCGAGCGTGATGGCGCGGTCGACGCTCGGGTTGGGGGTGAGGGTGACGATCATGCCGCCACGACCTCGGTGCCGGCCGCGCGGAGCTCGTCCGCGACGTCGTTCGCGAGCTCGGCGTCGGTGACGATGAGGTCCACCTCGTCGAGAGCGGCGAAGCGGTGCAGATGGTCGTCGCCGGCCTTCGACGAGTCGGCGGCGACGACGACGCGCCGTGCGGCCTTGACCATCGCGCGCTTCACGCGCGCCTCGTCCTGGTCCGGGGTGGTGAGACCCCGCGCCGCGGAGAAGCCGTTGGTGCCCACGACCGCGACGTCGGCGACGATGCCGGCGAGCGCATCGGTCGCCCAGTCGCCCACCGCGGCGGCGGTGACGCCGCGGACGCGGCCGCCGAGCACGTAGAGCGAGATGCCCGGCCGGGTCGACAGGGCGCTCGCGGCGGGAAGCGAGTCGGTGATGACCGTGAGGTCGATGTCGACGGGGAGCGCGTCGACGAGCGCCTGCGTGGTCGAGCCGGCGTCGAGGATGACGGTGCCGCCCGCCGGCAGCTCGGCGAGGACGCGCGACGCGATGCGGCGCTTGACGTCGGGACGCAGGGTCGAGCGCGAGGCGAGCGTGGGCTCGAGCTCGAACCGCTCGACGGGGATCGCGCCGCCGTGGACCCGGCGCAGCGATCCGCGCCGCTCGAGAACCGTGAGGTCGCGGCGGATGGTCTCGGTGGTGACCGCCAGCGCCTCGGCGAGCGAGGCGACCTCGACGCGGCCCGCGGTGCGCGCCTCCGCAAGGATGCGCTGCTGTCGCTCCGTCGCGTACATGGATGACTCCTTTGTCCGGATTTCCACATAAAAACACAGAAACAAAGGGATTGCAACAGGAACAAAGAAAAACGGGCGCCCCTCCCCTCCGACACTGCGAACGGATCTCGCCGCGACACGCCGCGCCGCCCCGCGCATCGTGCGCTCCGCGGCGGCGTGTCGGGCTCCACTCCGTTGTGGCTGTCAGGAGGGGAGGGGTGGGAGCGCTGGCGGTGCCTGGCGCGTTGTCCCCACGACGGCCCCGCCGCCGCGCGATGGCGCGTGTCTAGACTGGGGCGGTCATCCACTGAGGAGGAAACGTGGCAAGTCCGGTGTTCAGCAACGCCCAGGAGTTCAAGGCCGACCCGCTGCTGGCGGATCAGCCCAGCGCAGCCGACCTGGAGCGCCAGTACCAGGCGCCGTCCGCGGCGCCGGGCTACGTGGTCACGGAGCGGATGAGCTATCAGGGCGTCATCAACAAGACCGCCGGCCTCGGCATCGTCACGCTGGGCCTGGGAGCAGCGACGTACGTGTACGTCGCGCAGCAGCCCTCGGCGCTGCTGTTCGCGTTCGGCGCGGGCATCCTCGCGATGATCGTCGGCCTCGTCGCCGCCTTCAAGCGGACCCCCGGGCCCGCGCTCGTGGCCACGTACGCGGCGGCCGAGGGCGTGTTCCTCGGCGCGATCACCGTCGCCATCGAGACCTGGGCGGACGTGCCCGGCGCGGGCGTGCAGGCGCTGCTCGCGACCGGCCTCACGTTCATGATCTGCCTGTGGCTGTACCGCTCGGGCAAGGTCCGCTACACCGCGAAGCTCAACAAGATCTTCATGATCGGCGCGATCTCGTACCTCGCGTTCAGCCTGGTCAACCTGGGCTACATGATCTTCAGCGACTCGAACCAGATGTTCGGCCTCTACTCGGTCGAGATCGCCGGCATCGGCGTCCCGCTCGGCGCGATCATCGGCCTGGTGGCGATCCTGCTCGCGTGCATCTCGCTCATCGGCGACTTCGACTTCATCGACAACGGCGTGAAGCGCGGCCTCGACAAGAAGATCGAGTGGAAGGCCGCGTTCGGCCTCATCGTGACGCTCGTGTGGCTCTACACCGAGTTCCTGCGTCTCATCGCGATCTTCTCCGGTCGCGACTGATCCCGGCGTCCACGAAGGCCCCCGACCTCACGGTCGGGGGCCTTCGTCGTCCTCGGCCGCGACGGGTCACGCGGTCCGCGCGTGCGGCCGGGCGAGCTCCGCGCGCGTCGCTCCGTCGCGGCGGCGGGGGAAGAGCCCGATCATCGCCACGATGAACACCAGCGGCATGTAGGAGGCCGTGGACACCTGCGACAGCGCGACCACGCCGCTCGCGACGGTCGCGATCGCCGCGATCCAGTCGATCGCCTGGACGCCGATCATCGCGACGATCCACGAGCGATGGCGGAAGGGGTCCCGGATCGCGAGCGCGAGGCCGTAGGCGAAGCCCAGGGCGCGGGCGCTGAAGAGGGCGAAGAGGAACGCCGTCCACGCGGGTGCGGCGGGGAGGTCGAGCATCTCGGCGAATCTCGCCGGGGCCGCGAGCAGGAGGACGGCGAAGAAGAGTTGGAAGGCGATCACCACGGTGAGCGTGATGCGGAGCAGCAGGGTGCGCATGGTCGGACCTCTCGTCGGTGGTGTCGCCGTCGGTCGGCGACAGCACCACTGTCGCCGGATCGCTTCACTTGCGGAAGTACGCACTTATGATGAAAGTAGTATCCAGAAGGGAAGTTAGGCCGTGGGTGCACCCGGATGTCCCATCGAGCGCGCCGTGCGCGTGCTCGACGGCAAGTGGACGCTGCTGATCCTGCGGGAGCTGTTCGACGGCAAGCGAAGGTTCGGCGAGCTGCTCGCCTCGCTCCCCGGCGCGAGCCCCAAGACGCTGACCGACCGCCTGCGGGCCCTCGAGGCGCACGGGGTCGTCGCGCGCGAGGTCTTCCCCGAGATCCCGCCGCGCGTCGAGTACAGCCTCACGCCGCTTGGGCGCACGCTCGCCCCCGTCATCGACGCGCTGCGTGCGTGGGGCGAGGCCAACCCCGGAGCCGGCGGTGCCGTGCGCGTTCCCGAGGCCACGCGCGCACGCCCGTGACGCGACGAGGCCCCGACCCGGAGGTCGGGGCCCCGTCCGCGGTGCGCCGCTAGGAGAAGCTCACCTGGCAGAAGCCGTGGTTGCAGTAGCCGCCAGGATTCTTGTGCAGGTAGCCCTGGTGGTAGTCCTCGGCGTAGTAGAACGTGCCGTCGCCCGCCTGGTCCGCGCGCGCGATCTGCGTGGTGATCGCGCCGTAACCCTGCTCCGTGAGGCGGGCCTGGTAGCGCTCGCGCGAGGCCTCGGCGGCCTCGAGCTGGGCGTCCGTGGTCGCGAAGATCGCGCTGCGGTACTGCGTGCCGATGTCCCCGCCCTGGCGGTTGGCCGTGGTCGGGTCGTGGTTCTCCCAGAACGCGGCCAGCAGGGTGTCCAGCGACACGGCCGCGGGGTCGTAGACCACCTGGACGGTCTCCGTGTGACCCGTGAGCGAGGTGCACGTCTCCTGGTAGTTGGGGTTGCGTGTCCAGCCGCCCATGTAGCCGGCGGCGGTCACGTGCACGCCGGGGATCTGCCAGAAGATGCGCTCCGCACCCCAGAAGCAGCCCATCCCGACGTAGAGGACCTCGTGGCCCTCGGGCCAGGGACCCTTGAGGTCCGTGCCAAGCACCACGTGCTTGTCCGCGATCTGCATCTCCGCGTCCCGGCCCGAGAGGGCCTGGTCCGGCTTGATCATCACGGTCTTGTCGATTCCGAGCATCCGTTGCTCCCTTCCGCTGAGACGAACGCCGATGCGCCCCGCCGTGTTCCTCACGTCCCCGGGCCCGGGCGCGCCGACGGCTAGGCTCCGAAGCATGGCAGATGAGCCCGGTCCCCTGGACACCGACGAAGCGCCTGCCGACGTCGCGTCCGAGTACGTGCCGCTGTGGCTGCGCGTCACCGCCGCATGGTCGTGGCGTCTCATCATCGTCGGCATCATCGCGTACGTCATGTTCGCGGGCTTCACCAACTTCGCGTCCATCATCCTGCCGCTCGCCATCGCCATGCTGATCGCAGCGCCCCTCGAGCAGGCGGTGAGCAGGCTCGAGAAGTGGCACGTCCCCCGCGCGCTCGGCGCAGCGCTCGCGATCCTCGCGCTTGTCACGGTGGTGCTCGGTCTTGCGGTCGCGGCCGGCAGCTCGATCGTGGCGGGCTTCGGCGACCTCCAGGAGGCGGCCGTCAAGGGCTTCGACCAGTTCCTCGACTGGCTCGTGGACGGTCCCGTGCACCTGTCCCGCGAGCAGATCGACGACATGCTCGGCAACGTCCAGAAGACGGTGCAGGACAATGCGTGGGGCGTGGCGACAGGCGCCTTCTCCGTGACAGGGACCATCGGATCGCTCTTCGCCGGCTCGATCGTCGCCCTGTTCTCGCTGTTCTTCTTCATGAAGGACGGCCGGAAGCTGTGGCTGTGGTTCGTGGGGCTCGTTCCCCGGTCCCGGAGCGAGCGCGTCGACAACGCCGGCATGACCGCGTGGCTCACGCTGCGGCGCTACACCGAGACGAGCGTGTTCGTCGCGTTCATCGATGCCGTCGGCATCGGCACCGGCGCATGGATCCTGGGGCTCCCGCTCGCGTTCCCCATCGCGATCTTCGTGTTCCTGCTGTCCTTCATCCCGCTGTTCGGCGCGACCCTGTCCGGCGCGATCGCGGTCCTCGTCGGCCTGTTCGACGGCGGCTGGCCCACGGCGCTGTGGATGCTCGCGATCGTGCTGCTGGTCCAGCAGATCGAGGGCAACGTGCTGTACCCGTGGCTGTTCGGCAAGGCCGCCTCGCTGCATCCGCTGGTGATCCTGCTGACGGTCTCCATGGGCACCCTGCTGCTGGGCCTCATCGGCGCCGTCATCGCCGTCCCGATCGTGTCCTTCGTCTATGCGTTCGGCCGCTCGCTCCACGCCCAGATGACGGCGGAGGCGGAGGTGCCTCCCGACACGGGCGCGGTGCTCACCGAGCATCCACGCGAGGCGATCAAGCGTGCGCGCGAGGCGATCGCCAAGACCGGCGAGATCCGCGTACGCCGCCGCCACCCCGAGGGTCACGACGACAGCGGGGACGATGCGCCGCACACCTGAGCGGCGGTCGCGCCTACACTCCTGAGGTGCGCTGCGCCTACTACGACTCGGGGGTGTGCCGCTCGTGCACCCTCATCGAGACGGCGCATGACGTCCAGGTCGCGGACAAGCAGGCGCACCTCGAGGCGCTGCTGAGCGAGGCTATCGGCGAGCGCGCGGGCGGCATCGCCTGGGAGGCGCCGCTCATGAGCGCCGAGCAGGGCTTCCGCACCAAGGCGAAGATGGTGGTGGGCGGCACGATGGACGCCCCGACCATCGGCATCCTGGACGATGCGGGCCACGGCGTCGACCTGCGCGGGTGCCCGCTCTATCCCGAGCCTCTGGCCGCATCGTTCCCCGTGCTCGCGCGCTTCGTTCAGGTGGCGCGGCTCGAGCCCTACGACGTCCCGGCGCGTCGCGGCGAGCTCAAGAACGTCATCGTCACCCTCGCGCCGAACGGCGAGCTGATGGCCCGCCTGGTGCTGCGCTCGACCGAGGCGCTCACCCGCATCCAGAAGCACCTGCCGTGGCTCCTCGACGAGCTCCCGAGCCTCGCCGTGGTGACCGCCAACATCCTTCCCGAGCACAAGGCCGTGGTCGAAGGGGAGCGGGAGATCGTGCTCACCGAGCGCGCGTCGCTCGCGATGGAGATGGGCGAGGTGGTCCTCCACCTGCGCCCGCAGAGCTTCTTCCAGACCAACACAGCGATCGCGCGCGAGCTCTACGCGCAGGTGGCCGGCTGGGTGGACGATGCCGCGCCCACCACCGTGTGGGACCTCTACTGCGGCGTGGGCGGCTTCGCGCTGCACTGCCTGGCGGGCGGCCGGGCCGTCGTGGGCGTCGAGGTGAGCGAGCAGGCGATCGAGAGCGCGCGGCTCAGCGCCGAGGAGCTCGGGCGCGCCGGGCGCGAGGGCGCGGACGATGCGGTGTTCGTCGCCGCGGATGCGACCGCCTGGGCGCTCGCGCAGGAGCTGGTGCCCGACGTCGTGATCGTGAACCCGCCGCGGCGGGGGATCGGGGCGGAGCTCGCGGGGTGGCTTGAGGCGTCCGGGGCCGGGACCGTGGTCTACTCGAGCTGCAACGCGGTCACGCTCGCCAAGGACCTGGCGGCGATGCCGTCGCTGCGACCCGTGCGCGGGCGGCTGCTCGACATGTTCCCCCATACCTCGCACTACGAGGCCGTGGTGCTGCTCCAGCGAGGCTGAGACGCGACGATGCCCCCGGGGTCCTTCCCGAGGGCATCGTCGAAGCGTGCGAGGGTGTCAGCCGTTGAACGGCTCCGCGGCGACCACCTTGACGGAGATCTCCTTGCCGTTGGGCGCCACGTAGGACGTCTCATCGCCGGCGACGTGGCCGAGCAGCGCGGCGCCCAGCGGGGACTCGGCGCTGAAGACGTCGAGGTCGGTGCCCTCGGCGATCTCGCGCGAGCCGACCAGGAACTTCATCTCGCGGCCCATGACCTCGGCGGTCACCACGGTGCCCGCGGCGATGGTGCCGGAGAACTGGACCTCGCCCACCTGGGCGGTCTCGAGCTTGCGGCGCAGCTCCTGGATGCGGGCCTCCATCTTGGCCTGCTCGTCGCGGGCCGCGTGGTAGCCGCCGTTCTCCTTGAGGTCGCCCTCCTGGCGGCGCTCGTCGATCTCCTTGGCG
This sequence comes from Demequina subtropica, assembly GCF_000971235.1. Classification (GTDB taxonomy): domain Bacteria; phylum Actinomycetota; class Actinomycetes; order Actinomycetales; family Demequinaceae; genus Demequina; species Demequina subtropica. The sequence goes on from NZ_BBMB01000002.1 coordinate 126,225, forward strand.
ATCTCGACGCGGCCGACGTTCACCAGGTGGTCGTACTCGGCCTGGAGCCGGTCGAAGGCCTCCTGGGTCAGCCAGGTTCCAGTGGTCTCGGTCACGGTGCTACCTCCTCATGTGACAAGGTGCGCCACCTTACCAAGCCCGTGCAAGCCCGCCCAAGCCGGCACCGCGTCGTGCCGGACGGCTCACTCCACGGGGACGCAGTACTGGACCTGCGCCGTGGTGGCCTCCTCGGTGGTGGTGATGGTGGCCTCGAGCCGCTGCTGGCGGCCGTCGGCGAAAGCGATGCGCTGCGTGGTGACGCCGATCTCCGTGAAGCGCGGGTTGAGGGCGCGCAGCGCGCAGTCGACGTCGACGTCGTCGTAGAGGTAGACGTCGTAGGTCAGGGTGATCTCGGTCGGGGAGACCACGGAGAAGCCCACGTCCTTCCAGTGCACCTCCTCGTGCGAGGCGACGAAGGCGTACCACGCGGTCGCGCCCACGAGCACGGCGAGGCCGCCGATGACGAGCGCCCACGTCCGTCGGCTGAGCTGGGGGAGGGCGCCGTCGCGCTCGTGGGGTTCCGCGGTGGTCATGATGAGGCAGGATAGTCCGGTCAGAGAGGCGGACATGGATTCCAACTTCACCGGCGGCCCGGGCTTCCTCGCCTTCGTCGCCACGTTCGCGCTCGTCGGCGCGACCATCCTGCTCATGCGCTCGCTCAGCAAGCACCTGCGCAAGATGCGTGTGCAGCAGGCGCGCGAGGAGGCCGAGGCGCGCGCGGACGATGCTGTGGCGGCCCCGCCGGAGGCCGGACCGTCAGGCGACGGCGAAGGCAGCGAGGGAAGCGGCGACGAAGTGGCAGGCGAAGCCGGCGATCGTTAGCGCGTGGAAGATCTCGTGGAAGCCGAAGTACTTCTGGGATCCACGGGGCCACTTGGTGCCGTAGATGATCGCGCCGACGGTGTAGCAGAGCCCGCCGACGATGATGAGGACCACCACCGCCATCCCGCCGGCCTCGTAGAACGGCTTGATGAAGCCGATCGCGACCCAGCCGAGCGCGATGTAGATCGGGACGTACATCCACCGGGGCGCGCCGAGCCACAGCACGCGGAACAGCAGGCCGAGCAGCGCGCCGCCCCAGACGACGCCCAGCACCCACACGCTGGTCGGCGGCTCGAGGAGCAGCACCGTCAGCGGCGTGTACGTGCCGGCGATGATGAGGAAGATGTTCGCGTGATCCATGCGGCGCAGCACCGCGCGGGTCCTGTCCGACCAGTTGCCGCGGTGGTACACCGCCGAGGTCCCGAACAGCATCACCGCGGTCAGGGTGAAGATCGCGAAGGACACCCTTCCGGCGAGCGTGGGCGCGATGGCGGTGAGGGCCAGCCCTGCGATGAGCGCGAGCGGCGCCGCGCCGAGGTGAAGCCACCCGCGCATGAGCGGCTTACCAGGGACGGGGAGATTCTCGACCATGAACCTACGATACCGTAGGTTATGGCGCCGGGGTACGGTTGTTGCAGCCGTTGCCGCTAAGTCAGAAGGATGTCGATGGGCCTGAGCGCGCTCCTGTACGGGACGTATGAGAAGCGCCTCGCGCGCGAGCTCAAGCGGACCGCATCGTCGCCTCGGCACATCGGGGTCATCCTCGACGGCAACCGTCGCTGGGCGAAGCAGAGCGGCAACTCGGCCTCGCACGGGCATCAACGGGGCGCCGACAAGATCACCGAGGTGCTCGAGTGGTCGCAGGACGCGGGCGTCGAGGTGGTGACGCTGTGGATGCTGTCCACGGACAACCTCGCGCGGGACCCGAAGGAGCTCGCGCCGCTCCTCGAGATCATCGCCACCGCGATCGAGCGGCTCGCCGACGACGGCCGCTGGCGCCTGCGCCACGTCGGCGACGCGTCGCTGCTGCCGGAGGCGACCTCGGCGCGGATCGCGGCGGCGGTGGACCGCTCCGCCGGCGCCGAGGGGCTCCACGTCAACGTCGCGGTCGGGTACGGCGGCCGTCATGAGATCGCCGAGGCGGTCCGCAGCTTCCTCAAGGCGGGCGTCGAGGCCGGGCACTCGCTCGAGGAGGTGGCGGAGAGCTTCTCGGTCGAGCACATCGCCGACCATCTCTACACGAAGGGTCAGCCGGACCCTGAGCTGGTGATCCGCACGTCGGGCGAGCAGCGCCTGGGCGGGTTCCTGCTGTGGCAGAGCGCGCACTCGGAGTTCTACTTCTGCGAGGCGTACTGGCCCGACTTCCGGCGCATCGACTTCCTGCGCGCGTTGCGCGACTTCTCCCAGCGCGAGCGTCGCCTCGGCCGGTAGCCGCAGCAGCAGCGGCTCCGCCACACGCACGGGGTGCGCCTCGCCCCGTGTCGCGGCGTGTCGCGCGCGACACGCCGCCCGCGGCGTCGAGAGGCGGCGCAACCGTGTGGCGGGGCGGTGGCGGGCATCGTCGCTGGTCCGTCCCTGCGGGGTGGCGAACCGGACACGCCCGAGCGCGGGACGAGAGTTACATCTATGTGAACTTTCCGCGGCGTGTCTCCCGCGAGGCAGGGGAACGGGCGTAGCGTCGGGACCGTGGTAGCACAACGCCGTCACATCGGACCGATGTCGACGTAACCGAACGCCGTAGGGCGATCGGCGCCCTGCGGCCAGACCGCTGGGAGCCCTGTTGACCACCATGCCTCGCTCCGTCCCCGCCACCGCGATCGAGAACGCCGAGTCCACGGACGTGCGCACGTTCGTCCTCGACACCTCGGTCCTGCTCTCGGATCCGCGCGCGATGAAGCGCTTCGCCGAGCACGCGGTGGTCCTGCCCGTGGTCGTCATCACGGAGCTCGAGGCGAAACGGCACCACCCGGAGCTCGGCTACTTCGCGCGATCCGCCCTGCGCATGCTCGACGACCTCCGCGTCCTTCACGGCAAGCTCGACGAGCCGGTCGCGGTGAACGAGGTCGGCGGCACCCTGCGCGTCGAGCTCAACCACACGGACCAGGAGGTGCTGCCCTCGGGCTTCCGCCTGGGCGACAACGACACGCGGATCCTCGCGGTCGCGGCCAACCTGGCCGCCGAGGGCGAGTCCGTGGTGGTCGTCTCCAAGGACCTGCCGATGCGCGTCAAGGCCTCGGCCCTGGGCATCGAGGCGGAGGAGTACCGCGCGGAGCTCGCGGTCGAGTCCGGCTGGACCGGCATGCGTGAGATCCAGATCAGCGACGAGCAGATGTCGTCGCTGTGGGAGCACGAGTCGCTTCCCGCACCCGACCCGGCGCTGTCCGGTGAGAACCTCGCGGACCTCCCGGTGCACACGGGCCTGGTCATCCACGGGGCCCGCGGCAGCGCGCTCGGCCGCGTCACCGAGGACGGCTCGGTGCGCCTGGTGCGCGGCGACCAGGAGGTGTTCGGGATCCACGGCCGCAGCGCCGAGCAGCGGATCGCGATCGACCTCCTGCTCGACGAGTCGATCGGCATCGTGTCCATGGGCGGTCGCGCGGGCACCGGCAAGAGCGCCCTCGCGCTGTGCGCGGGCCTCGAGGCGGTGATGGAGCGCCGCCTCCACAAGAAGATCATGGTGTTCCGCCCGCTGTACGCGGTCGGAGGCCAGGACCTCGGCTACCTGCCGGGCGACGCGGGCGAGAAGATGAACCCGTGGGCGCAGGCGGTCTTCGACACGCTCGGCGCGATGGTGAGCTCCGAGGTGGTCGAGGAGGTGATGGCGCGCGGGATGCTCGAGGTGCTCCCGCTCACGCACATCCGCGGCCGCAGCCTTCACGACGCCTTCGTGATCGTGGATGAGGCCCAGTCGCTCGAGCGCAACGTCCTCCTCACCATGCTCAGCCGCATCGGCCAGGACTCGCGCGTGGTCCTCACCCACGACGTCGCGCAGCGCGACAACCTGCGTGTGGGCCGCCACGACGGCATCGCGGCGGTGATCGAGGCGCTCAAGGGCCACCCGCTCTTCGCGCACGTCACGCTCGAGCGCTCCGAGCGCTCCGCGGTGGCGGCGCTGGTGACCGACATGCTGGAGCGGCTCGACCTCTGACCCGGCCCCCGCGCCCCGAACGTGGACGGCGGACGATGCGTGAGCATCGTCCGCCGTCCACGTGGGCCCCGCCACCACCTGGGTCGGGACACTCACCACTCCTCGATCTCGTCGGGTGCCGTCTCGCGGGACATTCACCTCCGCGCCGTTGCGATCGCCGGAGGTCAATGTCCCGCGAGACGGGGCCCTCACGGATTCAGGAGTGGTGAGTGTCCCGACCGGCACCAGGGCGGGGGCACAGGCGGAGGGGATGACGGAGCCCCCGCCGCCACGAGGGCGACGGGGGCTCGGTCGGCGTGTCGGATCAGCCCTCCGAGGAGAACTCCACGACCTCGGTGGCGGGGTCGCCGTCGAGCGCGGCCTCGAGCATCGGCACGAACGCCTCGATCGAGTAGAAGACCGACGAGGGGGAGTTCGCGAAGAACGCGCCCTCGAGGACCGGGTCGGACAGCCAGATGCTGCCGCCCACCGCAGAGATGTTCAGCGAGTCGAACAGCGGCAGGGACTGGAGCGAGTCGCGCGCCTCGGGCGTGGTCGCGACCTGCCACACGATCGAGTCGAGGTCGCCCAGGACGTCGAGCTGCTCGGCGCTGATCTGCATCCACGCCTCGTCGGTGCCCTCGATCGACGCGACGTCGAGGCCCACGTTCGCGAGGAACTGGTTGCGGGTGTCGTTCGCGCTGTAGACGAAGGCCTGGCCCTCGTAGAAGCCGCCCACCTGCGAGGTCATGCCCGCCCACTCGGGGTGCGCGTCGCGCACCTCGGCGAAGGCCGCGTCGATCTCGGCGATGATCGCCTCGGCCTCGTCGGTGGTGCCGGTCGCCTCGGCCAGGAGCGTGAGCTCGTCCGCGAGCGAGACGTTCCACTCGGCGGTCTCGTTGCCGTCCGCGTCGGTGGCGGGACGGGTCACGACGGGGGCGATGCCCGAGAGGAGGTCGTACTCCTCCTGCGTCATGGTGTGGTTCGGGTACGTCGCGACGATGAGGTCCGGCTCGAACGAGGCGATGAGCTCGGCGTCGTAGACGGTCGAGCCGGGCACGAACAGCTCGGGCTCCGCGCCCGCGGCGAGGCGGTCGTCCTCGGCCCACGGGCCGGTGCCGTTGGCGTAGCCCTGCCACGACTCGGGCACCGCGACGGGCGCGACGCCGAGCGCGTAGAGGTACTCGTGCTCGTGCGAGCCGAGCGTCACGACGCGCTGCGGCTCGGCCTCGACGGTGACCTCGCCCATGACGGTGTCGAGCGTGACGGGGAACGCTGCCGTCTCCGCGGCGGTGGGCTCGGCCGCGGTGGGCTCGGCCGAGGCGCCCGCGGTGGGCTCCTCCGCAGTCTCGGAGGGCGAGCACGCGGCGAGCGCGAGGGCCGCGGCGGCCGCCATGCCGATGGCGCCGGCGCGGCGCTGGGTGGAGGTGGTGAACATGCTGGTCCTTTCGTGGGGATCAGTGTCGGGTCGGGTGGTCGACGCGGGGTGCGCGACCGGTTGGGACGATCGGGGGTGCGGCGCCCGGCTCATCGCGCGCCGCCTGGTCCGTGCGCGGGCACCACCAAGGGCGTGCCGGTGACGGGGTCCTCGAGGACGCGTGCCTCGAGCGCGAACACCTCGCGGATGAGCTCCTCGGTGAAGACCTCGCGCGGCGTGCCGGCGGCCGCCACCACGCCGTCGCGCATCGCGATGACGTGATGCGCGTAGCGCGCGGCCTGCTGGAGGTCGTGGACCACCATGACGATGGTGCGCTCCTGGCGCGTGTTGAGGTGGTGGAGCAGGTCCATGACGTCGTACTGGTGCGCGATGTCGAGGTAGGTGGTCGGCTCGTCGAGGAGCATGAGCGGCGTGTCCTGCGCGAGGGTCATGGCGATCCACGCGCGCTGGCGCTGACCACCGGACAGCTCGTCGACCACGGCGTCCTGGATGCTCGTGAGCTGCGTCGAGTGCAGCGCCGAGGTCACCGCCATCTCATCCGTGGCGCTCCACGGGCGCAGCACCTTCTGGTGCGGGGTGCGGCCCCGGGCGACCAGCTCCTTGACCGTGATCCCCGCGGGGGCGATCGGCGACTGCGGGAGGAGTCCCACGCGCCGCGCGACCTCGCGCGTGGGGATCCGGTGGATGTCCTCGCCGTCGAGCAGCACGTTGCCCTGCGAGGTGGGGAGGAGGCGCACGAGCGCGCGCAGCAGCGTCGACTTGCCGCAGCCGTTGGGGCCCACGATCGCGGTGATCCTGCCGTCGGGCACCTCGACGTCCACGCCGTGGACGATCGGCGTGCCGCCGTAGCCGATCACGGCCTTCCGGGTCTGGAGCCTGGTCATGCGGGACCTCCTCGGGATGCGCGCCACACGAGCCACAGCAGGTACGGGGCGCCCACGGCGGCGGTGAAGACGCCGACGGGAAGCTGGACGGTGGTGGGCATGAGCTGGGCGACCTGATCGGCCGCGAGCAGCAGCAGCGCGCCTATGAGCGCCGACGGGATCAGCGTGACGCCCGCGTTGCGTGTGAGCCGGAGCGCGATCGCGGGGGCGACCAGGGCGATGAAGCCGATGGGGCCGGTGATCGCGACCGAGGCGGCGGCGAGCAGCACGGAGCACAAGGCGAGCACCATGCGCGCAGGCCCGACCGCGATGCCCAGCGCGCGGGCCGTGTCGTCACCCATCTCCATGGTGCGCAGCGACCGCGCGTTCCACAGGACCACGGGGAGCAGCACGGCGAGGCAGATTGCGGCCACGCTCACGTGCGTCCACGTGCGGCCCGTGACGGAGCCCACGAGCCATCCCAGCGCGTTGCCGGCCTCGTGCATGTCCATCCGGGTGAGCGCGTACTGCGTGGCCGCGTTGGCGACGAAGCCCATGCCGATGCCCGCGAGGATCATGCGCAGCGGGACGATGCCGTGGCGCCACGAGAGCAGCAGGATCAGTCCCGCGGTGGCGAGCGCGCCCGCGGCCGCTCCGGCAGCGGTCACCCACAGCGAGCCCGCGCCGATGAGCCAGAGCGTGAGGACGGCGCCCGTGCCGGCGCCCGCCGAGATGCCGATGAAGTCGGGGGAGGCGAGCGGGTTGCGCGTGAGCGACTGCAGGATCGCGCCGGACAGCCCGAGCATGGCCCCGACCAGCACGGCGGTCAGCGCGCGCGGCGCCCGGACCTGTCCGACGATGAAGTCGGCGGGCGCGCCGACGGGAATCCCGACGGCCGCCTTGAGCGACTCGAGGACCGTGATGCTCGACTGCCCGTGCGAGAGCGCGAACACCATGAGCGCGCCGAGCGCGACGAGCATGACCAGGCCCACGGCGAACGTCCGCCGATGAGTCGAGATGCCGAGCGGCCCGATGCGGAGAATCCTCACAGCTCCACCACCTTCATGCGCCGCGCCATGAGCGCGAAGATGAGGCCACCGATGAACGCGGTGCTGATGCCGACCCCGATCTCGCCCGGAGGCGCGACCACGCGGCCGATGACGTCGCACACGAGCACGAGCGCCGCGCCGCCGAGCGCGCTCACCACGAGCAGCCACGGCAGCGAGGCGCCGACGAGCGCGCGGGCGAGGTGCGGCACCGCGAGGCCGACGAAGACGATGGGGCCCGCGGCGGCGGTCGCCGCTCCCGCGAGCAGGGTCACGATGACGATGATCACCGTGCGGATGGCGCCGATGCGCACCCCGAGCGCGCGGGCCGCGTCCTCGCCGAGCGCGATCGCCTGGAGCTGACGCGACGCGAGCAGGCCCGCGGCGATCGCGACGACCACGATCCACGCGAGGGCGGTCACGTCGTAGTCCTGGCGTCCGGTGAGCGAACCCGCGACCCAGAGCCGGTACTGCTCCATGGTCTGGTCGTTGAGCAGCAGGATCGCGTACGTCACGGAGGACACGAGCGCGGTGAAGGCGACGCCGGCGAGCGCCAGGCGGACGGGGGCGCCCGCGGCGGCGCCACGAGCGCCGATCGAGTAGACGATGACCGCGGCCACGCCCGCGCCCACGAACGCGACGGGCACCTGTGCCGCGAAGCCGGTCGCCACGCCCGTGCTCAGCGCGATCACCACCGCGAGCGAGGCGCCCGCGTTGATGCCGAGCAGGCCGGGATCGGCGAACGGGTTCCGCGTGAGCGCCTGCATGAGCGCGCCCGCGACGCCGAGCGCCGCGCCCGCGAGGATGCCGATCACGGTCCGCGACACGCGAAGGTCGCTCACGATGAGCTGCTCCGGGTCGTTCGGATCGAGGTCGGTGAGCGCCTGCCACACCGTGCCCAGGTCGATCGCCCGCGCGCCGATCGCGAGCGACAGCGCGATCGCGACGACGAGCACCGCGGCTGCGGCGATCGCGATCAGGGCGCGCGTGCGCATCGGGCTCCTCAGGCTCGGGTGGTGCGCAGGCGTGTGCGCGGGTAAGGCCCACCTAACCTAGCGCATCCCGGGGCTATTTCGGAACGCCCTCGTTCCGTAAATGAAGCCTGCGGGAGGCGGCGATCAGCCCTGAGGGGCCTCGGAGTCGATCTCCGAGACCGGGCAGGCGTCGTCCGGGACCGCGACGTCGATGCCGTAGAGCGCGCGGATGGCCTCGAGGTACTGCGTGGCCTCGCCCGCCTGGGCGTGCTCGCGCGCGCGCACCGTGGGCGTGTGCAGAAGCGTCTTCGCGAAGCGGCGCAGCGCGGCCTCGGTCTCGTCGGCGCGGTCGATCGCCTCCTGCGCAGCGCCGGCGCCGGGGCGGATGCGGGCGACCTCGCGCTCGAGCAGGCCGAACACGTGCTCGCGCAGCGCGACCACGGCGGGGTCGAGCGACCGCGCGGTCTCGCCGTCGCCGAACCGCGCGACGGCGTGCGCGACGATCGACCGGGCCGCGTCGATGGCCCCCACGGACTCTCCCGGGGCGGAGGCGCCCACGTCGTCGAGACCGATGACGGTCACGCCGCGGAGCTCGCCGACGCCGGGAGCGATGTCGCGGTGGAGGGCGAGGTCGATCAGCGTCAGCGGGGCGTCGAGGCCGTGCCGAGCCGAGGCGACGAGCGCGGGGGTGACCACCACCGACTCGCCGCCGGAGCACGCGAACACCACGTCGGCCTCGCGGATCGCGAGCTCGAGCCCGTCGAGGTCGACCGCGTCGATGCGGTGGCGCAGGGCGAACTCCTGCGCGCGCCCCGAGGGGGAGAAGACGCCGTCGACGCGTGCGCCGCGGCCGTGGAGCGTCCCGACCGCGGTCTCCGCGAGGGCGCCGGTGCCGATCATCAGCACGCGCGCGCCATCCCAGTCGACGGTCGCGTCGGCGAGGTCGAGCGCGACGGACACGACGGAGCGCCCGGACGTTCCGAGCCCGGTCGAGGCGGCGACCACGCGCGACGTCCGCAGGGCCGACTGGAACAGGCGGTCGAGCCGAGGGGTGATCTGCTGGCGCTTCTGCGCCTCGATGTGCGCGCGACGCACCTGACCGCTGATCTCGCGCTCGCCCACGACCATCGACTCGAGGCCGGAGGTCACGGATAGGAGGTGCTGGATCGCGTCGTCGTCCTCGTAGGGGACGAGCGCCTGCTCGACGGTCTCGCGGTCCAGCGCGCTCGCGCGCGAGATCGCGTCGACCACGGCGGCGCGCGCGGCCTCGGTGTCGTCCGTCTCGACGTAGACCTCGAAGCGGTTGCACGTCGGGAGCACCACCGCGCCGACGACCGCCCCGTGAGCGTCGATCAGCTCCGAGGCGAGGGTGTCGGCGCCCACCTGCAGCTGCTCGAGCACGGCGAGCTCGCGGTTGCGGTGCGACGCGACAAGGGACAGGAAGGACACGGCCTCAATTCTGACACGGGACCACGACAGGGCAGAATCGAGTTCATGTCCGTCCTGCCCGCCGCCCACCCGCTCACCTCCGGCGCCGTCGCCGACGCGCCCCTGCTGGCCGCGCTGCGTGGCGACACCCCCGCGCATCGTCCCGTGTGGTACATGCGCCAGGCCGGCCGCTCGTTGCCCGAGTACCTCGAGGTGCGCCAGGGGACCACGATGCTCGAGTCGTGCCTCGACCCGGCGCTCGCCGCGGAGATCACGCTGCAGCCCGTGCGCCGCTACGGCGTCGACGCCGGCATCTTCTTCTCCGACATCGTGGTGCCGATGAAGGTGGCGGGCGTGGGCGTCGAGATCGCCCCCGGGGTCGGTCCCGTGTTCGCGCGCCCGATCCGCAGCATGGAGGACATCGAGGCGCTGCCCGACCTGGGCGAGGAGGGCGACCGCGGCACGTTCGACGCGGGGCTCGACGCGATCCGCGAGGCCGTGCGCCTCACGGTCGACCAGCTCGGCGGGACGCCGCTCATCGGCTTCGCGGGCGCGCCCTTCACCCTGGCCGCCTACATGGTCGAGGGTCGCCCGTCGCGGGACCACCTGGGCGCTCGTCGCCTCATGATCGCGGCGCCGGACGTCTGGGACGCCCTCACCGCGTGGACGTCGAGGGCCGCGGGGCTGTTCCTGCGCGCGCAGGTGCTTGCTGGCGCGTCCGCGGTGCAGCTCTTCGACTCGTGGGCGGGCTCCCTTGCGCCCGCGGACTACGTCGCGCACTGCCAGTCAGGCTCGGCCTCCGCGCTCGCTGCGGTCGCGGACCTCCCGGTGCCGCGGATCCACTTCGCGGCGCACGGCTCGCACCTGCTGCGCCCCATGGCCGATGCCGGCGCGACCGCCATGGGCGTCGACTACCGGCTGCCGCTCGACGAGGCGAACCGGATCCTCCGCGGCGCCTTCCCGCTCCAGGGCAACATCGACCCCGCACGCCTGACCGCGCCCGCCGACGTCCTCGAGACCCATGTGCTCGACGTGCTCGCTCGCGGCGCCGAGGCGCCGAGCCACGTGGTCAACCTGGGCCACGGCGTGCCCCCGGAGACGGACCCCGACGTGCTCCACCGCATCGTCGACCTGGTCCACGCGCGTGGCTGAACGCGTCCTCGTCGTCGGCGGGGGCATCGCGGGTCTGCTCGCCGCGCGTCGGCACGCGCGCCGCGGCGCGGTGGTCACGGTGCTCGAGTCCGGTCCCGGCTGGGGCGGCCGTGTGAGCCCCGTGCGGATCGCGGGGCTCACGCTCGACGCGGGCGCGGAGTCGTTCGCGACCCGGACGCCCGCCGTGGAGGCGCTCGTGCGCGAGCTCGGGCTCGGCGGATCGCTCGTGGCACCCACGCGCGCACCCGCCTGGGTGGTGACGCCCGACCGCGCCTACCCGCTGCCCACCACGGGCTGGCTCGGGATCCCCACGCGCCCGCTGCATCACGAGGTGCGGCGCATCATCGGCTGGGGCGCCGCCGCCGAGGCGGCGCTCGAGCGCTCGCGCCCGCTCGGCGAGGTCGCGGACGATGCGACGGTCGGGTCCCTGGTGCGCTCGCGGCTGGGCGAGCGCGTCGCGGACCTCCTGGTCGCGCCGGTCCTTCAGGGCGTGTACTCGCGGCCCCTCGACGAGCTCCCGCTCGCGGCGATCGACCCTACGCTGCCGCAGCAGCTGCGCGACGCCGGCAGCCTGATCGCGCTCGCAGAGCGGCGGCGGCGCCTCGCCCCGGCGGGTTCCGCGGTGCTCGGGCTCGAGGGCGGCATCTGGAGGATCACCGCGGCGCTCGCGGACTCCGCACGTGAGGCGGGCGTGCGGCTCGTCGTCGGCACGGCGGCGGAGTCGGCGCAGCGTCGCGACGGGGCATGGCACGTGCGGGCCGGCGGTGGCACGCTCGTCGCCGACACCCTCGTGCTCGCCGTTCCGCAGCCCGAGGCGCAGCGCCTCGTGCCCGAGCTGCCCGAGCCTCCCGACGGGCGCACGGTCGCGCTCGCGACGCTCGTGCTGCGCGCGCCCGAGCTCGACTCGGCGCCACGCGGCACCGGGGTGCTGGCGCTCGGCGGGGTGACGCGCGCGAAGGCGCTCACGCACGCGACCGCGAAGTGGCGATGGCTGCGCCGGCGTGCGGACGGCCGGCACATCGTGCGGCTGTCGTATTCCGTCGCCGACCCCGCCGAGGACCTGCTGGGCTGCGCGCTCGCCGACGCGAACCGCCTGCTGGGCGTCGACCTTGCTCCGGACCGGGTCCTCGAGTCCGCCCTGGTCGAGTGGCCCGACGCGTCGCCCGCCGCGGTGGCCGACCGTCGTCCGCTGCCCGGCCTCGAGCTGGTCGGGGCGGCCGCGGGGCTGTCCGGACTGGCGTCGATCGTGGGTGCGGAGAGCCCCAGGACCTAGGTCCTAGCGATTTCCCACGGGCACGAATCCATCGGAAGATGGTGCGCATGACCGAGACTCACGACGGATTCACCCTGTTCGCTGTCCTCGATGGGATGCTCGACGCCCCCGACGAGGACCTGGCCGAGGTGGTGGAGCACTTCGACGCCGCCGTGGCCGACATGGCCGACCAGGAGGTGGTCCTCCGCGGCATCTACGACGTGTCGGGCCTCCGCGCCGACGGCACCGTGATGCTGTGGCTGCACGGACCCCGCCTCGAGGACCTGCAGCTCGCGCTGCGCGAGCTCCGTGCGACCGAGCTGCTCGCGGAGACGACCCTCACGTGGTCCGCCGCGGGCGTCCACCGCGACGCCGAGTTCAACAAGCGTCACGTGCCCGGCTTCCTGCGGGGCGAGCACCCTCGCAACTGGCTGACCGTCTACCCGTTCGTGCGGTCCTACGAGTGGTACCTCCTGCCCGAGGAGGAGCGCTCCGCGATGCTGCGCGACCACGGCATGAAGGGAGCCGCGTTCAAGGGAGTGGTCGCCAACACCGTCGCCGCGTTCGCGCTGGGGGACTACGAGTGGCTCCTGCCCATGGAGGCGGACGAGGTCACCGACCTCGTCGACATGATGCGCGAGCTGCGCTACACCGAGGCCCGTCGCCACGTGCGCGAGGAGCTGCCGTTCTATACCGGTCGCCGCGTCACCACCGCGGAGGCCGTGGAGGTGCTCGCCTCATGACCGAGCCGCTCGCCGCATCGTCCCGCATCCTCGACGCGACCACCTACGACGCGATCCTCCTCGCGGGCTTCGGCGGCCCCGAGGGCCAGGAGGACGTGATCCCGTACCTGCGCAACGTCACGCGCGGCCGCGGCATCCCGGACGAGCGCCTCGAGGAGGTCTCGCACCACTACCGGCACTTCGGCGGCATCAGCCCCATCAACCAGCAGAACCGCGACCTCAAGGCCGCGCTCGAGGCCGAGATCGCCGCACGCGGGCTCGGGCTTCCGATCTACTGGGGCAACCGCTTCTGGGCGCCCTACCTGGGAGACGCGCTCAAGGAGATCCACGCAGACGGCCACCGCAAGGTGCTCGTGCTGGTCACCACCGCGTTCTCGAGCTACTCGGGCTGCCGCGCGTACCGCGAGGACCTCGCGGAGGCGCTCGCGGAGACCGGTCTCGCGGGCGAGCTCGAGCTCGACAAGGTGCGCCAGTACTTCGACCACCCCGGGTTCGTGAACCCCAACGTCGAGGCCGTCCGCTCCGGGCTCGCGTCGCTGCGCGAGCAGGGCCTCCTCGAGGGCGCCCACGTGATGTTCGCGACGCACTCGATCCCGACGGCGGCCGCGGACGTCTCCGGACCGCGCGAGGCGCTCCCGTCCGGCGAGGACGTCCCGACCGGCGGCGGCGAGGAGTGGTACGCCGGCGGCGGCTGGTACGTCGCGCAGCAGCGCGCGGTCGCCTCGCTCATCATGGACCGCCTGGCGGACGAGTTCCCCGGCATGCCGTGGAGCCTCGTGTTCCAGTCGCGCTCGGGCTCCCCCGAGATCCCGTGGCTCGAGCCCGACATCAACGACGCGATCGAGGCGCTGGACCCGGCCGTGAAGGGGCTCGTGATCTCGCCCATCGGCTTCGTCTCGGACCACATGGAGGTCGTGTGGGACCTCGACAACGAGGCGGTCGAGACCTGCCAGGGCCGCGGCATCGTGCCCGTGCGCGTGCCGACCGTGGGTGTGGACCCCGTCTTCGTGTCGGGTCTCGTCGACCTCGTCGAGGAGCGGCACGTCGCGCCCGGCGGCACGCCGCGCTCCCGCGAGGCGCTTACCGACCTCGGGCCGTGGCAGGACGTGTGCCCCACGGACTGCTGCGCGAGCCGCCTCAAGAAGGACACGATCGCCAACGCCTGACCGCCGCCCGGCGGCTCCGCCACACCGATCGACGGCTGCGCCACACACGCCTCGGCGTGTCGTCGGCGTGTCGCGAGCGACCCGGTCGCGGCCGCGCCGTTCGGCGCCGCGGTGTGTGGCGGAGCCGCAGCAGCGGCGGCGGCTCGGATAACGCAACGATGGTGTTGCCTTAATCGCCTCCTGGCCTCTACAGTGGGCGCAGACCGCGGCGCCCGCCGCGCCGGACGCCCCTGGAGCCGCCATGACGATGACCCGCGAGGCCCTCACCGATGTCGCCGCGATCGCCGGTGCCGCGCCGCTCTCGCAGATGCGGCTGGCCACCACGCACGGCAACGCAGTGGTGATCGGCGAGCACCCCGCGGGAGCGATGTGCGTCGACGGCTTCCGCCGGCTCATGGCCGCGTGGGTCGAGGGCTACGAGCCGCACGTCGAGTCCGTCGACTTCGTGGGCGCGAGCTACGCGGGCGGGATGCTCTCGTGCGGCGGCATGCACTACTTCGCGACCCGCCTCAGCGCACAGGAGACCGCGGCCTGCCTGCGCGAGCGCGGCGACTGGCCCGAGCAGGCGCACGCGGTGGTGCGCGAGGACCTGCTGCTGGACGTAAGCGTGGTCCAGGTGCTCTCGGCGGAGCTCGACGAGCCCGCGCTCGAGGAGGCCGCGCGCGACGCGCAGGCCGCGTGCCTGGTCGAGGAGCTGTGCCGCGACGTGTCGGCGGCGTAGGGACGTCCTCCCGGCACTTGGGACGGTCGGAGAGGGCACGCGAAGGGCCCCGGGGTGATCCCCGGGGCCCTTCGTCATGCTTGCCCACCCCGACACCTCCAACGGATCTCGAGGCGACACGCCGGCGGAACCGGCGCATCGTCCCCGTCGACCCGGCGTGTCGCGCCGAACTCCGTTGTGGCTGTCAGGAGAGGGGGCGGGTCAGGAGCGCGCGGCCTCCTCGAAGGCGCGGCGCGGCTCGTGGATGCGGCCCATCGAGACCAGGTCGCGGCGGAAGAACACGGCCGTCGCCCAGTCGATCGCCACACGCGCCTTGCGGTTGAAGGTGGGGATCGCCATGAGGTGGTACGTGCGGTGCATGAACCAGGCCGGCCAGCCGCGCAGCTTGAACCCCATGGTGGTCGCGACGCCCTTGTTGAGGCCGAGCGACGCCACGACGCCGAGGTGCTTGTGCTTGTACTGGGTGAGCGCCTCGCCCTTGAGCGACCGCGCGATGTTCGCGCCGAGGTGCTTCGCCTGGCGGACCGCGTGCTGCGCGGACGGGGCGCACCAGTCGCCCTCGTCCTCGACCAGGTTGGGGACCTGCGCGCAGTCGCCGGCGGCCCACGCGCCGCCGATCGGCTCGCCGGACTCGTCGATGACCTGGAGGGTCGCCGCGGTGTTGACGTGGCCGCGCGGCCCGAGCGGCAGGTCCGAGGTGGCGAGCACGGGGGAGGGCTTCACGCCCGCGGTCCACACCAGGGTGTCGGCCTCGAAGGACTCGCCGTTCGACAGGACGATGTGCCCGTCGATGCAGCTCTCAAGCCGGGTCTCGAGCAGCACGCGCATGCCGCGGCGCTCGAGCTCCTCGACGGTGTAGTCGCCCATCTCGGGGCCCATCTCGGGCAGGATCCGGTTCATCGCCTCGACCATGACGAAGTTGAGGTCGTCGCGCGAGAGCTCCGGGTAGTACCGCAGTGCGGCCTTGGCCATGTCCTCGGTCTCCGCGAAGGCCTCGACGCCCGCGAAGCCGCCGCCCACGAACACGAAGGTGAGGAGCTTGCGACGCAGCTCCTCGTCGTCCGTGGTCGCGGCGCGTGCGATGCGGCCGAGCACGCGGTTGCGCAGGCTGATGGCCTCCTCGACGTACTTGAAGCCGATGCCGAACTCGGCCAGGCCGGGGATGGGCAGGGTGCGCGACACGGCGCCGAGCGCGATCACGATCTCGTCGTAGTCGATCTCCATGACCTCGCCCAGGTCGGTGGTCGCGGTGACGCGGCGCGACCCGTGGTCGATGCCCTCGACCTTGCCCTGGAGGATCCGCGCGCCGTCGAGCTCGCGGCGCAGCGGGACCACGGCGTGACGGGGCTCGATCGAGCCCGCGCCCACCTCGGGCAGGAAGGGCGCGTAGGTCATGTACGGGCGCCGGTCGAGGACGGTGACGTCGACTCGGTCGGACGCCTTCCGCATCAGGGTGAGGGCGGTGTAGAGGCCGACGTAGCCTCCGCCCAGGATGAGGACGCGAGTGCGTGACATGGTGACACCTCCAGGGAGGGAACCACGGGCGTCCGTGCGCTGTTCCCGCATCGGCCGTCCCGCGGCCGTGCGATCAGAACGCGAGGATTCTACGTGACGCGCACGGCCGCTCGCACCCGCGTGCTCGCTGTCAGCGACCGACCATCGTGGTGACGTCGAGCAGCTCGTCGAGCTGCTTCTCCGTGATCTCGCCGCGCTCGACGAAGCCGAGGTCGATCGTGGCCTCGCGCACCGTCAGGCCGGCCTTGACCGAGTGCTTGGCGATCTTCGCCGCGTTCTCGTAGCCGATGACCCGGTTGAGCGGGGTGACGATGCTCGGGCTGGCCTCCGCGAGGCGGCGCGCCTTGTCGACGTTGGCGACGATGCCGTCCACCGTGCGATCGGCGAGCACGCGGCTCGCGTTCGCGAGCAGGCGGGTCGACTCGAGCGTGCCCAGCGCCATCACCGGGATCTGCACGTTGAGCTCGAAAGCGCCCGACGCGCCGGCCCACGCGACCGTCGCATCGTTCCCGATCACGCGGGCGCAGACCATCAGCACGGCTTCGGGGACCACGGGGTTGACCTTCCCGGGCATGATCGACGAGCCGGGCTGGAGGTCGGGCAGCTGGATCTCGCCCAGGCCGGTGTTCGGGCCGGAGCCCATCCATCGCAGGTCGTTGCAGATCTTGGTGAGCGAGACCGCGATGGTGCGCAGCGCGCCCGAGACCTCGACCAGGCCGTCGCGCGCGGACTGCGCCTCGAAGTGGTTGCGTGCCTCGGTGATCGGCAGCCCGGTGTCCTCGGCCAGCAGCGCGATCACGCGCTGCGGGAAGCCCTCGGGCGTGTTGATGCCGGTGCCGACGGCCGTGCCGCCCAGCGGCACCTCCGCGACGCGGGGGAGCGCGACCAGCAGGCGCTCGACGCCGTAGCGGATCGCGGCGGCGTAGCCCGAGAACTCCTGGCCCAGCGTCACGGGCGTCGCGTCCATGAGGTGCGTGCGGCCGGACTTGTAGACGTCTGCGAACTCCTCGGACTTCGCCTCGAGGGACGTGGCCAGGTGCTCGAGCGCGGGGATGAGGTCGCCCACGAGCGAGGCGGTCGCGGCGACGTGCACGGAGGTGGGGAACACGTCATTCGAGGACTGCGACGCGTTGACGTGGTCGTTCGGGTGGACGTCGCGACCGAGCGTGCGGGTCGCAAGAGTCGCGATGACCTCGTTGGTGTTCATGTTGGAGGACGTGCCGGAGCCGGTCTGGAAGACGTCGACGGGGAAGTGCGCGTCATGGACGCCGGAGGCGACGGCATCGGCCGCGGCGACGATCGCATCGGCGATGTCCTGATCGAGCACCCCGAGCTCCGCGTTGGCGCGGGCGGCGGCCTTCTTCACACGCGCGAGCGCCTCGATATGGCGGCGCTCGAGGGTGATCCCCGAGAGGGGGAAGTTCTCGACGGCGCGCTGGGTCTGCGCGCGGTAGAGGGCGTCGGCGGGGACCCGGACCTCGCCCATGGTGTCGTGCTCGATGCGGAACTCCGTTGTCATGGCGCCCAGTGTGGCACGGGTGCCGAGGACCTATGTCCCGAGCTCCGCCGCGGTCGGAGGGTTCGCTCCGGGGCGCGAGCAGGTGAGCGCGCCGATGCGCACGCACCGCTCGAGGATGGCGGTCACGGTCGCGTCGTCGACCTCTCGCAGCGCGGCGCGCCGCGCGCCGCCGAGGAGTCCCGCGGTCCACAGGCCGTCGATCAGCCCGGACATGAACGAGTCGCCCGCGCCGACGGTGTCCGCGACGTCCACGGCGACGCCGGGCGCGTGGATCTCGCGGCCGTCGTGGAGGAACGCGCTGGCGCCCTCCGCGCCCCGGGTGACCACGACGAGGGCGGGGCCCATGCCCGCCCAGGCCCGCGCCGCATCGTCCACGTCGCCGCCGGCCGTGAGCCACTCGAGGTCCTCGTCCGAGGCCTTGACCACGTCGGCGATCCTCACGAACCTCTCGGTCGCGGCGCGTGCGGCGGCGGGCTCTCCCATGAGGGTCGGGCGTGCGTTCGGGTCGTACGTGACCGTCGCGCCGTGGCGCAGCGCCCGCACCACGGTGAGCACGTCGCTCGCGCCGGGCTCGAGCACGGCGGCGATCGAGCCGGTGTGGACCGCGAGCGGCGCGTTGCGCATCCGGACTCCGGGGGAGAGGTGCCAGTCGATCGCGAAGTCGTACGTGGCGGAGCCGTCGGCACCGATGGTGGCCGTCGCGACCGAGGTCGCGCCCGGGCCCGCGGATCCGGGGGTCAGGCGGACGCCCGCATCCTGGAGGTGGTCGGCGACGAGCACGCCGTGCGGGTCGAGCCCGAGGTGGGTGAGGAGGTCGGCGTCCCTGCCCAGCTTCGCGAGGCCCAGGGCGACGTTCGCCGGGGAGCCGCCCGGGTGGGTCGCGGTCCCGTCCGGGCGGACGACCACGTCGACCAGCGCCTCCCCGATCACGAGGACGTGATCGCTCATCGACCCGGCTCCTCGTCCTCCTCGGTGGGCACGATGCCGACGATCCCGGCGTCGGCGGCCTCGCCGTCGTCCCCCGCCTCGGCGATGCGGGCATAGGCGCCGTCGAGCAGCGCCTGGCAGCGCGTGGCGAGCGCCTCGCCCCGCTCCCACAGGCCAAGCGAGTCCTCAAGGGTCGCGCTGCCGCCCTCGAGGCGCGCGACGATCGCGATGAGCTCGTCCCTCGCCTCCTCGTACGACAGCGACTCGACAGGGCGCTCGGAAGGTGCGGCGGCGTCACTCATGCCGACCACGCTACCGGGCGCGCTCTCAAGAACTTCGCGAATAGTGCCGAGAACGTCGTCATACCCGGGACATACGGCCCTCTCATGGGGTACGTTCCCGGAACAACACGATGAGGTGGACATGTTCAGCGACAGCAACGCACAGCAGACGGCCCGACAGAGCGCGCTCAAGGCGATCCCCGACGGGGTCACCGATGGCGAACTCGCCTCGCTCGCCCGCTCGCCCGAGGTCAAGGTCCGTGCCGCCGTCGCCGCGCACGCGGGCACGCCCCTCATGACGCTGCTGAAGCTCGCCGAGGACTCCGCGCCGGACGTCCGCATCGGCCTCGCGCGCAACCGTCGCGAGTCGATCCCGCTCGAGGTCCGCGAGGATCTCGCGAAGGACAAGAACGTCGACGTCATCTACGCGCTCATCGACAACCCTGCCGTGCCGGAGTCGCTCATCGCGAAGCTGGGCCGCCAGCTCCACAAGGAGTACGCCAAGGCCGCGCGCGCCCGCAGCGCCGCGGTGAAGGCCGGCACGTGGAAGGCTCCCGAGTCCGCCGCTCCGGCGCCCGCGGCGCAGCCCGCCGCCGCCGCGGCCGCGCCGCAGGTCCCGGCGTTCCCGCCCACGGTCCAGGCGCCGAGCCGCACCGAGACCACCGCGCCGCACAACAACTCGTCGCGCGCCGACGCGCTGGACATCCTGCTCGGCAACAACAAGCGCTGACAGGGGTCCCGCGCGTCAGCGCGCGGTGGCCTCGATCTCGCCGCGTGCGACGCGGATGCGCAGCGCGTCGCCCGCGCTCACCTCGGCGGCGTCGCGGATCACGGCGCCCTCGGGCGTGCGCACCACGGCGAAGCCGCGCTCGAGCGTGCTCAGCGGGCTGAGCGCGCGCAGCGACGCGGTGAGCTCCCGCGTGCGCGCGCCGGCGCGGTCGAGCACGCCCGTCATCGCGCGGGTCGATCGCTCGCGGCCCCTCGCCACCGCCTCGGCGTAGGGCGCGAGCATCGCCTCCGGGCGCGCCAGGACGGGACGCGAGCGCATCGTGCGCAGGCCGAGCATCTCGCGCGCCACGTACCGCTCGACGGCCGCGGCCATCGTCCGCCGTGCGCGGGCGAGGCCCTGGGCCTCCGCGGCGGCGTCGGGCACGATGCGCTTGCCGGCGTCGGTGGGGGTCGACGCGCGGTAGTCGGCGACCAGGTCGAGCAGCGGCGAGTCCTTCTCGTGCCCGATCGCGCTCACGAGGGGCGTCACGCAGGCGGCGGCGGCGCGCACGAGCGCCTCGTCGCTGAACGGCAGCAGGTCCTCGAACGAGCCTCCGCCGCGCGCCACCACGATGACGTCGATGTCCGGGACCGCGTCGAGCTCGCGGATCGCCGTGGTGGTCTCGGGGACCGCGCGGGGTCCCTGGACGGTCACGCGGCGGATCTCGAAGCGGACGCCGGGCCACCGCCGGGTCGCGTTCTCGACCACGTCGTGCTCCGCGTCGCCCTGGGTCGCGCATACGAGGCCGACCCTGCGCGGGATGAACGGCAGCGGGACCTTCCTGTCGAGGTCGAACAGGCCCTCACGGGCGAGGGCCTCCTTGAGAGCCTCGAGCCGCGCGAGCAGGTCGCCGAGCCCCACCTGCCGCACCTCGCGCCCCGCGAGCTGGAGGGAGCCGGAGCGCGTCCACCACTCGGGCTTGGCGTGGATGACCACCCGGGTGCCGTCCACCAGGTCGATGCCGAGCGCCTCGGCCTCGCGCGCCAGCAGCGTCGCGCTGATCGACATGTTCTCGTCGGTGTCGCGCAGCGTGAGGAACACGAGGTGACGCCAGCGCTTGACGTTGAGCACCTGCCCCTCGACCCACACGGCGGGCAGGCGGGAGATGAAGTCGCCGATCTTGGGGGAGAGGTGGCGGACGGGCCAGGGCCGCTCGGCCGACGTCTCGCCGGCCGTCGCGGGCAGGGTGTGGGGCGCGGGGCTCTCGGTCACGGGCCTCAGCCTGCCACGTAGGATGGAGCGCATGCCTGACACCCCCACCAAGCGCGTCCTGCTGGCTGCGCCGCGAGGCTACTGCGCGGGCGTGGACCGCGCGGTCATCGCGGTCGAGAAGGCGCTCGAGCTGCACGGCGCACCTATCTATGTGCGCAAGGAGATCGTCCACAACAAGTATGTGGTCGAGACGCTCTCGGAGCGGGGCGCGATCTTCGTCGACGAGACGGACGACGTCCCGGAGGGCGCCCGCGTGGTGTTCTCCGCGCACGGGGTCTCGCCCGCGGTGCGCGAGGCGGCCGATGCGCGCAACCTCCTGACGATCGACGCGACGTGCCCCCTGGTGACCAAGGTGCACAAGGAGGCCATCCGCTTCGCGCGCGACGAGCGGACCATCCTGCTCATCGGCCACACCGGTCACGAGGAGGTCGAGGGGACCGCGGGCGAGGCGCCCGAGCACACGATCGTGGTCAACTCGCCCGACGATGTGGACGGACTCGAGGTCCCGGACCCCGAGAACGTGGTGTGGCTGTCCCAGACCACCCTGTCCGTGGACGAGACGATGGAGACCGTGCGACGCCTGCGCGAGCGCTTCCCCGCGCTCCAGGACCCGCCGAGCGACGACATCTGCTACGCCACCCAGAACCGCCAGGTGGCGGTCAAGAAGCTCGCGCCCGAGTGCGACCTGGTGGTCGTGGTGGGCTCCGCGAACTCGTCGAACTCCGTCCGCCTGGTCGAGGTGGCCCTCCAGTCGGGTGCGCGGACCTCGTACCGCGTCGACCGCGCGACCGAGATCCGCGACGAGTGGTTCGACGGGGTCACGACCGTGGGAGTGACCTCCGGCGCGTCGGTTCCGGAGATCCTCGTGCGCGACGTGCTCGCGGACCTGGCAGGCCGCGGCTACGAGACGGTCGAGGAGGTCCGGACCGCCACGGAGGACCTCATGTTCTCCCTGCCGCGCGAGATTCGCGCCGACCTCAAGGCCAAGGAGGCCGAGCGCGCCGTCCGCGCGTGAGCCTCCTCGGGGTCATCGACGGTCGAGCAGCTCTCCCTGCTCCTCGAGCGGGACGTCGGCCGCGGTGAGCTCGCGCACCTCGGTGTCGATCGGGGACGCCGCGAACTCGCCGTCGAGCTGCTGGAGCGTCCCCATGCGGCGGGCGGACGGCAGCACGCGGCGCTCGAAGGCGCCGATGGTGTCGTTGTAGGCCTTGCTCGCGGAGTCGAGCTGCTTGCCGAGCCTCGCGAGGTGCCCGCCCATGGTGGTGAGGCGGTCGTACAGCTCGCGCCCCGTGGTGAGCACCTGCTGGGCGTTCTCCGCCAGCGCCGTCTCGCGCCACGCGTGCGCGATGGTGCGCAGCAGCGCGACGAGGGTGGTCGGTGTCGCGATCACCACGCCCTGCTCCCACGCCCACTCCTGCAGGCGGGGCTCACGCTCCAGCGCGAGCTGCAGGAACGACTCCGCGGGCATGAAGAGGACGACGAACTCGAGCCGCGAGTCGACCTGGCTGGTGTACGCCTTGCCCCTGAGCTCCTGGACCCGCTTGCGGACCGCGTCGACGTGGCGGTCGAGCGTCGCGTCCCTGTCGACCGACTCGTCGTCGAGGTCGAGGATCGCGTCGAACGGGGTCTTGGCGTCGACGACCACGGTGCGCCCGCCCGCGAGGTGGACGAGCATGTCGGGACGCAGCCTCCGCCCGTCCTCGTCCGTGTCGGTGGCCTGCTCCACGAAGTCGACGTGGTGCACGAGCCCGGCCACCTCGACCACGCGCCGCAGGTGGAGCTCTCCCCAGCGGCCGCGCACCTCAGGCCTCCGCAGCGCGGTCCTGAGCCCCGCGGTCTCCCGGCCGACCTTGTCGGAGGCGTCCATGAGCGCGCGCACCTGCTCCGTGAGACGCGCCTCGGACGCGAGCCGCGCCTTGTCCGCCTCGCCCGTGGAGCGGCGGACCTCGTCCAGCGCCCGCGCCATCGGGTCGACCAGCCGGCGCATCGTCTCCTCGCGCCGCTGCGCCTCGGCGCTCTGCGCGGTGCGCTCGGCTGCGAGCCGGCGCTCCTGCGTCTCCGCGAGGGTGCGGGCGGCATCGGCCGCCAGCGCGCGGAACTGGTCGCGGAGGGACTCCTGGTCGGCGGCGGCCCTCGCCTCGCGCGCCTCCGCGGCGCGCAGGCTCGCGCGAGCCTCCGCCAACTCGGCGCGGATGCCGGCGCCCCGGGCGACCATGAGCGCGGCTCCCAGCGCGACGCCGACGGCGAGGGACAGGACTGCGATGAGGATCTCGGTCATGGCGCAAGCATCGCAGGGGGCACTGACATCGAGTACTGAGACGCCTTGACCGAATCATCCCGAATGTCATGTGATGGACACCACATCAGTCTCGCATCATGAGACGGGTGGTTACTGTTTGGTCACGAAAGGGGGGCAATTCAGCCGGAGAAACACTCCGGTAATCAGAGATTGTTTAGCCTGTCCGGGTTGCACGTCATCAGCGTGCATCCGAGTCGCCGCTCCGACACCCCGGTCCGGCGCCTATCCAAGCCCGCCGCTCGGCGGGCGCATGTAGGAGGAAAAGTGAAGTTCAGCAAGTCCGTGATCGGCGGTGCGGCCCTCGCCTCGGCGTCCGCGCTCGTCCTGGTCGGCTGCTCGCCTGAGGGCTCCGAGTCCGACTCGACCGCGACGGCGGGCGACTCGGCATCGACCGGCGCCGCCATCATCAAGACCAACGGCTCCGAGCCGCAGAACCCGCTCATCCCGGTCGCGACCAACGAGACCGGCGGCGGCAAGATCATCGACGCCCTCTTCGCGGGCCTTGTGTACTACGACGCCACCGGCGCCGCGCACAACGAGGTCGCCGAGTCCATCGAGACCGACGACTCGCAGACCTTCACCGTCACGCTCAAGGACGGCTGGACCTTCACCGACGGCACGCCCGTCACCGCGAGCTCCTTCGTGGACGCGTGGAACTGGGGCGCCGACCCGGCGAACTCCGCCACCGCGCTCAACAGCTACTTCTTCGAGCAGATCGAGGGCTTCGACGGCTACAACTCGGAGGAGGGCGCCTCCAACCCCGAGATGTCCGGCCTCAAGGTCATCGACGACTCGACCTTCACCATCACGCTCGCGGCGCCGAACGCGGAGTTCCCCCTCGCGCTCGGCTACTCGGCCTTCTACCCGCTGCCCGAGTCCTTCTTCGCGGACCCCGAGGCCTTCGGCAAGGCCCCGGTCGGCAACGGCATCTACACGCTCGCCTCGGCGGACGACTGGAAGCACGATGTCCAGATCGACCTGTCGGTCAACGACTCGTACGCCGGTGAGCGCGAGGTCATGAACGACGGCCTCTCGATCGTCTTCTACGCGTCGCAGGACGCCGCCTACGCGGACCTCCTCGCGGGCAACGTCGACGTGATCGACGGCATCCCGGACGCGAACCTCGCGACCTTCGGTGACGACCTCGGCGAGCGCGCGGTCAACCAGCCCGCCGCGATCTTCCAGTCCTTCACCATCCCGCAGAACCTCGAGCACTTCTCGGGCGAGGAGGGCAACCTCCGTCGCCAGGCGCTCTCGATGGCGATCAACCGCGACGAGATCACGAACGTGATCTTCCAGGACACCCGTACGCCGGCCTCCGACTTCACGTCGCCGGTCATCGACGGCTGGTCGGACTCGATCCCCGGCTCCGAGGTCCTCGAGTACAACCCCGAGAAGGCGGTTGAGCTCTGGGCCGAGGCCGACGCGATCTCGCCGTGGTCGGGCACCTTCTCGATCGGCTACAACTCGGACGGCGGTCACCAGACCTGGGTCGAGGCTGTCACCAACTCGATCGAGAACACGCTCGGCATCGACGCGTCGGGCCTGCCCTACGCGACCTTCGCCGACTTCCGCACCGACGTGACGAACCGCACCATCACCGGCGCGTTCCGCACCGGCTGGCAGGCGGACTACCCGTCGCTCGAGAACTTCCTCGGCCCGATCTACTACACCGGTGCCGGCTCGAACGATGGCGACTACTCCTCGGAGGAGTTCGACACCCTGGTCGACGAGGGCAAGACCGCCTCGACGCCCGAGGAGGCCATCGAGAAGTTCCAGCAGGCGCAGGAGGTCCTGTTCACGGACCTGCCGGCCATCCCGCTCTGGTACTCCAACGTGACCGGTGGCTACGCGGACACCGTCGAGAACGTCCAGTTCGACTGGCACTCGGTCCCGCTGTTCTACGAGATCACCAAGAAGTAAGCGCCACCTTTGCCCGCCTCGCGACCGCGAGGCGGGCAAAGTGCGTCTGTCCTCAAGGCCCCGTCGGACGTGACTTCGCTCACGCCCGACGGGGCCTTGAGCGCGGCCAACCCCACCGTGGGGACGGATGCACTCGGCACGCAGAGTAGAATCGGCCACCATATGTTCCAGACGAAGCACATCCGAGGAGCGCGCCCATGCTGATGTATGTGGTCCGCCGCCTCCTCCAGGCGGTCCCGGTCGTGATCGGCACCACCTTCCTGATCTATTTCATGGTCTTCTCCATGCCGGGAGACCCGATCCTCGCGATGTTCGGCGACAAGACGCCGAGCCCCGCGGTGTACGACGCGCTGGCGGCCCAGTACCACCTGGACCAGCCGTTCATCGTGCAGTACGGGCTCTACATGAAGGATCTGTTCACGGGAAACCTGGGCACGACCTTCTCGGGTGAGGACGTGGGCACCGTGCTCGCGCGCACCTTCCCGGTCACGCTGAAGCTCGCAGCCATGGCGATCACGTTCGAGTTCATCACCGCGGTGGTGCTCGGCCTCTTCGCCGGCCTCCGCAAGGGCAAGCTGTTCGACAACATCACGCTCGTGATCGGCCTCATCCTGATGTCGGTGCCGATCTTCGTGCTCTGCTTCATCGCCCAGTACTTCGTGGCGATCAAGTGGGGCTGGGCCTCGCCGACCGTCGGCGCGGACACGAGCTTCTCGAACATGCTGCTGCCGGCGATCGTCCTCGCGCTGAGCCTGTTCACCACGTCCATGCGCCTGATGCGCGGTACCGTCATCGACACGCGCAGCCGCGACTGGGTCCGCACCGCGTACGCGAAGGGCCTCCCTGCGCGCCGCGTGATCCCCGTGCACGTGCTGCGCAACTCGCTCATCCCCGTCGTCACCAACTCGGCCGCCAACTTCGGCGTGCTGATGGTCGGCGCGACCGTGACCGAGGGAATCTTCAACATTCCCGGCGTCGGCAACACGCTCTACCAGGCGATCGTGCGAGGTGAGGGGCCCACGGTCGTGAGCTTCGTGACCGTGATGGTGCTGGCGTACGTCGCCATCAACATCCTGGTCGACCTGCTCTACGCCGTTCTTGACCCGAGGATCCGTTATGCCTAAGCCCGAGCACTACGTCGCGCCGTTCGACGAGAACGAGATGGCCGAGGTCGACAAGATCAAGCTCGACGAGAAGCCCTCGAACCTGTGGCGCGACGCGTGGCGTTCGCTGCGTCGCCGCCCGCTGTTCTACATCTCTCTCGCCGCGGTGTTCGTCATCCTCCTGATGGCGCTGTTCCCCACGCTGTTCACCGATGTGGCCCCCGACAAGGACTGCTTCCTGGTGGACTCCAACGGCGGCCCGACCGAGGGCCACCCGATGGGCTTCACGCGCCTGGGCTGCGACGTCTACGCCCGTGTGGTGTGGGGCGCCCGCACCTCGCTCGCGGTCGGCCTGCTCGCCACCCTGATCTCCGGCGTCCTCGGCGTCATCATGGGCGCGCTCGCCGGCTTCTACGGCGGCTGGGTCGACTCGGTCCTGTCCCGCCTCGGCGACATCTTCTTCTCGATCCCCTACATCCTCGCGGCCGTCGTGATCATGACGACCTTCTCGGACTACCGCAACGTCCTCACGCTCGCCTTCGCGATCGGTGGATTCGCGTGGGCCTCCCTGGCCCGCATCCTGCGCTCCGAGATCCTGCGTGTGAAGTCCGGGGACTTCGTGATGGCGTCCACCGCGACCGGTCGGACCAAGTTCGGCACGCTCATCTCGCACGTGCTGCCCAACTCGATCACCCCGGTCATCGTGTACCTCACGCTGTCGCTCGGCGGTGCGATCGTCGCGGAGGCCACCCTGAGCTTCCTCGGTGTGGGCCTCGGCCCGGACGTCATGTCCTGGGGTAACGACATCAGCGCGGCGCAGACCAGCATCCGCACCGCGCCGATGACCCTGATCTGGCCGTCGATCTTCCTCACCGTGACCGTCCTCGCCTTCATCACGCTCGGCGAGCTCGTGCGCGACGCCCTCGACCCGAAGGCGAGGGCCCGCGGATGACCCAGGAGACCAATGTGACCGATTACGCGGAGCCGCTCGTCTCCATCAAGGACCTCGAGATCGGTTTCCAGACCGGTAACGGCTTCGTCCAGGCGGTGAAGGGCGTCTCGTTCGACATCTTCCCGGGCGAGACCGTCGCGATCGTCGGCGAGTCCGGCTCCGGCAAGTCGACCACCGCCACCGGCATCATCGACCTGCTCCCGAGCAACGGCCGCATCACCGGCGGCTCCGTCATGTTCGGCGGCAAGGACCTGACGAAGGCCTCCAAGAAGGAGATCGTCGAGGTTCGCGGCCGCGAGATCGGCTACGTCCCGCAGGACCCGATGTCCAACCTCAACCCGGTCTGGAACGTCGGTTTCCAGGTCCGTGAGGCTGTTCTTGCCAACAACATGGCGAAGAGCAAGAAGGACGCGGACAAGCGCGCGATCGAGGTGCTCCAGGAGGCCGGTCTGGCCGACGCGGAGCGTCGCATGAAGCAGTTCCCGCACCAGTTCTCCGGCGGCATGCGTCAGCGCGTGCTCATCGGCATCGGCCTGGCGGCGGATCCCAAGCTGCTCATCGCGGACGAGCCCACCTCGGCGCTCGACGTCACCGTGCAGCGCGTGATCCTCGACCACCTCGAGTCGCTCACGCGTGAGAAGAACACGGCGCTGCTGCTCATCACGCACGACCTGGGCCTCGCCGCCGAGCGCGCGTCCAAGGTCATCGTGATGTACCAGGGCAAGATCGCCGAGGCCGGTCCGAGCCTCGAGATCCTCCAGAACCCCCAGCACCCGTACACGAAGCGCCTCATCGCGGCGGCCCCGAGCCTCGCGTCGCAGCGCCTCAAGTCGACCAAGGTGTCGGTGACGGAGGCCCCGCAGGGCGATGAGATCGACCTCGCGGCCGCATCGGCCCACCGCCACGCGGTGGTGGACAAGGCCGACCACGCCGGCGCGCCGGCGATCGAGGTGAAGGACCTCACCAAGGTCTTCTCGATCCGCAAGGGCGGCTT
Source organism: Demequina subtropica (assembly GCF_000971235.1). Lineage (GTDB taxonomy): Bacteria > Actinomycetota > Actinomycetes > Actinomycetales > Demequinaceae > Demequina > Demequina subtropica. The sequence goes on from NZ_BBMB01000002.1 coordinate 154,490, forward strand.
CCGCTCGGAGCCGTTCACGGCAGTCGACAAGGTCAACTTCCAGGTGCCGCGCGGCACCACGATGGCGCTCGTGGGCGAGTCCGGCTCGGGCAAGTCCACCGTCGCCAAGATGGTGCTCGGCCTCGAGACCGCGACCGAGGGCGAGATCCTCATCGCGGGCAAGGACGCCACCGCGCTCGGCCGTGCGGAGATGCTGGAGCACCGCCGCCGGATGCAGCCGGTGTTCCAGGACCCGTACGGCTCCCTGGACCCGATGCGCTCGATCGGCGCGATCATCCGCGAGCCGCTGGACGTGCACAAGGTGGGCGACAAGAAGTCCCGCCAGCAGCGCGTCAACGAGGTGCTCGACGAGGTCGCGCTGCCGCGCATGATCGCGTCGCGCTACCCCAACGAGCTCTCGGGCGGCCAGCGTCAGCGCGTGGCGATCGCCCGCGCCCTCGCGCTCAAGCCCGACGTGGTCATCCTCGACGAGGCGGTCTCCGCCCTCGACGTGCTGGTCCAGGCGCAGGTGCTGCAGCTCCTCGCGGACCTCCAGGAGGAGCTGGGCCTCACGTACCTCTTCATCACCCACGACCTCGCCGTCGTGCGCGTCGTCGCCGACGACGTGGCCGTGATGGAGCGGGGCAAGATCGTCGAGAAGGGCAACGTGGAGGAGATCTTCGCGAACGCGAAGACCGAGTACACGCAGAAGCTGCTCGACGCCATCCCCGGCGCGAACATCCCGCTCGGCGCGTAAGCACCGAGACAGCACAGGGCCCCGGCTCTCCCGCGAGGGAGGCCGGGGCCCTGTGCGTGGGGCAGACCCGCCGAATGGGGCACCCACCGTCGTCTCCGGTCTGCCCGTGCGCCCCATGGGGCAGCCCCGGTCGCTGTGTCGCGTTACTCCGGCGCCGGGATCTCGAGGCCCGCCAGCGGCGAGTCCTCGTCGAAGGGTGGCGCCTCGCCCACCACCTCGGTGGCGGGCCTGATCTTGTCCAGGTCCTTCTGCGCGCGCATGTGCGCGGCGCCCTGGTTGAACAGCTCCTCGAAGCTCATCCGGGAAGCCTACGGCGGGACGATGCGCGTGTCACCGCCGCGCCCGGGCGACGGCCGCATCGTCCCGACAGGCGGCAGGACCTGCCGCCGGTAGACTTGTCGCCCGTGGCACTCACTATCGGAATCGTCGGTCTCCCCAACGTCGGCAAGTCGACGCTCTTCAACGCCCTCACCCGCGCGGAGGTGCTCGCCGCGAACTACCCGTTCGCGACGATCGAGCCCAACGTCGGCGTGGTCCCGCTGCCGGACGCGCGCCTCGGCCAGCTCGCCGAGGTCTTCGGCTCGGAGCGCGAGGTCCCCGCGACGGTGTCGTTCGTCGACATCGCGGGCATCGTCAAGGGTGCGTCCGAGGGCGAGGGCCTGGGCAATGCGTTCCTTGCGAACATCCGCGAGGCGGACGCGATCTGCCAGGTGACCCGCGGCTTCGAGGACCCCGACGTCATCCACGTCGACGGCAAGGTCGACGCGGCGTCCGACATCGAGACCATCAACACCGAGCTGATCCTCGCCGACCTCCAGACGGTCGAGAAGGCGATCCCGCGTCTCGAGAAGGAGGTGCGCGCCAAGAAGGCCGACCCGAACTTCCTCGCCGCTGTCCAGACCGCGAAGGAGATCCTCGAGTCGGGCAAGGCGCTGAGCGCCGGCGCTCCCGAGGCCAAGCTGGACCTCGCGGACGTGAAGGAGCTCAACCTCCTCACCGCCAAGCCCTTCATCTACGTCTTCAACGTGGACGATGCGGTGCTCGCCGACGACTCCAAGAAGGCCGCCCTCGCGGCGCAGGTCGCGCCGGCCGAGGCGATCTTCCTCGACGCGAAGTTCGAGGCCGAGCTGGTCGAGCTCACCGAGGAGGAGGCCCGCGAGATGCTCGCGGAGAACGGCCAGGACGAGTCCGGGCTGGACCAGCTCGCGCGAGTCGGCTTCGACACGCTCGGCCTGCAGACGTACCTCACCGCGGGGCCCAAGGAGGCTCGCGCGTGGACCATCCACAAGGGCTGGACCGCCCCGCAGGCGGCCGGCGTGATCCACACCGACTTCGAGCGCGGCTTCATCAAGGCCGAGGTGGTCCACTTCCACGACCTGCTCGAGACCGGCTCGATGTCCGAGGCGAAGGCCAAGGGCAAGGTCCGCATCGAGGGCAAGGACTACGTCATGCAGGACGGCGACGTGGTCGAGTTCAGGTTTAACGTCTAGCTCCGGCTGCCGCTACGACCCCGCTGCTCCACGTGAGCGGCGGGGTCTCGCCTTTGTTGGCGGACTGTGACCGCGCCATACGCGCATGCAGAGTCGGGTACTGACGCGCGTCGACTACGCGGTGGGCTGGAGCGCGCCGAAGCTGCGGCGGAGGAGTTCCACCGAGCTCTCGACCGCATCGGCTTCCGCCCATGCGGTGAGCGCGATGTCGAAGCAGGCGAGGGAGGCCTGGACGATGGCCTCGGCGCGCAGGCCCCGGTGGTCGCCTTCGAGGCGTTCGGCGACGATGGGCGTGAGCAGGTGTGCCCACAGCAGGTGCTTCTCAAGGTTTCGCGCCCGCAGGGCCGGCGTGCTGCCGAGGATGCGCATCGCCTTCCTACCCTGCGCCTCGTTCCGGCCTGGGGTCGCGAGCAACGCCTCGTAGGACGCGAGGAGCGCGTCCCAGATCGGCTCGTCTGAGGGGCGAGCTACGAGCTGGTCCCGCACATGCTCGCCCCAGCCAGCAGGATCGCCGATCACCGTGTCCTCCTTCGCGGGGAAGTACCGGTGAACGCTACGTGGCGAGACGCCGACCGCGGCGGCGATCTGCTCGACGGTGACGTTGTCGAACCCATGCTCATCGAAGAGGTCCACCGCGACCTCGGAGATGCGCGCACGGACCGCGTCGCGCGCGATCGCGCGCGTGCCTCCGGGCTTGGTGACCTCGCTCATAGATCCATCATAGCGCGCCACAAGTGGCAGAGACTGACAGATCAGGCGTATTCTGTCGTAAAGTCACACGAGAAGGGACACCCCATGGAACAGCGCATCCTCGGCCGTCAGGGCCTCGCCGTCTCCGCCATCGGCTACGGCGCGATGGGTACCGCAGTCGGCTACGGCCCGAGCGACGACACCGAGTCCATCGCCGCGATCCGCGGCGCGAACGACCTCGGCGTCACGCACTTCGACACCGCCGAGATGTACGGCTGGGGTGTCGGCGAGCAGCTCCTCGGCACGGCCCTCGCGCCGATCCGTGACCAGGTCACCATCGCCACCAAGTTCGGCTTCACGCCCACGTATGCCCCCAACTCGCAGCCCGACCACGTCCGCAACGTGGTCGACAACAGCCTGCGCAACCTCGGTGTCGACCACATCGACGTGCTCTACCAGCACGTCCACGACCCGGCCGTGCCCGTCGAGGACGTCGTGGGCGTGATGAAGGAGTACGTCGACGCCGGCAAGGTGAGGTACCTCGGCCTGTCCAACACGACGCCCGACAATGTGCGGCGCGCACACGCCGTCCACCCGATCTCGGTGCTCCAGACCGAGTACTCGATCTTCGCCCGCCAGTCCGAGGCGTTCCTGCCCGTGCTCGAGGAGCTCGGCATCGGCCTCGTCGCCTACTCGCCGCTCGCGCGCGGCTTCCTCTCCGGCGCGGTCCAGCCCCGCTCCGCCTACGACGCGACCGACTTCCGCCAGCGCATCCCGTACTGGGCCCCCGAGCACTACGACGCCAACGTCGCCATCGTCGAGGCGCTCACCGCGCTCGCCGATGAGAAGGGTGCGACCCTCGCGCAGCTCGCCATCGCCTGGTTGCTCGCGCAGCGGGACTACATCGTCCCCATCCCCGGCTCGCGCAACCCTGCACGCGTCGCGCAGAACATCGCCTCCGCAAGCATCGTCCTGACCGACGCTGACCTCGCGCGCATCGCTGAGATCGCACCGACCGGAGGAGTGGTCGCGGGACGCTGATCCTGGCTCCGACGTGACGGGCGGGTACCTCGAGCGGTGCGACGCTCGAGGTGCCCGCTTCCTTCGTTCGCGAGTTGTCACAGGGTATTCGGCTACGGAACGTGGTCGAGTTCAGGCTCAATGTGTAGTTCCGGTTCAGCCTCTGGCCGCTCGAGATAGCACCCTCACCCGTCTGGGTGGGCTTCGTTATCCTGGGGCTATGGCCGAGGTCGACGTGACGCCCGAGACGCTCGCGCTGCGCGGGCTCATCGACGCGCGTCGCGAGGAGTTCGACGCGCTGCTCGCGCGCTACGGAGCGACTCATCCGCGTCTGTTCGGATCGGTCGCGCGTGGAACGGCACACGAGGGCAGCGATATCGACATCCTCGTGGACATGGACCCCGCGGACGGCAACGTCTTCATGCGGGCCTCCGGTCTCCTTGAGGAGGTGCGGGTGCTGTTCGGCCGCGACGACATCGATGTGTTCCCCGTGCAGCTGCTGAAGAGGCCCATCTCGAGGTCGGCCGTCGAGGATTCGGTTGCCCTGTGACGCGAGGCGTCGAGCAGCGGATCGCGGACATCCTCGAGTCGGTGGAGCGGTGTCGTCGATATATCGCTCTCCTCGACGCAGGAACTGTCGACGTCGTGCGGATGGCGGAGGACGCGATCGAGCGGAACCTCCAGATCATCGGCGAGGCGGCGAACCACCTGACGCCTGACGTGATCGACGCCCACCCCGAGATCGCCTGGCCCGAGATCCGTGGCTTCCGGAACATCCTCGTACACCAGTACTTCGGCGTCGACCTTGACGTCATCCGGGATGTGGTGGAGAACCATCTCCCACCGCTGGCCGACGCACTGCGGCAGCACGTCGAGGGTGACCCGGCGGCAGAGGTCTGAAGTCTGCGGTGAGGTTATGCGGATACGGAACGCTGTGGAGTTCAGGTTCAATGTGTAGTTCCGGTTCAACCTTTGAACGGACGTGGTGAGTAGGTTGCCGTTCTCCCTCGATCGCGGGTGGCACGCTGAATTCTGCCCGTGAGCAACGCTGCAGGTCGAGCGATGGTAGCCGCCGTGCTCCCCGCGCGCGCACCTGGTCGTGACCTATGCTCCGAGGGTGCCGACAACCCTTGCAGACGAGCTGCGCCGCCATTTGGGGGAGCCGTTCCCGGACTCTGTGGTCATGGGCAGGGACTACGGCGGAGTGGATGCCGTGATGATCGACGCAGATATCTTCGGTTGGGCCTCGAGGGCCGGGTCGCTAACCGAGTCTGACCGTGCTGGTCTACGTCACGCGCGCGACGAGCTGGAGCGCTCGCTCGGGGCATTTCCCGAGGATGCACGCCCCTATTGCGAGCGCCTGATCCGGATCGCACGTATGGCGCTGGCAGTCTAGGCCGTTGCGGAAGCCCTCCAGTCGCACGGGGAGGTGAGGCTTGAGCGCTACGCGATCAAGGAGGACGATGCGGGAATCGCGCCGCATTCGATCGGGTGAGTTCGCGCAGTCCAGACATTATTCGGCTACGGAACGCGGTCGAGTTCAGGTTCAATGTGTAGTTCCGGTTCCACCTTGCAGGCCTGAACTGGCAATTCCTCGCTGGCCAGGCCTGCGTACGGTTGGTGGGCTCAGGCTCGCGTCCCGCCCGTGTCGAGTTCCTCGGCAGTAACCTTTGGGTGCGCCCACGGTGCGAGGCACCCTGAACTCATTTGACCCTCCGGCGCTGGTGCATTCGCGCAGATGGAGGACTCGTGACGCAAATCGGCCGACTCAGACTCGTTGGCTACTGGGCTGGGGACCAGGCTTCCGCGCAATGGCCGGTACCGGACGAGTTCGTGGATCGCGAGTGGGACCCCGACGAGCGTGGCGCCGTCGCCCTGTACCTCAAGACCGGGATCGTCGCGCGTGCCTATATGGGGTACACGCCTTGCCGAATGTGCGGCTGCAACAACGGGAGCGTGGAGTTCACCGACGGCGTGTACGTCTGGCCCGAAGGGTTCTCGCATTACATCGCGGACCACGAGGTGCGACCACCGCAGGAGCTCATCGACCATGTGCATTCGATGATCGAGTCGGTCGAGGGTGCGGACCGGGACGAAGACTGGTGGATGAATCGGAAGGGCTCGCAGCCGACGTAGGCCTTCAACCACACTGGAAGGCGCGCACGGCAGAACCAGATCGCACCCGCCGGTGGCGTGGGAGCCGGAAGCTGACCACACTTGGGAAGCGCGTGCGATGATCCGCTCGGTCCAGGCGACGCCGGACGAAGAGGCCGGTGTTCTGCTGCTCTCTGCGAGAGGCTGTTCGGCTACGGAACGCGGTCGAGTTCAGGTTCAACGTCTGACCACGTCTGCCGCCTGGCGGGACATGAGGGCTCGATCGGCCGCGAATCCTGCACTGATGTCCCGCTGGCGCTCGGATCGCTTCGGCATGCGGCCGCTCTAGAGAGCGTCCCGCTCAGCGACGATCATCACCTCGTCACTGACGTCCGCCCCGGCGGGCGGCGCACCGTAGACGCGTACGGCCGCACTCTGCCGCGCGTCGAGCATCGGCCCGCCAGCCGGGACGAGCACCGCGAACACCTCGATGACGGCATGGACGCCCCTCTGGCGCGCCCACGCGAGCACATCGTCCAACGTTGCCGATGCGGGCGCCTTCCAGTCGTCGCGGTTCCAGGCGTAGCCGGCGTCGACGGGCCTGCCCCAGATGCGAATGCGGTAGTGGTCGACGTCGGCGACCCACGGGATCTCGTCCTCTCGGGGTACAGGTGACCAGTCCATGCCGGCACCCTAGCCTGCGGTCGGGACCGTCGACGGGAAGGCTTAAAGGTTCCAGCATGGGTACGCCCGACCGCGGACGCGGCCTTGAAGTTGTTCGGCTTCGGAACGCGGGCGAGTTCAGGTTCAACGTCTGACCATGCCTGGCGCCTGGCGGGACATGGGGGCGCGATCGGCCGCGAATCCTGCCCTGATGTCCCGCTAGGACGCGGTTCCGGCAAGCGGTACCGTGACCGGGATGGACACCGCCGGCCTGCTCCGCCTGTACGACGACCAGCTGCGCGGCGATGTCGAGGCGGTCGGTGCGAGCGGGATCACCCGGATGGGCCCGCTCCTGCTGGTGAGCTTCGGTGAGGGCCAGGGCTTCGTCACCTATCGCGACCTGGACGGGGCCGATGCGGCGGACGTGAGGAGACTGGTCGCGGGCGCGCTCGAGCTCTTCGCCTCCGATCCGGTCATCACGCACGTGGAGTGGAAGACCCGCGGGCATGATCATGCGCCGGGTCTCGAGGAGGCGCTCGTCGCCCATGGCTTCGTCGCCGGCGAGGTCGAGTGGATCATGCTTGGGGACGCGGCGGCGCTTGCGGTCGACGTCCCTCTCCCCGACGGCGTGACCCTGCGTCGGGTGCACGATGAGGCCGATGTGCGGGCCATGTCCGCCATGACGGACCTGGTGTTCGACGGCGCGATCTCGGACTCGCACGCGCAGATGATCCTGACCAGGCTCGCGACCCACGAGGGCATGCAGCTCTGGGTCGCGGAGGCCGGTGGTGAGATCATCGGCGCGGGCCGCCTCGAGCCCGTCGCGGGCACGGACTTCGCCGGGATCTGGGGCGGGGCCACCGTGGAGAGCTGGCGGGGCCGCGGCGTCTACCGCGCGCTCACGGCCGCGCGCGCTCGCGAAGCGCTCGCGCTGGGCAGGACGCTGATCATGAGCGACTCGACCGAGCACTCCCGACCGATCCTCGAACGCTCCGGCCTGCGCCGGGCCTCGACGACCACCCCGTACGAGTGGAGGCGGGATCAGCCCGCGCGAGGCCCCGACGCGTCCTAGGCTCGAACCATGAGCGACGCCCTGCCCCCGTGCCCCGAGTGCGCCAGCGAGTACGCCTATGAGGACGGCGCGCTCCTGGTGTGCCCCATGTGCGGCCACGAGTGGTCGCCCGACGCCGGTGACGATGCCGCGGGCGATGCGGTGCGCGTCATCAAGGACGCGGTGGGCAACGTCCTGGCCGACGGCGACACGGTGACGGTCATCAAGGACCTCAAGGTGAAGGGCTCGTCGCAGCCCATCAAGGTGGGCACCAAGGTGCGCGGCATCCGCCTGGTGGACGGGGTCGGCGATCACGACATCGACTGCACGGTGCCCGGCTTCGGGCCCATGCAGCTCAAGTCCTCGGTGGTGAAGAAGGCCTGACGGACCCGGGTCCCGGCGACCGCCCGCTACCGTGGTCGCGTGAACGAGAGATCGCTCAGCTTCGGCAAGGCCGCATCCGACTACGCGAAGGGCCGCCCGGGGTACCCCCTCCAGTCGGTCGACTGGCTGCTCGAGGGCGTGACCGGCCGGGTCCTCGACCTGGGTGCCGGCACGGGCAAGCTCACCGAGGCGATCCTCCGGTGCCGCCACGCCGAGGTGGTCGCGGTCGACCCCGACCCCGTCATGCTCGCGACGCTCGAGGCCCACGTGCCGCGGGTGCCGACCCTCCGCGGCACGGCGGAGGAGATCCCGCTCGAGGACGCGAGCGTCGACGCCGTGGTCATGGGTCAGGCGTGGCACTGGGTCGAGCCGGAGGCCGCCGCGCGGGAGATCGCGCGCGTCCTCGCGCCGGGCGGGGTGCTGGGCCTCATCTGGAACATCCGCAACGAGCGCAGCGACTGGGTGTCGGCGCTCACGCGCGTGATCGGGCACTCGTCGGCCGAGACCATGATCGCGGCGGGGCCGCCGCGGGTCCCGGCTCCGTTCGGCCCGCTCGAGATCAACGAGCTCACGTGGAAGCGTCCGGTCACCGCCGAGGGCCTGCGCGCGCTCGTCCACTCCCGCAGCAGCTACATCACCGCATCGGACATCTACCGCACGGACCTGGACGTCGCGCTCGAGCACCTCATCGCGCGCACGCCCGAGCTCGCCGACGGGGGCGAGTACCGCATGCCGTACGTCACGCACTGCTTCCGCGCCCGCGTCGCGGAGCACGGCGCGTGAGCGAGCGGCGCCTCATCCGCAGCGGCGGCCCCTGGGAGGACCAGGTCGCGTACTCGCGCGCCGTGGTCCAGGGCGACTGGTGCGACGTCTCGGGCACCACGAGCACGACGAGCCCCGAGCCCGCCGCGCAGGCCGACGCGGCGCTCGCGACCATCGCCGCCGCGCTGGAGGAGGGCGGGTTCTCGATGGCCGACGTGGTGCGTGTCCGCTACCTCCTGCCCGACACCGCCGACTTCGAGGAGTGCTGGCCCGTGCTGCGGCGGTGGTTCGGGGACATCCGGCCCGCGGCGACCATGCAGCAGTGCGGCCTCATCGACCCCGCCATGCGGATCGAGATCGAGGTCACCGCCTACCGCGGCTGACGCGTGCGCCGCGCTAGTCTCGGCATCCCACCCCGAGGAGGACCCATGGCCTGGCGCATGCCCCCCGAGACCGCGCCCCACGAACGTTGCTGGATGGCCTTCCCCTGCGAGGGACCCACGCTCGGCGACACCGGGACCGAGCGCGAGGCCGGCTACGCGGCCTGGACGGCCGTCGCCCTTGCGATCGCCGAGCTCGAGCCCGTCACCATGGTCGTCGACCCGTCCGAGACCGTGCGAGCACGTCGCATGCTCGGCAGCGGCATCGAGATCCTCGAGGCTCCCGTCGACGAGTTCTGGATGCGCGACGTGGGCCCCACCTTCGTGGTGGACGATGCGCGGCCCGGCGCGCTGGGCGCCGTGGACTGGGTCTTCAACGGCTGGGGAGCGCCCGCCTGGGCGGAATGGCAGAAGTCGGCGCGGCTCGGCCGCATCGTCGCCGAGGCGGCGGGCGCGGAGCTGGTCCCGAGCGACCTCACCAACGAGGGCGGCGGCATCCACGTCGACGGCGAGGGCACCGTCCTGCTCACCGAGACGGTCCAGCTCGACCCGCGCCGCAACCCCACCGCGACCCGGGAGAGCGTCGAGGCGGAGATGGCGGCGCGGCTCGGGGCCACGCGCGCGATCTGGCTGCCACGCGGCCTGACCCGCGACTACGACGACTTCGGCACCAACGGCCACGTGGACATCGTCGCGACGCTCGTCGGCGACGGGCGGCTGCTCCTCCACGCGCAGACCGACCCCGCGCACCCGGACTATACGGTGAGCGCGGACCTTCGCGACCTCCTCAAGGGCCAGGCGGACGCGGCGGGACGCAGCCTCGAGATCGTCGACCTCCCGGCGCCGACGCAGCTGACCGACGAGCACGGTCCCGTCGACTGGAGCTACGTGAACCACTACGTCGCCAACGGCGGCGTGGTCGCGTGCGGCTTCGGGGACGATGCGGCCGACGCCCGGGCGCGGGAGATCCTCGCGGAGGCGTACCCGGGGCGCGCCGTCGTCACCGTGGACGCGCGGGAGATCTTCGCGCGAGGCGGAGGCATCCACTGCATCACGCAGCAGCAGCCGGCGGTGGGGGAGCGCGCATGATCGACGTGGTCGAGGCGGGCATCGCGGAGCTCCGCTCCGCGCTCGAGGAGGGCCGCACCACCAGCGAGGAGCTGGTGACCGCGTACCTCGCGCGGATCGAGGCGTACGACCGCCCCGGCACCGTGACTGCCCTCAACGCGATCGTGGTCGACAACCCCGAGGCGCTCGCGGAGGCGCGCGCGTCCGATGCGCGGCGCGCCAGGGGAGAGATCCGAGGCCCGCTCGACGGCATCCCGTACACCGCCAAGGACTCGTACCTGGTGAAGGGCCTGACCGCGGCAGCCGGCAGCCCGGCGTTCGCGGACCTGGTCGCTCAGCGCGACGCGTTCACCATCGAGCGGCTGCGCGCGGCGGGCGCGATCTGCCTGGGGCTCACCAACATGCCGCCGATGGCCAACGGCGGCATGCAGCGTGGCGTCTACGGCCGCGCCGAGAGCCCGTACAACGCCGACTTCCTCACCGCGCCCTTCGGCTCGGGATCCTCGAACGGCTCGGGCACCGCGACCGCGGCGTCGTTCGCCGCCTTCGGGCTGGGGGAGGAGACCTGGTCCTCCGGTCGAGGGCCCGCGTCGAACAACGCCCTGTGCGCCTACACCCCGAGCCGCGGCGTGATCTCGGTCCGCGGCAACTGGCCGCTCGTGCCCACCATGGACGTGGTGGTGCCGCACGCGCGCACCATGGCGGACCTGCTCGAGGTGCTCGACGTGATCGTCGCCGACGACGCGGAACCGCGCGGCGACCTGTGGCGCGCCCAGCCGTGGATCGAGATCCCCGCCGCGTCCGCGCATCGTCCCGCCTCCTATCCCGCGCTCGGGGACGATGCCGGCGCGGCGCTCGCGGGTGCGCGCATCGGCGTGCCCCGCATGTACCTGGGCTCGGACCCGGAGGCCGGCACCGGGAGCGGCGGCATCGGCGGCCCGACTGGCACGCGCATCGTGCCCCGGCCCAGCGAGCTCGAGCTGTGGGACGCGGCGCGACGGGACCTCGAGGCTGCGGGCGCCACCGTGGTCGAGGTCGACCTCCCGATGATCAGCAACTACGAGGGGGATCGCCCGGGCGCGCCCACGATCGCGACGCGCGGCCTGGTCTCGCCGGAATACCTGCGTCGCGAGATCGTCGACCTCTCCGCGTGGGCCTGGGACGACTTCCTGCGCGCCAACGGCGACCCGGCGCTTCCCGACCTCACGTCCATCGACGGCGCGCGGATCTTCCCGCATCCCGTGGGCGCGCTCCCGGACCGCTACACCGGCTTCGACGACGACATCGCGGTCTACCCCGACGTGGTCCGCGCCGGCCTCCCCGCGCGCTTCGAGGACATCCCCGAGCTCGAGGGAGGCCTGCGCGGGCTCGAGGAGACCCGCCGCCTCGACCTCGAGGAGTGGATGGACGGGCTCGGGCTCGACGCGATCGTGTTCCCCGCGGTCGCGGACGTGGGTGCGGCCGACATGGACGTCAACCCCGCGAGCGCGGAGGCCGGTTGGCGCAACGGCGTGTGGGTCGCGAACGGCAACCTCGCGATCCGGCACCTCGGCGTGCCCACGGTCACGGTGCCCATGGGCACGATGCGCGACATCGGGATGCCCGTGGGCCTCACCTTCGCGGGTCGGGGCTGGGACGACGTGCGGCTGCTGCGGCTCGCCGCGGGCTTCGAGGCGACGCAGGGCGAAGGCGCGGGGCGGCGGAGGGAGGAGCCTCCGCGTACCCCGCGCCTGTAGCGCGAAGGGCCCCAGCCGGAGGTAGCGCTCCGGCCGGGGCCCCGCCTCTGCCCGATCCCCCTCAGTCGAGCGAGTCGATGGCGCCGCGCATCACCGCGAGCTGCTCGCGCACCTCGACGGGGACCTTGGCGCCGTAGGAGTCCAGGAACGCGGCCGCATCGTCCGCCTCGGCGGAGAGCGCGGCCTTGTCGAGGCCGAACAGCGCGGACCACTGCTCGTCGGAGACCCCGGCGGCGGCGTGATCGATCGCGCCGTCCTCGGGGACCAGGCCGAACGGGCTGGTGACGGCGCCCGTGCGGCCCTCGATGCGGTCGAGCATCCATGCCAGCGCGTGGATGTTCTCGCCGAAGCCGGGCCAGAGGAACTTCCCGTCGGCGTCCTTGCGGAACCAGTTGACCTGGAAGATCGCGGGGGCCCCGCCCGCCGCCTCGGCCTTCTCGCCGACCTCGAGCCAGTGCTGCCAGTGGTCGGCCATGTTCACGCCGCAGAAGGGGAGCATCGCGAACGGGTCACGGCGCAGCTCGCCGACCGTTCCCTCGGCCGCCGCCGTGCGCTCGGAGGCGAGGGTCGCGCCCATGAACACGCCGTGCTCCCAGGAAGCCGCCTGCGACACGAGCGGCACGTTGGTCGCGCGGCGCCCCCCGAAGATGATCGCGTCCAGCGGCACGCCCGCCGGGTCGTCCCAGTCGTCGGAGATGGTCGGGCACTGCGCGGCCGAGACCGTGAAGCGCGAGTTGGGGTGCGCGGCGGGGCGGTCCGCGTCGGGCGTCCAGTCCTGCCCGAGCCAGTCCGTGAGGTGCGCCGGGGCCTCGTCGGTCATGCCCTCCCACCACACGTCGCCGTCGTCGGTGAGCGCGACGTTGGTGAAGACCACGTCATGCGTGAGGGTGTCCATCGCGACCGGGTTGGTGGACCAGCCGGTGCCGGGTGCGACGCCGAAGAACCCGGCCTCGGGGTTGATCGCTCGGAGGCGCCCGTCGGGGCCGGGCGCGATCCAGGCGATGTCGTCGCCCAGCGTCTCGACCTTCCAGCCCGGGATCGTGGGCTGCAGCATGGCGAAGTTGGTCTTGCCGCACGCGCTCGGGAACGCGGCCGCCACGTGGAAGACGCGTCCGCGCGGGTTGGTGACCTTGAGCAGCAGCATGTGGGCGGCGAGCCAGCCCTCGTCCTGGCCGATCGCGCTCGCGATGCGCAGCGCGAAGGCCTTCTTGGCGAGGATCGCGTTGCCGCCGTAGGCCGAGCCGTGGGACCAGACCTCGCGCGTCTCGGGGAAGTGCGAGATGTACTTGATCGGGTTGCACGGCCACGGCACGTCGGCCTGGCCAGGCGCGAGCGGCGCGCCGACGGTGTGGGCGCACCTCACCCACTCGGTGTCGGGGCCGATCTCGGCGAGCGCGGCGTGCCCCATGCGGGTCATCGTGCCCATCGACACCACCACGTACGGCGAATCAGTCACCTGCACGCCGTACCGGGTGAGCGGGCCGCCGATCGGCCCCATCGCGAACGGCATCACGTACATGGTGCGGCCCGTCATCGCGCCGCGGAACATACCGTGAAGCGTCTCGCGCATGGCGGACGGCGGCACCCAGTTGTTGGTGGGTCCGGCGTCCTCCTCCTTCTCGGAGCAGATGAACGTGCGCGACTCGACCCGTGCGACGTCCTCCGGGTTCGACCGTGCGAGGTAGCTCCCGGGGCGCTTGGCGTCGTCGAGCGCGACCAGCGTGCCGGCGTCGACCATGTCGCGGATCAGCCGGGCCCGCTCGGGTTGCGAGCCGTCGCACCAGACCACCTCGTCGGGGGTCGCGTGGAGCGCGAGGCGCTCCACCCACGCGACGATGCGCGGGTCGGCGCCGTCGGGGGACGGGACGGAGACGGATGCGGCGGGCTCGCGGAGCGGCTGGTCGATGATCGCCATGGTTCTTCCTTGGAACTCGGGGACGGGGACCGGCGTGAAACTTGGTGCCTGCTCTCGACACTATGGGGACGCCCGCGCGTCTTGGTGGCACATTTCTCGTGAAGATTGGCGATTCTTTCGCTAACGTGAATTCCATGTCGGATCTCTCCACCCTGGGGCGCCGCGTGCGCCACTTCCGCACCCAGGCGGGGCTCACGCTCGACCAGCTCGGCCGCGACGTCGACGTCGCGCCGAGCCAGCTCTCGCTCATCGAGAACGGCCGACGCGAGCCGCGCATCTCTCTGCTCACCGCGATCGCGGCGCGGCTCGGGGTCACGGTCGGCGACCTGCTCGACGAGGCGCCGCCGAGCCCACGCGCGGCCCTGGAGATCGCCCTCGAGCGTGCGCAGGGGGGCTCCGCCTACCGCGAGCTCGGGCTGCCCGCGCTGCGGCCCACGCGCTCGATGCCGGACGACGTCCTGCGCACGCTCGTGGGCCTGCATCGCGAGCTCGATCGGCGGGCGCGTCAGGCGATCGCGACGCCGGAGGAGGCCCGCCGGGCCAACACGCGACAGCGGCTGCGCATGGAGGAAGTGGACAACCATGTGCCCGAGATCGAGGCGCTCGCCTCCGAGGACGTGGCCGCGGTCGGGCATGCGGGCGGCGCCCTCACGCACCGCTCGGTGAGCCTCATGGCGGAGCGGCTGGGGCTCAGCATCGTCCACGCCGACGATCTCCCGCACTCGGCGCGCTGCGTGCTCGACCTCGAGAGCGGCCGCATCTACATCCCTCCGGCCTCCATCCCCGGCGGCCACGGCCTGCGCTCGCTCGCGCTCCAGGCGATGGCGCACATCCGGCTCGGCCACGGCGAGCCGAAGGACTACGCGGACTTCCTGCGCCAGCGGCAGGACGCGAGCTACTACGCCGCCGCGTGCCTCATGCCCGAGACGGCCGCGGTCGCATTCCTCGAGAGCGCCAAGCGCGCACGGGACATCGCGATCGAGGACTTCCGCGACGCCTTCGGCGTGACGCATGAGGCCGCGGCGCTGCGCTTCTCCAACCTCGCGACCGTGCACCTCGGGATCCGCCTGCACTTCCTGCGCGCGGGCGGCGACGGAGCGCTCGTGCGCGCGTACGAGAACGACGGCCTGCCGCTGCCCGTGGACGTCACCGGCGCCGCGGAGGGGCAGGTCCTGTGCCGCTACTGGAGCGCGCGGCGGGCGTTCGCGCGCACCACGCGCACCACCGAGTACTTCCAGTACACCGACACCCCCGTCGGCACCTTCTTCGAGGCGACCCAGACCGGCACCACCGAGGCCGAGGAGTTCTCGATCACCCTGGGCGTCCCGTTCGAGGAGTCGCGGTGGTTCCGCGGCCGCGAGACCCAGAACCGCGCGGCGTCACGGTGCCCCGACCTCAGCTGCTGCCGGCGTCCCGACGCGGAGAGCGCGGAGCGCTGGGGCGGCCGCGCCTGGGCGAGCGCGCGCGTCCACGCGCACATCTTCTCTCCGCTGCCGCAGGGGACGTACCCCGGGGTCGACGACCGCGAGCTCTACGAGTTCCTCGAGTCCCACGCGGGCGACCCGCGGTAGCGGTCAGCCGAACAGCCCCCACACGGCGGCGGCGGTCGCGACGACCACGATGGCGATCCCCGTCCAGTCGGGGCGCCGCACCACGGACGGTCCCTCGCCGCCGGCGGCGTCCGGGTGGTCCGCCTTCCATGCGGACGATGCGGCGTGCACCATCGCGGCGGCGTCGCCCGACGGCGTGCCCAGGCGGTCGCCGGCGCGCCCGTACTGCGCCTTCTCGTCGCCGCGGGCGTGCTGCGCCTCGCGCTGCGCGGCCCGCACCTGGGCCGTGTTGGGGGCCGGCGCCGCGAACGCGCCGATCTTGAGCCCGTCGTCCCCGACGAGCTCGAGCGACCAGCGGGTCTCGAGGTCCGCGAGGCGCGCGTACTCGACGGTCGCGATCTGCATCATGTTGCGGACCTCGACGTGGTCCTCACGCGTGGTGACGCGGGGGCGCAGGAAGGCTGCGTAGCCGAACAGCGCCGCGCCCGTGCCGAGCCCCAGGCCGCCCGTGGCGTAGCCGAACCCGACGGTGACGACGTGGATGGTCGCCACCGCGACGCCGAGCGCGACGGCGCCCCAGCCCCAGATCACGGACGAGCGCGCGCGGAAGGTCTGCATGCGCCCATCGTCCCACGGGCAGGCATGCGCGACGGGGCGGTCAGTCCTCGGACTGCCGCGCGCGGAAGGCGGCCTGCGCGGCGCGGTTGGTGCACGTGACGGTGCAGTACTTGCGCGAGCGGTTGCGGCTCAGGTCGAGCACCACTCCCTCGCAGTCGTCCATCGCGCAGCGCGAGAAGCGCTGGAGCTCGTGGCTGCGGATGACGTCGATCATCGCCATCGCCGTCTCGACCAGGATCCTCACGTGCAGCGGCTGGTCGTCCGAGGTCGCATGGATGTGCCAGTCGACGTCGCCGTGGCGGACCAGCTGGGGGAGGGCGTGCTGCTCGGCGAGGATCGCGTTGACCTGCGGCACCGCATCGTCCCTGCTCGCGAGGAACAGGTGACGCAGCGGGGTGCGGATCGCGCGCACCGGCTCGAGGTCCTCGGCGGTGGGCCGCCTCCCCGTGTAGCCGAAGCGGTCGAAGAACTCGACGAGCTCGTCGAGCGACGTGAGCGTGTCGGGCTCGAGCTCGGAGTTGGACAGGAACACGCCCGACTCGAGGGCCTCGGCCGTGTCATGTGCGAACGTCATTTTGACACATTACCAAACGCCCGATTAGAGTCATGAGCCATGACCGCTTTGACTCATGACGCCGCGCGCGTCAACCGCGCGCAGGGCCTGGGCTTCGCGCTGCTCTCCGCCGCCTCCTTCGGACTCTCGGGCAGCCTCGCCCGCGGGCTCATGGACGCAGGCTGGACCGCAGGCGCCGCCACGCTCGTCCGCGTCGCGATCGCCGCGGTCGTCCTGACCGTCCCCGCCCTCATCGCGCTGCGCGGCCGGTGGTCCCTGCTGCGCCGCGCCGCCGGCACGGTCATCGCGTACGGCGCGTTCGCCGTCGCGGGCGCGCAGCTGTTCTACTTCTTCGCGGTCGGGCACCTCGACGTCGGCGTCGCGCTGCTCATCGAGTACCTGTCGCCCATCGTGGTGGTGGGGTACCTGTGGGCGACGCGCGGCCACAAGCCCGGGCGTCTGACCCTGCTCGGCGCCGTGGTCGCGATGTCCGGGCTGGTGCTGCTGCTCGATCTCATCGGCGGCGCGGCCGAGGTGAGCATCGTCGGCATCGGCTGGGCGCTCGGCGCGATGGTCGGCGCGTCCGTCTACTTCGTCATCTCGGGCTCGACCTCCACGGGCCTGCCGCCCGTGACGCTCGCGTGGGGCGGCCTCGTGGTCGCCGCCGCGATCCTCGGCGTCGCGGCCGCCACCGGAGTGCTCCCTGTGGTGTTCACCACCCGGACGGTGCACCTGGTGCCCGGCGACATGCCGTGGTGGGTCGCGGTGCTGCTGCTCGGCATCATCACCTCCGCCGTCGCCTACGTGGTCGGCATCGCGGCGACGCGCCGCCTGGGCGCGCGCCTGGGCTCGTTCATCGCCCTCACCGAGGTCCTCGCGGCCGCGCTCTTCGCCTGGGCGCTCGTGGGCCAGGCGCCCGCCCCGATCCAGATCGCGGGTGCGGGGCTCGTCCTCGCAGGCGTGGTGCTGGTCAAGCTCGGCGAGCCCGACGAGGGTCTCGCCGCCGCGCCGGAGGCCGCGCTCCCGGGTGCCGACGTGGTCCCGGACACGGTTCCTGCGGGCATCGTCGACGAGGTGACCCGCGCATCGTCCCCCGAGGAGGGGCTCACGACGCCGGAGGCGGCTCCCGAGCGCGCGTGACGCCCGTGCACCGGTAGAATGGCCCGGCGGTCCATGTCGGACCGTTCTCCCCCCTCCACACGGAATCGAGTTCCCGCATGCCTTTGCGCTCCGATCTGCGCAACGTCGCCATCGTCGCCCACGTCGACCACGGCAAGACCACCCTCGTCGACGCCATGCTCGTCCAGGGCGGCGCCTACGGCGACCACGCCCACGTCGAGGACCGCGCGATGGACTCGGGCGACCTCGAGCGTGAGAAGGGCATCACGATCCTCGCGAAGAACACCGCCATCCGTTACACGGGTGAGGCGGCTCCCGAGGGCGGCGCGACCATCAACGTGATCGACACCCCCGGCCACGCCGACTTCGGCGGCGAGGTCGAGCGCGGCCTGTCCATGGTCGACGGCGTCGTGCTGCTCGTCGACGCGTCGGAGGGCCCGCTCCCGCAGACCCGCTTCGTGCTGCGCAAGGCGCTCGCCGCGAAGCTCCCCGTCATCATCGTCGTCAACAAGGTCGACCGCCCCGATTCGCGCATCGAGGAGGTCGTCGAGGAGACCCACGACCTGCTGCTCGGTCTCGCCTCCGACCTCGAGGACGAGGTCCCGGACCTCGACGTCGACGCGCTGCTCGAGGTGCCCGTCATCTACGCGTCGGCCAAGGCCGGCATCGCGTCGCTGACGCAGCCCGCCGACGGCACCCTCCCCGAGGGCGACTCCGTCGAGCCGCTGTTCAAGGTCATCATGGAGCGCATCCCCGCGCCGTCCTACGAGGAGGGCCACCCGCTCCAGGCGCACGTCACCAACCTCGACGCCTCGCCGTTCCTCGGCCGCCTCGCGCTCCTGCGCGTCTTCAACGGCGAGATCCGCAAGGGCCAGCAGGTCGCGTGGGCGCGCAAGGACGGCACCACCAAGCAGGTGAAGATCACCGAGCTGCTCGAGACCAAGGGCCTCGAGCGCGTCCCCGCCGAGTCCGCCAAGGCCGGCGACATCGTCGCCGTCGCGGGCATCGAGGAGATCACCATCGGCGAGACCCTCACCGACCTCGAGGATCCGCGCCCGCTTCCCCTCATCTCGGTCGACGACCCCGCGATCTCGATGACCATCGGCATCAACACGTCGCCGCTGGCCGGCCGCGTCAAGGGCGCCAAGGTCACGGCGCGCCAGGTCAAGGACCGCCTCGAGAAGGAGCTCATCGGCAACGTGTCGATCCGTGTGCTCCCGACGGACCGTCCCGACTCGTGGGAGGTCCAGGGCCGCGGCGAGCTCGCGCTCGCGATCCTGGTCGAGCAGATGCGCCGCGAGGGCTACGAGCTCACCGTGGGCAAGCCGCAGGTGGTCACCAAGGAGATCGACGGCAAGCTCAACGAGCCGATGGAGCACATGACCATCGACGTGCCCGAGGAGCACCTCGGCGCCGTCACGCAGCTGCTCGCCTCCCGCAAGGGCCGCATGGAGTCGATGTCGAACCACGGCACCGGCTGGGTCCGCATGGAGTTCATCGTCCCGGCGCGCGGCCTCATCGGCTTCCGCAGCCAGTTCCTCACCGACACGCGCGGCACCGGCATCGCCTCGTCCATCGCGCACGGCTACGAGCCGTGGGCCGGCGCCATCGAGTACCGCACCAACGGCTCGCTGGTCGCGGACCGCGCGGGTGCGGTGACCTCGAACGCGCTCATGGCGCTCCAGGACCGCGGCACCTTCTTCGTGGGCCCCACCGAGGACACCTACGAGGGCATGGTCATCGGCGAGAACTCGCGCAACGAGGACATGGACGTCAACATCACCAAGGAGAAGAAGCTCAACAACATCCGCTCGTCGACGGCGGAGGAGCTCGAGCGCCTGGCCCCGCCGCGCCGCCTCACCCTCGAGGAGTCCCTCGAGTTCGCCCGCGAGGACGAGTGCGTCGAGGTGACGCCGGAGAAGGTGCGCATCCGCAAGGTGATCCTGGACGGCACCGAGCGCGCACGCGCCGCGTCGCGCCTCAAGCGTCAGAACGCCTGAGCCTTCGCCCTACGATGGGCGGCATGGCTCGCATCGTCTCGTCCTGTCTGGCGATCGCGCTCGTGGGCGCGCTCGTCGCGCTCGTCGGCGCCGGATCGCACCGCGCCTACGGCTGGTTCGGGGTGGTGGCGTGCCTGCTGCTCGTCGCGGCGGCGAGCACCTTCTCGCGCGCCTGGCGCGGGTTCCTGGGCCTGGGCTTCTTCGCCTTCACGTGGGTGGTGCTGACCACCCTCCTGTCGACCGCGGGGCCCGGCGGATCCTCTCCGCTGATCGTCGCCGACGCCCACGGCCTCACCTGGGTCTACGGCGGCGCGGCGGTGATCGTGGCCGTCGGGCTCCTGCCGCGCCGGGTGCTCGTCGGCGCTGAGGGGGCGGCCGCATGAGCGACCGGTACGACGACGAGCCGGTCGACGAGGTCGAGCCCGAGGAGACCCTGGCCGAGCCCGGGGACGATGCGGACGCCGCCGAGGCAGAAGAGGCGCCTCAGGTGCGTGAGGACGGCGAGACCGACGAGGCCGAGGACGTCGCTGAGGACGAGGCCGACGACGACCAGGACATCGACGACCAGGACATCGACGAGGCGCAGGCGGAGATCGATGCCGACCTCGACGGCGACGAGCCCGCGGACGACGAGCCCGCGGACGACGAGCCCGCGGACGACGAGCCCGGCGACGCGCAGCCCGAGGAGGAGGAGGCGGTCCCGGCCTTCCTCGCCGAGGCCCCGATCGAGCCGGACCCCGACGACCAGCCCACGGTGGTCCTGCCCGCGGTGCCCGCCGCGGAGGAGACCGCCGTCGACACCGTGGAGGAGACCGCCATCGTCGCCCCCCTCGCCGAGGAGCCTGCCGTCGCGGCCCCCGCGGAGGCACCCGAGGAGGCCTCGGGCCGCCGCGTTCACTGGGGCCGCTGGGTGGTGCTGCTCGTGGTGCTGCTGCTCGCGGGCGGATACGCCGCAGCCGCCTACTACGCCGCGGATCGCATCCCCGCCGGCACCACCGTGCTCGGCGTCGACCTCGGCGGCCTCGACCGCGAGCAGGCGGTCGCGGCGCTCAAGCCCACGGTGGACGAGCTCAACTCCACCCCGGTCGTGATCACTGCGGAGGACCGCGAGGCGAGCATCGACCCGAAGGACTCCGGGCTCGTGGCGAGCGCCGGTGCGACGGTCGACGATCTCATCGCGTTCAGCCTGTCGCCCTACGACATCCTGCGCTCGTTCACGGGCCGCGGCGTCGAGGTCGACATCGTCACCGTGGTCCACCAGGACGCGCTCGTCGACGCGATCGACGGCACCCGCGACGCCCTGGAGATCGACGGCCAGGACGCGACGGTCTTGATCTCCCAGACGGGCGCGAGCTCCACGCCGTCGGTCGACGGCCTCGGGATCGACCCCGAGACGACCGCGGAGGGCCTCGGCGCCGCGTGGCCCGTCGAGACGTATCCGGCGGTGACGATCGCCAAGCCCGCCGCCGTGAGCACCGAGACGGCCGATGCGTTCGTGAGCGAGCTCAACTCCGAGGTGCTCGTCGGCGACATCGCCATGACGGGCCCGCACGGGGACGCCACGGTGACGGCCGAGCAGCTCACGCGGCTGGGCTCGATCGAGGCCGCCGACGGCACGTTCACGTACGTGGTGGACGGGATGACGCTCGCGAGCGAGCTCGAGGCCGTGGACCCGGGCCTCAGGAGCGAGCCCACCTCCGCATCGTTCTCCTTCACCGCGGACCACCAGATCAAGACCAAGGAGTCGACGCCCGGCCAGGCGATCGACGGCTCGGCGCTCGGCGAGGCCGTGGCCGCCGCCGCGTACACGCCGGAGCGCTCCGGGGTGCTGCCGTACGCCGACACCGAGGCGACCGTGACGAGCGACGACCTCGGCGTGAGCGACTTCAAGAAGAAGGTGTCCTCGTTCGACACCCCGCTCACCGCCGAGCCCATCCGCACCAAGAACCTGGTGCGCGGCGCGGAGATGGTGACGGGCACGGTCGTGATGCCGGACGAGACCTTCTCGCTGATCGAGGCGCTCAGCCCCATCACGGAGGCCAACGGCTACTACCCGGCGCACATCATCTCCGGCGGCGTGCTCATCAACGGCATCGGCGGAGGACTGTCGCAGATGGCCACCACGTCGTACAACGCCGCGTACTTCGCAGGGCTCGAGGACGTCGAGCATCGTCCGCACACCAAGTGGTTCGACCGCTACCCGGCGGGCCGCGAGGCGACGATCTACGTGGGCCAGCTCGACATGAGGTTCAAGAACAACACGCCGTACGCGCTCGTCCTGAACTCGTACGTCGAGAACAACCGCCTCTACGTCGACATCTGGTCCACGCCGTACTACACCGTGAAGACCTACGCGTCCGAGAAGACCAACTTCGTGCAGCCCGAGCAGATCGAGTCGGACCGCACGGGGTGCATCTCGACGGTCAACGGGAACCCCGGCTTCACCATCACCAACACGCGCGAGGTGTACCTCGACGGCGAGCAGGTGGACAAGTCCTCGTACACGTGGACGTACGTGCCGGACAACGGCGTCACCTGCACCGCCAGCTGACGCGCGCGACGCCCCTGGTCAGAGTCGCCTCCGACCCCTGGCGGGCAGGCCCGTCCCCGGCGGTATGATGGCCGCGACCCCCGTAGATCCCAGCTTGGAGGAGGCGCAGTGACCTACGTCATCGCTCTGCCGTGTGTCGACGTCAAGGACAAGGCATGCATCGATGAGTGTCCGGTGGACTGCATCTACGAGGGTGAGCGCATGCTCTACATCCACCCGGACGAGTGCGTCGACTGCGGCGCCTGCGAGCCGGTGTGCCCCGTGGAGGCCATCTACTACGAGGACGACGTCCCGGACAAGTGGGCGGAGTACTACAACGCCAACGTCGAGTTCTTCTCGGAGATCGGCTCGCCGGGCGGTGCCGCGAAGATGGGTCTGATCGAGCACGACCACGACCTCATCAAGTCGCTGGCACCCCAGAACGGCTGATCCGGGCGCATGGGCCTCAGCCCTCGCTCCCTGCCCGACTTCCCGTGGGACTCGCTCGCGCCGTACAAGGCGCGAGCCGTCGCGCACCCTGACGGGCTGGTGGACCTCTCGGTCGGCACGCCGGTGGACCCGACCCCGGCCGTGATCCGCGACGCGCTCGCGGCGGCGGCCGATGCGCCGGGCTACCCGACCACGCACGGCACCGCCGCGTTGCGCGAGGCGGTGGCGGGCTGGTTCGCTCGCCGGCGCGGTGCTCCTGGCGTCGACCCGGCGGCGGTCCTGCCGACGGTGGGCTCGAAGGAGCTCGTCGCGACCCTCGCGGCGTACCTCGGGCTCGGCGCGGGCGACGTGGTGGTGCACCCCGCGGCCGCGTACCCCACGTACGACGTCGGCGCGCGTCTGGTGGGCGCCACTGCGCTTGCGACCGACGATGTCGAGGCGTGGCGCGGTAACCCTGCGGTCAAGCTTGTGTGGGTGAACTCGCCGTCGAACCCCACGGGGCGCGTCGCGAGCGTCGAGGAGCTCGCCGCGGTGGTCGCGGCGGCTCGCGAGATCGGCGCGCTTGTGGCATCGGACGAGTGTTACGCCGAGCTGTCCTGGACGGGCGAGCCCGTGCCGTCGATCCTCGACCCGCGGGTGTGCGGGGACAGCCACGAGGGTGTCCTCGCCGTCTACTCGTTGTCGAAGCAGTCGAACCTCGCCGGCTACCGCGCGGCGTTCGTGGCGGGCGATCCCGCCGTGATCGCGGCGCTGCTCGAGGTGCGGAAGCACGCCGGGCTCATCGTCCCCGCGCCGGTGCAGGCGGCCATGACAGTCGCGCTGGGCGACGACGCGCATGTCGCGGAGCAGAAGGAGCGCTACCGCGCACGCCGCGACATGCTGGTGCCCGCGGTCCTGGCGGCGGGCTTCCGCATCGACCACTCGGACGCGGGCCTCTACCTCTGGGCCACGCGCGACGAGGACTGCTGGGACACCCTGGACCTCCTCGCCGGCCTCGGCATCCTCGCGGCTCCGGGCGCGTTCTACGGTGAGGCGGCGCGTCGGCACGTGCGCATCGCGCTCACCGCGAGCGATACCGGAGTGTCTGGTGCATCTAGTAGGCTCGCAAAACGCGAGTAAACCGGCTCTCAAACAATGGGCTCCGGTGGCAGGGGTTTTCGAAGGGGAGAACATGGCGCAAGTGGTGGACGCAAGGCTGACGGTCGATGGAAGCACGCGGGAGCTCCCGCTCGAGCGCGCGACCATCGGCAACGACGGCATGTCCGTCGCGACGCTGCTGCGCGACACCGGGCTGGTGACCGTCGACCCGGGCTTCATGAACACCGCCTCGTGCGAGAGCGCGATCACCTACATCGACGGTGACAACGGGATCCTCCGGTACCGCGGCTACCCCATCGAGCAGCTCGCGGAGCACTCCACCTTCCTCGAGGTCGCCTACCTGCTCATCCACGGCGAGCTTCCCAGCGAGGACCAGCTCGCGGCGCTGAACAACCGCGTGTCCCGCCACATGCACGTGCACGAGGGCATCAAGTCGTTCCTCGGGGCCTTCCCGCGCGACGCCCACCCGATGGCCGTGCTCTCGGGCGCGATCAGCGCGCTCAGCACGTTCTACCCCGAGTCCATCGGCCGGTCTCCCGAGGAGATCGAGCTCGCGACCGTGCTGCTCCTCGCGAAGTCCGCGACGGTGATCTCCTACCTCCAGCGACGCGCAGGCGGAGGCGATCTCATCGAGCCGCGTCGTGGCGGCCACTACGTCGACGAGTTCCTGCGCATCGCCTTCTCGCCCGCCTCGGGCGACATCGACATGGACCCCGCGGTGCGTCGCGCGGTCGACGTCCTGCTGATCCTGCACGCCGACCACGAGCAGAACTGCTCGACCTCGACCGTGCGCATCGTCGGCTCCTCCCACGCGAACATCTACGCCTCGGTCGCGGCGGGAGTCGGGGCGCTCTCCGGACCTCTTCACGGCGGCGCGAACGAGGCCGCCCTGCGCATGTTCGACCAGATCAAGGAGTCGGGCGACACCGTCGAGCAGTTCGTGGCCAAGGTCAAGGACAAGGCCGAGGGCGCGCGGCTCATGGGCTTCGGCCACCGCGTGTACAAGTCCTACGACCCCCGCGGCGCCGTGGTGAAGAAGCTCGCCGACGAGCTCCTCACGTCGCTCGGCGGCTCGGACGAGACCTTCCAGATGGCGCAGCGCCTCGAGGAGATCGCGCTGTCCGACGAGTACTTCATCGAGCGCAAGCTGTACCCGAACGTCGACTTCTACACGGGGCTGCTGTACTCGGCGATGGGCTTCCCCACCACCATGTTCACCCCGCTGTTCGCGCTGGGCCGCATGCCCGGCTGGGTCGCGCACTACCGCGAGATGCTCGCGGACCCGCGCACCAAGATCGGCCGTCCGCGGCAGATCTACACGGGCGAGGTCGAGCGGGACTATGTGCCCATGCAGGAGCGCGACACCCCGTGATATGACGCTGGGAGAGCCATCCGGTGGCCAACCGGAAGGGGGATCCCATGCCCATCGATGACGATGCGCTACGGCGCGAGGCGAAGAGGCGCGTCGAGGCGCGCAACGGCTTCTACTGGTACCTGGTGGTGTGCCTCGTGGTGTGGGGCATCCTCACCTTCGTCTGGTGGATGAACGGCGGCGGCTACTTCTGGCCCGCGTGGGCGATGCTCGGGATGGGGATCGCGCTCGTCTTCACGGCCGCGGCGGCGTTCCTGCCCGGCGCGGGACGGCCCAGCGACGACCGGATCGAGCGGGAGTACCGCAAGCTCAAGGGCGAGACGGACGCCGGTCAGCCCTGAGCGGCCTCGAGCGGCAGGAGCCGCACGGCGACGCCCAGGGACGATGCGGGCGCGGCCACGGCCGTGAGGCCGGTGCCGCGCTCCCACCCTTCGGCGCGGTTCGCGACGGCCTCGACCGACTCCGTGCCTGCCACCGCGACCGTCCACGCCGCCGCCGCGTCCCGAGACGCCTGCGTGCCGTCGACCGGCACCACGTCGATCCAGATCGCGTCGTCGTCGGCCGTGAGCGGGCGCACGGCGTAGGTGCCGGCGCCGAAGTCGCGCTCGAGCCGCTCGACGAAGGCCGCCGCGGTGGTGCCCGGCCCGGCGGCCACGTCGCAGTCCACCGCGACGGCGCCCGAGTAGCCGCGCAGCGCGGAGGCCCACAGCCGCGCGCCCGCCTCGCGGGTCGCGTAGGCGTCGGGGAAGGCCGAGCGCTGCACGGTCTGCGCCGCGACGGTCACCGCCATGTCCTGCCAGCCGTGCACCTTCACGAGCGCCGCGTAGAACGTGTCCGCCGAGTAGTAGGGGTCCATGATCTGCTCGACCGTTCCCCACCCCTGCGACGGTCGCTGCTGGAACAGCCCGATCGAGTCGCGGTCGCCGTAGTCGATGTTGACCAGGCTCGACTCCTGCATCGCGGTGGCGATGCCGATGGTCGCGCCGCGTGCGGGCAGGCCCAGGCGCGCGGAGGCGGCGGAGATGAGCGCGGCGTTGCCGGCCTGCTCCGCGGTGAGGGTCGCAGTCGCGCCGTCGAGGGCGACCGTGCAGGACCCGCTCGGCTCGCCCCG
The DNA here is from genome assembly GCF_000971235.1 of Demequina subtropica. GTDB lineage: Bacteria > Actinomycetota > Actinomycetes > Actinomycetales > Demequinaceae > Demequina > Demequina subtropica. Next base: position 180,880 of record NZ_BBMB01000002.1, read on the forward strand.
GTCCGGGCTCGCCGCGAGCACGTACATGCCGTACACGGCCGCGCCGCCCGCCACGGTGAGCACCGTCAGCGCGGCGATCGAGCGCCGCGTGCTCATCTCAGTTCGCGTGCAGGGCGGAGTTGAGCTCGATGCCCTTGCCCTCGCGCGCGACGGCCTCGATCACACCCGTGACCGAGTTGCGCCAGAACATGATGCCGTCCTGGCCGGAGAGCTCGCGGGCCTTCACCACGATGGGGTTGCCGTCCTCGTCGGCGCGGCCCTTGAGCGTGACCTTGGTGCCGGCCGTGATGTACAGACCCGCCTCGACCACGCAGTCCTCGCCGAGCGCGATGCCCACGCCGGCGTTCGCGCCCAGAAGCGAGCGCGCGCCGATCGAGACGACCTCCTTGCCACCGCCCGACAGCGTGCCCATGATCGATGCGCCGCCGCCGATGTCGGCGCCGTCGTGGACCACCACGCCCGCCGAGATCCGGCCCTCGACCATCGAGTGGCCGAGCGTGCCGGCGTTGAAGTTCACGAAGCCCTCGTGCATGACGGTGGTGCCCTCTGCGAGGTGGGCGCCCAGGCGGACGCGGTCGGCGTCGGCGATGCGGACGCCCGTGGGGACCACGTAGTCGACCATCCGCGGGAAGCGGTCGATGCCGTAGACCGTGAGCTGGCGGCCGAAGGCGCGGTAGCGCAGGCGGACCTGCTCGAAGCCCTCGATCGCGCACGGGCCGTCGGAGGTCCACACGGCGTTGGTGAGGGCGCCGAAGATGCCGTCCAGGTTGAGCCCGTGAGGCTGCACGAGCCTGTGGCTGAGCAGGTGGAGCCGCAGGTAGGCGTCCTCGACCGACGCCGGGGCCTCGTCGAGATCGATCACGGTCTTGACCACCTTGACCACCACGTCGCGCAGGTCGTCCGTGCGCTCCGCCGCCTTGAGCTGCGCCGGAGCGTCGTCGCGGGCCTTCGGCTCGCCGAGGGCGGGAGACGGGTACCAGGCGTCGAGCACGGTGCCGTTGTTGTCGATGGTCGCGAGGCCGAATCCGAAGGCGGGTCGAGTCATGGATCCAGGGTAGTTCAGGCGCGCCGCGCCTCTCGCGCGCCGTCGGGCCTCCGAGGGCCCCGGCGGGACATGAGGGCCGGATCCGGGCCAGAACGCGCCTGCATGTCCCGCCAGGGGGCCTGCGGCACGCGGATAGGCTGACGCCATGACGCACCTCGACCTGACCGCCCCCGTGGAAGAGCTCGCGAAGGCCCTGGTGGACATCCCGTCGGTCTCCGGCAACGAGGACCGCATCGCGGACGCCGTCGAGGCCGCGCTCGCACCGCTCGCGCACCTCGACGTGATCCGCCTGGGCAACGCGATCGTCGCCCGCACGGACCTGGGCCGCGCCGAGCGCGTGGTGATCGCCGGGCACCTCGACACCGTCCCCATCAAGGGCAACGTGCCGGGGGAGTGGAGCCCCGAAGGCGAGCTCGTCGGCCGTGGCTCCGTCGACATGAAGGCGGGTGTCGCGGTGCAGCTCTCGCTGGCCGCCGCGCTCGAGTCCCCGACGCGCGACATCACGTGGGTCTTCTACGATCAGGAGGAGGTCGAGGCGGTGCGCAACGGGCTCGGCCGCGTGGCGCGCGAGCGCCCCGACCTGGTCGCCGGCGACTTCGCGGTGCTGTGCGAGCCCACGTCCGGCGTCATCGAGGGCGGGTGCAACGGGACGATGCGCGCCGAGATCCGCATCCCGGGCCGCGCCGCCCACAGCGCGCGGGCCTGGAAGGGCGAGAACGCGATCCATCGCGCGGCCCCCCTGCTCGCCGCGCTCGCCGCCTACGAGGCGGAGACCATCACGGTCGACGGCCTCGAGTACCGCGAGGGGATCAACGCCGTCGGCATCGCCGGGGGCATCGCGGGCAACGTCATCCCCGACGAGTGCATCGTCACCGTGAACTACCGCTTCGCGCCCTGCTGGACGCTCGAGCAGGCGCAGGAGCGGCTCGAGGGCCTGGTCGCATCCGCGGGGCTCGACCGCTACGCGCTGACCTACACCGACCTCTCGGGCGCCGCCCGCCCCGGTCTCGACGCCCCGCTCGCCGCATCGTTCGCCGCGTCCGTGGCCGCGACGGGCGTCGCGGCGCCGCGCGCGAAGCAGGGCTGGACGGACGTCGCGCGGTTCGGAGAGCTGGGGATCCCCGCGGTCAACTACGGCCCCGGCGACCCCGAGCTCGCGCACGCCGACGACGAGCGCTGCCCCGTGTCAGACATCCGCAACTGCCGTGCGGGTCTGGAGGCCTGGTTGACGTCCTGAGGAGGACCGATGAAGGAGTACCGCAAGGGTCCCGTGCTGCTGCGCGGGCGCAACGTGCCGACCACCTCGACCTCGGAGCGCCTGCTCGACGAGCGCAACCGCGCGGACTGGGTCCATGGCGACCCGTGGCGCGTGCTCCGGATCCAGTCCGAGTTCGTGGAGGGCTTCGGCGCGCTCGCGGAGCTGGGTCCCGCGATCACGGTCTACGGCTCGGCGCGGTCGGCACCCGACTCGGACGAGTACGCGGCGGGCGTGGAGGTGGGCCGGCTGCTCGTCGAGTCCGGCCACGCCGTCATCACGGGCGGCGGGCCCGGGTGCATGGAGGCGGCCAACAAGGGCGCGTCCGAGGCGGGCGGCGTCTCCGTGGGCCTCGGCATCGAGCTCCCTCACGAGCAGGGCATGAACGAGTACATCAACCTCGGCATCCACTTCCGCTACTTCTTCGTGCGCAAGACGATGTTCGTGAAGTACGCGCAGGGCTTCATCGCGCTGCCGGGAGGGTTCGGCACGCTCGACGAGCTCTTCGAGTGCCTCACGCTGGTCCAGACGCGTACCGTGAGGCGGTTCCCCATCGTGCTGCTCGGCAGCGACTACTGGGGCGGGCTCGTGAGCTGGCTGCGCCATTCCGTCGCCCACGAGGGCAAGGTCGCGCCCCACGACCTCGACCTCCTGCGCGTCACGGACTCGCCTGAGGAGGCCGTGCGGCTCGCGACGGCACCGCATCGCGAGGCCTGAGCAGGGGCGCGACACGGGGGAGGGATTTGGGAACGGTCTGAGGCCCGCAGTAGAATCAGGGGCAACGCCGCGACGGACGGCGTGCGACGCATCTGAGGAGAACAAGACGATGGCTGCAATGAAGCCCCGCACCGGTGACGGCCCTATGGAGGTCGTGAAGGAGGGTCGCAGCTACGTCATGCGGGTCCCGCTCGAGGGCGGCGGCCGCCTCGTCGTCGAGATCACCGCGGACGAGGTCAAGGCGCTCGGCGACGCGCTCCACGCCGCGATCCAGTAGCGCTCGGCGCGACTTCACGCTTCAGCGGCCCCGGCATCGTCCTTCGACGGCGCCGGGGTCGTTCTCATTCCTTGACGGCGGCCAGCAGGCCGTCGCCCGCGTCGAGCAGCGCGATGGTGAGCCTCTCGTCCTCGCGGACCGCCTTGAGGGTCTCGCGGACCGCGGTCGTGTCCTTGTCGCGCTGCGCGGGGTCCGGGACGCGCCCGTGCCACAGGGCGTTGTCGATGAGCAGCAGGCCGCCGGGGCGCAGCAGCCGCATCGCGTGCTCGAGGTACGCGGGATACTCCGACTTGCGCGCGTCGATGAGGACGATGTCGTAGCCGCCGTCGGTGAGCCGCGGGAGCACGTCGAGCGCGCGGCCGGTGATCATGCGGGCGCGCTCGGGCGCGAAGCCGGCCGCCGCGATGGTCCGGCGGGCGGCCTTGTGGTGCTCGGGCTCGACGTCGATCGTGGTGACCACGCCGCCGGGGGCCATGCCCCGCAGCAGGTACGTGAGCGAGACTCCCGCGCCCGTGCCGATCTCCACGGCCGTGGTCGCCTTCATCGCCTTCGCGAGCACCTGGATCGCGCGCGAGGCGCCGGGGAGGACGGGCACGCAGCCGAGCTCGTCGGCGACGTCGCGCGCCTCGAGGATCACGCGATCCTCCTCGACGAAGTCCTCGGCATACGCCCAGTTCGCTGCCTCGATGCTCATGACGCCTCCCTCACGGGGCCAGCCTAGCCGCACGGTCCCAGCGAACTCTCAGGTGTGCATGGGAACATGGACGTGTCAGGACCCGTTGTAGCAAGGGAAGCCATGAGGGGAGCACGATGACCGAGACCGCCGTCCCGGCCGAGACGATCGCCCCTGCGGCCGCGCCCGAGCTCACGTGGGAGAGCATCGTCGCTCAGCACTCCGCCCGCGTGTACCGCCTCGCGTACCACCTCACGGGCAACCAGCACGATGCGGAGGACCTCACGCAGGACGTGTTCGTCCGCGTGTTCAACTCGCTGTCGCAGTACAAGCCGGGCACCTTCGAGGGCTGGCTGCACCGCATCACCACCAACCTCTTCCTCGACCGCATGCGCCGCAAGAAGCGCATCCGCTTCGACTTCATGGCGGACGACGACGCGGCCGTCGCGACGTCCGACAGCTTCGACCGTCACGAGCGCTCGGGCCAGCCCGAGGACGCGTTCGACATGGCGAACCTGGGGGACGACATCATCGAGGCGCTCGCCGACCTCCCGCCGGAGTACCGCGCGGCCGTGGTCCTGAGCGACATCGAGGGCCTGTCGTACGAGGAGATCGCCGCGACGCTCGGCATCAAGATGGGCACGGTCCGCTCGCGCCTGTCGCGGGCCCGCGCCCGCCTGCGCCAGTCGCTCGCCCACCGTGCCCCCGTGCGAGGTGGCGCGTGACGGGACGGCACCTGGGCGAGCGGATCCACGACCTCCTGGACAACCGGCTCCCGCGTGAGGCGGCGGCCGAGGCGATGCGTCACCTCGAGGCGTGCGACGAGTGCACCCGGCGCTGGCGCGAGCTGCGCGCCGCGCGCGAGGCCCTCAATTCCTCCGAGGCCGGCATCGACATGACCTTCGCGCGCCGCCTGCTCGACCGCGAGCACATGGCTCAGGTCGCGTCTCATGAGACGCGCCGCGACGCCCGCGCCGCGCGCGGCCGCGACCGGCGACCGGTGGTCCTGTCGCTGTCGGTCGCCCTGCTCCTGGTCGCCGTGCTCGGCGCCGCGTACGTCGCGGGCGAGCCTGACGACATCGATCCTGGCATCACGGCCTCATCCGAGACCGGCATGCTCAGCGTCGCCCGGATGGACTCCAGCACCATGCGTGGCTGGGTCCCGACGGACGGCTGGATCCACCCGGATTGGCAGTCGAGTGGATTCGAACCCGTGGAGGCCTCGGTGCGGGAGACGCCTCAGGGCGCCCGCATCCTCGCGTACACCCTGCTCTCGGACATCGAGCCCGTGCTCGTCCTCGAGCAGCAGGGAAGGCTCGCGGACGAGGATGTGGCCTCGTTGCAGCCCACCAGCACCGAGGGTCTCGACGGGTATGTGGTCGGCACCGACCCGACGCGCATCGTCTGGCAGACGGGTGACGTCGTGGTGCTCCTCTCGTGCAACTGCGCCGAGGAGACCCTCGAGGAGGTCGCCACCGCGTTCCCGGAGGACGACGAGCCCGGCTTCGTCGACCAGATCATCGCCGGCCTGGGCGTCTTCGGCGACGCCCTCACCGGTCGCTAGCCCGATAGGGGAGACACCCGCATGACCGACAACCCGTTCGCGCCCCCGCGCGACGACTCCGGCTCGTCCTCCGAGCCGACTGCCAACCAGGACGAGGCCACCACCGTGCGCGTGCACGACGCGGAGCGCGCTGCCGCGCCCGACGCGCCCGCCATCAACGACACCGTGGAGCTCACGCCGGCCTACGTCCCCGCGGCGACCGTCGCCGCCCCTGCGCAGGCGGCGCCGCCTGCGCCGCCGACGGTGGACCCGGTGTTCGCGCCGCCGCACGAGCCCCCGACGGATGCCCCCTCGGAGGCCGGCGCCGCGCCCGAGAGGCGCCGCGGCCTCGGCGGCGGGGCGATCGCCGCGCTCGTCGTCGGCTCGCTCGTGCTCGCCGCGGGCGCGGGCTTCGGCGGGGCCTGGGCCTACGACTCCTTCGTCGCGGACTCCTCGTCCACGACCGGCACGGCATCGACGTCGACCGGCTCGACCCTGCCGACCTCGAGCAGCTCGACCATCTCGAGCACCGACGAGAACACCGTCGCGGCGATCGCCTCCGCGGTCATGCCGTCCGTGGTCTCGATCGAGAACATCCAGAACGGCCAGGAGGCCGCGGAGGGCTCGGGCTTCGTCATCCGCGAGGACGGCTACCTCCTCACCAACAACCACGTGGTCGAGGGATCGGACAACGACACGGTCACCGTGGTCATGAGCGACGGCACCGAGTACGACGGCACCGTCGTGGGCGCGACCGCGGACTACGACCTCGCGGTGGTGAAGATCGACAAGGACGGCCTCACGCCGCTCGTGCTCGGCGACTCCGACGAGCTCGTGGTGGGGGACGACGTCATCGCCGTCGGCTCGCCGCTGGGCCTCGAGTCCACCGTCACCACCGGCATCGTCTCGGCGCTGCACCGTCCCGTGACCGCGGGGGAGACCGGCTCGACCGCGTTCATCGACGCGATCCAGACCGACGCCGCGATCAACCCCGGCAACTCGGGCGGCCCGCTCATCAACTCGTCCGGAGAGGTGATCGGCATCAACTCGGCCATCGCCTCGCTCGGGACGTCGTCGGAGACGGCCGGGTCCGTGGGGCTCGGCTTCGCGATCACGTCGAACCAGGCGCGACGCACCGCCGAGGAGATCATCGCGACCGGTGAGGCGACGTACCCGATGATCGGCGTGAGCCTCGACAGCTCGTACACCGGCGAGGGCATCAAGGTGGCGGACGTGACGGGCGGCGTGGTCGCCGGCGGTCCCGCCGATGAGGCGGGCATCGAGCCCGGCGACATCATCACCGCGATCGACGGCCGTCCCATCACCCGCTCCGACGAGCTCATCGTCGCGATCCGCGCGAAGGCGCCCGGCGACACGGTGAGCCTCACCGTCACGCACGGCGACGACGAGCGCGAGGTCTCGGTGACGCTCGTGGCGAACACCGAGGTGACCTTCGAGGACAGCTCCGAGGACGACACGCAGCAGAACCAGGACCAGGAGCAGAACCAGGATGGCGGCGGGCTTGGCGGCCGTCTCTTCCCGGAGCCGTCAGAATAGGCGCATGCTCGATATCAACGGCGGGGAGTTCCTCATCCTCGTGCTGGTCGCCATCGTGGTGATCGGACCCGAGAGGATGCCGGAATACGCGAAGCAGCTGCGCGGCCTCGTCGTGCGCGGCCGGGACATGTTCCAGTCGGGCAAGGCGACGCTGAAGGCCGAGGTCGGTGACGACGTCGACTGGTCGCAGCTCGACCCCCGTCAGTACGACCCCCGCCGCATCGTCCGCGAGGCGCTCAACGAGCCGTCGCCGTCCACCAGGACGGCGACGGCTCGTCGTCTCCCCGACGCCCCTCCCGGCGAGGCGCCCTTCGACACCGAGGCCACCTGACGCATCGTCCCTCCGCTCGGACAGTCGCAACGGGCGCTGTCGGGGGTGACGGTGCGGGAGCGCGCGCATTGTTTGGAACAATGGCCCCATGACTCGTGTGTTCTCGGGCATGCAGCCCACCTCCGACTCCCTGCACCTCGGCAACTACCTGGGCGCTCTGGTCGAGTGGGTGAAGCTCCAGGACACCCACGACGCGATCTACTCGGTGGTCGACCTGCACGCGCTCACGCAGGCGCCCGACCCGGAGCTTCTGCGTGCGCGCACGCGGCGCACGGCGGCGCAGTACCTCGCCGCGGGCGTCGACCCCGAGCGTTCCCTGTGCTTCGTGCAGTCGCACGTGCCGCAGCACGCCGAGCTCGCGTGGGTGCTGTCGACCTTCACCGGCATGGGCGAGGCCTCGCGCATGACGCAGTTCAAGGACAAGGCGCAGAAGACCGGCGAGTCCGGCGCGAACGTGGGCCTGTTCACGTACCCGATCCTCATGGCCGCCGACATCCTGCTGTACGACACGGACGTGGTGCCGGTGGGCGAGGACCAGCGTCAGCACCTCGAGCTCTCGCGCAACCTGGCCGAGCGCCTCAACACGCGTCTGGGGGAGGGCACCGTCGTGGTCCCCGAGCCTCACATCGTCAAGGAGACGGCGAAGATCTACGACCTGCAGGACCCGACGAAGAAGATGTCGAAGTCCACGGGCAACCCCAAGGGCATCATCGAGATGCTCGACGACCCGAAGAAGGTCGCGAAGAACATCAAGTCCGCGACCACGGACTCCGACACGGTGATCGCCTTCGATCGCGAGGCCAAGGCCGGGGTGTCCAACCTGCTCACCATCTACTCGGCTCTCACCGGGCAGTCGGTCGCCTCGCTCGTGGCCGACTACGAGGGGAAGATGTACGGCCACCTCAAGGTTGACCTCGCCGAGGTGGTGGTGAACTACCTCACCCCGTTCCACGACTCCGCGATGGACTGGATCGAGTCGCCGGAGAAGCTCGACTCCGTGCTCGCGGACGGTGCCGCGAAGGCGTCGGCCCTCGCCCAGGCGACGCTCGACCGCATTTACGACAGACTGGGACTGCTGCCCCCGATGCACCGCTGACCTGCTGAGGAGCTCCATGACCACGGAGGACGTCAAGGCCAAGGCCACCGAGGTCGTCGAGCGGGGCAAGGGCTACAAGGAGTGGTGGGACAACTCGTCCTGGGGGCGCGGGATCAAGCGCTTCTCGATCCAGAACGGGCCCGTGCTGTCCGCCGGGATCGCATACTTCACCTTGGCCTCCGTGACCGCAGGCCTGGTGGTGGCGACCACGCTCGCGACGGTCTTCCTCGCGAGCAACGACGAGCTCCGCGCCGAGCTGGTGGACTACCTCGCGAACGCGGTCCCCGGGCTCATCGCCGAGGACGGCCAGAGCGGCATCATCAAGCCGGACGACCTCGGCTCGGGCTCGGCGACCTCGATCGCCGGCATCGTCGGTGTCATCTCGTTCCTCGTGCTGATCAACACCGCGACCAAGTTCATCCGGGGGCTGCGGACCTCGACCCGCACCATGCTGGGCAAGGAGATGGCGTCGCCGGTGCTCGGGAAGGTGCGCGACGTCGGCGGCCTGTTCGCGCTCGTCATCATCGCGCTGGTGGGCGTCACGATCCAGGTGGTCGCGTCGAGCGCCGCCAGGACCATCGCCGACGCCGTGGGCATCACCGTGCCCGCGTGGGAGATCCGCCTGATCGGGTACACCGCTGGCGTGATCGCGGACATGCTGTACGTCGCGCTGGTGCTCATGCTGCTGGGCGGCGCGCGCCTGTCGTGGCGGGTGCTGTGGGTGATCGTGCTCGCGGCGCTCGCGATCGGGGTGCTGAGGCTCGGCGTGTCGTTCATCGTGGGCGGCTCGAGCAAGAATGCGGCGCTCGGCGCCTCGGCGGCCGTCATCACCCTCATGGTGTTCGTCGACTACGTCAACCGCATCATCCTCATGTGCGCGGCATGGCTGGGCGCCCATGACGCCGAGCATCATCAGGGCCAGTTCCACGCCGACAGCGTCGAGCCGCCGACGGTGGTGGTCGAGGGGCCGCGCCGGCACGGGACCCCGGTGACCACGGCACGCGCCACGGTGCGCAACCCGGACGCCCCGGACGACTGAGCCTCGCCCGAGCCGCCCCCACCGGAAGTGGTGGATGGTGGTCGGTTCTCGCGGGTCTGTGCACCGCAGTGGTCAATCGTTGTCGCTACTCGCAGGTCAGGCGGGCACACGGCCCTGGGCGGCCCACGCGCGTGCGGACATCGTGATCTCGCCTCCCGCCCCTGCGACGATGCGCGCGCGGAGGCGCGCCTCCAGATCGGCCCGACGCGCCGGCGGAAGGCTCGCGACGTAGGACGGCGCGGGCCCCTGGCCCCCGAGGAACGGCGCCCAGTACTCGTCGAACGAGGCGAACCGTGTCTCGATCCGCAGCGTGCGGCCCTCGACCTCGACCAGGCCCGCGTCCCGGAACGCTGATGCGAGCGCGACCTCCGCGCACAGGGGGAAGCGGCTTGCCTCGTCGAGCCCCGCCGCCGCAGGGTCCAGGGCCACCGCGGCATCCCAGAACGCCCGCAGCATCTCCATCCCGTGCGCGTAGTCCCAGACGTAGGCCGCGATCCGCCCCCCGGGCGCGGTCACCCGACGCATCTCGTCGAGAGCGCGGGCGGGATCCGGCACGAAGTTGAGCGAGATCCCGCTCACGCACACGTCGAAGGAGCGGTCCCGGTAGGGCAGCAGCTCCGCGTCGCCGACCTCGAACGTGGCGGACGGGACACCATGCCGCGCTGCCGCGACGAAGGCCTCGGACGGGTCGATGCCGACCACGAGCGCCGGGTGGGAGGCGCCGAGCACCGCCGCGGCGAGCGCCCCGGTCCCGCAGCCGACGTCGAGCCAGCGGGCGCCGGGAGGCGCCTCGAGCCAGGCCAGGAACGTGGGCGCGAGCCGACGGCTCCAGCGGCCCATGTACCGCTCGTAGAGCTCACCCGCGTCCCAGGTGTCCACCGTTCGACTTTAGGCCGGGCCCCCGCGATCCGCGCGGCTCCGCCACACGGTTTCGCGGCTCCGCCACACGCGGTCCGGCGTGTCGTCGGCGAGTCGCACGTCCGGGGCTGCGGATCACCAGCGGCGCCCGCGTGCGGTGTGGCGGAGCCGCAGCGGGTTAGATCTCGCCCGTGGTGAGCGCGTGCTTGACCTCCGAGATCGCCTTGGTGACCTCGATGCCGCGGGGGCAGGCCTCGGTGCAGTTGAACGCGGTGCGGCACTTCCACACGCCGGCCTTGTCGTTGAGGACCTCGAGCCGGTCCCACTGGCCCTCGTCGCGCGAGTCGAAGATGAAACGGTGCGCGCCCACGATCGCCTGCGGGCCGAAGTACTGGCCGTCGGTCCAGAACACCGGGCACGACGTGGTGCACGCGGCGCACATGATGCACTTGGTCGTGTCGTCGAAGCGCTGGCGCTCCTCGGGCGACTGGCGGCGCTCGCGCGCGGGCGCGCTGCCCGTGGTCATGAGGAACGGCATGATCTCGCGGTAGGAGGCGAAGAACGGCTCCATGTCCACGATGAGGTCCTTCTCCACCGGCAGGCCCTTGATGGGCTCGACGATGATCGGCTTGGCCGGGTTGAGGTCCTTGAGCAGCGTCTTGCACGCGAGCCGGTTGCGCGCGTTGATGCGCATCGCGTCCGAGCCGCAGACGCCGTGCGCGCACGAGCGGCGGAACGCGAGCGAGCCGTCCTGCTCCCACTTGATCTTGTGGAGCGCGTCGAGCACGCGGTCGGTCGCGTGCGCCTCGACCTGGAACTCCTGCCAGTACTGCTCGCCGGGCTTGTGCTCGTCCGTGCCCTCGGGCTTCGAGCGCAGGATGCGCAGCGTCACCGTCATGGCCTGGACCTCGCCGACAGCGGGGGACTCGGCGGTCGCCGTCATCAGTACTTCCTCTCCATCGGCTGGTACTTGGTCACCACCACGGGCTTGGTGTCGAGCCGGACGCCCTCGCCGGTCGCGTACGCCATGGTGTGGTGCATGAACTTCTCATCGTCGCGCGTGGGGAAGTCCTCGCGGTAGTGCCCGCCGCGCGACTCCTGCCGTGCGAGCGCGCCCGCCACCACCACCTCGGCGATCTCGAGCAGGAAGCCCAGCTCGATCGCCTCGAGGAGGTCGGTGTTGAAGCGCTGGCCGCGGTCGTGGATCGCGACGTCCTTGTAGCGCTCCTTGAGCTCGGCGACCACGCGGGTCGCCTCCTCGAGGGACGTGGCGTCGCGGAACACCTGGACGTTGCGGTCCATCGTCTCCTGGAGCGCCTTGCGGACCTCTGCGACGCGCTCCGTGCCGGAGCCGCCCACGGTCGCCAGGAGCCGGGTGACGATGCCCTCGACCCGGGCCGCCGCATCGTCCGGGAAGGCCGCGGCCTCCGCCGTCGCGACGGCGTGCTCGGCGGCGGCGATGCCGGCGCGGCGGCCGAACACGTTGATGTCGAGCAGCGAGTTGGTGCCCAGGCGGTTGGCGCCGTGGACGGACACGCACGCGCACTCGCCGGCGGCGTAGAGGCCCTTGACGGTGTCGGTGTTGTTGCGCAGCACCTCGCCCTGCACCGTGGTGGGGATGCCGCCCATCGCGTAGTGCGCGGTCGGGTACACCGGCACGGGCTCGGTGTACGGCTCGACGCCCAGGTAGGTGCGCGCGAACTCCGTGATATCCGGGAGCTTCTCGTCGATGTGCGCCGGCTCGAGGTGCGTGAGGTCCAGGAGGACGTAGTCCTTGTGCGGGCCGGCGCCGCGGCCCTCGCGCACCTCGTTGGCCATGGCCCGGGCGACCATGTCGCGCGGCGCGAGGTCTTTAATGGTGGGGGCGTAGCGCTCCATGAAGCGCTCGCCCTCCGAGTTGCGCAGGATGCCGCCCTCGCCGCGCGCGGCCTCGGACAGCAGGATGCCGAGCCCCGCGAGGCCCGTCGGGTGGAACTGGAAGAACTCCATGTCCTCGAGCGGCAGTCCCGCGTTGAGCGCGATGCCCATGCCGTCGCCCGTGAGGGTGTGCGCGTTGGACGTGGTCTTGAAGACCTTGCCCGCGCCGCCGGTCGCGAAGATCACCGACTTCGCGCGGAACGTGTGGATTTCGCCGGTGGACAGCTCGAGCGCGACCACGCCGGCGACCGAGACGTCCTCGCCGGGCGCCGCGGCCTGCGGGTCCTGGTCGAGGATGAGGTCGAGCACGTAGTACTCGTTGAAGAACTCGACCTCCTGCTTGATGCACTGCTGGTACAGCGTCTGGAGGATCATGTGACCCGTGCGGTCGGCCGAGTAGCAGGCGCGACGCACCGCGGCCTCGCCGTGGTTGCGGGTGTGACCGCCGAAGCGGCGCTGGTCCACCTTGCCCTCGGGTGTGCGGTTGAAGGGCAGGCCCATCTTCTCGAGGTCGAGGACCGCGTCGATGGCCTCGTTGCACAGGATCTCGGCGGCGTCCTGGTCCACCAGGTAGTCGCCGCCCTTGATGGTGTCGAAGACGTGCCACTCGGCGTTGTCGTCCTCGACGTTGGCGAGCGCGGCGGCCATGCCGCCCTGCGCCGCGCCGGTGTGCGAGCGGGTGGGGTACAGCTTGGTCAGCACGGCCGTGCGGGCGCGCTGGGAGCTCTCGAGGGCGGCACGCATGCCGGCGCCGCCGGCGCCGACGATGACGACGTCGTACTCGTGGTGGGTCATCGGACATCCTCACAGAAGCTGGGGAGCAGGGACATGTCGGCATCCACGGGGCACGGGTCGAAGGTCCAGATGACCAGCGATCCCAGCACGATGATGCCGAGCACCGCGACGCCGAGCGCTCCGTGGAGCAGCTTCCGGAGCCACGGCGTGTGCGCGTAGTCGTTGATGAGCAGGCGCATGCCGTTGCCGCCGTGCAGCATCGCGAGCGCGAGCATGAGGAAGTCCCACCACTGCCACAGCGGCGCGGCCCACTTGCCGGCCACGAACGCGAAGTCGATCTGGCTCACGCCGTCGCCGGTCATCAGGTTGATGAACAGGTGCGTGAGGATGAGGATCACCAGGATCGGGCCGGAGATGCGCATGAAGCGCCACGACCACTGCTCGGCGCCGGGACGCACGCGTCCCGAGCGGATGCGCGGCTCCTTGATCTTGGGGCCGGGGACGAACTCGGGGGACGATGCGGTCATCAGGCACCTCCGAAGACGTGGCCGAGGTGGCGGGGCAGGAAGCCTGCCATGAGCACGACGAGGATGATCCACACGGCCCACACCAGCTGCTTCTGGTGGCGCAGCGCCCACGTGGAGTGGTCGACCGCGATGATCCGCAGGCCGTTGAAGGCGTGAAGGATGATCGCCGCGACGAGGCCGGCCTCGACCAGGCCGTAGATCGGCGTCTTGTAGCTGCCGATCACGTCGTTGTAGGCCTCGGGCGACACGCGCACCAGGGCGGTGTCGAGCACGTGGATGAGCAGGAAGAAGAAGATGGCCACGCCGGTGACACGGTGGACCACCCACATCCACATGCCTTCATGGCCTCGGTACAACGTCGTCGGTGACACAGGACTCCTCACAGCACTTCTCCGGGCTTGCCTCGCATCCTAGTGTGGTCGCCATGACGGCTGAGAACACGGTGGGGGAAGTTGTGGCCAATATTGTCGACGATCTGGTGACGGTGATCCCGGCGGGCGGGGTGGGCTCGCGGCTGTGGCCGCTGTCCCAACCGCATCGGCCCAAGTTCCTGCTCGACCTGCTCGGCACGGGCGCCACGCTGATCCAGGACACGGTCGCGCGGGTGAGCCCGCTGTCGGAGCGCGTGGTCATCGTCACGGGGGAGCGTCATGCGCCCGCCGTCGCGGCGCAGGTGCCCGAGGTCCCCGCGGAGAACCTGGTGACCGAGCCGAGCCCGCGCGACTCGATGGCGGCCATCGCGCTCGCGGCCGCGCTCATCGAGCAGCGCTGGGGCGCGCGCGTCATGGGCTCGTTCGCGGCGGACCACGTCATCCCTGATGCCGAGACTTTCCGCGCGACGGTACGCGAGGCCGCGCGCGTCGCGGCGACGGGCAAGGTGGTGGTCATCGGCATCACGCCGACCGAGCCCTCGACGGCCTTCGGCTACATCGAGATGGGGGAGGTCCTCGACGGCGACGCCCGCCACGTGGTCGCGTTCACGGAGAAGCCGGACGCGGAGACCGCCGCCGGCATGCTCGAGCGGGGCGGCTACGCGTGGAACGCCGGGATGTTCGTCATGCGCACGGACGTCCTGCTGGGACACCTCGACCGCCTGCAGCCCACGTTGGCGGCGGGCGCCCGCGAGATCGCCGGGGCATGGGACGGTCCGGACCGCGCCGAGGTGCTCGCGCGGGTGTGGCCCACGCTCACCAAGATCGCGATCGACCATGCGATCGCGGAGCCCGTCGCGGCGGCGGGCGGCGTCGCCGTGGTGCCGGCCTCCTTCGAGTGGCACGACGTCGGCGACTTCGACTCGCTCGCCGAGCTCTCGGGCGCGGTCGCCATCGGCCGCGACGCCCCGGTCGCGACGGTCGGCGCGAGCGCGCCGCTCGTGGTCGGCGGCACCAAGCCCGTCGTCGTGGTGGGGGTGGACGATGCCGTGGTGGTCGAGTCGGACGAGGCCATCCTGGTCACGGTGCGCGCGGCCGCGCAGCGCGTGAAGGATGCGGCGGGGGCCCTTTCCGAGGCCTGAACGTTGCGGAATCGTAGCCGCGGCGCAATGAAGCCTTCACTTTCCGTAACATTGCCGCCGTACGATGACCCGTACGCCAGCCCGGTGGCAGCCGGGCGGATATCGAACAGAGGGAATCACCTGATGAAGAACATCATCCGTGTGGGTGCGGTTGCCGCCGTGTCGGCGCTGACCCTTGCCGCGTGCGCCTCGGCGCCCGAGGAAGAGACGACCACGCCGGGCGCGACCGCGGACTCGACCGCGACCGCCACCGCCGAGGCGCCCGCCGAGACCGTCGACTTCAAGGCCTGCATGGTCTCGGACTCGGGCGGCTTCGACGACAAGTCGTTCAACCAGTCCGGCTACGAGGGCCTGACCCGCGCGGAGTCCGAGCTCGGCATCGAGATCGCGTCCGCCGAGTCGACCACCGAGGCCGACTTCCTGCCCAACATCGAGGCGCAGGTCGCCGCGGGCTGCGACCTCATCATCACCGTCGGCTTCCTGCTCTCGGGCGCGACCGTCGAGGCCGCGATCGCGAACCCGGACGTCAACTTCGCGATCATCGACGACCTCGCCGACAACGACTACAACGGTGAGACCGACGCCCCGAACATCAAGCCGATCACGTTCGACACCGACGAGGCCTCGTTCCTCGCGGGCTACGCGGCCGCGGGCGCCT
The DNA here is from genome assembly GCF_000971235.1 of Demequina subtropica. Classification (GTDB taxonomy): domain Bacteria; phylum Actinomycetota; class Actinomycetes; order Actinomycetales; family Demequinaceae; genus Demequina; species Demequina subtropica. The sequence goes on from NZ_BBMB01000002.1 coordinate 196,621, forward strand.
CGGCGTCGGGCACGCTGTCGACCTTCGGCGGCATGAACATCCCGTCGGTCACCATCTTCATGGATGGCTTCCTCGCGGGTGCGAACTACTACAACGAGGAGATGGGCGGCGACGTCAAGGTCCTCGGTTGGGACGGCGCCGACGGCCAGTTCACCGGCGACTTCTCCGACCAGTCGAAGGGTCAGAACGTCACTGAGGAGTTCCTGAACCAGGGCGCCGACGTGGTCATGCCCGTCGCGGGCCCGGTGGGCCTCGGCGCCGCCGCTGCCGTGCAGTCGGCCGGCGACGCGTGGCTGATCGGTGTGGACTCCGACTGGACCGTCACCACCGACTACGCCGACATCGTCCTCACCTCGGTGCTGAAGAACATCGGCAACTCGGTGTTCGACACCATCGCCGAGACCGTCGACTCCGGCTTCTCGGCCACCCCGTACCTGGGCACGCTCGAGAACGAGGGTGTGGGCGTCGCGGACTTCGCCGAGGGCGCCGTGCCCGAGGAGGTCCTCGCGAACCTCGACACGATCAAGGCCGGCATCATCGACGGCACGATCCCGGTCGACGTCTCCTAAGACAGCGCATCAACGGGGGCGCGCCGCAGGGCTGACCTGCGGCGCGCCCCTCGCTGTCTCCGCTAGTAGGCTCGGTGAGGTCCGGGCAAAGACGTGGGAGGACCCCAGTGAAACTCGAGCTTCGCGGCATCACCAAGCGCTTCGGAGACTTCACCGCGAACGATCGCATCGACCTGCTGGTCGAGCCCGGCACCGTGCACGCGCTGCTCGGTGAGAACGGCGCCGGCAAGTCGACGCTCATGAACGTGCTGTTCGGCCTCTACGACGCCGACGAGGGCGAGGTGCTGCTCGACGATGCGCCGGTCGCCTTCGCCGGCCCCGGCGACGCCATGGCGGCGGGCATCGGCATGGTGCACCAGCACTTCATGCTGGTCCACCCGTTCACCGTCGCGGAGAACGTCATGCTCGGGCACGAGGACGTGCGCGGTCCCGCGAAGCTGCTCGACCTCGACGCCGCCCGTGCCAAGGTCCGCGAGATCTCGGACCGCTTCAACTTCAACGTCGACCCGGACGCGGTCGTCGAGGACCTCCCGGTCGGCGCCCAGCAGCGCGTCGAGATCATCAAGGCGCTCTCGCGCGACGCGTCGATCCTCATCCTCGACGAGCCCACCGCCGTGCTCACGCCGCAGGAGACCGACGAGCTCCTGGGCATCGTCAAGGACCTCAGCGACGCGGGCACCTCGGTGGTGCTCATCACCCACAAGCTCCGCGAGGTCCAGGCCGTCGCGGACACCATCACCGTGATCCGCCGCGGCAAGGTGGTCGGCAGCGCCGAGCCCACCGCGTCGCAGGAGGAGCTCGCCTCGCTCATGGTGGGGCGCGCGGTGTCCATGCGCGTCGACAAGGCGCCGGCGCAGCCCGGCGAGACGATGCTCACGGTCGAGGGCCTCACGGTGGTCGACGAGGCCGAGGTGGTCCAGCTCGACGGCGTCTCGTTCGAGGTCAAGGCCGGGGAGATCCTCGCGATCGCGGGCGTCCAGGGCAACGGCCAGACCGAGCTCGCCGAGGCGCTGATCGGCGTGGTCACGGCCGATGCCGGGCAGGCGGTGCTCGACGGTGACGTCATCACGGGGAAGTCCATCAAGGAGGTGCTGCACAGCGGCATCGGCTTCGTCCCCGAGGACCGCACCGAGGACGGCATCGTCGCCACCATGACGATCGCGAACAACCTGATCCTCGACGTGCACGACAAGCAGCCGTACGCGAAGGGGCTCGCGCTCCAGCCCAAGGTGATCGCCGACGAGGCCCGCAAGCACGTGGAGCAGTTCGACGTGCGCGCCACCTCGATCGAGCAGACCGCGGGTTCGCTCTCGGGCGGCAACCAGCAGAAGGTGGTGCTCGCGCGCGAGCTCTCCCGTCCGCTCAAGCTGCTCATCGCCTCGAACCCGACGCGAGGCCTCGACGTGGGCTCGATCGAGTTCGTCCACAAGCGCATCGTCGCCGAGCGCGACGCCGGCGCGGCGGTCATCATCGTGAGCGCCGAGCTCGACGAGGTCGTCGCGCTCGCCGACAGGATCGCCGTCATGTACCACGGGAGGATCGTCGGCATCGTGCCGCCCGAGACCGACCGCGACACGCTGGGCCTCATGATGGCCGGCGCGCACCAGGAGGAGGTCGCGTGAGCGAGCAGGGCCAGACCACCGAGGCGGCACCGGAGGAGGAGGCGCCCCAGGAGAGCCGCTCGCGGCAGGTCCTGAGGGAGATCGCCGAGAGCTCGAGCATGGTCGTCTTCATGGCGATCGTGGCGTCGATGCTCATCGGCGGCCTGCTCATCATCTTCGCGGACGAGGCGGTGCGCGAGTCCGCGGTGTACTTCTTCTCGCGGCCGTCGGACACGTTCTCCGCGATCGGCGACGCGCTCGGCTCGGCGTACTCCGCGATGTTCAACGGCGCGGTGCTCAACCTCCAGGCCGAGTCCTTCGCGGCCACCATCAAGCCGTTCACCCAGACGCTCACCATGGCGACGCCGCTGATCTTCGCGGGCCTGGGCCTCGGGCTCGGCTTCCGCGCGGGGCTGTTCAACATCGGTGCGCAGGGCCAGCTCCTCATGGGCGCGACGGTCGGCGCGTACATCGGATTCGCGTGGGACCTCCCGGCGGGCCTCCACCTGCTGCTCGCGGTGCTCGGCTGCGCGCTCGGCGGCGCGCTGTGGGGCTTCATCCCCGGCGTGCTCAAGGCCAAGCGCGGCGCGCACGAGGTGATCGTGACGATCATGCTCAACTACGTCGCGCTCTACCTGGTCGCGTGGCTCCTGTCGCTCGAGGCCTTCCAGCGTGAGGGCAGCGACAACCCGATCTCGCCCGTCGTCGCCGAGACCGCGCAGTACCCGAAGATCCTGGGCGTGCAGTTCAACCTCCACCTCGGGTTCGTGGTCGCGCTGCTGTGCGCCGTGGGCGTGTGGTGGCTCATGGAGCGCTCGACGCTCGGCTTCCGCCTGCGCGCCGTGGGCGCGAACCCCAGCGCCGCGCGCACCGCGGGCATGAGCATCGGCGCCGCGACCATCATCACGATGGTGATCGCGGGCGCGCTCGCCGGCCTTGCCGGCTCCGCGCCGGTGCTCGGCACCCAGAAGTTCCTCACCGACTCCGTCGCCGGGTCGCTCGGCTTCGACGCCATCACGGTCGCGCTGCTCGGCCGCTCGCGACCGCTCGGCATCGTGCTCGCCGCGATCCTGTTCGGCGGCCTCCAGGCCTCCGGCCCGTCGCTCCAGGTCAACGCGGGCCTGCCGGTGGACATCGTGGTCGTCATCCAGGCGCTCATCGTGCTGTTCATCGCCGCGCCCCCGCTGGTGCGCGCCATGTTCCGACTGCCCGCTCCCGCTCACGAGAAGGAGGTGGCGGCATGACCGCGACCGTCGCCGACGCCCCCGCCGCACCGGCCCCGAGCACCGTGATCCCGCCCAAGAAGTTCGGGCCGTCGATCGCGCTGGGCGTGATCGCGCTCCTCTCGCTGGTGATCTTCGGGATCGGCACTCCCTCGGGCGCGTCGACCACCTTCGTCGTGGCGCGCGGCACCGACTTCGTCCACCTGCCCGCCTACACCGCGCCCTCGCGCCTCGCGGCGGTCCTGCTGTCGCTCGTGGGTCTCGGGCTGGCCGGTTGGGCCGCGTACCGCGCGAACCAGCACCGCAAGGTGGGGATCTGGCTGCCCGTGGTCTACGGCATGGCGATCATGGGCGCGCTGCTCACGTGGGCCGGCGCCGGTCGCGACGCGACCAGCATCCAGATCACGGGGCTGCTGACGTCGTCGCTGTTCCTCGCGGTGCCGCTCGTCTTCGGCGCCCTCGCGGGCACCCTGTGCGAGCGCTCCGGCATCATCAACATCGCGATCGAGGGACAGCTGCTTGCCGGCGCGTTCCTCGCGGCGCTCGTGGCGTCGATGGTCGGCAACGCCTATGTGGGCCTCATCGCCGCGCCCGTCGCGGGCGCGCTCGTGGGTCTGCTGCTCGCGATCTTCGCGACCAAGTACTGGGTCAACCAGATCGTCGTGGGCGTGGTGCTCAACATGCTGGTCGTGGGCCTCACCAGCTTCTTCTTCTCGACGGTGATGACGGAGAACGGCGACCTCAACCAGGCGCTCGGCATGGCGAAGCTGCCCATCCCGCTGCTGTCCTCCATCCCCATCCTCGGCCCGGTGCTGTTCAACCAGAACCTGCTGGTCTACATCCTGTACGTGACCGTCGCGGTGCTGCAGGTGATGCTGTTCAAGTCGCGCTGGGGACTGCGCGTCCGCGCCGTCGGCGAGCACCCCAAGGCGGCCGACACCGTCGGCATCAACGTCAACCGCACGCGTGTGCGGAACACCGTGCTGGGCGGCGCGATCGCCGGCCTGGGCGGCGCGTTCTTCACGGTCGCGTCGGGGCTGGCGTTCGGCAAGGAGATGACGTCGGGCAAGGGCTATATCGCCCTCGCCGCGATGATCCTGGGTCGCTGGAGCCCCCGCGGCGCGCTGGCCGCGGCGCTCCTGTTCGGCTTCGCGGACGCGCTGCGCGCGCAGCTCGGCGCGATCGGCTCGCCCATCCCGTCGCAGTTCCTGGCGATGTTCCCCTACATCGCGACCATCTTCGCCGTCGCCGGCCTGGTCGGGCACGCACGTCCGCCGGCCGCCGAGGGCATCCCGTACAAGAAGTAGGACCATGGACGTCGACTGGGAGATGCTCCGCGCGCGTGCCAGGCAGGCGAGCGAGCGGGCGTACGTGCCGTACTCCAAGTACCGCGTGGGCGCCGCGGCCCTGACCGACACCGGTGAGGTGGTCACCGGCGCGAACGTCGAGAACGCGAGCTACGGCCTGACCCTGTGCGCCGAGTGCGCGCTGGTGTCGAAGCTCCACACCGACGGGCTCGGGAGCCGCCTGGTGGCGTTCGCGTGCGTCGACGCGGCGGGTGCGCCGCTGCAGCCGTGCGGCCGGTGCCGCCAGCTGCTGTACGAGTTCGGGGGACCGGGGCTGCTCATCGACGGCCCCGACCGCACCCTGACCCTGGACGATCTTCTTCCGTGGGCCTTCGGGCCCCAGCACCTCGAGGAGGGCTGAATGGCCGAGCGCCACGACGCCGTCGACGTCATCCGCGTCAAGCGGGACGGCGGCACCCTGTCCGACGACCAGATCGACTGGGTGGTCGACGCCTACACGCGCGGCGTGGTCGCCGACGAGCAGATGAGCTCGCTCGCGATGGCGATCCTCCAGCGCGGCATGTCGCGCGCGGAGATCGCGCGCTGGACCGCGGCGATGATCGCGACCGGCGAGCGGCTCGACTTCTCGGGCCTGTCGCGTCCCACGGCCGACAAGCACTCGACCGGTGGCGTGGGCGACAAGATCACGCTCCCGCTCGCGCCGCTGGTCGCCGCGTGCGGCGTCGCGGTGCCGCAGCTGTCCGGGCGCGGGCTGGGCCACACGGGCGGCACGCTCGACAAGCTCGAGTCCATCCCGGGGTGGCGCGCCGACGTCTCCAACGAGGAGATGCTGCGCCAGCTCGAGGACGTGGGCGCGGTCATCTGCGCGGCCGGCTCGGGCCTCGCGCCCGCCGACAAGAAGCTCTACGCCCTGCGCGACGTCACCGGGACGGTCGAGGCGATCCCGCTCATCGCATCGTCCATCATGTCGAAGAAGATCGCGGAGGGCACCGGGGTGCTGGTGCTCGACGTCAAGGTCGGCACCGGCGCGTTCATGAAGGACATCGACCAGGCGCGCGAGCTCGCGCGGACGATGGTCGACCTGGGCACCGACGCGGGCGTCGTGACGTCCGCGCTGCTCACCGACATGTCGACCCCGCTGGGCCGCGGCATCGGTAACGGCCTCGAGGTGACGGAGTCGCTCGAGGTGCTCTCCGGCGGCGGGCCGTCCGATGTGGTCGAGCTCACGGTCGCCCTCGCGCGCGAGATGCTCGCCGGCGCGGGGATCACCGATGTCGACCCCGCGGAGGCGCTGCGCGACGGCCGTGCCATGGACTCGTGGCGGCGCATGATCGCCGCGCAGGGCGGCGACGTGGACGCGGTCATGCCGGACGCGCCGCACGTCGAGGAGGTCCGCGCGGACCGCGACGGGGTCATCACGCGCATGGACGCGCTCGGCGTGGGCGTCGCGGCGTGGCGCCTGGGCGCCGGCCGCGCGCGCAAGGAGGACCCGGTCCAGGTCTCCTCGGGCGTGTACCTGCACAAGGTCGTGGGTGACGAGGTCAAGGCGGGCGACGTCATCATGACGCTGCACACCGAGACCGAGGACCGCATGCCGCGCGGCATCGCGGCGCTGGCCGAGGCCTGCGGCGGCGCCGGGACGCTCGACATCACGCCCGGCGGCTCGGTCTCACGACAGATCATCCTCGACTCGGTGGGAGCGAAGACCGTCTGATGCCCTGGACGCTCACCTCCGCCGTGGCCCGCATCGCGGGCCTCGTCGGGGTGTCGGAGCGACGCCCCGCGGAGGAGCCGGTGACGAGCGAACCGCTGTTCGCGCGCGCCTTCCAGCGCGCGGTGGACCGCGCGTCCGCGGCCGACGCGAAGGCGCTGGGCGTCGCGCGGGACCAGATGGGGGACGATGCGCCCGTCCTGTTCCGCGCGGTCGCGTCCGGGGCGCCCGTGTCGGCGGTCGCGGCGCTCGCGGCCGCGTGGGAGACGCTCGACCCGGAGGCGCGCGAGGCCGTCGCGAACCCCGTGATGCGGCCGCAGAGCTATCTGCGCTGGGTCCATGTCGAGGCCCGGCAGGTCGACCAGACCACGTGCGGCGCCGCGACGATGGGCGCGATGCTCATGCAGGGGGACCCGCTCGTCGCCCTGTGGGTGGTGACCGGGCGCACGCTCGCGGACTACATCCCGCCCGAGGTCCTCGCCGTGATGGCCGAGGACGCCCCGGTGAGGGGCCTCGACGAGCGCTGGCATGCGCTGCAGCGGGCCCTCCACGCACAGACCACGACGTCCGCGATCGGTCCCGTCGCGTGGCCGCGGTCGCTGGGCACCCCGCCGTGGAAGGTGGACGACAACACGCGCTTCGCCGGGCTCCGCTTCCGCGGAGCGATCGTCGACGACTCGTCCCCGGAGGCGCTCGCGCCGGTGCTCGCCCACGCGCGCCGTGCGCTCGCCGACGGCATCCCGGTGCCGTTGTACGCCTCCGGCGACTCGTCGTTGGGCCTCGACTCCGTGATCCCGCGGCATGTGGTCCTGCTCGTCGGCGACACGGGCGACGGCTTCCTGATCTACGAGCCGGGCACCGCGCGCATCCTGCCGCTCGCCGACGCGGACATGCGTCCCGGCGCCGGCAGGCAGGCGGCGCTCGGGAACTGGTCGCGCGCGTCGTGGGTGGTGCTGCCGGTGCCGCGTCGCGCGTGAGCGCCCGCTCGTCATGCCGCTGCGGGCACGCCACGGCTAGCCTGGGCGCATGACCCTCACCGCTGACGAGATCCTCGCCCTGCCCAAGGTCGTGCTCCACGATCACCTCGACGGCGGCCTGCGCCCGTCGACCCTCATCGAGCTCGCCGCGGAGATCGGCCACGAGCTCCCGTCGACCGACCCTGAGGAGCTCGCGAGCCTGTTCAAGGAGAACGCGGGCTCGGGCGATCTGGTGCGCTACCTCGAGGCGTTCGCCCACACCATCGCCGTGATGCAGACGGCCCCCAACCTTCGCCGCGTGGCGAAGGAGGCGGTCCTCGACCTCGCCGCCGACGGCGTGATCTACGCCGAGCTGCGCTACGCACCCGAGCAGCACGTGTCCGGCGGGCTGTCCCTCCAGGAGGTCGTCGAGGCCGTTCAGGAGGGTATCGAGGAGGGTGTCTCCGAGGCGCTCGAGGCGGGCTTCGCGATCCGCGCCGCCGCGATCCTCGACGCGATGCGCCACCTCGACCGCTCGGTCGAGATCGCCGAGCTCGCGCTCGCGAACCGTGGTCGCTGCTGCGTGGCCTTCGACATCGCCGGCCCCGAGCTGGGATTCCCGGCGTCGCGCCACCGCGCGGCGTTCCAGCTGCTGCGGGAGCACCACATGCCCGTCACCATCCACGCGGGCGAGGCGGACGGCGCGGACTCGGTCGGTGAGGCGCTGGGCCTGGGGTCCGCTCGCCGCATCGGCCACGGCGTCAGGATCCATGAGGACATCGAGGGCTTCGGCGGCGAGGAGCTGGTGCTGGGCGTGATCGCGCAGCACGCGCTCGACCTGCAGATCCCGCTCGAGATGTGCCCGACCTCGAACGTGCAGACGGCCGCCGCATCGTCCATCGAGGACCACCCCATGCACGAGCTGCGCAACCTCGGCTTCGCCGTCACCGTCAACACCGACAACCGCCTGGTCTCGGGCGTCTCCATGTCCTCCGAGTTCGCCGCGCTCGTCGAGGCGGGCTGGGACAAGGAGGACCTGTTCGAGGCGACGCTCGCCGCCGCCTGGGGCGCGTTCCTGCCGTACGACGAGAAGGCGGACCTGGCGGAGCTCGTGATCGAGGGCTACGGCATCGAGCTGTGACGCGGCGCGTCGGACGCTGTGCTCGACGCTCGTACGCCCTCGGACGGGTCGCAAACCCGCGCGCGGCCTAGGCTGGTGCCATGACTCTCACCCGCGCCGAGCTGGCCCAGTACGTCGACCACACGCTTCTCAAGCCCGAGTCCTCTCCGGCGGACGTCGAGGCGCTCATCGCGGAGGGGGCCTCGCTCGGGGTGTTCTCCGTGTGCGTCTCGCCGTCGATGCTCCCGGTGTCGACCCCGGACGGGCTGGCCGTCGCCACGGTGTGCGGCTTCCCTTCGGGCAAGCACCACTCGGCCGTCAAGGCGGCCGAGGCGGCTCTCAGCATCGAGCAGGGCGCCGACGAGGTCGACATGGTGATCGACGTCGCCGCCGCGCTCGCGGGCGACTTCGCCGCGGTCGAGGACGACATCGCGGCCGTGCGTGCCGCGGTCCCCGAGGGCAAGATCCTCAAGGTGATCATCGAGTCCGCGGCGCTGACCGACGAGGCGATCGTCGGCGCGTGCCTCGCGTCCGAGGCCGCGGGTGCGGACTTCGTGAAGACGTCGACCGGCTTCCATCCCGCGGGCGGCGCCTCGGTGCACGCCGTCGCGCTCATGGCGAAGACCGTGGGAGGACGCCTCGGGATCAAGGCCTCGGGCGGCATCCGCACGTGGGACGACGCGGTCGCGATGATCGAGGCCGGGGCCACCAGGCTCGGGCTGTCGGGGACGGCGGCCGTGCTCGACGGCGGCGAGGCGACCGGCTCGTACTGAGCGGCACTCCCCCCCCGCCCCCCGCCCTCCCGAAGTGGTAGGTGGGTGTCGGGTTCAGCAGATCGCTGCTCCGCAGCGGTCGACTGTTGTCGCTCAGCCGGCTGGCCGACCAGCCGGGCCGGCGGCGCCCCGTCTGCGTGCGATGCGACACTCAGCCACCACTGCGATACGGCAAGTTGCCGAAACCGACAAGGACCTACCACTTCCGCGGGGGTGGGGGTGGGGGCGGGGCGGACGCGCTCAGATCCCGAGCGCCGTCGTCACATCGGCCCGCAGCGCCTCCATCGTCTCCGCCGCCGCGGCCTTGGCGCCCGCGACATCGTCGCCCTCGACCGGCACCACGACCTCGAGGTAGGCCTTGACCTTCGGCTCGGTGCCGGAGGGCCGCACGATCACGCGCGCGCCCGACTCCGCCGCCAGGTGCAGGCCGGTGGTGCCCGGCAGCCCACGGAAACCCGCCGACATGTCATCGGTCGCGACGACGGGCGAGCCCGCGAGCGCCGCCGGGGGAGAGGCCATGAGGCGCGCCATGGTCGCCGGGATCTCGGCGAGGTCCGCGTAGCGCGCCGAGACCTGGGACGTCAGGTACACGCCGTACGCCCGCGCGAGGTCGTCGATCGCATCGGCGAGCGTGCGCCCCTCGGCGAGGAGGTCCGACACGAAGTCCGCCATGAGCAGCGCCGCCGAGATCCCGTCCTTGTCCCGCACGAGGTCGGGCGCGACGCAGTACCCCAGCGCCTCCTCGTAGCCGAAGACCATGCGCGGGGTGCGGCCGATCCACTTGAAGCCGGTCAGCGTGTTGGCGTGGCCCAGCCCATGCGCCTCGGCGATGGCGCCGAGCTGCTGCGAGGACACGATCGAGTTCGCGAGCACGTGCGAGCCCGCAGGTGTCCGCGAGGCGATGCGCTCGCCCAGCAGCGAGCCCACCACGTCGCCGTGGAGCATCGTCCACCGGCCGTCGACCTTGGTCGCGACCGCACAGCGGTCGGCGTCCGGGTCGTTGGCGATCACCAGGGTGGCGTCGACGCTCTCCGCGAGGGCGAGCGCGAGGTCGATCGCGCCCTTCTCCTCCGGGTTGGGGAAGTCGACGGTGGGGAAGTCGGGGTCGGGCTCGGCCTGCTCGACCACGGTGTGGACCTGGTCGAAGCCCGCGGCGCGCAGCACGCGCTCCATGGTGTCGCCGCCGACGCCGTGCAGCGGGGTGAGCACGATGCGCGTCGCCGCCCGGCGCCCCGCCACAGGATCGGCAGGCCCGACGAGCCCGACCACCCGGGCGACGTAGTCGTCGACCACGCCCTCGCCCAGCATCTGCCAGCCGTCGGCGGCCCGAGGCACCGACTCCACCGAGGGCACGGCGGCGATGCGCGCCGCGATCTCCGCGTCGTAGGGCGGCACGATCTGCGCGCCCTGACCCTCGTCGGTGACGATGCGTCCGCCCAGGTAGACCTTGTAGCCGTTGTCCTGAGGCGGGTTGTGCGAGGCGGTCACCATGACGCCGGCGTCCGCATCCAGCAGTCGCGTCGCGAAGGCGAGCACGGGCGTGGGGAGCGTGCGGGGCAGCAGCAGCGCCTCGTGGCCCGCGGCGGTCATGACGGCCGCCGTGTCGAGCGCGAAGTCGTGGCTGCCGTGGCGCGCGTCGTAGCCGATCACCACGCGGCCGGGACTGTCGACGCCCAGCTCCGCGAGCGCATCGGTCATGTAGCGCGCGAGCCCGGCGGCCGCGCGGATCACCACGGCGCGGTTCATGCGGTTCGGGCCGGCGCCGATGCGTCCGCGCAGGCCGGCGGTGCCGAACTCGAGGAAGCCGCGGAACCTGTCCTCGAGATCCGCGACGGCCTCGGCGCTGCCGCCGACGGCGGCCTCGAGCACGCCCGCGAGCTCCTCGCGGGTGACGGCGTCAGGGTCGTCCTCGATCCACGCCTCGGCCTTGGCGAGCAGGTCCTCCATCACATCTCCCTGACGATCGAGGCGAGCAGCGCGGAGATGCGCGGCCCGGCGGCGGCGCCCGCGTCGAGCACCTCTTGGTGGTCGAGGGTGTCGCCGCCGATGCCCGCGGCGAGGTTGGTGACGAGCGACAGGCCCAGCACCTCGAGCCCCGCCTCGCGTGCGGCGATGGCCTCGAGCACGGTCGACATGCCCACGAGGTTCGCGCCCAGGATCGCGGCCATGCGGACCTCGGCGGGCGTCTCGTACTGCGGGCCGGTGAACTGGGCGTAGATCCCGTCGGGGAGCTCCGGGTCGATGCTCCGGGCGAGGTCCCGCAGGCGGGGCGAGTACACCTGGCTCATGTCGACGAACGTCGCACCCTCGAGCGGGGTCTGGCCCGTGAGGTTGATGTGGTCCTCGAGCAGCACCACCGAGCCGGGGCCCACCTCGGGTCGCGTCGAGCCGCAGCCGTTGGTGAGTACCAGCTGCGTGCAGCCGGCCGCGGACGCCATGCGGATCGCGTGCGCGACCTTCCCGGCGTCGCGCACCTGGTAGTAGTGCTGTCGCGCGCCGAGCACCAGGACGTGCTTGCCCGTCGGGGCGACGAGCGAGCGGAACACGGGGTGGTGGCCGGGCACCACGTGCGCGTCGAAGCCGGGGATGTCGGTGGCGTCGATGCGTGCCACCTCCTCGCCGATGAGGTCGGCAGCGCCGCCCCATCCGGAGCCCAGGACCAGGGCGATGTCGTGCTTCTCGACGCCGGTGGCGGTGGCGAGCGTGGCGGCCGCCTCGGCGGCGAACTGGGTGGCAGAAGTCATGCGTCGAGCCTAGTCGCGTGGCGCCCCGGAGGCGGGGCGGACCGGGAACGATGCGGGTCCCAGCGCATCGTCCCGCGTGTGGTGAGATGGGGGCATGTCCTCACGCGTCGTCATCGTCGGCGGCGGTCCGGGCGGCTACGAGGCGGCCCTGGTGGCCGCCAAGGCCGGGGCTGATGTGACGCTCGTCGAGCGTCAGGGCCTCGGCGGCAACGCCGTCCTCACCGACGTCGTCCCCTCCAAGACCGTCATCGCCACAGCGGAGTGGCTCACCATCGCGCACCGAGCGCCGGAGCTCGGCATCCGTCGCAGCGACGGCGCCGACCTCGCATCGTCGCTCACGGTCGACATGGCCCAGGTCAACTCCCGCATCAAGGACCTGGTGCGAAAGCAGTCGAGCGACATCGCGGCACGGCTCGAGCACACCGGGGTGCGCGTCATCGAGGGTGCGGCACGGCTCGAGGGGCCGCACCGCGTCGCGGTCGACGACACGGCCCTCGAGGCGGACGCCGTCCTGCTGGCCGTCGGTGCCCGTCCGCGCATCGTCCCCGGGTGCGAGCCTGACGGCGAGCGCATCCTCACCTGGACGCAGCTCTACGACCTCACCGAGCTCCCCGAGCACCTGATCGTGGTGGGCTCCGGCGTCACGGGCGCCGAGTTCGCCGGCGCCTACCACCTGCTCGGCAGCCGCGTCACGCTGGTCGCCTCGGGCGACCGAGTCCTCTCGCGCGAGGACCCCGACGCGTCGGCGCACCTCACCGACGTCTTCCGTGAGCGCGGCATGACGCTCGTCGGCGGCCGCGCGGCCACCGTGGCGCGGGACGATGCGGGCGTCCGGGTCACGCTCGAGGACGGGACGGTGCTGGAGGGCAGCCATGCGCTCATGGCGGTCGGGTCCGTGCCCAACACCTCCGGCATGGGGCTCGAGGAGGCCGGGGTCGAGCTCGACGAGCGCGGGCTCATCCGCGTGGACCGGGTCTCCCGCACCACCGCGCGGGGCGTGTACGCGGCCGGCGACTGCACCGGCGTGCTGCCGCTCGCGAGCGTCGCGGCGACGCAGGGGCGCATCGCGATGGCGCACGCGCTCGGCGACGCTGTCACGCCGATCGACCTCCGCACGGTCGCGTCGAACGTGTTCACCGTGCCCGAGATCGCGTCCGTCGGGGCATCCGAGGCCGAGCTCAAGGAGCGCGGCCTGTTCTACGAGGTCTCGCGGCTTGATCTGGCGCGGAACCCGCGCGCGAAGATGCTGGGGATCGACGAGGGGTTCGTGAAGATCTTCGGCCACACGGTCACCGGGCAGGTGTTCGGCGCGGTGGTGGTGGGACCGCGGGCGAGCGAGCACATCTACCCGCTGTCGCTCGCGGTCGCCCAGCACCTCACGGTCGACGACGTCGCGGCGGCCTTCACCGTCTACCCGTCGCTGTCCGGCACCATCTCGGAGGCCGCGCGGCGCCTCCACCGCATCGAGGCCGAGGGGTAGGGGCGTCAGGCGCCTGCTGCATCGCGCATCGTCGCGACCATCTCGCGGGTGATGCGCGCGGCCGCGAAGGACGTGCCGGTGACCGTGCGGGGCGCGCCCTCCCGGTCGGCGCTGGCGACGTCCACGCCGATCGCGGTCGCGTCGATCCCGAGCGATGGCGACCCGTCCCACGGCCGGCCGCTCCCGTCGAACGCGCCGACCGCGACGACGGTCTCGTAGCGCGCGGGGTAGTCGGGCGCCAGGAAGCGCACGTTGCCGGCGGCGGCGACGATGGGCGTTCCGAGCGCATCGGCACGTTCCACCGCGGCCCCGAGCGCCGCGCTCCCGCGCCGGCAGCCCATGCTGATCGAGATGACATCGACGCCGGCGTCGAGGGCCGCCTCGATCCCCTCGGCGAGGTCGTCGGCGCTCGCGTCGGGACCGACGTCGAAGCTGGCGACGCGGACGTCTTCCGGCGGCAGCGGGGCATCGTCGTGCGCCGCGCCGAGCAGCACCGACAGCACGAGCGTGCCGTGCTCACCCGAGGGTGGGCCGCCTTCCTGCTCGATCGCGTAGCCGTCGAGCTGCGGGGCGTCGACGCTCACGCCCGTGTCGACGAGGCCGACCAGGGTCGGGCTCGGCGGTGCCGAGGTGCAGGAGGCGAGCAGCAGCGCCGCGGCGGTGGTGGCGAGTCCGCGGTGCAGCGTGCTCATGGCCAGTCGAGGGGGCGCGCCTCGAAGGACTCGAAGCCGAGCTCCTGGAAGGCACGCTCATAGAGCGTCCCCGTCGGCGTGGGAGAGCCAGGCTCCCGCGGCACCACGCCCGTGGCCGCCCACAGCAGCTCGCGAAGCCACTGGCCGCAGCCCCAGACGCGGAAGCCTCCGACGGTGTCGGGGTCGTCGGGCTTGCGCTCGAGGGCGACGATGATGCGCTCGAGGCACTCGAGCTCGTGAGCCAGCACGGTGTCCTCCACCATGTCGGGTCCGTACTCGAGAGGGTCGTAGTCGTCGAGCTCGGACTCTGCGGCGAACGCGAGCTCCTCTGCTCGTGCGCAGTCTCGCAGCAACACGCGATCGGTGAGCGTGTAGCACGCCACGATCAGCTCGGGGTCGACCCATTCGTCGCGCAGGCGTCCCGAGTGCTTGGCGAAGTCGAAGCGCAGGGCGCCTTTGGTCTCGAGCAACGCCGATGCCTCGGCCACCGTCGGTGCATAGGCGATGCCGTGCAGCGCCCGGTGCTCCGCTGCCGCAGCGCCGATCGTCTTCTCAATCATCTCTCCTCCTGATCGTGAACTGTCCCGGCCCGGCATCACGAAGGCAAGCCGTAGAAGGCGTGCATCTCAGGCGAGTGTCGGAACGGGTGGTAGTGCTCGAGATAGGTGGGCTTGTGCGGGAGGTGTCGGATCGGCTTCCGCGACGGGTTCAGCTTCTGGGCGAGGCTCCGCGCGAAGCCCCTCGACGTCGCCCATACGTCCCAGCCCTTCCGTCCCCGTGCGAGCGCCTGCGAGGTGGTGAGACACCTCCCGCTGATGTACACCTTGCCGTTCTTGCGCACGGCTGGGTAGTAGTAGCGACGCTGCGTGCTCGACCGCTGGGCGTTCTCCTCGAGGATCTTCGACACCGCCTTGGCCGTCTCGAGCGCCAGCACCCCCGAGATGACGATGGCGGCACCGACCGCCAGGTAGTACAGGGCCGTGCCGAGCGAGACCGCTGCGAACGCGATCGGGATCGCGAACGCGATCGACGGGCTCGCGGCAGCCGAGTCGTAGTGGAGCACCTCGCCCGTCTCGAGGTCCGTGAGGTCGAACACGGCTCGCTCCTCGGTCGACTCCTCGATCTCGACCGCGTAGACGTCCACGGCGGGGCTGCCGCCGTCACCGGTGTCGGACACCGTGAGCGTCCCGCGGCTCGACCCGGATGCCAGGTCGAGCCGCATCGTGAAGTCGCCGTCGCCTTCGGACTCGGCGACGATCTCGATGCCGTCGAGCCCGATCTCGACCGCCTCCGTCGCGAAGCCCTCATCGGCGAGGCCCTCCTCGACGATCTCCTCGCCGGACATGCCGGCGAACCGGTCGCGAGGCGTGGGCGCATGCGCCGCTGGACGGTGCCCGTGGCCATCGACGGCGGCCGCTGGCGCGAGCTCGCCGCCCCCTGCCACGAGCGCGATGAGCGCCACCAAGGCGCACGAAAGACGAGGTAGAAGCCACATGATCCCCCCTGGATGATCCGTTGCGGCGACGCTAACCCGGGGTGGTGGAGGGGCTCAACGGGGGTCGACGAACCTGTGGACAACGCCCGACAGTGCCAACGGATCTCGGCGCGACACGCCGCCGGACGGCACCTGTCGCGCCGCGACACGCCGCCGACCTGGGACTCGATCCGTTGGGAGTGTCGGAGGGGGGGCTAGGTGAAGAGCTCCTGGCCCACGTAGGCGCCCTCGGAACCGAGCACGGAGCCCGCGGGCAGTCCCGGCGGCACCGCGAACAGCGCGGAGCCGGTGGTGCGGAGGTACTCGATGGTCATGACGTCGGAGCTCGACAAGGCGTTCTGCACCGGTACGAACTGCTCGCGCGGGTCGCGCACGTACGCGAGGAAGAACAGGCCCGCGTCGAGGCGCCCCAAGGCGTCCGCGCCGTCGGTGAAGTTGTAGCCGCGACGCAGCATCATGGCGCCGCCGTTGGCCGACGGGTGCGCGAGGGCGACGTGCGACGTGGGCCGGATGAGCGGCTCGCCGTCGCGGCCGGTCACGGTGAAGTCGGGCTCCGTGAACTCGGAGCCGCCGGACAGGGGGGCGCCCGAGCCCTTGGTGCGGCCCACGTCCTGCTCCTGCTGCTGGAGCGAGGTGCGGTCCCAGATCTCGGCGAGGATGCGGATGCGCCGCGCGACCAGGTACGAGCCCCCGGCCATCCACGGCTGCCCGTCGGCCGCATCGGCCCACACCCACCGGTCGACCAGGTCGGTGTCCTCGGCCCGGAGGTTGGCGGTGCCGTCCTTGAAGCCCATGAAGTTGCGCGGCGTGTCCTGCGCGCGCGTGGTCGAGGATGTGCGGCCGAAGCCCAGCTGCGCCCAGCGGATCGCGGCGTCGCCGAACGCGAGGCGGGACAGGTTGCGGATCGCGTGGACCGCCACCTGGGGGTCGTCGGCGCAGGCCTGGATGCAGAGGTCGCCTCCCACGAACTGATCGTCGAGGGTGTCGCCGGAGAACTTGGGCAGGTCGATGAGCTGCTCGGGACGCTTCGAGGCGAGCCCGAAGCGCTCGTCGAACAGGCCGGGTCCGAAGCCGAACGTGATGGTGAGACCCGAGGCGGGCAGCCCGAGGGCCTCGCCCGTGTCGTCCGGCGGGGCCGCGTACGCGCCGCCGGCGGCGCCCGAGCCGAGCTCGGAGCCCGTCATGAGCCGCGCGGCCGCCTCCGACCAGCGCCGCAGCAGCGAGATCACGCGGGCGCGCGAGTCGGTGGTGATGTCGAAGGCCGCGAAGTGCAGCCGGTCCTGCTGCGGGGTCACGATGCCCGACTGGTGCGACCCAAAGAAGTCGTAGGCGCTCGTCTGCAGGGACGATGCGGTGGCGCGGCCCGCGGCGAAGCCGCCCGCGGTCAGCGCCGCGGCGCCGGCGACCGCGCCCGCTGTCCCGAGCGCCGCGCGACGCGAGAGGCCGGGCCGCGCCTGCGCATCGTCCTGGGACGATGCGGGGGACGCGGGAGCGCCCCCGCTCGCCTCGGTCGAGGCGGCGGGGGCGTCCGTGCGGTCCTGCGTCATGCGGTGAACCTTAGGCGATGGCCGCTGCGGTGAGGCGCGACAGCGGCTCGCCGAGCGCGTCGACGGCACGCGCGAGCTCGACGATCTGGTCCTCGGTCAGCTCGGTGTAGAGCACGAAGCCCTCCTCGATGCTGCCGTACTGCGCGAGCAGCTCGTTCAGCTCGGCGAAGCGCGAGTCGAGCTCCTCGACCAGGTCCGCGTCCGTCTCGGCGACGATGTCGCGCAGCACGCCGAACGCGACCGAGGCGCCGTCGACGTTGGCCTGGAAGTCCCACAGGTCGGTGTGCGACCAGATCTCCTCCTCGCCGGTGATCTTGCCGGCGGCGACCTCGTCGAGCAGCTCCTTCGCGCCGTTGCCCACCTGGAACGCGTCGATCGCGAAGTCCTCGGCGTTCACGCGCGACGCGAGCTCGGCGGTGTCCGCGGCGAGCTTCTCCGCGAGCTCCTGCTTCTCGGCGTCGGTGAGGTCGTACCCCTCGGCCGGCGGCCACAGGTTCTTCTCGATGCGGTGCCACCCGGTCCAGGACTCGCCCTCGGCGAGGTCCGCCTCGCGGGCGTCCATCATCGGGTCGAGGTCGCCGAAGGACTCGGCGACGGGCTCGATGCGCTCCCAGTGGACGCGGGCGTCGGCGTAGAGCGCGCGCGCCTCGTCGTCGTCGCCCGCGGTGTACGCCGCGAGGAACGCGTCGGTCTTGTCCTCGAGCGTCTGGATCTGGTCGCGCACGTAGAGCAGGTACTGGTCGCCGGCCGCCGCGAGGCGCTCGGCGTTGTCGCCCGAGAAGACGTCCTCGCCCGAGTCGGTGACGGTGAACGCGGCCTGGATGCCCTCGCCCGTCATGCCGGGCTTGCACTGCGTGATGTAGTCGCCCGCGGCCACCTGGACCACCAGCTGGCGCGTGATGCCGGGGCCCACGTTCTCGACCTCGGAGATGATGCGGAGGCCGTCCGAGGCGAGCAGGTAGAACTCGGTGACGTCGTCGCCCGAGTTCGTCACGTCGAACACGACGGTGCCGGAGGGCACCTCGGTCGAGGCGACGTTGCACTCGTCGGCGGTGGACTCGACCGCGATCGCCTCGTCATCGGCGGAGGCGTTCGGGACGCACGCGGTCAGCGCGAGCGCCGTGAGGACGGCGCCGGAGGCGGCAAGAGGGCGTGCGAGGGCAGGGCGGGGCATGGATGATCCTTCGTCGGGTCGGGGAAAGGGTGGAGCTGGGACGTCTGTCAGGCGCCGGCGGCCGCAAGGTCGCGGGACGATGCGCGGGCCGGCTGGGGGCGCGGCGGGCCGGAGCGGAACGCCATGCGCACGAACAGCCACATCACCGGCACCACGTAGGCGATCCACGCGACGGCCTCGAGGACCGTCGTCTGCGGCGAGATGTTGAAGATGCCCTTGAGCAGCGTGCCGTGCACCGATCCGGCGGGCACCGCGCCGGAGATGTCGAAGGCCAGGGTGTGCAGGCCCGGCAGGATGCCGGCCTCCTGGAGGTCGTGGACGCCGTAGGCGAGCACGCCGCCCGCGACGAGGACCAGGAACACCCCGGTCCACTGGAAGAACACGCGGAGGTTGAGCTTGACGGCGCCCCGGTACATGAGCACGCCCAGGCCGACCGCGGTCGCGATGCCGAGCGTCGCTCCGACGATGGGGACCCAGGTCGACCCCGCCGAGGTGATGCCGGCCCACAGGAACAGCGCGGTCTCGAGGCCCTCGCGGCCCACGGCGAGCAGGGCCATCGCGACGATGGCGCCCTTGCCCACCGCGATCGCGTTCTCGAGAGCACCCTCGAGGTGCCCCTTGAGGTGGCGCGCGTTGCGGCCCATCCAGAAGATCATCCACGTGATGAGGCCGACGGCGACGATGCTGAGCGCACCGCCGATCGCCTCCTGCGCCTCGAAGCTGAGACCCTGGGGGCCGAGCGTGAGGATCGCGCCGAGCCCGATCGAGACGCCCGCGGCGATCCCGACGCCGAACCACACCTGGCGCAGCAGCGCGCGACGGTCGGTGCGGACCAGGTACGCGACGAGGATGCTGACGACGAGCGCCGCCTCGAGGCCCTCGCGCAGGCCGATGAGGTAGTTGGCGAGCATGGACGCGCCTTCCGGTCGGGGACGGTAAGGCGGCCCTTACCCGTGCTGACGTGAGACTAAGGTCCCTGCGGCAGCAGTGTCAAATATACGGAACAGCGCAGTTGCGTAAATGGCGGGTGTCGCCGCGAAGCCCCTGGTCAGGAGCGCGATGCGCCGTGGGTCTGGCGCGAAAAAAGAAAGGGCGCGGTCAGGACTCGGCGTCGACGATGTCGCAGATCGCGGTGCCCGCCGAGACGCCTCCGCCCACGGTCGCCGCGAGCGAGCGGACGATGCCCGCCCGGTGCGCCGTCAGCGGCTGCTCCATCTTCATCGCCTCGAGGACCACCACGAGGTCGCCCTCGGCCACCTCGGCGCCGTCCTCGACGGCGACCTTGACGATGGTGCCCTGCATGGGTGAGCTCAGCGTGGTGCCGTTGCTCGAGCCGCGAGCGCCGCCGTTGCCCGTGCGGCGCATCGGCCGTCGTCCCGCGGCGCGCGCGCTCGCACGTCCCGCGCGGGCGAGGTTCGCCGGGAGCACCACCTCGAGCCGCTTGCCGCCGACCTCGACCACCACGCGCTCCGTGGCCTCGGGCTCGTCGTCGTCCGCGGGCGAGGAGGGCGAAGCGGCGGGGGGAGCGAGCGTCGCGAGGGTCGACGCGAACTCGGACTCGATCCACGTGGTGTAGACACCGAAGCCCTCGGTGGCCGCATAGGCCGGCGCGTCGAGGACGGCGCGGTGGAACGGGAGCACGGTCGGGATGCCCTCGACGGCCATCTCGGCGAGTGCCCGGCGGGCGCGCGCGAGCGCCTGGTCGCGCGTGGCGCCGGTGACGATCACCTTGGCGATCATCGAGTCGAAGTTGCCGGAGACCGTGTCGCCCTCGACGACGCCGGCGTCGATGCGCACGCCGGGGCCGGAGGGGAAGCGCAGGGTCGAGATGCGGCCCGGGGCCGGCATGAAGCCCGCGAAGGGGTCCTCGCCGTTGATGCGGAACTCGAGCGAGTGGCCGCGCGTGACCGGGTGGAGGTCAGCGATGGAGCCGCCGGCTGCGATGCGGAACTGCTCGAGCACCAGGTCCACGCCGGTGACCTCCTCGGTCACGGGGTGCTCGACCTGGAGGCGCGTGTTGACCTCGAGGAAGCTGATGGTGCCGTCGATGCCGACCAGGAACTCGCACGTGCCGGCGCCCTGGTACCCGGCCTCCTTGAGGATTGCCTCGGAGGCCTCGACGAGGCGCGCGTTCTGCTCGTCGGTGAGGAACGGCGCGGGGGCCTCCTCGACCAGCTTCTGGTGCCGGCGCTGGAGCGAGCAGTCGCGCGTGGACACCACGCGCACGTTCCCGTGCGCGTCGGCCAGGCACTGCGTCTCGACGTGCCGCGGCCTGTCGAGGAAGCGCTCGACGAAGCACTCGCCGCGCCCGAAGGCCGCGACGGCCTCGCGGGTGGCCGAGTCGAAGAGCTCGGGGATCTCCTCGAGCGTGCGGGCGACCTTGAGCCCGCGGCCTCCGCCGCCGAAGGCCGCCTTGATCGCGACCGGGAGCCCGTGCTCCTGCGCGAACGCGACCACCTCGTCGGCCGTCTCGACGGGATCCGGCGTGCCCGGCACCAGCGGCGCGCCGGCGCGCTGAGCGATGTGGCGCGCGCTGACCTTGTCGCCGAGCCCGTCGATCGCGTCGGGGGAGGGGCCGATCCAGGTGAGGCCCGCAGCGATCACGGCGCGGGCGAAGTCGGAGTTCTCGGCGAGGAAGCCGTAGCCGGGGTGGATCGCCTCGGCGCCGGAGCGGCGCGCGGCGTCGACGATCTTCGCGATGTCGAGGTACGTCTCGCGCGCGGTCGAGCCGCCCAGCGCGTAGGCCTCGTCCGCGAGCGACACGTGAGGCGCGGTGCGGTCGGGGTCAGCGTAGACGGCGATCGATCGCAGTCCGGCGTCCGCACACGCGCGGATGATGCGGACGGCGATCTCGCCGCGGTTCGCGATGAGCACGGAGGAGAAGGCTGTCACCCCGAAACCGTAGCGCGGGGTTCCTTGCGCTCCCGTGCACGCGGCGGCACCGGGACCTAAGTCTGTGCACGGCTCTAAGCGCACGCCCCGCCGTTTGTGGGATCCCCACAACGACTCGCGGAACGATGCGGCCCTACGGCCCCGTAGGTTGTGTCACGCCTACAAACCCCGGGAGGTGTCGGGTCAGTCGCGAAGCTCGTGGAACGCGACCCCGAGCTCGGCCAGGAGGTGGCGCAGCAGGGGCAGGCTCACGCCCACGACGCCGTGGTAGTCGCCCTCGATGGCCTCGACGTAGGGGCCGCCGAGGCCGTCGACGGTGAAGGCGCCCGCGACCTTGAGGGGTTCGCCGGTCGCGACGTAGGCGTCGATCTCCGCATCGGTGAGGTCCGCGAAGCGCACCACCGTGGAGGAGGTGGCGCCGAGCGTGCCACCGGTGCCGTCCTCGCGGTCGTCGACGAGCCAGTGGCCGGTGTGGAGCACGCCGGTGCGGCCGCGCATCGCGCGCCAGCGCTCGACCGCGGTCGGCGCGTCCGCGGGCTTGCCGAGGATCTCCCCGTCGAGCTCGAGCATCGAGTCGCAGCCGAGCACGATCGACCCGGTCTCGTACTCGGCGGCCACGTGCTCGGCCTTCGCGCGGGCGAGCGCGAGGACCGCATCGGCCGGGGAGAGGGTCTCGCCGGCGGCCGCCGCGGAGGCGCGCGCCGCGTCGAGCGCAGCGTCCTCATCGACGTCGCTCACGATGACGTCGGGCTCGACTCCGGCGGAGCGGAGGGTGGACAGGCGCGCGGGGGACTGCGAGGCGAGCAGCAGGGGGAAGGGCATGCGGTCGAGCGTAGTTGCTGCCCACCCTGGCGGGACATGAGTGCCGGATCCGCGGTGGATCCCGCCCTCATGTCCCGCCAGGGAGCGGGGGGGGGGGGGGCTACGCCGACGCGGGCTCCAGGGCCTCGTCGGCATCCTCGGTGGGCTCCGCGCTCAGCGACTTCTCGCCGCGCGGCAGCGCCACGAGCATGATGAGGGCCGTGACGCCCGCGATGATCGCGGAGATGAGCATCGAGTGCTGGTTCGCGTCCATGAACGCGGCCTGGGCGGCCTGCGCGATCTGCGCACCCGCGTCGCCCATCTCCGCGGTCGCGGCCATCGCGCCGGCGAGGGAGTCCTCGACGACCTTCGCGACCTCGGCGGGCAGCTGCTCCGCGATGGGCGCGATGTTCGACGTGTACGCGTTGGCGATCATCGACCCGAGGACCGCGATGCCGAGCGAGGCGCCCAGCTCGCGGGTCGTGTCGTTCATCGCGGAGCCCATGCCGGAGCGGTTGCGCGGCACCGAGGACATCAGCATGTTGGTCGCGGGGGTCATCACGAGCGCCATGCCGAGCGTGACCGTGCTCATCGCGATGAGGAAGTCCCAGTAGGACGGCACGGTGGGCCACGTGGTCATGAGCAGGAAGCCGCCCGCAATGATGACGAGGCCCGGCACCACGGTCCAGCGCGTGCCGACCTTCTCGACCAGCTTGGGTACCAGCGGGCCGACCACCATCATCGGCAGCATCGACGGGATGAACGCCACCGACGTCGTGATCGCGTCGTAGCCCATCACCAGCTGGAAGATCTGGGTCATCCCGAAGAACGCGCCCATCATCGCGAAGAAGGTGAGCGTGACGGAGACGACGGACAGCGAGAAGCGCGAGCGCCGGAACAGGCCGAGGTCGATCATCGGGTGCGGCACACGGAGCTCCCAGAGGACGAACAGCGCGAGCGAGACCACGGCCGTGACCGCGGCGACGATGGTGAGCGCGTCCTCCCACCCGTGCGAGGGGACCTCCATGATCGTGTAGACGATGCCGGCGAGGGCGGCCGTGATCAGCGCGCCGCCCAGCCAGTCGACCGGCGTGCGCTTCTCGTCGACCGATTCGGGGACGATGCGGGCGGTCACGGGCAGCGCGACGAGGCCGAAGACGGCGCCGAGCAGGAACGCGGCATGCCAGTCGAAGAAGTGCAGCAGCACGCCCGTGAGCACGGAGCCGAACATCATGCCGACGCCGGCCACCGCCGACCAGATGGCGATCGCCTTGGGTCGCTCCTTCGAGGGGAAGACGACGTTGACGAGCGACAGCGTGGTGGGCATCACGAGCGCCCCGCCGATGCCCATGATCGCTCGCGACGCGATGAGCTCGCCGCCGGTCTGAGCAAAGAACGGCGCGTAGGCCGAGGACGCGATGAAGATCGCGAGGCCGATCATCATCACGCGCTTGCGGCCGTAGCGGTCGGCGATGGCGGCGGCGACGAACAGCAGCGAGGCGAAGACGAGCGCGAAGGCCTCGACCACCCAGGTCATCTGCAGCTGCGTGAGCTCGAACTCGACCGCAAGGTCCGGCAGCGCGAGGTTGAGGCTCATGTTCGCGATCATCGCGGTCATGAGCGCGAAGCAGAGCGTCGCGAGGATCGCCCACCGACGGCGGTAGGTCGACTCCGAGATGCCCTCGGCGAGTGCGTCGTCGAGGCTCGACGCCGACGCGGGGGATGGCTTGGCCACAGAGGTCTCCTGGGAGGAAGGGGGAGGGGGACGTCCCGGCGATGGGACATCGGCTAAGGTATTTCAAGTGCGGCGAACTATCAAGTTCGCCTCATGCGAACTAATGTCGCGAGGGTCGAGGAGGCGTGATGGCACGGGACGACGTGATCGCCGAGATCCTCGAGCTCCAGCACCGCCTCGTGCGGCGGTCGATGCGCGACCACTCGCGCACGCTCGTCGCGGAGGCGCTCACGCCGGTCCAGTTCCACCTGCTGGTGTTCCTCCACGGCTCGTCCGGCGTGCCCACCGCGGAGGCGGCCGAGGTGCTCGGCGTCAAGCCCAACATCGCGAGCGGGGTGGTCCAGCGCCTGGTGGACCGCGGCTGGATCGAGCGCGGCGCCTCCCCGGACGATGCACGGGTGCGCCTGCTCTCCCTCACGGCCTCGGGAGTCGCGCTCGTCGACGAGGTGACCCGGGAGGCGGAGCGCGGCTTCGTGGCGCATCTCGCCGCGCTGAGCGA
Organism: Demequina subtropica; assembly: GCF_000971235.1. GTDB lineage: Bacteria > Actinomycetota > Actinomycetes > Actinomycetales > Demequinaceae > Demequina > Demequina subtropica. The sequence continues at coordinate 220,940 of NZ_BBMB01000002.1, forward strand.
CGCGCAGATCGGGCAGCTGCGCGAGATCCTCGCGACCATCGTCGCGGACGGCGCGGCGCGGGTCGACGGCCGTGACGGCTGAGGTCGCATCCGCGCGCCGCCCGGCAGAATCCTCCTCGCTCCGCATATCATTGATACGTGTGAAATAGGCGTGTGTTCGACAACGGCCGCGCAAACTGCCTGGCCAGCCCGTCTATAGTGAGAATCGCCGAGGGGATGCGGCGTCTGGGGGTGCACGATGAGCGATCGCGACGAGCTTCTTGAAGAGGCGTGTGAGGCGCTGGTCGTGTTCCTGCGCAAATCCGTGCCCTCGCTCGCCGAGACCGTGTCCCACATGGGCCTCACGCTCCACCAGTTCCGCGCGCTCGTGATCCTCTACGCCGAGGACGGGTGCACCACGACGGACCTCGCGGACGCGGTGGGCGTCCACCCCTCCGTCGCGACGGGCATCGTCCAGCGCATGGTCCAGCGCGGGATCTTCAACCGGCACGAGGACCCCGACGACCGCCGTATCCGGCGTCTGTCGCTGACCGCCGAGGGCCGCGAGCTCGCCCAGGAGGTCGTGGGCACCGCGCGTGTGCAGCGCCGTGCGCAGCTCGCCGCGCTCGACGACGCGCAGCTCGCGCAGATCCGCGGCGCGCTCGAGACGATGACCGCGGGCCTCGCGGCATCCCGCGCCACCGTCTGAGCGGCGCTCAGCGGGCGAACGGGCAGCCCGCGCACGCGACCGAACGGCCCGGCGCGCAGGTGCCGCACGCCGCTCCGGCGCGGATGACGATGCCGAGGCGCTCGCCCTCGGCTGCCGCCGCCTCGGCGAGGTCGACGGGGATGCGCAGGGCGCGCGCTGCGGCCCGCGGCGTCTCGCCTGCCGCGAGGCGCTCCATGACCGCGCCCAGCACGCCGCTCACACGAGCCTCCCCACCTGGAACACCGCGGTGGCGAGGACGTACGCCATCGTGAGCTGAGCCGCGGCCGCACCGGCCGTCCAGCGCCAGCCGTAGAGCCGTCGCTGCTCCGCGAGCGTCGCCATGCAGGGCAGGTAGGCGAGGACGAAGACCATGAACGCGAGACCCGCGGCGCCTGCCTCGCCGCCCGAAGAGGCCTCGACCGTGGCGCGGACCTGGTCCTCGAGCGCCGGCGCGGAACCCGTGCCCGGGTCCTCGAGCGCATACGACTGCGCGAGAGCGCCGACGGTCACCTCCTTGGCCGCCACACCGGAGACCAGCGATGCCGCGATGTGCCAGTCGTCGAGCCCCAGCGGCGCGAGCACGGGCGCGACCGCCATCGCCGTCGCGCCGTAGGCGGAGTCCTCGATCGGCACGTCAGCGAGGTCGTGCCCGCCGCGCACCGGGATCGCCTGGAGGACCCACAGCACCGCGATCGCGACCATGATGACGCTGCCGGCCTTGCGCACGAACGACACGGTGCGGGCCCACACGCCCAGCCCGAGGGTGCGCAGGTGCGGGCGCTGGTAGTCGGGAAGCACGATGATGAGCGGCTCGGGACGCGCGTCGCGCAGCACGGTGCGCCGTGCTGCCAGCCCGAACAGCACCACGAGCGCGATCGACACGACGTACATGGCGAACACCACGGTGCCGGCGTGCCGCGGGAAGAACGTCTCCGCGAGCAGGAGGTAGACGGTGAGCCGCGCGGTGCAGCTGGTGAGCGGCACCATGAGGCCGGTGAGCAGCCGCTGTCGCGCGTGGGGAAGCACGGCGGTGGCGGACAGCGCCGGCACGTTGCAGCCGAACCCGACGATGAGCGGGAGCATGGCGCGGCCGTCGAGACCGGCCGCGCGCATCGCCCGGTCGGCGACCACCGCGACGCGCGCGAGGTAGCCGCTCGACTCGAGCACGGTGACCGACGCGAACATGATGGCCATGAGCGGGATGAACGAGGCCACGGCGCCGACTCCGGCGACGATCCCGCCGACGGCGAACGACTCGAGCCACGCCGGCGCATGAAGCGCGCTCAGCAGCCACGTGGTCGCGGTGGTCACGGGGCCGTCGACGAGGGCGGCCGCGCCGTCCATGAGCGGGGCCGCGACGGCGGTGGTGAGCTGGAAGACGGCCCAGATGACGGCGAGGAACGCCGGGATCCCCGCCCACGGGTTGAGCAGGACCTTGTCGACGCGGTCGGACCACGACTCCCGGACCTCGGCGACGGGAAGCGCGGCGTCGGCGATCCCCTCGATCCAGTCGAAGAGCTCCTGGGCGTGGGTGAGCTCGTCTCCCAGCTCGTGATCGGCGGCGCGCGGCACGATCCCGGCGACCCGCGGATGAGTCCTCAGCGCCGCGGCGATCGCGTCGGCCAGCGCGCGCGTGCCGGCGCCCGTGCGCCCGTCGACCTCGACCACGGGCACGCCGAGCGCGGCGGCGAGCGCGGCGGTGTCCGGGCCGAGCCCGCGCGCCCGGGCGAGGTCGGTCATGGTGAGCGAGGCCACGATGGGCCGTCCGGCCCGTGCGACCTGGCCCAGGAGGTAGAGCGAGCGGCTGAGCGCGGTGGCGTCGAGCGCGACCACGGCGAGGTCCTGGCCCGGCTGTGTCACCGCGTCGGCGGCGACCTGCTCGTCGGGCGAGCGTGCGATCAGCGAGTAGGTGCCGGGCAGGTCGACGAGCGTGACGTCGACGCCGTCCACGCGCCACGTCCCCTCGGTGAGCGCCACCGTGGTGCCGGGCGCGTTCACCACCCGTTGCCGCGCGCCCGTGACGTGGTTGAACAGCGTCGACTTGCCGACGTTGGGGTTGCCGACCAGGAGGACGGTCGCGGTGTCGACGGCGGCGCTCATGCGGGCTCCACCTCGATCAGCCCGGACGTGCCGCGGTCGATCGCGATGCGGGTCGCGCCGATGGCGACCACCCTGGCGCCCGCCGCGCCGCGTCCGGCCAACCGGACGCGGGTGCCCGGGCGCAGGCCCATCTCGCGCAGGCGCAGCGCCACGGCGGCGTCCGCGCTGATCGCGCGGATGCGGGCGACGGCCCCGGGCTCGAGCATGGTGAGCAGCACACCTCGATGCTAATTCCGCAAGGTGAGGCTTCCCTAAGTCCCTAGGTCCCGGATCTCTCCGGCGTGGGGTGCTCAGCGAGGCGCATCGCCCGGTGCCACGCTGTCGCGCGCGATCTCGAGCGCCGCCTTCCACGTCGCGGGCAGCTCGCGCGCGTAGCCGAGCGCGGTGTCGCGGTGCGCGAGCACCGGCGGGAACGCGCCCTGAGCGCCGAGGCCCACGCTGCGGCACAGCCACATGGCGCGCGGCACGTGAAACTCCTGGGTGCACACGATCACGCTGGCGAGCCCCAGCGCGTCGCGCGCGTTCCGTGCCGAGGCACGGGTGTCGTGTCCCGAGCCGTCTCGGACGATCGCCTCGGCGGGCACCCCGAGCCCGAGCGCGGTGCGCTCCATCGCCTCGGTCTCGTCGAGCCCCTCGCGGTTGTCGGCGGCACCCGTGAGCACCAGGCGCGGCACCACGCCGCGGTGGAAGAGCGCGGCGCCGGTCTCCACGCGCTGGCGCAGCGCGCGCGAGGGCCGCCCGTCCGGGAACACGCGCGCCCCGAGCACGAGCGCGGCATCGGCGGCGCGGAACCGCGGCGACGCGACGGGGTGCATCGCGCCCGCCGCGGAGGCGCGCGCGAACAGCTGAGGTCCGGCGAGGGCGGCGAGGCCCGCGGCGGCGAGGGGGAGCAGACGGGTCACGATGCGCTCACCCCTGGGGCACCCGGCCGCGCGCCAGGTCCAGCATCGACTTCGCGATCGCGGGGACCTCGCGGACGTGCCCCATGAGAGTGTGGCGCGTCGGCGTCGGAGCGGGATAGGCGCCCTGCGCGTCGAGGCCCGCCTGCTCGCACAGCCACACGGCGCGGGCCTGATGGAACTGCTGCGTCGCGACGATCACGGAGCCGACGTCGAACGCGTCGCGCGCACGCAAGCAGGACGAGTACGTGTCGAGCCCTAGCGGATCCTCGACGATCGCCTCGGAGGGCACGCCCATGGACTCGGCGAGCGCGCGCATGACCGCGGTCTCGCCATGGCCCGACGAGTCGTCGCCGTCCCCGCTCATGAGCAGGCCGTCGACCAGCCCCGCCTGGTAGAGCTCGACTCCGACGGTCACGCGGTCGAGCAGGTAGGGCGACGGCGAGCCGTCGGCGTACACCCGCGCCCCGAGCACGAGCGCCGCGTCCGCGTGCGCGAAGCCCTCCGCGGCGGCCGGGCGCACGGCCGCCGACGTCTCCGCGGTCACGAGCACCCAGGGAAGGGCGAGCAGGCTCGGGATCGCGACGAGCGCCGCGATCTTCCACCGATGCCGCGCATCGATCCGGGTGCGGGCCATGTCAGCGCAGCGAGTGGCGCCACGCGCCGTCGCCGCGGCCGAGGGGGAGCGGGCCGTGGTGCCCGCGCAGCGTGCGCGAGCGGTCCATCCACGCCGAGCGGGGGCTCGCCGGGTCCTCCGCATCCGCGGCGCTCGAGGCCATCGCGGCGGCAGCCGCGACGAGCGCGGCCAGCTCGGCCTCGTCGGGCGTGCCTCGCAGCACCCTCAGCCCCGCGGCCTGGCCCGCCCCCGCATCGTCCACCGTCACAGCGGGATGTTCCCGTGCTTCTTGGGGGGCAGCGCGGCGCGCTTGGTGCGCAGCGCGCGCAGCGCCTTGACGATCTGGGCACGCGTCTCGGACGGCTCGACCACCGCGTCGACGTAGCCGCGGTCGGCGGCGTCGTACGGGTTGACGATGCGGTCCTCGTAGTCGTCGACGAGCGCCTGGCGCTCGCCCTCGACATCGCCGCCCTTGGCCTCGACGTCCGCGAGCGTGCGGCGGTGGAGGATGTTGACCGCCCCGCCCGCGCCCATGACCGCGATCTGCGCGGTGGGCCACGCGAGGTTGACGTCGGCGCCGAGCTGCTTGGAGGCCATGACGATGTAGGCGCCGCCGTAGGCCTTGCGCGTGATGACCGTGACGAGCGGCACCGTCGCCTCGGCGTACGCGTAGATGAGCTTCGCGCCGCGGCGGATGATGCCCTGGTGCTCCTGGCTCACGCCGGGCAGGAACCCGGGGACGTCGACCAGGGTGATGATCGGGATGTTGAAGGCGTCGCACGTGCGCACGAAGCGCGCGGCCTTCTCCGAGGCGTTGATGTCGAGCGTGCCGGCCATCTGCATCGGCTGGTTGGCGACGATGCCCACCGAGTGGCCCTCGACGTGGCCGAAGCCGACCACGACGTTGGGTGCGAACAGCGGCTGGATCTCGAGGAACTCGCCGTCGTCGACGATCGCCTCGATGAGCGTGTTCATGTCGTACGGCTGGTTGTCGCTGTCGGGGACCAGGCTGTCGAGCGCGAGGTCCTCGTCCGTCGGCTCGAGGTCGGCCTCCGACTCCCACGACGGCGCGTCGGTGAGGTTGTTCTGCGGCAGGAACTGGAGCAGGTGCTGCACGTACTCGATCGCATCGTCCTCGTCCTGGGCGAGGTAGTGCGCGACGCCGGACTTGACGTTGTGCGCCTGGCCGCCGCCCAGGTCCTCGAACGTCACGCTCTCGCCGGTCACCGACTTGATGACGTCGGGCCCGGTGATGAACATCTGCGACGTGCCGTCGGCCATGACGATGAAGTCGGTCAGGGCGGGGGAGTACACCGCGCCGCCCGCGGAGGGGCCGAGGATGATCGAGATCTGCGGGATCACGCCCGACGCGGCGACGTTGCGACGGAAGATCTCCGCGAACTGGGTGAGCGCCGCGACGCCCTCCTGGATGCGCGCGCCGCCACCGTCCGAGATGCCGATGAGCGGCACGCCGGTGCGCAGCGCGAAGTCCTGGATCTTGGCGATCTTCTGGCCGTGGACCTCGCCCAGCGAGCCCCCGAAGACCGTGAAGTCCTGCGAGTAGACCGCGACCTGGCGGCCGTCGATGGTGCCGTAGCCGGTCACCACGCCGTCGCCGTAGGGACGGTTCCGGTCGAGCCCGAAGTTGCGGCTGCGGTGCCGCGAGAGGCGGTCGAGCTCGGTGAACGAGCCCTCGTCGAGCAGCAGCTCGATGCGCTCGCGGGCGGTCTTCTTCCCGCGCGCGTGCTGCTTCTCCTGCGCCGTGGCCTCGGGAGCGGTGACGGCGGCGTCGACCTTCTTGCGCAGGTCCGCGAGCGCGGACGCGGTCGTCTTGCCGGGCCTCATCGGTGACACTGTTCTCCTTGGGGGTAGGACTGGCCGCTAGCCTAGCCCGGTGAGCACCCCCGGAGCCGATGCGGTCGCCGCGTCGCGCCGCCCCCTCACCGAGGGCGCCCTCGCGTCGCTGGTCCCCGGCACGCTGTCGCGCCTGGTCGTGGTGCCCGCCTCGCCGTCCACCAGCTCGCGCGTGCTCGAGGCCGCCACCCGCGCTCCCGAGGACTGGCCGCACATGTCCGCGCTCGTGGCCGACCACCAGACCGCGGGGCGCGGGCGCGCGGGTCGCGCCTGGGTGACGCCGCAGGGTGCGGCGCTCACCGTGTCGTTCGTGCTGCGCCCTCGCCACATCCCGCGGGAGGACTTCGGGTGGGCGCCCCTGGTCGTGGGCCTCGCGGCGGTCCGCGCGCTGCGCGGCCTGGGCGTGGGCGCGTGGCTCAAGTGGCCCAACGATGTGGTGGTCGAGTCCGGTGCGCGAGAGATCCCCGGCTGGGGACGCTGGCGCAAGGCCGTCGGCATCCTGTGCGAGACCACGGCGGACGATGCGATCGTCGCGGGGATCGGGATCAACGTCTCCCAGGCGCCGGGGGAGCTCCCCGTGCCGCACGCCGCCTCGCTCGCGACGCTCGGCGCGACCGCGCTCGACCGGGTGGCGCTCATGCGCGCGCTCGCGGCCGAGCTCAACGGCGCCGTCGCGATGTGGGACGCCGGAGCGCATCCCCGCGCCGACGTCGAGCGCGTCACCGCCACCCTGGGATGGGACGTCGCCGTCGACGTCCCGGGCGGGGTGCCGGTCGCGGGCCGCGCCACGGCTCTGACCCCGGAGGGCGCGCTCGTGGTGCGCACCGCGTCGGGCGACGAGCGCATCGTCCTCGCGGGCGACGTGCGGGTGCGCCGAGGCTGACGCCCCCGCGGGCGCGGGCGCGCCCGGCTTGGCCCTCGCGCGCCGCATGCCAGGCAGGATCCTGAGGCTCGGGCGCTGCCGCGCCGAGCCTCGCCGCCGCCACGCGGCGGTAACGGAAAGGTCACGGAACGCCCGTTCCTTCACAGGTTGTGCACGCCAACCGACAGGTTATGCAGGCCAGTGCCGGCCCGCTCGGCCCCGCTGATTGACTCACGTTCAGCACCCGAGACGGCTCATGCGGCGGTCGAGGGCGCACAGCACCACCGCGCAAGGCGCGGCAGTCGACCGGCGCCGCCGGCCGATGAGGAGAAACCGATGGAGTCAACGATGACGAAGGGGGCACACGCATGAGGCCCACGCAGATCAAGGGTGTCGCGGCGTTCGCGGGCCTGGGTATCGCGATCACGCTCGCCGGATGCACGGGAAGCTCGTCCAACGACGACGCCAGCCCGACCGCTGAGGCGGCGACCGGCAAGTACACGACCACCGAGGTCACCGACGGCACGACGACGTTCGTCAAGGTCGACAACCCCGGCGACGGTCCCGACCTCACCTACGGCGTCGACAGCGGCGTGACCCTCATCGACGAGGAGATCGACGGCGCCACCTACGCGTTCAAGGACATGAACGGGAACGGCACGCTGGACACGTGGGAGGACTGGCGCGTCGACTCGACCGAGCGCGCGGCGGACCTCGCCTCCCAGATGACGATCGAGCAGATCGCCGGTCTCATGCTCTTCAGCTCGCACGAGCGCTCGCCTGCCGACGGCCTGACCGACGCGCAGAAGGAGTACCTCGAGGGCTCGAACCTCCGCGCCGTGCTCAACGCTGCCGGCTCGGACGCCGACACGACGGTGCCGTGGGTCAACGAGATGCAGGCGTACGTCGAGACGCTCGCCGCCGACAGCGGGATCTACGTCCCCGTCAACTTCGCGTCCGACCCGCGCTCGACCGCCGGCTCCGGCGGCTACAACGCCGACGGTGCGGACATCTCGCGCTGGCCCTCGAACCTGGGCCTCGCCGCGACGTTCGACGCCTCGTGGACCAAGCAGTTCGCCGAGATGGCGTCCGCGGAGTACCGCGCGCTGGGCATCGCCACCGCGCTGTCCCCGCAGGTCGACCTCGCGACCGAGCCCCGTTGGAGCCGCGTGGGCGGCACCTTCGGTGAGGACGCCGAGCAGGCAGGCGAGCTCACCGCCGCCTACATCGACGGCTTCCAGGGCTCCGAGGGCACCGACGAGTGGGGCTCCGAGTCCGTCAACGGCATGATCAAGCACTGGGCCGGCGACGGTCCGGGCGAGGGTGGCCGCGAGGCGCACACCGAGTCCGGCAAGTACGGCGTCTACCCGGGCGACAACCTCATGGAGCACGTCTCGGTCTTCGAGGCCGCGCTCGACTCGGCGGCCGTCATGACCGCCTACTCGATCGCGCTCGACGCCGACGGCAACCCGCTCTTCGAGGACCGCACCGGCACCGCCTACGACAGCGGCCGCATGGAGATCCTGCGCGACGACCTCTCGTACGAGGGCGTCGTCGTCACCGACTGGGGCGTCATGAGCGGCGCTCAGGACGAGGGCGCGTTCTTCGGCATGGCCTGGGGCGCCGAGGAGCTCACCCCGGCCGAGCGCTACGTCGAGGTGCTGCTCACTGGCCACGACATGTTCGGTGGCGTCAACGACGCGACCTTCATCCTCGAGGGCGCCGAGCTGTGGCAGGAGCTGTTCGAGGCAGGCGAGCTCGACATGGACGCGGACACCCGCTTCCAGCTGTCGGGCACCCGCATCCTCAACATGTCCTTCCAGGCGGGCCTCTACGAGTCGGCCATGCTCGACCCGGAGGAGTCCGCGACGGTCCTCGCCTCGGACGACAAGGTCGAGGCCGGCTACAACGCGCAGCTCGCGTCGATCGTCATGCTGAAGAACAACGGCGTGATCGGCGACGGCACGGACTGGTCCGACAAGACCGTCTACATCCCGCAGTCGTACGACATCGGCATCGCCGGCATGTTCGGCCCGGCTGCCTACACCGAGGGCCCGACCATGGACCTCGACGTCGCCGCGCAGTACTTCGGCAACGTCGTGACCGACACGGTCGAGTACGAGGAGGACGGCACCACTGTCAAGAGCTACACCGCTCCTGACATGTCCGACGTCGACATCGTGCTCGTGGGCATGGACTCCCCGAACTCGGGCGGCACCTTCACCAACGCCGGCCTGACGATCGCGGAGGACGGCACCCGCACGTGGACGCCGATCACGCTGCAGTACGGCGAGTACGTGGCCGACGGCGACAACGTCCGCAAGGTCTCGATCGGTGGCAACATCCTCGAGGACGGCACGGTCGAGAACCGCTCGTACTTCGGCAACACCGCGTACATCACGAACGCGGCCGACCTCGACGCCTTCGAGCGTGCGGTCGCCGCGGTCGAGGCCAGCGGCAAGGACATCCCCGTGGTGACGGCTCTCAAGGCCGTCAACCCGACGATCCCCGCCGAGTTCGAGGCCGCGTCCGACGCGATCCTCGTGAGCTTCGGCACCTCGGACCAGGCCCTCATGGACGTGGCGGTCGGCAACTTCGAGCCCTCGGGCCGTCTGCCGATCCAGTTCCCGGCCGACATGGACACGGTCGAGGCGCAGTTCGAGGACGTCGCGAAGGACATGACCCCGTACACGGACGCCAACGGCAACGCGTACGACTACGGCTTCGGCCTCAACTACTCCGGAGCCATCTCCTAAGTAGTCCAGCAGTACCTGGGATGTGGCCGGCGGCAGCGCCGTCGGCCACATCCCGCCCCCAGAGGTCCTGTCACGCAGGCGCGTGACCCGGGTTACGGTGGGCGACCCGACCGCGGGAAGGTTCCGCGGCTCGACACCAGTAAGGAGCAACAGAATGAACAAGAAGGTTCAGGCCACCGGCCTCGCGATCCTCCTCGCCGCCACCGGAGCCTTCGGGCTCGCCGGGTGCTCGAGCGACTCGGGTGACGCCGCCGCGTCCGGCGATGCCGCCGTGGAGGAGACCACCACCGTGGACGTCGCCGAGGACCTCCAGACCGCGCGTCAGGCCGTGCTCGACGCGCTCGAGGACGACGCCTGGGCGCAGGTCATGCTCGCCAGCGACGTCGACGCGCCGACCGTGAAGTACGGCCTCATGGTCATGCCCTTCGTGGCGACCGACGCGGCCGACCGCGTCACCGGCACCGTCACCATCAACGACGGCGACAAGTTCGTGATCGAGGCCGACTCGGCCGCGACCGGCCAGACCTGGCAGATCGACCAGGACGGCAACATCACCGAGGTGACCGAGTAGGCGCACGCCTGCTCCACGCACCGGGAGCGACGGGGGGACGATGCGCACGCGTCGTCCCCCCGTCGCCGCCGCGGCAGGCCGCTCGCACCACCAGCGCCGCCGCACCCCATGAAGCTGTGAAGGAGACCCTGTAGTGAACGCACGCCCGAGGAAGGACGCCGCACCCAAGAAGCGGATGTCCAACAAGGCATACCTGTCGATCTGGATCCCTGTCCTGTCATTCGTGGTCGCGCTGACCATCGTGGCGAACATGGGCCTGATCATCGCGGGCGGCTGGGTCGCCTCGCAGTTCGGCAACGGCACCTACGAGTTCACCAACTCGGAGGAGTCCGCGAGCTGGGACACCTCGTACTACGAGTCCGACTACGCGGACATCGACGAGGTCGACGCTGCGGCCAAGGACCTGGTCGAGGAGATCGCCGCAGGCGGCATGGTCCTCGCGAAGAACCAGGACGACGCGCTGCCGCTCGACTCGGGCGCCGCCGTGACGATGCTGGGCCGCGCCGCCGCGGACCCGGTGTTCGGCGGCTCGGGCTCTGGCTCGGTCGACACCAACTCGGCCATCACGCCCCGCGTGGGCCTGGAGAACGCCGGCTTCTCGATCAACGACGCGATGTACCAGGCGATCGACGCCTTCGCACAGGACGACGCGAACAAGCGCGGCCACGTCGAGATGGACCTTCCGCTCGACTCGACCTACGACATCGGCGAGATGCCGGTGGACCAGTACGAGTCGCAGGTCTCGACCTTCGCCGACTACGACGACGCCGCCGTGGTCTTCATCGCCCGTCCGGGCGGCGAGGGCGGTGACCTCGCCACCGACATGCTCGACATCGCGAACGACGACAACGTCGACCCGCGCGCCCAGGAGGGCGAGCACCAGCTCGAGCTCAACCAGGACGAGAAGGACCTCATCGCGCTCGCGAAGGAGAACTTCGAGACCGTGGTCGTGGTGGTCAACGCCTCGACCACGATGGAGCTCGGCGCCCTCCAGAACGACGACGAGATCGACTCGATCATCCTCGCCGGCTCGCCCGGTGCGACCGGCTTCAACGCGCTCGGCGGGATCCTCTCGGGCGACGTCAACCCGTCGGGTCGCACCGTCGACACCTGGGCCGCGGACTTCACCGCGGACCCGACCTTCCCGAACTTCGGCGACTTCGTCTACTCGAACATCGAGGCGCACTACCCGGTCTCCGTGACCGAGTCGGCGACGTCGAACGCGACCGTCACCTCCGACGCGCCGTTCGTCAACTACGCCGAGGGCATCTACTTCGGCTACCGGTACTACGAGACCGCCGCCGTCGAGGGCTTCATCGACTACGACGACGCCGTGGTGTACCCGTTCGGCTACGGACTGAGCTACACCGACTTCGCGTGGGAGATCACCGGCACCGAGGCGGGCGACGTCGACGGCACCATCGCGGTCACCGTCGAGGTCACCAACACCGGTGACGTCGCGGGCCGCGACGTGGTGGAGCTGTACTACTCCGCCCCCTACACGCCCGGCGGCATCGAGAAGTCCTCCGTGGTGCTCGGCGACTTCGCCAAGACCGGTGAGATCGCCCCCGGCGCCTCCGAGTCCGTGACCCTCGAGCTCGCGGTCGAGGACATGGCGTCCTACGACTACCTCGAGAACGCCGCGTACGTCCTCGAGGCCGGCGACTACTCGCTCACCGTCCAGACCGACTCGCACCACGTGGCCGAGGGCACCGAGCCCTTCACCTACACGGTCGACTCGGACATCGTCTACTCCGGCGAGAACCACCGTGCCTCGGACCTCACCGAGGTCACGAACCAGTTCGACGACGTCTCCTCCGAGTTCACCACCATGGGCGGCGACATCCAGCTGATGTCCCGTGCGGACTTCGCGGGCACGTTCCCGACCGCCCCCGAGGGCGACGCGCTCATCGCCTCGGACACCATGGTCGAGGGCTTCGAGGCCTGGGACTACGACGCCGCCGCTGAGGCCTTCGAGGGCGAGAAGCCCACGACCGGTGCCAAGTCCGACCTCCAGCTGATCGACCTGCGCGGCCTCGCGAAGGACGACCCGAAGTGGGACGAGCTGCTCGACTCGCTCAAGGTCGACGAGATGACCGACATGCTGCTCAACGGCGCGTACCAGACTGCCGCGATCGGCTCGATCGCCAAGCCGACCACGCTCGAGCCCGACGGCCCCGCCGGCTTCTCGTCCTTCATCAACTCGTCGATCAACGGCGTGGCCTACCCGTCCGAGGTCCTCATCGCTCAGACGTGGGATGTCGAGATGGGCGCGGCCATGGGGCGCATGCTCGGCGAGGAGGCGCTGCAGAAGGGAATCAACGGCTGGTACGCGCCCGCGATGAACATGCACCGTTCGCCGTTCGCCGGCCGCAACTTCGAGTACTACTCGGAGGACGCGCTCCTCTCGGGCGCCATGGGCACCGCCGTGGCGAACGGCGTGGCGGAGAAGGGCGTGTACGTCACCCTCAAGCACTTCGCGCTGAACGACCAGGAGGACAACCGCGTCAACAACGGCATCGCCTCCGTGGCGGATGAGCAGACCATCCGCGAGGTCTACCTCAAGCCCTTCGAGATGGCCGTCAAGGACATCACGATGGACGTCCAGTACATCGCGGACGAGGACGGCACGGTCGCGGAGACGACCATCGGCGCCGGCGGCGTGATGAGCTCGTTCAACCGCATCGGCGGGACCTGGGCGGGCGGCAGCGAGGCGCTGCTGTCCGACGTCCTGCGCGACGAGTGGGGCTTCGAGGGCTTCGTGATCTCGGACTTCAACCTGTACCCGTACATGAACCCGAACCAGGGCATCTCGGCGGGCACGGACCTGACGCTGACGTTCCAGCCGTCGAAGTCCTTCGGCGACACCTCGTCGGCCAAGGCCGTGACGGACATCCGCAACGCGACCCACAACATCCTGTTCACGGTCGCGAACTCGAACGCGATGGACGGGCTCGCCCCGGGCGCCGAGGTCGACTACACCCCGCCGACCTGGGTCGTGATCCAGATCGTGTCGACCGTGGTGGTGGGCCTGCTGGTCCTCGCCGGGATCTTCATGGTGGTGCGCCGCGTGCGCCGTCACCGTGCGGTCCCCGCAACCCCCACCGATGGCTGACATCGGCTGAGAACCCCCCGGTGCCGGGCCCCGCGATGGCGGGCCCGGCACCACCCCAGGCCCGAGGCGCATCAGCGCCTCGGGCCTTCTCTTGTGCCCGCCGGCAGGGGTCGGGACCTGGGACGATGCGGCGCGCGCGGCATGTCCCCGACAGAACGTGCGGCCCATCGGGCAGGTTGTGCAGGACCGCCTGTGAACGCTCGCACGACACGGCTTAATTGACTGACGGCATCGACCCGCGGACCGCGCGGGTCGTCGACGAGAACAACGGAGTTGCGATGACCAGCCGAGAGAGCCACCGGGCCGAGGCCCGTACCGAGGCCGCGGCTGCATCGTCCGCTCGCACGCGAGGCGGTCTCGCCGCCCGTGCGGGCCACGCCGCCGTCAAGGAAGGAACCGCCACCATGACCGACGAGCTCACCCTGCTCGAGAAGGCCGCGCTCCTGAGCGGCGAGAGCGTCTGGGAGACCCGCAGCGTGCCGCGCGTGGGCCTGCGCGCGCTCAACCTCTCGGACGGCCCTCACGGCATCCGCAAGCAGCTCGGCTCGGGCGACCACCTGGGCATCAACGGCTCCGCGCCGGCCACGTGCTTCCCGACCGCCGCGACCGTCGCGAACTCGTGGGACGTGTCGCTCGCCGAGCAGATCGGCGAGGCGCTCGGCGCTGAGGCCGCGGCGCTCGACGTCGACGTGGTGCTGGGCCCCGGCCTCAACATCAAGCGCTCGCCGCTGTGCGGCCGCAACTTCGAGTACTTCTCCGAGGACCCGTACCTGTCGGGCAAGCTCGCCGCCGGATACGTGCGCGGCATCCAGTCGCAGGGCGCCTCGGCCTGCCCCAAGCACTTCGCGGCCAACAGCCAGGAGCACCGCCGCATGGCGAGCGACTCGGTGGTCGACGAGCGCACGCTGCGCGAGATCTACCTCACCGCCTTCGAGATCGTGGTGCGGGAGGCGGCGCCCAAGGCGATCATGTCCTCCTACAACAAGGTCAACGGCGTCTACGCGCACGAGAACCCGCACCTGCTGCAGGACGTGCTGCGCGACGAGTGGGGCTTCGACGGCGCCGTGGTCTCCGACTGGGGCGGCTCGAACGACGCCGAGGCGGCCGTCAAGGCCGGCGGCACGCTCGAGATGCCCTCGCCGGGTCTCGACTCGGCCCGTCAGCTGCTCGCGGCCGTCGAGGCCGGCACGCTCACCGAGGCGGAGCTCGACGTGCGAGTCGCGGAGATGCGCACGCTCGTGGACCGCATCGACCCCTCGCTCGCCCGCAAGGTGGACGCGCAGGCCGAGCACGAGCTCGCGCGCCGCGTCGCCGAGGCGAGCCAGGTCCTGCTCAAGAACGACGACGCGCTGCTGCCCCTCGCGGCCGGCACGCGCGTCGCGGTCATCGGCGACTTCGCCGAGACCCCCCGCTACCAGGGCGCCGGCTCCTCGCTGGTGAACCCGACACAGCTGTCGACGGCCCGTGAGGCGCTCGACGGCTCGCCGCTCGCCGTGGTGCGCTACGCGCAGGGCTTCCGCCGTACCGGCGGCGCGGACGAGGCGCTCGCCTCCGAGGCCGTCGACGCCGCGCGCGAGGCCGACGTGGTGCTGCTCTACCTGGGGCTCGACGAGACGAGCGAGTCCGAGGGCAACGACCGCACGCACATGGAGCTCCCGCTCAACCAGGTCGAGCTGCTCAACCGTCTGCGCCAGTCGACCGACCGGATCGTCGTGGTGCTGTCCGCGGGCTCCGCGGTCGAGATGCCCTGGATCGACGACGCCCGCGCGATCGTGCACGGCTACCTGGGCGGCCAGGCGGGCGCCGAGGCGACCGTCAACGTCCTCACCGGCGCCGTCAACCCGTCGGGACGCCTCGCGGAGACGTACCCGCTGCACCTCGAGGACAACCCCTCGCACCCGTACTACCCGGGCAAGGAGACGAGCGCCGAGTACCGCGAGGGCCTGTACGTGGGCTACCGCTACTACTCGACCGCCGAGGTCCCCGTCCTGTTCCCGTTCGGCTACGGCCTGAGCTACACGACCTTCGCGTACGGCGAGGTGACGGTGGATGCCGAGGGCGCGACGTTCACCGTGACCAACACGGGCGCGGTCGAGGGCGCCGAGGTCGCGCAGCTGTACGTGGGCCGCGTCTCCGCGGGCGTGCACCGCCCGGCACGCGAGCTCAAGGGCTTCCACAAGGCGCGCCTCGCGCCGGGGGAGAGCGCCACCATCACGATCCCGTTCGACGAGTACACGTTCCGCCACTTCTCCGTCGCGAACGACTCGTGGGCCGTCGAGGCCGGCGAGTACTGGATCGGCATCGGCGCCTCGGTCGAGGACATCCGCGCCTTCGCCCACCTCGAGGTCGCCGGTCGCGCCGCCGATGCGGACGCCGACCCGGCGCCGGCCCCCTACGCCACGGGCGCCGTCGGCGCGATCACGGACGCCGAGTTCGCGACCCTGCTGGGCCGCCGCCTGCCGGAGCTCGAGGGCGGCCGTCGCGTGCTCGAGGCCAACTCGCCGCTGCTCGCGATGCACGAGGCCCGCAGCCCGCTGGCCCGCCTCGCGGCCAAGGTGCTGCGCTCGCTCATCGCGCGCTCGGAGCGCAAGGGCAAGCCGGACCTCAACCTGTACTTCCTGTACAACATGCCGTTCCGCGCGATCGGCAAGATGACCAACGGCGCCGTGTCCATGGAGATGGTCGACTCGATCGTCACGATGGTCAACGGCCGCCACCTCGCCGGCATCGGCGGGCTCATCGGCGGCTTCTTCCGCGGCGCCCGCACCGGCAAGCGCCTCGCCGCCGAGCTCGCGGAGTCCGCCGAGCGCCCCACCCCGTCCACCGACTCCGTGCGCACCGGCGCCTGATCGACCTTCGAGAGAGAGCAACGATGTTCCAGCCCCTGATCCGCATGTGGCGCCGCTTCGAGGAGCGCCGTCCCAACACGGCCCAGTTCCTCATGTTCTTCGTCTTCTCGAACGCCGTCACGGCGCTGCAGCTCGCGCTCATGCCGATCCTGCGCTCGTGGCTCGACAGCACCGAGCTCCTCAACACGACCTTCCAGGTGTTCCCGGTCGGCTCGAACGTCGACGGCTCGCAGTACTTCATGTTCGACTACCCGGCCGGCGCGATCGGCGACGGCGGCGGCGGCGGTCTCGCCTACTTCCTGTCGGTGCAGATCACCCTCGCGATCGCGCAGATCATCAACTTCTTCCTGCAGCGCAACATCACGTTCAAGTCGAACACCTCGCCGTGGATCGCGGCCATGTGGTACTTCATCGCCTACGTCGCGATCACGTTCGTGGCGGCGGCCGCGCAGGGCTTCTACAAGGCGCCGCTGTACGACTTCTTCATCAACACCCTCGGATGGGGCACCACGGGCGAGACCGTGGCGGACGTCACCACCATGGTGATCAACTCCGCGATCTCCTTCTGGGTCTTCTTCCCGATCTTCAAGCTCATCTTCCGTCAGGTGCCCGAGCAGGACCAGGACGGTCAGGGGTCCCAGCCCGAGGCGGCTATCGTTGCCACCGAAGTAGGCACGGCCGGCTCTGCGCCGGTCCCCGCCGCGGTCACCGAGCGCGAGAGCGCCGACGCGACGCGGGACGAGCACAAGGACGCGTAGAGGACCCCACCATGCACCCCACCCTGACGGTGGTCGTCCCCTCGTACAACGCTGAGGGATGGCTGGAGCGCTGCGTCGACTCGCTGCTGATCGGCGAGACCGACATCGAGATCCTCATCGTGAACGACGGCTCGACCGACGGCACGGGGGACATGGCGGACCGCTACGAGGCGGCCCACCCCGGCATCGTCCGGGCGGTCCACAAGCCCAACGGGGGCCACGGCTCGACCATCAACGTCGGCATCGACATCGCCCGCGGCCGCTACCTCAAGGTGGTCGACGCGGACGACTGGGTGGACGGTCAGGCGTTCGCGACGCTGCTCGACACGCTGCGAGGCTTCGCGGGCGAGGACGAGCTCGACCTGGTGCTGAGCAACTTCGTGTACGAGAAGGTGGGCCGGCGCCGCAAGCGTGCCGTGCGGTACCGCAACGTGCTCCCGCAGGGCAAGGTGTTCGGCTGGGACGAGGTGGGGCGCTTCCGCACCGGGCAGTTCCTGATGATGCACTCGCTCGTGTACCGCACGGGCCTGCTGCGCGAGTCGGGGCTGCGCCTGCCGGAGCACACGTTCTACGTGGACAACCTCTACGTCTACCAGCCTCTGCTGCACGTCACGTCGATGTACTACCTCGACGTGGACCTCTACCGGTACTTCATCGGGCGGCCGGACCAGTCGGTCAACGAGGCCGTGATGATCCGCCGGATCGACCAGCAGCTCAAGGTCAACCGCCTGCTCATGGACGTCGAGGTCAGCCCTTACGACGTCCCGCCGGCGCTGTACAAGTACCTGCTCCACCACCTGCAGGTGGTGTGCGTGATCTCGTCGACGATGCTCCTGCGCTCGGGCCGCGACGAGGACTTCGCGCGCAAGGTGGCGCTGTGGCAGGACCTCCACTTCGACGACCCGGAGGTCTACCGGCAGCTGCGGCGCGGCGCGCTCGGGCGCATCGTGCACCTGCCCGGCAAGCCCGGCCGCAAGGCGACCGTCGCGGCCTACCGCGGCGCGTCGTGGGCGCTCCAGCTCAACTGATCTCGCGAGGGACGATGCGTCAGCCGCCGAAGGCCGTGGTGGCGAGGAAGTCGGCGAGCATCTGGCGCCACACCCACCACGTGTGGCCGCCGTGCGTCGCGTACGTCGTGGCGTCGAGGCCGGCCTCACGATAGGTCGCCGCGAGGTCCTCGACGTCCTCCGGTGCCGGCGCGAGCGCGTCCTCGGCGCCCGTGCCCAGGTGCACGGCGCGAGCCGTCGCGGCGACCGCGAGGTCCTCGTCGGTGATCTCGGCGGCGGCGGTGCTCGCCACGGCGGCGGGCATCGACCACATGCCGTAGGAGCCGAACAGGTCGGGCTGCGTGAGCAGCAGGTGCTCGCTGAGCCGCGCTCCCATCGATAGGCCGGCGAAGGCGCGCTGCGCGGGATCCGCGGTCGCGTTGAGCTCCGCCTCGGCATAGGGGAGCACGCTGTCGACCAGCTCCGCGGTGTAGAGCTCCCAGAAGTCGGGGTCCGCCATCCCCTCCGCGGAGAGGCCCTCGAAGGCTGTGGTGACGGCGACCACGGGCGGGATGACGCCGTCGGCGATCGCGTGGTCGAGCTGCTGCGCCGCTCCGCCCTCGACCCACCACGAGGCCTCGTCTCCGCCGGCACCGTGCGACAGCACCAGCAGGGGGTACGGCTCGGCGCGGTCGGGGTCGTAGCCCGCGGGCAGGTAGACGCCCAGCGCGTGCTCCCCGGCGGGATCGACCGAGATGCCCGAGGGGTAGGCGCGGGTCTCGACGGTGCCGCGGTCCTCGGCCGTGACGGGCAGCTGGGTCTCCGCGTCGTAGGTGGGGTGAGCATCGTCGACCGGCACGAACAGCTGGGACCAGGACTGTGTCGCCGCAGGATCGCCCGCGAGGGGCGCCGGGTTGGCGGGGTCCGCCTCGACCGTGCACAGCAGCACGATCGAGCACTCGCGCGTGACGAATCCGTAGTTCCACAGCCCCGCGGGGACTGCCGTGGTGAGCGTCCAGATGCCGTCCTCGCTGCGCGTCATCTCCGCGAGGTCCTCGGCGAGCGGAGGCGCGCTGACGTCGCCCTCGGACCAGTCGGCGCCCAGCCACGAGCGGCTCGAGCCGGCCAGGCCCACGTCCGCCGGCGTGGTGAAGTACAGGTCGCCCGCGAGCCACACGGCCTCCGCGTCGGGCGCGTCGAGGCGGAACGTCACCTCGTAGCCCGTGGGGGACGATGCGCTGGCGACCACCTCGGGGCCCGTGAGGGTCGCGGTCGGGGCGGGCTCGGACGTGCCGCAGGCGGTGAGGGCGGCCGTCGCGGCGGTGCCGGCGGCGAGGACGGTGAGCCAGCGCATCAGTCGGGGATGGGGACCAAGAGGCGCAGGATGAACCAGCCGTCCTCGGCGGTCACCGTGAGGCTGCCGTCGTACCGCTCGGCGACCTGGCGGATGTTCTTGAGGCCGTAGCCGTGGTGGTGCGCATCGTCCTTGGTGGTCGCGGGGAGGCCGTCGACCAGGGTGAGCGAGCCGCCGAACCAGTTCTCGAAGCGCGCGAGCGCGAAGTGGCCCTGGCGGTAGACCGCGACGCGGATGAGGCGCTGCTCGGGGTCCTTGACGCGGGACGTCGCCTCGATCGCGTTGTCGAGCGCGTTGCCGAACACCGTGACCACGTCCATGACCTCCATGAAGTCGACCACGGCGCCGTCGACCACGCTCGTCACGGTGATGCCCTCGAGCTCCGCCTGCTCGGTCTTGCTCGACAGCATCGTGTCGACCACGGCGTTGCCCGTGTCGACCGCCATCGCGGAGTAGCCGCGGACCGAGCGCTCGAGCTGGTCGACCATCTCCGAGCGCACCGTCGCGTCCGCCTCGTTCCGGATCGCCGTGATGTAGTGCTTCATGTCGTGGTACCTGGCGTTCACGGCCTCGCGTTCCTGGCGCGAGCGCAGGTACTGCTGATGCTGGTGGCGCAGCAGCGAGTTCATCGACTGGACCTCGACGGCGCGCTGGAGCTGGAGGCGCTGGCTGCGCATCGCGTAGAGCGCGATGAATCCCGCGAAGTCCACGAGCGTGCGGATGTAGTAGATCTCCGGGCCGTCGCGACCGCTGAAGGGCGTGTCTCCCGTGACGAAGCTGAGGTTCGACATGAGGAAGGTCACGAGCGCGATCGACAGCGTCGAGGCGAGGATGCGGCCGTCGATCGGGATCATCTCGTTGGGCGGGAAGTTGCGGCGTTCCGCGAACCACGCGGCCGTGAACCCCGTCCCGTAGAGGATGACGATGAGCGCGAAGCGGCCCCACCCCCACGTGTCCCCGCCGAAGAAGTGCTGGTCCAGCTGCCACTCGAGCGATGCGACCAGCTCCCCGAGCACGAACGCGCGCGCGAGCAGGTCGCCCGCGCCCTTCGAGTCCGTGTCGACGCACACGCGGATGAGCGCGTACATGGCGCCCACGGCGAGCACCATGCCGAGCGACCACAGGCCCAGCGGGAGGGTGCCGGCGAACTTCTGGACGCCCCACAGGACGCCCAGGCCGACGATCAGCGCGCCGATGAGGGGCAGCCTCGACAGCCGCTTGGGCACGAGCGTGATGTAGAGCAGGCACGCGCCCCATTCGGCCAGGGCCGTGAGCGCGCGGGGGATGTCCTGGAGGGCGTCCTCGATCACGCGCGCTGCCCGTCGACGTACTCCGCGAGCGCGTCCATGAACGCCTTCTTGCGCGGCCGGCTCACCTGGAGCTCGGCGCCGCCGACCATGACGCTCACGTTCTGGTCGACGCGCTTCACGTGGCGCAGGTTGACCAGGTAGCAGTTGTTCGAGCGGAAGAAGCCCATGTCCGCGAGCTCCTCGTCGAGCGCCTTGAGCGTGCCCGAGAACGAGTAGCTACGGTCGAGCCCGTGCACCGTGATGCGGTGCTTCACCGACTCGACGTAGACGATCTCGGCGGGGTCGAGCCGCACCACCGAGTTGTTGATGGTGAGGGTCACCGCCCGGGTCTCGCGCTTGCGCAGCCGCGCCAGCGAGCGCGTGAGCTCCTGCGCGAAGGCGAAGTAGGGGACGGGCTTGAGCAGGTACGTCATCGCGTCGACCTCGTAGCCGCGGATCGCGTACTGGCCCATGTTGGTGACGAAGATGATGAGGACGTCGGTGTCGACCTCGCGGATGCGGTGCGCGGCGTCGAAGCCGTCCATGTGGGGCATCTCGACGTCGAGGAACAGGATGTCGAACTGCGGACGGTAGTTGGCCACCGCCTCGCGGCCGTCGGGGTACGCGCGGATGTCGAACTCGAGCGAGTTCTCCTCGGCGTAGCGCGCGAGGTGCTGCATGAGCGTGTCTCGGTACGTGGCGTCGTCCTCGACGATCCCGATCCTGAACACATCACTCCTTCAGCGGCCCCTCGGCCGTACAAGTGTAAAACGGCGTCACGTGTGCTGTGCCCGCCCTTCGGTCACGCGCCGCCGCCCGGCGGACGCGCTCTAGGATTCATGGCATGACCGATCTCATCGTGGTCGGCGCCGGCCTGTTCGGGCTGACCGTCGCCGAGCGCATGGCGGAGCTCGGGCGCGAGGTCCTGGTGATCGACCGACGCGACCACATCGGCGGCAACGCGTACTCGTACGCGGACCCCGACACGGGGATCGAGGTCCACCGCTACGGCGCGCATCTGTTCCACACCTCCAACGAGCGCGTGTGGGACTACGTCAACCGCTTCACCGGCTTCACGCCGTACGTGCATCGCGTCTACACCACGCATCGCGGCGAGGTGTACCCGATGCCCATCAACCTGGGCACCATCAACCAGTTCTTCCGCTCCGCGTACGGGCCGGACCAGGCGCGCGCGGTCATCCGCGGGCAGGCCGCGGAGCTGGGGGAGCGGGAGCCGGCGAACCTCGACGAGCAAGGTGTGCGCCTCATCGGCCGGCCGCTCTACGAGGCCTTCATCCGCGAGTACACCGCGAAGCAGTGGCAGACCGATCCGCGGGAGCTGCCCGCGTCGATCATCTCGCGCCTGCCGGTGCGGTACTCGTACGACAACCGCTACTTCAACGACCGCTTCGAGGGACTGCCGGTCGACGGCTACACCGCGTGGTTCGAGCGCATGCTCGACCACCCGCGCATCGAGGTGCGGCTGGGCGTCGACTTCCTCGACCCCGCCTCGGAGGTCTCGAGGGACTCGACCGTGGGGCGTGTGCCGGTGGTCTACACGGGTCCGCTCGATCGGTATTTCGCCGATGTCGAGGGCGCCCTCGGGTGGCGCACCATCGACTTCGAGTGGGAGGTCATGCCCACGGGCGACTTCCAGGGCTGCCCGGTGATGAACTACGCGGACGCCGATGTCCCGCACACGCGCACCATCGAGTTCCGCCACTTCCATCCCGAGCGCGCGGACCGCTACCCGGCGGACCGGAGCATCGTCGCCCGCGAGTTCTCGCGCTTCGCGGAGCACGGCGACGAGCCGTACTATCCGATCAACACCCCGGCCGACCGCGCGAAGGTCGAGGCGTACCGGGCGCTCGCGGCGCGTGAGCAGGGAGTCCACTTCGGTGGCCGGCTGGGCACGTACCAGTACCTGGACATGCACATGGCGATCGCCTCGGCGCTGTCGCTGGTGGACAACACGCTCGCCGGCTGAGCCGATCTCAGATGGGCAGCACCAGCTGCTCGCCCTGGTTCCTGATGTTGCCCACGTCGCGCCCGACCTCATGCCAGGTCAGCTCCGGCGCGGGTGCGGCGATCGCTGCGAACAGGTCGTCCTTGCTCGTCTCCGCCTCGAGCCACGCGGCCGCCTCGTCGTGGAGGAGCATCACCGGCTGCCGGTCGTGGATGTCCTGCATCTCGTCGCGCGCGGCGGTGGTCACGATCGAGCAGGTCGCGAGCCACGGCGCCTCGTCGCCGAGCGCCTTGTCGCGCCAGAACTCGAACAGCCCGGCGAGCGCCAGGGGAGCGCCGTCCTCGGTGTGGATGAAGTAGGGGTGCTTGACCCCGTCGACGGTCTTCCACTCGTAGTACCCGGAGGCGGGGACGATGCAGCGTCGCTTGGCGAAGGCCGAGCGGAAGGACGGCTTCTCCGCGACGGTCTCGGAGCGGGCGTTGAACATCCTGGCGCCGATGGACGGGTCCTTGGCCCACGAGGGCACCAGCCCCCACTTCGCGACCTCGAGCGACCTCCCGGCCTCCTTGCGCGCGACGATGATGCTGGTGTCCTGCATCGGCCCGATGTTGTAGCGGGGGGCGAGCCGCGCATCGTCCGCGATCACGGCGATCTCGAACGCGTCGACGAGCTCCTGCTCGGTGAGGAAGTTGGCATAGCGGCCGCACATGCCTCCAGCCTAGGCACGGGCCCCGACGTGCGTGCGGCGCGGGCGAAGCCGCGCCATCGGCATGTGTGTGCCGCGGTGCTCGCACCTTTCCTGCACGAAGGGCAGGCATCGCGGGCCGATGCGCGCAACCGTCATCGACGAGGCCCGACCTCCGCCTCGTTCCTTCGTGCAGGAACTGCGCGAGGACCGCGCAACGAACCCCCGTCCTCCGCGTCGGTGCGGGCGACCACGTGCCGTGCCACGTAGAGTCCGCCCCCAGCACATCGTCCTCCTGCCAGCACTTTTGTTCTCCACACCCCTTGTCCCAATTGTCCGGATGGGGATAGCGTCGCGGCCATGGGGGACGGGGCGCACGCGCAGATCGAGGACGAGGTCCGCGCGCGCATCCGCGCCACGGGAGTCGATCCGGCGCGCGATCCTCGCGCGGTGGAGGCGCTCGTCGCGCAGGCGATCGACGCGTGGGACGAGCGTGCGTTGCTCGGCGGACGCGCACCCGTCCCCGATCGTGGCTCCCTCGCGCGCGCCGTGACCGATGCGGTCGCCGGCCTCGGTCCGCTGCAGCCGCTCCTCGATGACCCGAGCGTCGAGGAGGTCTGGATCAACTCGCCCCACGAGGTGTACGTCGCGCGTGGCGGGGTGAGCGAGCTCACGAGCGTGCTGCTGTCAGCGGAGGAGGTCCGCGCGCTCGTCGAACGCATGCTCGCGCTCGCCGGCCGTCGCCTCGACCTCAGCTCCCCGTTCGTCGACGCCGCGCTGCCGGGAGGGGAGCGGCTCCACGTCGCGATCCCCGACGTGACGCGGCGCCACTGGGCGGTCAACATCCGCAAGTACATCGCGCGGGCGTCGGATGTCGACGACCTGGTCGCGCTCGGCACGCTGACCCCGCCTGCCGCGCGCTTCCTCGCCGCGGCCGTGCGCGCGGGTCTCACGGTGCTGGTCTCGGGCGGCACGCAGGCCGGCAAGACCACCACGCTCGGCGCGCTCGCGGGCGCGATCCCCGCGCGCGAGCGCGTCATCACGTGCGAGGAGGTCTTCGAGCTCTCGCTGCCCCTGCGGGACGTGGTCGCGCTTCAGTGCCGCCAGCCGTCGCTCGAGGGCACCGGCGAGATCACGCTGCGCAGGCTGGTCAAGGAGGCCCTGCGCATGCGACCCGACCGCATCGTAGTCGGGGAGGTCCGCGAGTCCGAGGCGCTCGACCTGCTCATCGCTCTCAACGCTGGACTGCCAGGCCTGTCGACCGTGCACGCCAACTCCGCGCGTGACGCGCTCGCCAAGATGTGCACGCTGCCGCTGCTCGCCGGCGACAACGTGTCCGACCGCTTCGTGGTGCCCGCGGTGGCCGCCGCTATCGACCTGGTGGTCCATCTGGGCCTCGACGTCGACGGGCGTCGGCGGGTCCGCGAGATCGTCGCCGTCACGGGGCGCGTCGAGTCGGGCGTCATCGAGACGTCCGAGATCTTCGCCTCGCGCGGCGGCGGACTCGCCCGCGGCACCGGCTTCCCGCCGCATGCGGACCGCTTCGCGCGCGTCGGCGCGCCCCTTCACGAGCTCCTGGCGGCTTGACGTGGACGCCGTCCTGGGACTCGTGCTCGGGCTGGGGCTGCTGCTCGTGTGGTGGTCGTGGTGGGAGGAGCCGCCACGCGCCCCGCGGGCCAGGCCCCGCCTCGAGTCCTTCGAGGACCTGTTGGTCCAGGCGGGACTGCCGGGGATGAGGCTCGGCGCCTTCGGGGCGTCCGCACTCGGCATGGGGCTGGTCGCATCGCTCATCGCGTGGACGGGAACCGGGTCCGCGGTCGTCGGAGTGATCGTCGGGCTTGCGGGCGCCTACGCACCCGTCGCCTTCGTCTCGAGCCGTGCCCGTGCACGGCGCGCACGCTTGCGCCGCTCGTGGCCCGAGGCCGTCGACATGCTCCTCTCCGGCATCCGCGCGGGCCTGGCCTTGCCGGAGGCGCTCGCGTCGCTGGGCGAGCGCGGTCCCGAGCCGTTGCGCCCCGCCTTCGCGGCCTTCGCGGAGGAGCACCGCGCGACCGGGGCCTTCTCCGCAAGCCTCGACAGCCTGAAGGCATCCCTCGCGGATCCCGTCGCCGACCGCATCGTCGAGGCGGTGCGCCTCGCGCGCGACGTCGGCGGGACCGAGGTCGGGGCGGTGCTGCGCTCGCTCAGCCAGTTCCTCAGGGACGATGCGCGGGTCAGGGGCGAGCTCGAGGCCCGGCAGGGCTGGACGGTGAGCGCCGCGAGGCTCGCCGTCGCGGCACCGTGGCTGCTGCTTGCCCTGCTCGCGACGCGTCCCGACGGCCTCACCGCCTTCGACTCTCCGCAGGGCGCCGCGGTGCTGGTCGGGGGAGCGGCGGCGTGTGCCGGGGCGTATCGGCTCATGAGGGTGCTCGGACGCCTGCCCAGCGACAGGCGGGTGCTGCGGTGATCGCGGCGACGGCCCTCGCGCTGGCAGCGGGCCTCGTGCTCGTCTGGTCCTGGGCGCACGCCCGTCGGTTCTCGCTCGAGCGGCGGATCGCGCCGCGCCTGGTGGGAGGCAACGCCGCGCGCGGCCGGGGCGGAGCGGGCCGGTTCGCGGCGCCGCTCCTCGGCGACGCGCTGCGCGTGGTCGAACGTTGGGGAGCACCCACCGCGGAGCTCGAGAGGCGGATCGCCCGCGCGGGTGCCTCGACCACCGTCGCGGGTCACCGCGTCCGCATCGCAGCCGCCGCCGTCGCGGGGCTCGCCGTCGGGCTTCTGCTCGGGCTGGGGCTCGCGAGCGCCCGTGGCACGGGGCCGGTGCCGGCGCTCCTCGTTGCGGGGGCCTGCGCCGCCGCGGGCGCCATGGCGCCCGACCTGCTGCTCGCCTCCCGCGCGCGGGCCCGCGCCGCCCGGATCCGCGCGGACCTGCCGCCGACGGCCGAGATGCTCGCGCTCGCGGTGGTGGCGGGGGAGTCGGTGCCCGCTGCGCTCGACCGCGTGGCGCGGACCTCGTCGGGTCCGCTCGCCCACGAGCTCGGCACAGCGCTCGCCGAGGTCCGTTCCGGCCGGACCGTCACGGACGCGCTCGACCGCATCGGCGCACGCGCGGGGGAGCCCGCGCTCGCATCGTTCTGCGACGCGCTGGTGACGGCCATGGACCGCGGCAGCCCGCTCGCGGAGGTGCTGCACGCGCAGGCGGCGGATGTGCGCGACCGCGAGCGGCAGGCTCTGCTCGCCGAGGGCGGCCGCCGTGAGATCGCGATGCTCGTGCCCGTGGTGCTGCTCATCTTGCCGGTGACGGTGCTGTTCGCGCTGTACCCGGGATTGGTGGCGCTGCGGCTGGGCGGATGACAGGAAGAGGAACGAGGGGGGACTCATGACAAGGATCACGGACGCGCTCCGCGACGATCGCGGGGACGTGCCGGGCTGGGTGCTGGTGACGCTCATGACGGCAGGGCTGGTGGCCACCATCTGGGCGCTCGCGGGGCCCGCGCTCGGCGACCTTTTCAACTCCGCTCTTGAGTCGGTCACCGGGCCCTGACCAGGGCAGCGCGGTGGTCGAGTTCGTGCTCGTCGCCGCGCTGGTGGTGACGGTCGGTATCGCCGTGCTGCAGATCGTGCTCGCAACGCACGTGCGCAGCACGCTGAAGGCCTGCGCCGCGGAGGGTGCGCGGACGGCCGCCGTCGCACGGCTCGGGGACGATGCGGGTGCCGACCGCGCCCTCGAGTGCGCCGCATCGTCGCTCGGCAGGGACGTCGAGGTCGCCGTCGCGCACGATGCTGTCGGGGGCCGTGACACCGTGAGCGTCACGCTGACGGGGCAGGCCCCCGCGCTGTCCTTCTGGACGGGTGGTGCTGTCGAGGCGAACGGCCGTGCGCTCGTGGAGGGTGACGATGCGCCGTGACGCGCGGGCCGCGGCCCGGCGCGAGGACGGCTCCGCGAGCATCGAGTTCGTGGCACTCACGCTCGTCCTGCTGGTGCCGCTCCTCGCTCTTGCGGTCATGGTGACGCGGATCCAGTCCGCGGCCTACGCCGCGGAGGCCGCCGCCTCGGCCGCCTCACGCGCCGCCGTGGTCGCGGGTCTCGACGCGCTCGCGGAAGGGGCGGACGATGCCGAGGCGCTCGCCGGCGCGCACCAGGACGCGAGCCTGGCCGCCGCGCTCGTTGCGGAGGACTTCGGGTGGGGCACGAGCCTCGAGGTGGCGCTCACGTGCGAGGGCGCGTGCCTTGCGCCGGGCACGAGCGTCTCGGCACGCGCCGCGGTCGAGGTGCCGTTGCCTGGCGTGCCGTCGTTCGTGCAGGCGATGGTGCCCGCGACGCTCACCATCGAGGCGGTCGCGTCGAGCCCCGTCGACGGGTACGCGCCGTGAGGGCCCGCGACGACGCGGGCTCGGTGAGCGTCCTCACGCTCGGGCTCCTCGCGGTGCTGCTCGCGGCGCTCGTCACCGTGATGGCGGTGACGCAGGTACAGCTGCAGCGCTCGCGCCTCGCGCACGCCGCCGACGAGGTCGCGCTCGCCGCCGCCGACAGCGTCGACCTGGACCTCTACCTCCGCACGGGCGATGTCGCGCTCGATCCGGACCTGCTGCGCGCGGCTGCGGCCGCCCAGCTCGTGGACTCCGCCGAGCGCGACGGGCTCGGAGCCGCGGTGCTGGTGGACGCGTCGTCCCCCGATGGGTTCACCGCGGAGGTCACGCTCGCGCTGCGGATGCCGGTGCTGTTCGGCGCGAACTGGCTTCCGGGGCGCGTGGACCTTGCGGCGACAGCGGCTGCGCGGGCCGGCTAGGCCCCCTGCCTACCTGAACAGCGCGCCGGGCCGCCGCCAGTCGGTTCGCTCCAGCACGCGTGCGGCCTCCTCGTCGAGCGTGGGGACATGCAGCACATCGTTCTTCTCGTCGAGCCACCCGGTGGAGCCGACCGACTCGCCGATGAGCTTCGGCGCACGGAAGAAGATCCGCTTCTTCACGAACATGTCGATGGGTTCCGTTGCGAGCGTCAGCTTGCCGCTCTGGAAGAGCGAGTTCAGGGCGATCCCGAGGTTCCCCTCGTTGGTCTCCGGAGCGTCGACCTTGAGCGACTTGAAGACGGGTACCCCGGCCTCGATTTCGAACCGGTACTCGAGGCACCCGGGCCCATCGTTGCGCACGCCGATGTAGTGGGCGCGGATCCATGCCTCGTACGTGGTGAGCTCGAGGTCCTCGAGAGGCGCCCGAGGTGCGAACCTCAGCGTGTCTCGCCGGGCGAAGATGTCGTCGACGGCGCGAGACTTGTCGCCAGAGTCGAGGTAGAACGTCTCGATCTCCTCCGTCACGTCACGCACGGTCAGCTCGCCCAGCGATTCCTTCTGCTCGCTGATGATACGCCGCTGGAGGAGGATCCAGTCCGTCACTGAGGCGCTCGTCTGCTGCTCGGCCTTGCGAACGAGCGTGTCCTGCAGTGTGCCGAACCATTGGACGGTGATGACCGTCGCACCGATCGCCGTGGCCACGGGACCTGAAGCGATCGCGAGCGCCACCCCGATGCCGGCCCAGAAGGCGTCGGACACCATCTTGCTCAGCTCGGCGCTGTCGGCGCGGTCGACGCGCTCGCGCGCCATCGCCGTCTCGAACTGGTTGATGGCCACGAGAGTCTGATCGAGCACATCCTTCGTGTTCGCCACAGTGAGCTTGGCGCAGTCCTCGATGACCTCCTTGAGCGCCTTGTCGATGAAGACGTCTTCTTCGTCGAAGACGACGTCCGACACCTGATGAGGCTTGAGTTGAGGATTCGCCGTCGGTGAACCTGTCGCGGATTCGTCCTCGAAGACCATCCCGAGTGCCTGCGCGGTCCGCGGTCCCGCGATCCCGTCAGCGGAAAGTCCGGCGCTCGTCTGGAATTCCATCACCGCGTCCCTGGTGGCGTGATCGAAGGTGCCGCTGACCGGCGCGTCGAAGCCCATCTCGACCAGACGCCGCTGAAGCCGTTCGACGGCGGGGCCCTTGGAATGGAGCTTGAGATTCATGATTCCTCCCTCTATTCGGCGAGCCGATCCGGCTCGTCATCCTCGTGTGGCGTCTCTCCCCGGTTGAAGACGATGCCCTCCGCTGGATCAGGTGCGCGTGGGATGTCCCGCCGGATCACCGCCACCAGCTGCCACGCCTCCCGGGGGTCGCCGGGCGCGCGCTCGAGCGCGAAAGCGAGGCCGTCTGCGCCGGCAGCCGTGGACCAGGCGAGCGCGAGCGGAAGGTGCTCATCGGTGGACACGGTGACGGTGCTGACTCGAGCCATGTCGCGCATCGTGAACCTCCCGTCGCTGCCGGTCTCGGTCCTGCCGATGCTCTCGCCGCCCGCGTTCCTCGCGATCACGGTCGCGGCTACGACCGGCTCTCCGCTCTCCGCGTCGCGGACACTGCCAAGGACCGTGGAGCTGCGACGGGCCCGCACTACCTCGTTGGTCGACGCGGTCTGAGCTCGCACCGCGGTCACCACGGTCATCGGCTGTGTCGGCGCGTGCGCGCCGGCGGTAGCTTGGGCGGCGGCACTGCCAGACGCGATCCCGACTCGTATCGCCGCGCTCGCGGCGTCGCGCCTCGTCGCGCGAGGGACAGGTGTCGCTCGCATGTCCCTCAGCGCGGCTCGTGAGCGGGCCAAGGGAGTGTTCACGATGGCGTGCTCCGCCTTGGTCGCCGTCAGCATCAGCGGACCCACACGGGACCGGTTCGTCTCCTTGACTGCGGTCTGCGCTGCAGGAGCGCTCGACTCGACGGCGAGAGCACGGATCACCACGAGGCTCTCGACGCACGAGGGCATGTCGCCGCCACCCTGTCCATCGGACACGGGATTCCGAGGCGATCGCCATCTCCAGTCCGGCGCTTCGAGGAGCGCGAGCTTGCGCCACGAGCTGTAGAGATCAATCACGGCCGCCTCGAACGAGATCTCGACGTCGCCCGCGGACGACGAGTCCACACCGTTATCCGCAGCGAGCGCGGGGAACCGATCCGTCGCATCGCGCGCCGCCGCGTCGAGATCATCGGGGGCGACGGTGACACGTGCCCACGGCAGCGCATCCAGGTTGCGGGGCAGCACTCCAGTCGGGCGATACGGGCCATACTCCGGATCGCTCAGGAACCGATCGGGAGTCAGCTCCGCTCGGGCGGCACGCCACTCACGCGCGGCTTGGTCGCCAGATGCGACCCGCAGCAGGTCCAACGCGTCCTCGATGGCTGAACGCTGGCCAAGCACTTCCCACTCGTCGCGCGCGTGCGCGAGCTCTGCCTCCCAGACCTTGGCTTCCGGTGCGTTGGCCCGCGCGCCTGCCGCGGCCTTCGCCGCGAGCTCGCTCACGCGCGCCCGGTGCTCCTCGTAGCGGCGGTAGGCCTGCGTCCTCCCGTCCTCTGCGCTCGCGTCGAGCAGCAGCGCCTCGGCAGCTTCCACGTGCGGCGGGTCCGTGGCTGACACCTCGGAGCTGCCGACCTCGCCGTGCTCGAACACATCCCGCATCACATCCCATACGTAGGCGTCGAGCCAGGGCGTCCACACCACGTCGCGTGCGCAGACCGTGTTTACCAGCAGCGACAGGGTCGCCTCAGACGTCGCGCGCATGCCAGGGCTCGCGGACTGCCACGCTGCTGTACCGGGGAACGCCTCCGGAGCGAGCGGGATCGCGAGCGGAAGGATCGCGAGGCGGTCCGAACGGTCTTCGCCTTCCACGTCCAGCAATCCGGCGATCCGCGAGGCTATCGCGAGGCCGATGCGGTCCATGTCACGGGACCTTCGCGACCGGTGCCTCGTCACGCGTGAGCCACTCGGTGATGTCGGGGCTGGGGTTCGGGATCCGCGGCATCAATCGGCACCGGTAGCCGACGATCTGCGTGCCGGGCGCACTGATCGTCTGGCCTTGGCTGTTGCGGGTGAGGGACTCGGACTCCGAGCTGCGGTCGCCTTTGCCGCCCAGGTTGAACACCGAGAAGCTCATCCCGGCCTCCGCGCCGTACGACTTCTCAACGGTCTCAAGGAGCTGCTGTGCCCCCTTGAGGGTCATCTCGAGATTCCGCACGCAGATCACCCGCTCGATGATCGCGCCGAGCGGGCCCTTCGGGGGATCGCCGCCGTCGCTCAGCGGTTCGCTGCCCTCCGGTAGCCGCCAGCGGTCCGACAGCAGGAAATCGATCGGGTCCTCGCGGTAACGGACCACCATGTCGGCGAGCTCGAAGCTCAGGGAGAACTCGCTGAGGTCGACGCTCTCCTTGAGGGTGTCCTTCTTCCCCTTGCCTGACGCGCCGAATCCACCAAGGCCGGGGATCCCGAGGTTCGCCGAGCCTGAGGTCGAGGTCTTCTTGCGTTGCTGGCTGAGGTGGCTGCTGTCGAAAGTGAAGCGCTGCCAATGGTCTGCCGTCGGCGCGGATACCGGGAGCACCGCCGCGGGGAAGTAGGTGCCGAGCAGGTCGTCGCTCGGGAGCCGCGACTCGTCGACACGCCCCGCGAGGGTCGCGACGGTGTCCGCCATGGTCTCACCTTGCAGGCGCGACAGCTGTGCCATGAGGTCCTCGACGAACTCCCGCCGACCGCGCCCTTCCCATTCGCGCAGTGCGAAGTCGGTGCGCGAGCGCAGCAGGTTGCCCTGCGACTTCCAGCGCATGATCGCCTCGGCGGAGATCGCTGCGCTCGCCGCGTCGCGTGCTGTGCTTTCCTCGATCAGCGCGAGCTCGTACTTCTCTCGGCACTGGTGGTACTGCTCGAGCAGCGCCGTGGGCAGCGTCTGCGTGTTCTCGATCCCGCCGATCGAGGTGGTGGTGGTGACCCACAACGCTTCGGTGATCTCGGCGATATGGGCCTGGGCCTCGGCGCTGATGGGCTGTCTGGGGACGACCGCGTCTCGCAGAGCGCGACGGTAGAGACCTGAAAGGCTCTGCTGCCGTGAGTTGATGAACACCGACGAGCGCTCCACATCCGTACCGCCTTGCCCAAGTCCGGTGAGGTCCGGCACGAAGTCGACGAGGTGTGCGAACGATGCGGCGGCTCGCTGGCGTCGCGCGGTGTCAGCATCGTCGACACCCACGCTCGAGGTCATGAAGTCCCATCCGCCATCCGCGAGCCCCTGGCCGGTTGCCTCGAAGAGAAACGCATGCTTGCGATCCTTGAAGATCTCTGCGTCGCCTGCGGTGAGGACATCGAACAGGTGGCCGAGCACCGCCCCCGCCAGATCGGAAGCGGTGATCGACGCGAGATCGTCGAGAGCCTGGTTGTCGCCCATGGTGTTGCCTCCGGTGTCATGCGTGTCGCGCGGTGCGTGCAGACCGACCCTGACCCGGCGCGGTCGACAGCCGGTCAACACCCGGTCAACGCCCCGCACGCGCCGCGCCCTGATCAGGCCGAACGGCCCGGGGCACTTGGTCCCATGCACCCGAGGGCATACGGGCCTACCGTGAAACACATGGCCCGCCGGCCGCCGGGAGACGGCAGCGGAGCTCATCCATAGGCCCCACAAGGGCGTTCACCTCAGGGAGAGGGAGTACCCCGCTATGACCACTGAAGCCGTCAACAACGACACGATCCAGGACGACGCGGGCGACCCCCGCGCCCACGCGTGGCGTGGCTTCACCTCCGGCGCCTGGTGCGATGGCATCGACGTCCGTGACTTCATCCAGCTGAACTACACCCCCTACGACGGCGACGACAGCTTCCTCGCCGGCCCCACGGCCCGCACCACCGGCGTGTGGGACAAGCTCTCCGCGATGTTCCCGGAGGAGCGCGAGAAGGGCGTCTACGACGTCGACTGGGAGACCCCGGCCTCGATCACCGCGCACGACGCGGGCTACATCGACAAGGACAACGAGGTCATCGTCGGCCTCCAGACCGATGCGCCCCTCAAGCGCGCGATCATGCCGTTCGGCGGCTGGCGCATGGTGGTGAAGGAGCTCGAGACCTACGGCTACCCCGTGAAGCCGGAGCTCGAGGAGACCTTCACCAAGTACCGCAAGACCCACAACGACGGCGTCTTCGACGCGTACCCCCCGAACGTCCGCGCGGCCCGTTCCTCGCACATCGTCACCGGCCTGCCCGACGCCTACGGCCGTGGCCGCATCATCGGCGACTACCGCCGCGTGGCCCTCTACGGCGTCGACGCCCTCATCCAGGGCAAGAAGCTCGAGCGCATCGAGCTCGACATGGAGCGCTCGACCGAGGACGTCATCCGCGACCGCGAGGAGAACTCCGAGCAGATCAAGGCGCTCAACGAGCTCAAGCAGATGGCGGCCAAGTACGGCTACGACATCTCGGGCCCGGCCCAGAACGCCCGCGAGGCCGTCCAGTGGCTGTACTTCGCGTACCTCGCCGCGGTCAAGGAGCAGAACGGCGCCGCTATGTCGCTGGGCCGCACCTCGACCTTCATCGACGTGTTCATCGAGCGCGACATCGCCGCCGGCGTCCTCACCGAGGAGTCCGCGCAGGAGATCATCGACGACTTCGTCATCAAGCTGCGCATCGTCCGCTTCCTGCGCACCCCCGAGTACGACGCCCTGTTCTCCGGCGACCCGACCTGGGTCACCGAGACCATCGGCGGCATGGGTGAGGACGGCCGCCCGCTGGTGACCCGCACCTCGTTCCGCTACCTGCAGACGCTGTACAACCTCGGCCCGGCCCCCGAGCCGAACCTGACCGTGTTCTGGTCGGACAAGCTGCCGCAGGGCTTCAAGGACTACTGCGCCAAGGTGTCGATCGACACGTCGGCCATCCAGTACGAGTCGGACGAGCTCATCCGCCCCTGCTACGGCGACGACACCGCGATCGCGTGCTGCGTGTCCGCGATGGCCGTGGGCAAGCAGATGCAGTTCTTCGGCGCCCGCGTCAACCTCGCGAAGTCGCTCCTGTACGCGATCAACGGCGGCCGTGACGAGATCTCGGGCAAGCAGATCGCTCCCGTCTCCGCCCCGCTCACGGACGAGGTCCTCGACTTCGACCAGGTGATGGAGGCCTACGACAAGCTGCTCGACTGGCTCGCCGAGACCTACGTGGACGCGCTCAACTGCATCCACTACATGCACGACAAGTACGCCTACGAGCGCATCGAGATGGCGCTGCACGACCGCACCATCCTGCGCACCATGGCGTGCGGCATCGCGGGCCTGTCGGTCGCGACCGACTCGCTCTCCGCGATCAAGTACGGCAAGGTCCGCCCCGTCCGCGACGAGTCCGGCCTCGCGGTCGACTACGAGGTCGAGGGCGAGTACCCGACCTACGGCAACGACGACGACCGTGCCGACGACATCGCGGTGGACCTGGTGGGCCGCTTCATGGAGAAGATCCGCCAGCAGCCGACCTACCGCAACGCGCAGCACACGCAGTCGGTGCTCACCATCACGTCGAACGTGGTCTACGGCAAGCACACGGGCAACACCCCGGACGGCCGCCGCACCGGCGAGCCCTTCGCGCCCGGCGCCAACCCGATGAACGGCCGTGACGTGCACGGCGTGATGGCCTCGGCCCTCTCCGTGGCGAAGCTGCCCTACTCGGACGCGCAGGACGGCATCTCGCTGACCACGTCCATCGTGCCCTCGGGCCTGGGCCGCAACCGCGACGACCAGGTGAAGAACCTGGTGGGCATCCTCGACGCGTACAACGTGTCGCAGGGCTTCCACGTCAACGTCAACGTCCTCAACCGCGAGGTTCTCGAGGACGCTATGGAGCACCCCGAGAACTACCCCCAGCTCACGATCCGCGTCTCCGGATACGCCGTGAACTTCGTCCGTCTGACCCGTGAGCAGCAGCTCGACGTGCTCTCCCGCACGTTCCACGCCGGGCTGTAGCCCCTCTCCACAGACTGGACACCCAGCGGCGCCTCGCCCCACCCGGGGCGGGGCGCCGCTCCTTTCTCCCGCGCTTCTATGCTCGGTACCAGGAGGTCCCCATGTCAGACGAAGCCGTACCCGTGCCCCTGCTCGCCGAGCCCCCGATGGAGGTCGCGGACGAGGAGATGGCCGCGGCCGAGCTGATCCGCGACCACCAGGAGGGCTCGGTCCACTCGTGGGACCTGGTCACCGGCGCCGACGGACCCGGCACCCGCATGACGCTCTTCCTGGCCGGCTGCGGCATGCGTTGCCAGTTCTGCCAGAACCCCGACACGTGGCGCATGCGCGACGGCAAGCGCCACACCGTCGACGAGGTGATGGAGCGCGTCACCCGCTACGCGCGCATCATGAAGGTCACCGGGGGAGGCCTCACCATCTCGGGCGGCGAGCCGCTGCTGCAGTCGAAGTTCGTGATGAACATCTTCCGCCGCTGCAAGGACCTCGACATCGACACCGCGCTCGACACCGCGGGCCTGCTGGGCGCGCGCCTGAGCGACGATGACCTCAACTACGTCGACCTGGTCCTGCTCGACATCAAGTCGGGCCTGCCCGAGACCTACAAGCGCGTCACCGGCCGCCCGCTGCAGCCGACCCTCGACTTCGCGGAGCGCCTGTCGCGGCTGGGCAAGAAGATGTGGATCCGGTTCGTCCTGGTCCCCGGGCTCACCGATGCGGTCGAGAACGTGGATGCGATCGCGGACTTCGTGAAGACGCTCGACGGCGTCGAGCGCCTCGAGGTGCTGCCGTTCCACCAGCTGGGCCGCGACAAGTGGGAGCTCTCCGGCGAGCCGTACCTGCTCGGGGACACCCAGCCGCCGGACAAGGAGCTCATCGAGCGGGTCAAGGAGCAGTTCGCGCTGCGAGGCATCAACGTGATGTAGCGCGCAGAAGGCCGGGACCCCTGAGGGCCCCGGCCTCCTGAATGGCAGCAGAATCAGGCGGTGAGCGCCGCCGCGAGCGCGTCGAACGCCGCGATGTAGGCGTCCACCGACGCGTCGGAGTGGACCACCGACAGCGTCCACTCCTCCTCGCGGCCCGGCGTCATGAAGATGCCGTGGTTCATGTTCCACAGCCACGCGAGGTCGCACAGCTCGGCGTCCTGGGCGTTCTTGAAGCCCTCGTAGTCCGTGATCTTCTCGGTCGAGAACGTCACGCAGCCCTTCGAGCCGATGCCCACGGCGTAGCCCGGGAGGTCGTACTTCTCGATGACGGCCTGGCAGCCGGCGACGATGCGGTCGTTGAGCTCGCCCAGGCGCACGTAGGCCTCGGGGGTGAGCACCTCGAGCAGCGACGCCTTCGCGGCGGCCATCGACAGCGGGTTCCCGTTGTACGTGCCCACCTGGTAGACCTTGCCGCTCTCGACCACCGACATGACCTCCTCGGAGCCGCCGATCGCGCCCGACGGCAGGCCGCCGCCGAGCACCTTGGCGAGCGTCACGAGGTCGGGCGTCACGCCGAACTTCTCGGTCGCGCCGCCAGGCGCGATCGCGAGGCCCGTCTTGACCTCGTCGAAGATCAGCACGATGCCGTGCTTGGACGTGA
The DNA here is from genome assembly GCF_000971235.1 of Demequina subtropica. GTDB lineage: Bacteria > Actinomycetota > Actinomycetes > Actinomycetales > Demequinaceae > Demequina > Demequina subtropica. The sequence continues at coordinate 257,635 of NZ_BBMB01000002.1, forward strand.
TCTCGCGCACGGCCTCGAGGTAGCCCGGCTCGGGCAGGACGACGCCGAGGTTCATCATGGCGGCCTCCATGATCACGCACGCGGGGAGGCGGCCCTCCTCCGCGAGGCGCTCGATGCGGCGCTCCATGGCGCCCGCGTCGTTGAACGGCACCGCGACGGTCATGTCGACCGTCGCCTGCGGGATGCCGGCGCCGTAGGCCAGCGAGGCGTAGTTCTCGCGGTCGCCGATCTTGTCGTACTCGACACCGATCGACACCATGACCGTGTCGTGGTGGCCGTGGTAGGAGCCGAAGATCTTCATGACCGTGTCGCGGCCCGTGTAGGCACGCGCGATGCGGATGGCGTCCATGGTCGACTCGGAGCCGGAGTTGGTGAAGCGCCACTTGGGCAGGCCCCAGCGGCGCGCGAGCTCGTCGGCCACGTCGATGACGTCCTCGGTCGCCGCGGCGAAGTGCGTGCCCAGCGGGTAGCGCTTCGCGAGCGCCTCGCCGATCGCGGGGTGCGCGTGGCCCTGGACCATCGAGCCGAAGCCGTTGTGGAAGTCGTAGTACTCGTTGCCGTCGACATCGGTGATGCGGTCGCCCGCACCCGACTCGATGTAGATGGGCCACGGGTCGCGTCCCTGGTAGCTCGACGCGACGCCGCCGGACAGGTGCTCCGAGGCGTGGCCGTACATGGCCTTGGACTTGGTGGTGCGCTCGTTGAGCAGGGCGGTCTGCTCCTCGATCAGCTGGGCGATCCGGGCGCGGTCGAGCGTGACAGGCATGACTCCTCCACCCGACCGGCCTGGCGACGGGCAACTGTGAGGTTCGGTTCGCGACCACCGCCGGCCTGGCGCTGGGGTCGCACACCCGGGGAGTGCATCTCCGACGGTAGCCGATGCCGTGTTTCCGGTCCATGACGCCGGCTCGGACGATGCGTCGGGCGCCCCGCGCGGCCCAGCCGCCGTGTCCGGAAGGAACTCGCCCGGGACCTCGGCCCTTGCCGGGGGAGGGGACGATGCGGTTGCATGCGGATCGCACCCGCCACCGTCAGGAGTGATATCCGTGGGGACCACGGTCTTCGAGCGCCACCCGGCCTCCGCATCGTCCATCGCCGCCATGCTCGGGGGCTCGGCCCTCAGCCCGTTCTGGACGGACGATGCGCCCGGCCCCGAGCGCCCCGCGCTCGCCGGCAGCCATCGCGCCGACCTCGTGATCGTGGGCGGCGGCTACAGCGGGCTGTGGACCGCGATCATGGCGAAGGAGCGCGACCCGGGTCTGTCGGTGACCGTGCTCGAGGCGCGTCGCGTGGGCTGGGCGGCGTCGGGACGCAACGGCGGCTTCTGCGAGGCGAGCCTCACGCACGGCCGCGAGAACGGCGAGAGCCGGTGGCCCGAGGAGATCGACGAGCTCGACCGTCTCGGGATGGAGAACCTCGACCAGATCGGCGAGACGGTCGCGCGCTACGGGATGGACGTGGACTGGCAGCGGACCGGGGCGCTCGCCGTCGCGGTCGAGCCGCACCAGGTCGAGTGGCTCGGCGAGGACGCCCTCGATGCCGAGGCCACGCGCGCCCTGGTGAACTCGCCGACCTACCTGGGCGGGGCCCTGAGCGAGGACGACACCGCCCTGGTGCACCCTGCCAAGCTCGCGCGCGAGCTCGCGCGCGTCGCGGAGGATCTGGGCGTGCAGATCTTCGAGGCGTCGCCGGTGACCTCGCTCGAGGACGGCCCGCTGGTCCGGACACGTGACGGGGTGGTGCGCGCGGGAAAGGTCGCGCTCGCGACCAACGTGTTCCCGTCGCTGCTCAAGCGCAACAGCCTCATGACGGTGCCGGTCTACGACTACTCGCTCATGACCGAGCCGCTCACCGACGCCCAGCTGGCCCAGATCGGCTGGGAGGGGCGCCAGGGCGTCGCGGACATGGCGAACCAGTTCCACTACTACCGGCTCACAGCGGACAACCGCCTGCTGTTCGGCGGCTACGACGCGATCTACCACGCCGGCGGCCGTGTGCGCGCGAAGTACCAGGACCGACGCGAGTCCTACGAGAAGCTCGCGAGCCACCTGCTCACCACCTTCCCGCAGCTCGACGGGATCCGCGCGACGCACCGGTGGGCCGGCGCGATCGACACGAGCACGCGCTTCTGCGCGTTCTGGGGAACCGCGCGCGGCGGCGACGTCGCGTACTCGCTCGGCTTCACGGGGCTGGGAGTCGGGGCCACGCGCTTCGGCGCGAACGTCATGCTCGACCTGCTCGCGGGAGAGGAGACGGAGCGCACGCGCCTGCGCATGGTGCGCGAGCGGCCCCTGCCGTTCCCGCCCGAGCCGCTCGCGAGCCTGGGCATCAACGCGACGCGCTGGAGCCTCGACCGCGCCGATCACCGCGAGGGACGCCGCAACCTGCTGCTGCGCGGCCTCGACGCGGTGGGACTGGGGTTCGACTCATGAGCAGCGGCTCCGCCCGTGCTGTCCGCTGACCTGGGCCTCGCCCTCGCGGCGGGCGCGGGGCTGATCGCGGTCGAGGTCGCGCGCTCCGTCCCCGCGTGGCTGCGCGTACGCCGCTCGCGCCGTGTCGACGGGCTCTCCGCGGTCTCGCTCGGGGTGCTGCTCGGCTCGATCCCTGCCTGGCTCGCCGTCGCGGTGCTCGCGCAGGCATGGGGGGTGCTGGTCGCGACCGTGGTGTGGGCGGTGTTCCATGTGCGTCTGTGCCGCGAGGCGGTGCGGCTCGATGCGAGCTTCCGCGTCACGATGCCCCGCGCGGCGGGCGCGACGCTCGCGGGCCTCGCGCTCATCGGCGTGGTGGGCGAGTCCGTCGGGGCCCTGCGGATGTCGGTGGGCCTCGCGCTCGTCGCGGTGTCGGCGGCGTACTCGATCCCCGCGCTGTGGTCCGGGATGCGGGCCAAGGACGTCGCCGGGATCTCCATCACCGCGACCGCTGTCAGCGCGGTCGAGGGCGTGATCTACCTGGTGGTCGGGATGGGATGGACGGGCACCGTCGTGGTCCCGAGCTACCTCGCGTTCGGTGCGCTCGCCGTCTTGTCCAACGTCCCACGATGCTGGCGCGCCGTGGCGCGGCGCGCCCGCGAGGCCCGCCGGGAGCGCCTCGAGCCGCTCGGGCTAGGGTTCGAGTCATGAACCTCGAGCCCGGCATCCCCGTCGACCTCCACACCCTCGCCATCGAGACCGAGCCGATCGAGGCCTCGGCGGTGGAGGCGGGCGCTCCCGTCGCGGGCGCCGCGGCGCTCGCCGAGATCGGCGAGATCGAGGTCGGCGTGTGGGAGATGACGCCCGGGGTCGCGACCGACATCGAGGCCGACGAGGTCTTCGTGGTGCTCTCGGGCCGCGCGACCATCGAGTACCTGGACCCCGCGCTGCCGACCGCAGAGGTCGGCCCCGGCTCGCTCGTGTGGCTCCAGGAGGGCATGAGCACGCGCTGGACCGTCACCGAGACCCTGCGGAAGGTCTACGTCGCGGGCTGAGCCAGCCGCGGTCTCACTGGTGCCGCGACAGCAGCGCGATGTGCAACGCGGTCTGCGTCTCGCCGTCCTCGAGGTCGACGCCCAGCAGCGACTGGATGAGCTCGAGCCGCTGGTAGAACACCGACCGCGACAGGTGTGCCGCGCGCGCCGCGGCGGTGCGGTTGCCGGGATGCGACAGCGCCGCCCGGAGGACGCGCTGGAGGTCGCCGTCCGTGCGCTGATCGTGCTCGACGATCGGCGCGAGCATCCGCTCGCCATGGTCGAGCAGCCGGTGGTCGTCGCGCAGGCTGCTGAGCAGGCGTGACAGAGGCCGCCGCTCGACCCACAGCACCTCGCCCGGGGCGGGCTCGCGCGCGTTGTCGAGCGCCTCGTGCAGCGACAGGGTCGCGGCGTCCACGTCGCGCGCCTCGCGGCCCACGGTGATCGCGACGCGTGCGCCGTCGCTCAGCGCGCGGGGGAGCGAGGCGAGAGCGGCGTCGTCGAGCGGACGATGCGCGGGCAGGGACAGCAGCACCACGATCACCGGGGCGCCGGACCGGCCGGGCACGGGGAGGGCCCGCGCCCGCGCGCCGACGCCGAGCGCCCACGACTCGATCTGGGCGGCGGTCGGCTCGCCGCCCCGCAGTGCGATCCCGTAGAGCAGCCGATCCGTCACGGGCACGCCGGCCGCCTCGAGGCGGGCCGCCATGGCCTCGGAGGTCGCGAACCGTCCCGCGAGCAGCGGGTCGAGCACGTGCCGACGTGCGAGCGTGGCCCACTCGTCGCGCCCGCCGTCCGCGAGCCTGCCCAGCGCGAGCGCGATCGCTCCCTGCAGCAGCACGTTGCGGCGCCCGGCGGGGTGCTCAGGGCCGGGCAGCGCGACCAGGAACCCCCAGCGCTTGCCGCGCGCGTCGACGGGCACCACCAGCCAGCGGTCGCCGTCGCGATGCGCGGACCGCGAGCGTCGCTCCCAGTCCGCGAGCACATTCGCCTCGTTGCCCACGGGGACCTCCGCGATGAGCGCCTCGTGCGCGAGGCTCTCGAGTACCACCGGCGCGCCGAGCGCACGCGCGAGCTCGCGCACCACGTGGTCGGCCGGCGCGCCCCGCAACGCGAGCGAGGTGAAGACCTCCCGCACCTCGTCGCGCGCGCGCAGCGCCGTCATCTGGCCCGCGATGATCCGGGAGTGGCCCGCCTCCGTGAGGGTCACGAACCGCACTTCGCGGTGCAGCACGATGAAGGCGATGCCGTGGTGGCGCGCGGACTCGAGCACCGCCGGCGGCGGCGTGGGGTAGCGCGTGCCCAGCTCGAGCACGAGCGCGGCGATGCCCGCCTCGGCGAGGCTCTCGACGAGCGCGGTGAGCCCTGCATCGTCCTCGGGCCAGGCCGTTCCCATCGACAGGAGCAGCTCGCGGCCGTCGAGCATGCGCGCGATGTCGGACCGCTCGGAGGTGTGGATCCACCTCACGGGTGCGTCGAGCAGGTCTCCGCCGACGAGCACCTCGGGGCGTCCGGCGCGGAACGCGGGGTCCTCGAGCAGCTCGATCACGGAGGGAAGCGCGGCGAGCGCCGCACGGCTCGGACGATGTGTCAGGGTTCCAGGCAATTCGCGACGGTCGGAGGCCTCCATCCGGCCATCGTATGTGTGAATCTGGCCGCCTAGTGCACACGTGCGCCCCGGGCAGAGTGTCCGGCGCGCGCGCGAAGGGAGAGCTGTGAGCCTGATCCGTCATCACATCGCGGGCGCCGAGGCGGGCGCGGGGGAGCGCACCGGCACGGTCTTCAACCCGGCCACCGGGGAGGCTGCGGGCGAGGTCGCCTTCGCCACGGTCGCCGAGGTCGAGGAGGCGATCGCCGCCGCCGCGGCGGCGCTGCCGGCCTGGCGCGCGAGCGGGCTTATCAAGCGCGCAGATGTGTTCTTCCGCCTGCGCCACCTGCTGATCGAGCGTCAGGACGAGCTCGCGGCGATCATCACGCGCGAGCACGGCAAGGTGCTCGGCGACGCGAAGGGCGAGATCAGCCGCGGCATCGAGAACGTCGAGTTCGCGGCCGGGCTGGTGCACCACCTCAAGGGTGAGCACTCCCAGCAGGTCGCGCGTGGGGTCGACGTCCACTCGGTCAAGCAGCCCGTCGGCGTGGTCGCGGCGATCACCCCGTTCAACTTCCCGGTGATGGTGCCGCTGTGGATGGCCGCCTCGGCGATCGCGTGCGGGAACACCGTGGTGCTCAAGCCGAGCGAGAAGGACCCCTCGGCCTCGATCTTCCTCGCGCGGCTGTTCGAGGAGGCGGGCCTCCCCGCCGGCGTGCTCAACGTGGTCCACGGCGACAAGGTCGCCGTCGACACGCTGCTCGACTCGCCGGAGGTGAAGGCGGTGAGCTTCGTCGGCTCGACCCCCGTCGCGCGCGCCATCTACGAGCGCGGCACCGCGCAGGGCAAGCGCGTGCAGGCGCTCGGCGGCGCGAAGAACCACATGATCGTGATGCCCGACGCGGACCTCGACGCCGCCGCCGACGCGGCCGTCTCCGCGGCCTACGGCTCGGCCGGCGAGCGCTGCATGGCGATCTCCGTGCTGGTCCCCGTGGGCGAGGACACGGCCGACGCGCTGGTGGCCAAGGTGGCCGAGCGCATGGCCGGCCTCACCATCGGCGACGGCACCGACCCGGCCTCGGAGATGGGCCCGCTCATCACGCGTGAGCACCGCGACCGCGTCGCGTCGTACGTGACCGGCGCCGCGGCCGAGGGCGCGACCGTCGTGGTCGACGGCACGGCACAGGAGTTCGACGGCGACGGCTTCTTCATCGGCACGTCGCTCGTGGACCACGTGACGCCCGGCACCAAGGTCTACGACGACGAGATCTTCGGCCCCGTGCTCTCGGTGGTGCGCGCATCGTCCTACGACGAGGCCGTCGCGCTCGTGAACGCCAACGCGTTCGCGAACGGCACGGCGATCTTCACGCGCGACGGCGGCACGGCCCGCGCATTCGAGATCGACATCGAGGTGGGCATGGTGGGCGTGAACGTCCCGCTGCCGGTGCCGATCGGCGCGTACTCGTTCGGCGGCTGGAAGCAGTCGCTCTTCGGCGACTCGCACATCTACGGCCCCGAGTCGATCCACTTCTACACGCGGTCCAAGGTGGTCACCACGCGGTGGCCCGAGCCCAGCGAGTCGCAGATCGACCTGGGCTTCCCGAGCAACCACTGAGGGGGAGAAGATGACCACCGAGCAGGACGCCATGACCGGCGCCGAGGCGCGCGTGCGCGCCGACGACCGCGCCCACGTCTTCCACTCGTGGAGCGCGCAGGCGCTCATCGATCCTCTTCCCGTCGCGGGCGGCGAGGGATCCGAGTTCTGGGACTACGCGGGCAACCGCTACCTCGACTTCGGGTCGCAGCTCGTGAACCTCAACCTCGGGCACCAGCACCCGGACCTCATCGAGGCCATCGAGAAGCAGGCGCGCACGCTCGCGACCATCCAGCCGTCCTTCGCGAACGACGTGCGTGGCGAGCTCGCGCGCCTCATCACCGAGGTCGCCGGCGAGCGCTTCTCGAGTGTGTTCTTCACCAACGGCGGCGCTGACGCCAACGAGAACGCGGTGCGCATGGCGCGCCTGTTCACCGGCAAGCGCAAGGTGCTCGCGATGTACCGCAGCTACCACGGCAACACCACCACCGCGATCTCGCTCACGGGCGACCCGCGCCGCTGGCCCAACGAGCCCGCGGACGGCTCGGTGGTCCACTTCTTCGGGCCGTACCTGTACCGCTCGGCCTTCCACGCGGAGACCGAGGAGGAGGAGACGCGGCGCGCGCTCGAGCACCTCGAGCAGACCATCGTGCTCGAGGGCGCCTCGACCATCGGCGCGATCGTGCTCGAGACCATCGTGGGCACCAACGGCGTGCTCGTGCCGCCGCCCGGCTACCTCGCCGGCGTGCGCGAGCTGTGCGACAGGTACGGCATCGTCTACATCGCGGACGAGGTCATGGTCGGCTTCGGGCGCACCGGCGAGTGGTTCGCGTTCCAGGGCCACGGCGTCGAGCCCGACCTCATCACCTTCGCCAAGGGCGTCAACTCCGGCTACGTCCCGCTGGGCGGCGTGGTGATCTCGCAGGAGGTCGCGGCGGCGTTCGAGCAGAAGGCGTTCCCCGGCGGCCTCACGTACTCGGGCCACCCGCTCGCGTGCGCGCCGGGCGTCGCGACGTTCGAGGTGTTCCGCCGCGACGGCATCCTCGAGCGCGTGCGCGACCTCGGGGAGCGCGTGATCCGGCCGGTGCTTGAGTCGTGGGTCGAGTCCCACCCGTGCGTGGGCGAGGTCCGCGGCACGGGTCTGTTCTGGGCGATCGAGCTCGTGCGCGACCAGGAGACCCGCGAACCGCTGGTGCCGTTCAACGCAGCCGGGGCGGATGCCGCCCCCATGGGCGTGTTCGCCAAGGCGTGCAAGGACGCGGGGCTGTGGCCCTTCGTGCACTTCAACCGCACGCACCTCGCGCCGCCGCTCATCATCACCGAGGACGAGCTCCGGAGGGGCCTGCGGGTCATCGACGCGGCGCTGAGCGAGGTCGACGCGCTGATCGCCTGACCCTTCGCCCTGCGAGGTGCTCGGTGCCCGATCCGCCC
>NZ_BBMB01000001.1:0-137440 GCF_000971235.1 Demequina subtropica
CGTCCTCGGTCGGGGTGACGGTGACGACGGGCTCGACCGCTGCGGCGTAGGCGGGCAGGGCGATGAGCACGGATGAGAAGAGCAGCGCGAGGAGCGCACCGGCGATGATTCCGGGCGCGCGAAGGCGCGCGTCAGCGACGCGTGAGAGCACGTGGACTCCAGGTGAGAACAGGGCGCCGAGGGCGCGTGGGAACGGCAGGTGAGGCTTGCCTTACCCGCACCCTAGCGGGCGTGACGCGCAAAACGCAACATGAGTGTTGCGTAATAGGTTCAGGCGTCGCGCAACAGCGGCTGGGTCATGCAGTGGGCGCCGCCGCGGCCACGGCCGAGCTCGGCGCCGACGATCTCGAGGACCTCGACGCCCGCGGCGCGCAGCTCCTCGTTCGTGTGGGTGTTGCGGTCGTAGGCCACCACCACGCCCGGCTCGAGCGCGAGCAGGTTGTTGCCCGAGTCCCACTGCTGACGCTCGGATGCGTAGCGGTCGCCGCCCGTCGCGATGACGCGCAGGTCCACGCCGAGCGCCTCGCCGACCACGTCGACGAACGGGCGCTCATCGCGGCGCACGTCGAGCATCGTCGGCGCGGGCGCCTCGCGGATCACATACGTCTCGATCTCGTCGATGATGCCGGGGAAGACCGTGCAGATGTCGCGATCCGCCAGCGTGAAGACCGTGTCGAGGTGCATCGCGGAACGAAGTCGCGGCATCTTCGCGACGATCACCTGCTGAGCGCCCTCGCCCAGGAACAGCTCCATCGCGAGCTGCGTGATCGCCTGCCGGCTCGACCGCTCGGACATGCCCACCAGCACCGTGCCGTTGCCGACGGGCATGACGTCGCCGCCCTCGAGCGTCGCGAGCCCGTTCGGCAGCTCGGGGTCTCCCCACCACACGTTCACCGCGTCGCGGAAGTCCGGGTGGAACGTGTAGACGGCCTTCATCACGAGCGTCTCGGCGTGGCGTGCGGACCAGTACAACGGGTTGAGCGTCACGCCGCCGTAGATCCACGAGGTGGTGTCGCGCGTGAAGAGCGTGTTGGGCAGGGGCGGCAGCAGGTAGTCGCGCATGCCGGACTCCTCGCGCACCAGCTGGATGCCGGGCGGGGAGAAGTCGCGCGGGAGGTCGAGCGTCGAGAGCCCGCCGATGATGTGCCGCGCCAGATCCATCGAGCCGAGGCTGTCGAGGTACGCGCGGATGTCGGTCGCGAGGCCGAGGCCGACCTCGTCCGGGGTGACCTTGCGGTCGAGGAGCCATGCGCGTGCCTCGGGGAGGGCGAGGGTCTCCGCGAGCAGCGTGTGGAGCTCCATGACGTCGACGTCGCGGTCGCGCATGAGCTGGACGAACGCGGCGTGGTCGCGCTCGGCGTTCTCGACCCACATGACGTCGTCGAACAGCAGGTCCTGGCAGTTCGAGGGGGTCAGCCGATGGTGCGCGAGGCCCGGCGCGCACACGAGCACCTTCTGCAGCTTCCCGACCTCCGAGTGGACGCCGTACTCGGGCAGCGTGATGGCCGGTGCGAGATTCTCGCTCATGGAGGGTGGAGCCTTCCTGACGGTTGAATCGAACCTAGCAGGGGGCTGCGCGGCGACTCGGGCGGGGCCGGTCGGACGGCGTTGGCCGGAACTGGTGCGGATCGTGTCGTCTACGCACCGCACGGCTGGTCAGCGGGTGCGGATCGTGTCGAGGCGCCGGGCGAGGTCCGCACGATTCGCACGCGTTGCGGCTAGGGGCGTGTCAGCGGCGACACGATCCGCACGCGTTGTGCGCAGGTAGGCGCAGGCGCGGATCAGGCGGGGTGCGGCTCGCGCATCGGCTCGGGCAGCTCGGCGGCGCGCAGGCGCGCCGTGTGACGCCGCAGCGCCCCGGCAGCGACTCGGGCGTCCGTGTCGGCGGCGCCGGACGCGATGAGCGCGTCCGTGAGGCGCTCGAGCTCCGCGTCCACGAGCGCGGCGAAACCCGGCTGCGTGAGGAACCGCTCGGCCAGCAGCCGCGCGGCGGCGGCGTCACCGAGGCCGTGGCGCGTGCCCACGCTCACGTCGAGCGCCCAGTCCACCACGGCAAGCGATCCGGTCGCGGTGTCGTAGCAGACGTAGGCGTGGTCGCCCGGGTGCGCGACCGCGTCGTAGCTGTCGACGATCTCCTGGAAGGCCAGGTACGTCGCGAAGGCGTCGACATCGAGGGCGCGGGGGAGCCGGGAGGCGAAGGCGGCGTCGTCGCTCGCCTCGAGCAGCTCGTGGAGGTCGGTGGTGAATGTCCGGTTCGTCATGGCTCGATCTCACCAACGGTGGCTGGGAGTCGGCTGAGAGCCTGCCGGGGGATCGCGGGGAGCGCGCGGCACGACGATGGCCCCGCCGGCGTCCGCATGGGACACCGACGGGGCCTCTCCCCGGAGGGCGCGGCCACGAGGGCCGCGTCATGTGCGCGTCAGCGCGAGAAGATGTTGGAGAACATCGAGCCGAACGAGCTGCCCGAGCCACCGCCCTGGTCGCAGGTGCAGCGCTTGTCCTGCGGCACGCCCGCGAGGGCCTGGTCGATGTGCTGGCCGCAGCCGGTCCACGTCGCCTTGCCGCACTGGTTGCAGGTGATTCGAGAGCACATACGGGTTTCTCCTTGAGTCTGAGGATGTTCGCGACCGGGCGAGGGGGGTGCCCGGTCGCTTCGCACACAAGTATGCATACCCCTGGGGGTATATGTCAAGGGGTCGGGTGATACGGTCCCCTTATGCCTGAGAGAGCGCTGACGCCTTCTGTGGAGCGCATCGTCATGGTCGCCCCGGTGGACGCGATCCTGCAAGCCGCACAGCCCTGGCCGCACGTGCGGGCGATGGTGCCCGAGGACATCCCGTGGATCGCAGCGGCGGCCTGGGAGTGCTATCCGCGGCGCACGCCGTTCGACACGTGGGACGGGGTCGTCGAGCTGACGCAGTCCGTCTTCCGCAACGAGGCGGGCGAGTTCATGCCCGTGGCCTCGCCGGTCGCGCTGACCGGCGACGAGTACATCGCGGGCTTCGTCACCACGGTCTTCCGCTGCGTCATCAAGGACGATCTGCCCGACTGCCCGTACATCCTCGACTGCATCGTGCTGCCCGATCATCGGCGCCAGGGCGTGGCGGCCGGCATGCTCGCCGCGACGGCGCGCGCGCTCAAGGCGGTGGGGGAGCGCGAGGTCGCGCTCACGGTCTACGACGACAACGACGCCGCGAAGGCGCTCTACGCGTCGCTCGGCTTCACCGAGTTCCTGCGCAGGTCCGCGTCGTCCTGACGTCGCTGGCCGGGACCCCGCGCGGCTAGCGTTGTCCTCATGGGATTCCTCACTAAGGTGTTCGGCGGGCGCAAGCGCGTGGGTCCGTACGACCTCTGGAGCGACGACGCCGAGCAGCTCGAGGCGATGGCCGCCCGCGGCGCGGACCTCGCCGCCCCGCGCGAGTCGGAGTTCTTCCTCTCCTTCACGTCGGAGCCGCGCGTGCGCGGGGCCGCGGACGAGCTGCGCGCGCTGAGGGTGAGCCACGAGCTGGTCGAGCCGAGCCATGACATCCCTGAGTGGATGCTGTTCGTGCGCGCCTACCGCACCCCGCTCGTGCCGGACTTCCTGCGCGACACCATCGACCTCTGCGAGCGGATCGCCGAGAAGCATGGCGGCGACTACGAGGGCTGGGCGGGGCTGCTCACCGACGAGGAGAAGGGGCTCTAGTGGGCTACGTGCTGCGCCGCTGGACCGATGCGGACCTGCCCGTGCTCGTCGCGGCGAACGTGCCGGAGATGATGGAGCACCTCGCCGGTCCCGAGACGGACGCGCGCATCCGCCGCCGTCACGAGCAGTACATCCGCGGCTGGGACTCCGGCCGCCCCCACATGTTCACGATCCGCAGGGACGATGCGCCGGTCGCGGTGGGCTCGGTGGGCTGGTGGGAGTCCGATTGGGACGGCGAGCCGTGCCTCGAGACGGGGTGGATGGTGGTCCCGGAGCACCAACGGCGCGGAGCGGCGACCGCAGGGGTGCGGCTGCTGATCGACGAGGCCCGCGCGAGCGCCGCGGCTCGCGGGCTCCCGCCGCTGCTGATGGCGTGCCCGAACGTCGACAACGCGGCGTCGAACGCGTTGTGCCGCACGGTGGGCTTCGAGCACCGTGGCACGCTCGAGGACGACTACCGCGGCGTGCCCATGACCCTCAACGTCTGGACGTTCGACCTCACGGAGGACGCATGAACGACACGGTTCCCGAGTACGCGCAGCGCCGGCTCGGCCAGCGCGGATGGCGTCTCAAGCGGTCGTGGTGGGTGCTGGTGCCGCTGCTGACCTTCGGGATCCTGTGCTGGGCGGGATACCTCTGGGCCGGGGTCAAGACCCAGAAGCGGAAGTACTACATCTCCGGGGCCGTGTGGTTCGCGATCTCGCTGCTCATCCCGTTGCTGCCCGAGAGCATGGGCACGTTCGTGCCGATCATCGCGGTGACGTGCATCTTCGTGCCGACGATGCAGGCGATCGTCATGAACCAGCAGTACCTGGTGGAGCGGGCCGTCCGCGACCTGTAGCGAGGGCTCAGGCGGACGCGCCGTGGTCCCGGGCGAACGCGTCGTTCCTGATGCCCGCCCATGAGATCGCCCCGGCGACCAGCATGAACGCCCCGGTCACCACGGTGGCGCGGTGGAAGCCGTCCAGGTCGAGCGTGCCGCCCACGATGGTGCCGATGAGCGCCACCGCGACGAGCCCCGCGATGCGCGCGACCGCGTTGTTGACCGCGCTCGCGATTCCCGAGCGCTCGGAGTCGATCGCGCCCAGGATCGCCGAGGTCAGCGGCGCGACCATGAGGGTGAGCCCCACGCCGAACACGACGATGCCCGGAAGGGCCTGCGTCCAGTAGTCGAACTCGGCCGAGATGGCGACGAGCATGAACGAGCCGATGCCCATGATCACCGGGCCCACCGTCATGAAGATGCGGGGGCCGAACCTGGCGCCGAGCGCCCCCACGCGAGAGCTGAACAGGATCATCAGCACGGTGATGGGCAGCTCGGAAAGTCCTGCCGCGGTGGCGGACAGCCCGGCGCCCTGCTGCAGGTACACGCTCACGATGAAGCCGTTGAGCGCGAGCGCACCGTACGCGAACCACGTGGTCAGGTTGCCCCACGCGAAGTTGCGCGCACGGAACAGGCCGAGGGGGAGCATCGGATCGGGGATCCGCGCCTGCCGCAGGACGAACGCGGCGAGGGCGACGAGCCCGCCGAGCCCCGCGGCGACGATGCGTGCATCGGACCATCCGAGGTGCGGCTGCTCCACGAGCGCGTAGACGGCCGCGCCCAGGCCGACCGCGCAGAGCAGCGCCCCTGCGTAGTCGACCTTCGCGCTCTCGCGCCGCACGTCGTGGATATCCAGGCGCGCGATGAGCACGAGGGTCGCGGCGATCGGCACGACGTTGATCGCGAACGCCCAGCGCCACGAGGCGTAGTCGGTGAGCAGCCCGCCCAGGACGGGGCCTGCGACGAACGCGCCCGTGGTCGCGCCGGTCCACGTGCCGATCGCCTTCGCCTGCGCGGGGCCGCGGAACGTGCTCATGATGAGCGCGAGGCTGCTGGGCACCAGGAGGGCTCCGGCGACGCCCTGGAGCAGCCGCGCCCCGATGAGGAAGGTCCCCGTGGGCGCGAGCGCGATCGCGAGCGAGGTCGCCCCGAAGCCGACGAGCCCGATGGTGAGCACGCGCAACCGGCCGAAGAGATCCGACAGGCTGCCCGCGACCAGGATCAGGGCGCCCAGCGTGATGAGGTACGCGTCCACCACCCACTGCTGGAGCGCGACGCCGCCGCCGAGGTCCCGCTCGATCGCCGGCAGCGCCACCGTGACGATGCTGCCGTCGAGGAACGCGACGAAGCTGCCGAGGATCGCGATCCAGAGCACCATGACCTGGGTGCTTGTCGCCGACGCGGGTCCGGGGGTGGAAGGGCCGGGCGAGTCCGGGGATGCGGCCATGCGGCCAGGCTACGTCGGGGTGCCGGTGCCCGGGTGCTCGCACCTTTCCTGCATGAAGGGCGGCCGTGCGGAGGTGAGGTGTGGTGTGCGGTGCTCGCACCTTTCCTGCGCGAAGGGTCGGGTCCGTGGTCGGGAAGACCCCGCGCGCTCGTGCAGGAAAGGTGCGAGGAGCACGACACGAACCCCATCATGCTGCGCCGACACGCCGTCCGAGGTTCGTGCCGAGGTGGATCAGGAAGGCATGCGCCGATGCGCGGTCAGGTCGATGCCATCCGTGCTCAGGGACGCGGGGCGGTGAGCGGCGCGCCGACGCCGATCACCCCGGTGCTGCACCACTCGCCGGCGTGCTCGGGGCACATGAGGCCCACGTTCTCGGTGTCGCCCGAGCGGTCGTGGAGCAGGTAGAGCGCGTTCGCGGGCACAGCCTCCGTGCCGGGCGGGCAGTACGAGCACTGAGCGGTCGCCCGCTCCACGCCCGCGAGCGCGAGCAGGTCGGCGTAGTTGTCGAGGGTGAGGCCGGCGTGGTCAGCGCGGTCGTCGATCATTCGTGGTTCCCAGTCCTGTACGTCGTTGTCAGCGGGCACCCGACACCGTAGCGGACCCGGGCCGGCGCGAGAGGGTCCTTGGTCCCTTGGCCTCGACCGTGGCGCGCGCGGCGCTATCGTTCTCCGGTAGTCGGACCGGCCCAAGGGATGGATGCGAATGGCGAAGCTGTACTTCCGGTACGGGGCGATGAACTCGTCCAAGACCGCGCTGCTCCTCACGGCCGCCTACAACTACGAGGAGCGCGATCAGCACCCCGTCCTGGTGAAGCCCGGAGTCGACACCAAGGCCGGTGCGTCGGTCTCGTCCCGTATCGGGGTGGACCGCAAGGTCGACGTGGTGCTGGAGTCCGATGTATCGCTCATCGCGGCGCTCGAGGCGAACCGCCCGCTCGACCAGGTCGACGCGGTCTTCATCGACGAGGCCCAGTTCCTCACGCCCGCCCAGGTGGACGAGGCCTTCGAGGTCGCCGTCCGCCATGGCGTCCCGGTGCTCTGCTACGGGCTGCGCGGGGACTTCATGACGCGCTCCTTCCCGGGCTCGCTGCGCCTGCTCGAGATCGCGCACTCGATCGAGGAGCTCAAGACCATCTGCCGCTGCGGGTCGAAGGCGATCTTCAACGCGCGCATCGTCGACGGCGTCTTCGTGCGCCACGGCGACCAGGTCGCGATCGACGGCCAGCAGGCCGACTACGAGTCCCTGTGCGGGCGCTGCTACCTCGAGAAGGTGGGCCCCGTGCAGGGCGCCGGCTCGCCCCAGACGGACCCGCCGCACCTGTTCTAGAGCGAGTCCGCGTCCCGCGGCACGATGCGGCGCTCGCCCGCGCGCACGGCCACCGGCCAGCGGTTGCCGGGAGGCGGCGTCACGCACACGAAGTGCGGGGAGAACCTGCTCGGCGGGAGGTAGGCGCGGTTGAGGTCGACCGTGACGGAGCCGTCCGCGCGAGGCCCGTCGAGGCGGATCATGCGGAAGTTGTAGGGCTCGGTCTCCGCGGTCGCGTCCGAGAACGCGCCGAAGAGCTCGTCGCCGTCGCGGTGGACCAGCAGCTCGAGAGCCGCGCCGGCGACCTCGAACGCGACCACTCCGTCGTAGATCGTGGTCGAGCGGTGGCCGTCCACCGCGAGCGTCGGCGTGGGTGCGGACGGCACGGCCGTGAAGCGCCCCACGATGCGCGCGCCGGGATCCCACGCGAAGCGCTCGATCGCGCCGAGCCCCGCGCGGGCGGCGCGGGACGGGTCGAGCAGGCGGACCGCGAGCGCGCCCTCGCGCGCGAACGCCCGCAGCACCACGGGGCCGTGCGAGTGCTCCGTCCCGGGCGCCAGGCGCACCTCCTCGCCGTCGATCAGCCCCACCGCGACGCCGTCGTGGGCGCGCCACTCGCCGGGGACCGCCGGACACTCCGTGGGAGCGGGGGAGAGCCAGAAGGTCGTCGCGAGCGAGGCGAGGCCGTGAGGCCCGAAGGCCGCCGCGTCGTGGGTGGCGATCCATGCGGCGTCGGTCATGCGCCCATGGTGTCAGGTCACGAAGCCTTACCGAAATGAAACATCACCGAAACCCATGGAGGACGCGTCATCGATAGCGTCTGCCTATGGACGGAGCGCGCAGCACCGAGATCGACGCCCTGACACGGGCGATCGACCTCCATTCGCTGCGCATCCTGGTCGCCATCGACGAGCACGGCTCCATCTCCGCCGCGGCGCGCTCGCTCGGGTACAGCCAGCCGACCATCACGCAGCACGTGCAGCGGCTCGAAGAACGGCTCGGCGCCGCGCTCGTGGCCAGGACGGCGCGCGCGGCGCGCCTCACCCCCGTGGGGGCTCTCCTCGCGCGTCACGCACCGCGCATCGACGCGAGCCTCACCGCGGCCGCCGCCGACCTCGCGCACGCGCTCGGCCGCCGCGGCGGGCAGGTCCGCCTGGTGGCGGTCCCCGACCAGGTCGGGTCCGTCCTCGCGCCCGCGGCGGGGCGGCTCGCCACGCTCCAGCCGCATCTGGACATCGTGGTGCTCGAGGCGCCCGACGCCGAGTCGGCGCTCGACATGGTGAGGGGCGGGCGCGCCGATGTCGCCGTCGCGCCCATGCCGCTCGACACCCGTACCGGCGCGCGGCCCGCGGCGCTCCGCACGTCGTTCCTGTTCGCGGAGGACGTCGTCGCTCTCACCGGCTCCGACGTCGCCGCACCCGAGGGTCGCGTGGCGCCCGCATCGCTCGCCGAGCTCGCGTGGATCGGCGGCCCCGGCACGTGCTCGGACGCCGTGGCCGCGCGCATCGGACGCCGGGCGGGGGCGCGAGACATCGCGGTCGGCAGGGCCGATGCGGCCGTCGCGCTCGCGGCGCAGGGCCTCGGGGTGGCGTTCGTGGTGGAGTCGGCGCTGCAGGGCGTCGACCTGCCGGGCTCGGTGCGCGCGCTCGGTCTCGCGCCCGCGCTGCGTCGCCGCACGATCGCCGCCATCCTTCCCGAGGCCGCCCGCATCGACGGCGTCGCCTCCGCGCTGCGCGTGCTCGCCGCGCATCGCCCCTCACCCGTCGGCGTCGAGGCCATCCTCGACGCCCGCCGTCGCAGCGCCGCCCACCGGGCCCGCTTCACGCCCCTGGGCGGCGTCGGCACGCTCCCTAACCAGGCAGAGGAGATCACCACCATGGCACTCACGTCAGGCACCGTCGCCCGCACGGCGGCGGTCACCGCCGCGGGAGCGTTGGCACTGGCCGGATGCACCGCATCGTCCGACCCGGAGCCCACGTCCAGCGCGCCCGTCGCCGTCGGCGTCGACACCGGCGAGGAGATCGACTCGATCACCGTCGCGCTGCCGGGGTCGCTCTCGAGCCTCTACGTGGGCTCGGAGTCCGGCATCCTCAACTACTACGTCGCCTCGGTCGCGCAGGAGGGCCTGGTCGCGGTCGACTCGACCGGCGCCCTCCAGCCCGCGCTCGCCGAGAGCTGGGAGCAGACCGACGACGTCACGTACGTCTACGAGCTGCGCGAGGACGCGATGTTCCAGGACGGCACCCCGGTGACCGCCGAGGACGTGGTGTTCTCGCTCGACATGGCGCGTGACGAGACGGCCTCGCCGGGCCTCGCGTACTACATGACCAACATCGACACGGTCGAGGCGACGGGCGACTCCGAGGTGACCATCACGCTCGCGCAGCCCGACGCTGCGTTCGCCGGCAACATGAGCACCGCGGGCGCGGCATTCATCACGTCGAAGGCGTTCTGGGAGGAGCACGGCGGCGACGTGGGCACCTCCGAGTCGCTCCTGCTGGGCACCGGCCCGTACCAGGTCACCGAGTTCGTGCCCGACTCGCACGTGACGTTCGAGCGCGTCGACACGTGGTGGGGCGACCAGCCCACGGTCAAGGAGATCCGCATCGACTTCGTCTCCGACGAGTCGACCCGCCTCCTCGCCGCGCAGTCGGGCGACGTCGACATCGCGTTCAACGTCCCGTTCGCGCAGGCCGAGCAGTGGGAGTCGCTGTCCGACATGCGCGTCGAGTACGTCAACGACCTCTCGTACGTGGGCCTGTACTTCAACACCGGTGTCGCGCCGTTCGACGACGCGAAGGTGCGCGAGGCGATCGCCCACTCGGTCAACCGCGACGCGTACGTCTCGACGCTGCTCAAGGGTCACGGCGAGGCCGCGACCGCGATCATGACGCCCGAGTCGCTCGGCGCGGTCTACAGCCCCGACGAGGCGCGCGAGATCCTCGCGGGCATCCCGCAGTGGGACTACGACCTCGAGGCCGCGAAGGCCGCGCTCGCCGCATCGTCCGTGCCCGACGGCTTCGAGGCGGAGCTGCTGACCCCGAACACCGGCCCCCAGCTCGGCACCGCGGCGCAGGCGCTCGCGCAGGACCTCGCGGAGGTCGGCATCACGCTCAACGTGCGCGAGGTGCCCATCGAGGAGTGGCTCGCGAGCCTCGACCCGTCCTCCGAGTACGGCATCAACTACATGTGGTACTTCTCGACGCTCGCCGACCCGGCCGAGATCCCGTCGTACCTCATCGGCCTCGACAACCCCGCGCAGTACGACAACCAGGAGGTCCTCGACCTGCTGACCGAGATCGGCGCGGAGAAGGACAAGGCCGCGCGCATCGACCTGCTGGTTGAGGCGGAGACGCTCCAGGCGGAGGACGTCATCAACGTGCCGCTGTGGTGGGGCCAGTCCGCGACGGCGTTCGCGAACGATCTGGGCCTCGAGGACTACAGCCCGTTCACGTTCGTCTCGACGTGGCCGGCCCAGCTGTACCGGGCGGGCTGACCCTTCGTGTCGACCGCTGACACCCGCGCACGCGCGTCGCGGCTGCGGCCTCTGGGCCGCATGCTCGCGGCGCGCGTGCTCGGCGTGCTCGGGGTGCTGTTCGTCCTGTCGATCATCGTGTTCGCGATGATGTACCTGGCCCCGGGCGACATCGTGAAGAACCTGCTGGGCAACCGGCCCGCGAACCCAGACGTGGTCGCCGCGGTGCGCGAGCAGTACCGCCTGGACGACCCCGTGGTGGTCCAGTACCTCACGTGGCTCAAGGGGTTCGTCACCGGCGATTTCGGGGAGTCGATCCGGCTGCAGGTCCCGGTCGCACAGGCGATCGGCGACCGGATCGCGATCACCGCGGCGCTGTGCGGGCTGGCCTTCCTCGTCTCGGTGATCGTCGCGGTGCCGCTGGGCGTGCGCTCGGCGGTCAAGGCCGGCGGATGGGTCGACCGCGCGGGCAACGCGCTCTCGATCCTGGGTCTCAGCGCGCCGACGTTCGCGATCGGGCTCGTGCTGCTCTACCTGTTCGCCTACTACGTGCCGATCTTCCCGGTGTACGGCGGCGGCGACGGCGGGCTCGACACGCTTCGCCACCTGGTGCTGCCCGCGGTCACGCTCGCGCTCGGGCTGGGCGCGATCATCGTCAAGCTCACCCGCACCGCGATGCTGCGTGAGCTCGAGTCCGACTACGTGACCTTCGCGCGCTCGCGCGGCCTGGGGGAGCGCATGGTCCGCCGCATCGCGCTGCGCAACGCCGCGATCCCCATCGTCACCGGCGCCTCCCTGGTGCTGACCTTCCTGGTGGGCGGGACCGTGCTCGCCGAGACCACGTACGCGCTGCCGGGCATCGGCACGCTGCTTCAGGACTCGGTGCTGTTCAAGGACATCGCGGTGGTGCAGTCGCTCACGCTGCTGGTCGCCGTGGTCATCGCGGTGATCGCGCTGCTCGCGGACCTCGCGTACCTGCTGCTCGACCCGCGCGTGAGCCGCACCTTGGGGGCGCGCGCATGAGCGACATCCGCATCATCGGTGCCGCGCCCGCCACGCGCCGGCGCCGCCGCGTGCCCGTCGGCGTCGCGATCGCCCTGGGCGTCCTGGCGCTCGTGGTGCTCGCCGCAGCCTTCGGCAACCTCCTCTTTGACGAGGCGATGCGTCAGGACGTGCTGTCCTCGACGCTCCCGCCCGGGAGCCCCGCGCATCCCTTCGGCACCGACGAGCTGGGACGCGACGTGCTCCAGATGGCCGTCGCGGGCACCGCATCGGCCCTGGTCGGTCCCGTGGTGGTCGCGATCGGCTCCATGCTGCTGGGCGTGATCCTCGGCACCCTCGCGGGCTACGAGAAGGGCTGGCTCGACACGCTCATCGGCCGCTGGACCGACCTGCTGCTCGCGGTGCCCGTGCTGCTCGCGGCGATCGTCGTGTCGGGCGTCATGGGTGGTGGCTACTGGGTGACCGTCGCGCTGCTGGTGGTGCTGTTCTCGCCCTCCGACATCCGCATCGTCCGCGCGGGGGTGCTCGAGCAGTCCGCGCGGCCCTACATCGAGGCGGCCCAGATGCTGTCCCTGTCGCGCTGGCGCGTGATGTTCCGGCACATCCTGCCCAACGTCACGTCGCTCGTGGTGACGAACATGATGCTCAACGTCGCCTTCGCGCTCGTCGCGTTCTCCTCGCTGTCCTTCCTGGGCGTGGGCGTCGCGCCGGGCACCGCCGACTGGGGCCGCCAGCTCACGGACGGCCGCGCGATCATGTTCCAGAACCCGGCCGCCGTGTTCCTGCCCGCGCTGCTCATCGTGGTGGTCGCGGTGTGCGTGAACCTCGTGGGCGACTGGATCGGGCAGCGCCTTTCCCAGGTGGGGGAGGAGGTCCGATGACGGTCCTGTTGGAGGGCCTCACGGTCATCGGCCCCGCCGGGACGATGGTCGAGCCCGTCTCCGCCGAGATCGCGCCCGGAGCGACGCTCGCGTTGATCGGCGAGTCCGGCTCGGGCAAGACGCTCACCGCCAAGTCCATCGTGGGACTGCTGCCGCGCGGCTTCCGCGCGACCGGGTCCGTCACCGTCGCGGGGCAGGCGCTCCCGGTCGAGCGGCCGGGGGACGATGCGGCGTGGCGTCGCGCGCGGGGGCGCTCCGTGTCGCTGCTGCTCCAGGATCCCTTCACGTCGCTCACGCCGGTGCACCGGTGCGGCGACCAGATCGCGTGGACCGTCGAGGCGGCGCAGGGGCACCGGCTCCCGCGGGGTGCGCGTCGGGCCGCGGTCGAGGAGCGGCTCGCCGAGGTCAACCTGCCGGCGCGCGTCGCGGACGCCTTCCCGCACGAGCTCTCGGGCGGCATGCGGCAGAGGGTGGCGATCGCTGCGGCGCTGGCCTCCGATCCGCAGCTGCTCATCGCGGACGAGCCGACCACCGCCCTCGATGCCTCGAATCAGGCCGAGATCCTCGACCTGCTGCGACGCATCCAGCTCGAGCGGCGGCTGTCCGTCATCCTCATCTCGCACGACCTGGGCGTGGTGCGAGGCCGCACCGACCAGGTGCTCGTGATGCGCGGCGGCCAGGTGGTCGAGCGCGGCGCGACCGCGGCGGTGCTCGCGGCTCCCGAGCATCCGTACACGCGGGCGCTCATCGAGGCCGACCCCGTGGTCGCGGCACGCTCGGGCGCGCGCATCGCCGCCGAGGAGGCCGCCCCGTCCGAGGTCGAGCCGTTGCTGGTGTGCGAGGGCGTGACCAAGGCCTTCGGCGTGCGGACCGTGCTCGACCAGGTGGACCTCGCCGTCGCGCCGGGCGCCATCGTGGGCATTGTGGGCGAGTCCGGGTCCGGGAAGTCCACCCTGGCCCGCTGCATCGCCGGCCTCGAGCGCGAGGACGCGGGCAGCATCGTCCTCGCGGGCTCGGCGCTCGCACCAGGGCGAGGCTCGCGCACGCCCGACCAGATGCAGATCGTCTTCCAGGACCCGTACTCGTCGCTCAACCCGATGATGAGCATCGGCGCGATCCTCAGCGAGGCGCTCGGGGTGGCCGGGAGGGCATCGTCCGAGGTGCCCGGCCTGCTCGAGATGGTCGGGCTGCCCGCGGAGTTCGCGCGCAAGCGTCCCGCCGAGCTGTCCGGCGGGCAGCGTCAGCGCGTCGCGATCGCGCGCGCCCTGGCGCCGGAGCCGCGGCTGCTCATCTGCGACGAGTCGGTCTCCGCGCTCGACGTGTCCGTGCAGGCGGACATCCTCGCGCTGCTCGCGCGGCTGCGCGAGGAGATCGGGATCGCGATCCTGTTCATCTCGCACGACCTCGCGGTGGTGCGGATGATCGCCGACTCCGTGACGGTGATGTGGGACGGCCGCGTGGTCGAGTCCGGGCCGTGCCACGAGGTGCTCGAGCAGCCCGCCCACGAGTACACGCGGCTGCTGGTCGCGGCCGCGACGCGGGAGAACGCCGTGCCGGTCGAAGGGAAGGACTGACGTGTCGGGATTCGGGACGCCTCCGGCGGGGGTCACCCCTCGCGTCTTCGAGGAGTGGGGCGAGGAGCTCGCCGCCGCACTCGGCCCCGAGCGGGCCGCATGGTGGAGCCTGCCGCGCTCTCCCTACCGTCCGGCGCTGGCCGTGCGCCGTGGCGAGGGAGGCAAGCCGATCGCCGCGCTGCTGACGAGCGGCCGTCCCGCGACGGCGGCGGTCAAGGTGGTCGACCTGTGGTGGGAGGACTCGGACGCCGGCCTCGCGGGCGCCGCGTCCTTGGTGGACGCGCTCCTCGAGGCGCGGGCGGCGGCCGGCGACGCCGCCGTGAAGTGGGAGGTCGCTCCGGGCGCCACGCTCCCGGACCTCGCGGTGGCGCGGGGGTTCGTGCCGATGCGGACGCCGTGGGGCGCGAAGGGGACCGAGCGCTTCGCGGGGCATGTGCGCTGGCTGGTCGAGGTGCCGCACGCGGAGCTCGGCTACTACGCACAGACCACGCTGTACACATGCGGCGCCGTCGCGGGCCTCATGGCGGTCGAGGCGGCGGGGGTGTCCGGGTTCGCGGGTGCCGCGGCGGACGACCGCGACCGCGAGATCGGCTTCTGGCGCGAGGCCACCAACCACCCGGCGTGCGAGCCGGTCGGGTTGGCGGTGCGGCTGCGGGAGGAGATCGCCGTCCCCGTGGGCGGCGGCGCCCCGGTCGCCGTGGCGCTCGACCACGAGGCGCCGGTGCTGCTCGAGGACTACGAGGGCTTCGAGCACGACTACCGCGCGGAGCTCCAGGAGCATTCCGCGCGGCGGGCCGCGCTGCTCGGGGTGCCGGTCGCCCGCGAGCGCCTGTCGATGGCCGAGCTCGAGGCGCGGCTCAACGACGGCTGGGTCGCGCTGCTGCTGGTCGACGAGGAGCCGATGCACGGCGTGACGGGTGCGCATTGGATCGTCGCGCACGCGGCCCGCGACGGGATGTTCGTGCTCGAGGACCCGTGGGTGGAGGACGCTGCGGGGGAGTCGTGGGTCGACACCCATGACATGCCCGTGGCCGCGAGCGACCTCGACCGCATGGTGCGGTGGGGGCCGGAGGGCTACCGCGGCATCGTGCTGCTGCGCCGGGCGTGATCCGGGCGCGCGCCGCGCTTCGTCAGCTCCCGGCGGGGTGCCAGCCGGAGCGCTGCCATTCCGCGGCGTGGTGTGCGCACAAGAGCTCGGGGGACCGGAGCGAGGTGTCGGTGCGGTCGTGCAGCACCCACAGGGCGTCCGTGCGCACGGGGTGCGAGTCGGGGCCGCACGCGCTGCAGTGCGCGGTCGCGCGGACGATGTCCGCGAGCGCGAGCACGTCCGCATAGTTGTCGAGGCTGAGGTGCGCGATCGTGTCGGTCATACGAGCCCCCCGGTTCGTTGATTCGTCCCTTTCCCTTTGAAGTTAGCCACAGCGTCGGCGTGGCATCAGGGGCGTTGGTCCCGCCCCTGGGTGTCGGGGGCGGCGGCGCTACTCGCAGTTCTGGCACGCCCCGGTGAGCGGCATCTGCATGAAGCACGTGGGGCAGATCTTCTGCTCGGGTGCCTCGACCGCGCGGCGTCCGGCGCGCTTGGCCGGCTTCGTATCGGCTCCCAGGCCCGCGAGGTGGTCCTCGCAGTAGAGGCGGCTCGAGCCCTTGGCGCTGCCCACCTGCCGGTACTTGATGAGGGTGAGGCGAGCGGGCGGGAGGGGATCGGACTCCAGGCCGCACAGCGTGCAGTGGGCGTGTGCGCGATCGGTGCCGGCGCGCGCGAGGAGGTCCGCGTAGTTATGCGGGGTGTCGAAGTCGATGAGGTCGCGGACGTCGGTCATGGACGCTCCACAGGTCGTGCCGCCGAGCCGAGGGGTGCTCGCCCTCAGGGTAGGTCGCGGTGCCCGTGGCACGCGAGGGCAGGGGCAGCCCGCGGCGTGGCGCGCTCAGGCGCGCCGCTCAGGACGCGAGGGCCACGTGACCGTGACCGGACCAGTCGGCGGCGTGGCGGATGCACAGCAGCGAGGCGCCGCTGAACTCGTCGCTCGCCGCATCGTGGCCGAGCCACAGGGCCTCGGGGCGCAGCGGAGCGCTGTCGGGACCGCATGCCGAGCACACCGCGGTGTCGCGGACGATGCCCGCGAGGGCGAGCAGGTCCGCGTAGTTGTCGAGGCTCGGGCGGGGTCGGGGGACGGTCTCTATCACGGGGTGTCACAACCCAAGCAGGGATCCGGCTATTCCCATGGCTTGGCAAAGCCCGGGCGCGAGCGGTGCTGACGCGCCCGCGTCGTGCCTGCTTCGAGCGGGCTGAAGGCTCCGCTAGGGTCGGGCCACACGCCGCGCATGGACGCGCGACGACACGGCGCATCTGAGGGGGATGTCATGAGCTCGCAGTACTGGGAACCCGCGTTCAAGCCGCCGCACGACGGTCCGGCCGGGCCGCCCCCGGCCCCCGCATCGTCCCCGGGTGCTCAGGGCGGGACGATGCCGGCTGCACCTCCCGCACCGCAGGCGCCTGCGCCTGCCTCGCCGTCCGCCCGCACGGTGCAGCCGGGACCGCGCCAGACGGGCGCGACCGACGCGGGGCTCGCTCGAACGGCGCTGCTGGGCGGCGCCGTCGCCGTGGGGGTGATCGGCGTGTGGTCCCTGGGCTTGCGCATCGTGGGCGGGTTCGCGGACGCGGGTGATGCGACCGAGTACTTCCAGGCGCTGTTCTGGATCGGGCTGGTGGGCCTCGTGGTCTTCGCGATCGGCGCGCTGCGCCTCGCGGGCCGGATCGACTCGCGTCGCACGTGGTCGGTGATCGAGGACGCGCAGGCGCGCGGTGGCCAGGCGCACCTGGGCGCGCTCGCACGCAACGCGGTGATGCTCGGCGTCACCGGCATCACGCTCATGCTCCTCGCGGGCGTGATCCGCCCGCTGGCCGATGCGTTCGGAGCGTGGGTCTACGCGGGCGGGACGAGCGAGGCGTACGGCTGGTCCGACACCACCGCGACCGTGGCGGCGCTTGTGGGCATCGTGGGCCTGGTGCTGGCTCTCATCGGAGGCTTCGCGATCGCGCACGTGATGACAGGAGTGGCCGTGCAGCGCCCCCGTGGGGGAGAGGCGGGCGCCCCGGGGCGCCGTCCACTCGCTCAGGGCGCGGTCTCGTCCGCCGCGCGGCCCATCGTGCCCGGCATCATCCTGGCGATCGTCGGCTCGGTGGTCGCGGGCGTGGCGGTCAACGGGATCTACGACGAGCTCGCCAACCCGACGCCGTACTCCGATCCCGACATGGCCGGGTACGGGGTGGCGGTCCTGCTCGGCGGGATCGCGAGCCTGGTGGGCTACGTGTTCCTCGCGGTGGGCTGGTACCGCCTCGCGCACAACGTCGACACGGTCGCGCGTCAGGTGGGCGTGTCGGTCAGGTAGCCGCGCATCGTCCGCGGTGTCGGTGCGCGCTCCTAGACTCGTGCCCATGGCTGAGGCGGGTGTCGACGGGGTCCTGGGGCATCTGAACCCCGCGCAGCGCGAGGCGGTGCTGACCGGCGCGAGCCACAACCTCATCCTCGCGGGTGCGGGGACGGGCAAGACCACCACGATCGTCGCGCGCATCCGACACCTGCTGCGGCAGGGCGTGCCGCCCGAGCGGATCCTCGCGATCACGTTCACGCGGCGCGCCGCGGCGGAGATCCGCTCGCGCGTCCAGGGGGACCTGGCCGGAGCATCGTCCTCCGTGGCCGCCATGACCTTCCACGGCTGGGCCATGCGCGAGGTGCGCGGGGCGCCGGACGTGTTCGGCTACGAGGGCTGGAGCGTGCTCGACGCCGAGGACCAGCTGCAGGTGATGCGCGGCGTGCTCGGGCGCGGGAAGCGGGTCGAGGGGCTCAAGGCCGCGCAGATCGTGGACCTGCTGTCCTTCGCGCACAACACCCGGCGCACGCTCGCGGCGGCCATCCAGGCCAAGCTGCCGGACCTCGATGTCGACCCGAAGGCCATCGGCGCCGCGGTGCGCGCCTACGAGCAGCGCAAGACCGAGCGCAAGTACCTCACCTACGACGACATCCTGAGGGTGTTCGCCGCGAGGCTCGCGGACGATGCGGTGGCGGCGTGGGTGGGATCGCACTACGACGAGATCCTCATCGACGAAATGCAGGACACGAACCCGCTCCAGTGGCAGATCATCGACCCGCTGGTGCCGCACACGCGGTTCTACTGCGTGGGCGACGACGCCCAGTCGATCTACGGCTTCCGCGGGGCGGACTTCGCGTCCATCCACTCCTTCTCGGACCGCGTGCCGGGCGCGCGCGTGCTCAAGCTCGAGGACAACTACCGGTCCACGCAGGAGATCCTCGACCTGTCGAACTGGCTGCTCGCGGAATCCCCGCTCGGATACGACAAGAAGCTTCGTGCCGTCCGGGGCAAGGGTGCCAAGCCGGAGCTGCACTCGTTCGAGACGCCGCAGGACGAGGCCGGGTTCATCGCCGCGGAGATGATGCGTGCTCACCGTGACGAGCTCCCGTGGGCCACCCACCTGGTGCTGGTGCGCACCAACTGGTCGGGGCGCGCGATCGAGGCGCGGCTGGTGGAGAACGACATCCCCTACGTGTTCTTCGGGGGAGTGAAGCTGCTCGAGAGCGCGCATGTGCGCGACGTGCTGTCGGCGCTGCGCGTGGTCGCCAACCCCGACGACGAGGTCGCGTGGATGCGCCTGCTGACCCTGGTGCCCCGCGTGGGCGACGTCACCGCCGCGCGGGCCTTCGACTCGTTCCTGACGGCGCGCGGCGACGGCGCCTCGGCGCGCGAGGCGCGCGGGCTCGCGCTCGCGGGGATGCCCTCGTGGCTCAAGGCCGGCCTCGACGCGATCGAGGAGGCGGCCGCGCGCGTGGACGATGCGGTGGGCCGGGCCGCGGCGATGCTGCAGCCGGTGCTCGCCCACAAGTACCGCAACGAGAACTGGGACGCGCGGGCGCGGGACCTGGTGCACGTCGAGCGGCTCGCGGCGTCGCGCGCGAACATCCTCGAGTTCCTCGAGGAGTACATCCTCGCGCCGGTGTTCACCTCCGAGCTCGAGCCTGAGTCGCAGCAGGACCACGTCATCGTCTCGACCGTGCACTCGGCCAAGGGGCTCGAGCGCGACTGGGCGTTCTGTGCGGGCATCTCGGCGGGCTCGTACCCCTCGGCGCGGTCGCTCGGCGACGTCGACGAGCTCGAGGAGGAGCGTCGCGTGCTTTACGTCGCGCTCACGCGGGCACGGGACCGGCTGGTGATGACCCGCACGGTCGCGCACACGCCCGTGCGGGCGTGGGTGGGCTCCGGGGGAGCGGCCGCGGGCTTCGTCGAGGATGCGTACTTCTTCAACACGCTTCCCGAGCGGCTGGTCGAGGAGGTACCGCACGTGGTCGCACGGCCCGCCCGACCGGCGCCCCCGCCGGGGCTGTCCGCGCCCGCCGAGGTGGACCTGTCGATCGATCTCGGGGACCTCGACTAGAGGTTCCGGTCAGCGGTCCCGGCGCGGGCGTGCGATTCTGGAGTGTGAACGAAGCCCCTCTCATCCCCCTCGAGACCGCGATGGAGCAGTTCAAGCTCTCTGAGGAGGCGCGACCGCTGGTACGGCAGATCGCTCTTCGCGCAGGCGTGGTCGGCTGCGAGGTCAAGTCCAGCTACATCAAGGCGTTCCGTGAGGACGGCCTGCACCCGCTGCATGTGGGCAAGCGGTCGACGGAGTGGTTCGGGTCGAAGGTGGAGGCCGTGGCGGCGTCCGACCTGCCCGACCGCGTCCGCGACAAGACCCATGGCAACGGCATGGTCAACTGGGCCGTCGACCATCCGATCACGCGTACCGGGGCCGCGCGTGCGGCCGCGAAGAAGCCCGCCGCCCAGGCGGCGGGGCCCCAGGAGAAGTCCTACGGGGTCTGCGAGGTGTGCTGGCAGGCGCGGACGCCGTCCGGGTCCTGCGGGTGCGACTGAGCGCGGCGCGCACGTGAGCGGCCCTCAGCCGCCGGTGCCCTTCGAGGTCTTCGGTGATGGTACGGCGTACCTGCACGGGACCAAGGCGGCGCTGTCTGAGGGCGAGGTCCTGACGCCCGGCTTCGAATCCAACTTCCGTCCCGGTGCGCCCCTGCGGCATGTGTACGTGACCCAGACGCTCGACGCCGCGACCTGGGGCGCCGAGCTCGCTGTCGGCACCGGGCGCGGCCGGATCTACATTGTCGAGCCGCTCGGGGCCCTCGAGGACGATCCCAACGTGACCGACAAACGGTTCCCCGGGAACCCCACGCGCTCGTTCCGGACGCTCGAGCCTGTGCGGGTGGTGGGCGAGCTGCTCGACTGGATCGGGCATGCGCCCGAGCAACTGCAGGCGATGCGCGACGGTGTGGTTGCGCGCCAGCGCAGCGGCGAGGACCTCATCGAGGAGTAGCGCTACGCACGAGCATCAGGTTTGCGCGTCCCTACCCGTGTACGCGATCACGAGCCTGAACGCCGCCCAGACGATCCCACCGACCCCGGTCGCCACCATCACGAGCGCCATGTCGGGCTGGAAGACCCGCAGCGTCGCCAGTGGCGCGCCCATGAGGTCGGGGATGAGCCGGATCACCACCCATGCGGCGACTGCCGTGGTGAGAAGCGGGAACCACAGGCTGAATAGCCCGGCGACGTTCGACCTCTTCTTGCGGACCGCGTCGCGTCTGAACCATGCCCACGCCATGCTCGCGAGGTAGATCAGCGGCGCGAGGGCAAGGCCCAAGAACAGCGCCTTCTGAGCCCAGCGTGAACCCTCGCCCGCGTAGTCGAGGTCCAGGGCAGTCGCGGTGATCGCGTAGCGCAGCTGCGTGGTCTCTCCGAAACCCACCCCGCTGCCGGCATTCACCAGCACCACCACCGCATCGTCCCCGGCAGGGATCATGGTGGCCTGCGTCTCGACGCCGGGGGTGGAGCCCGTGTGCCCGACGGTGCCCTGACCCGGGTCGACGTACCAACCAAGCCCGTAATAGGGCGAGGTGGGGCTCGCGGGGCGCATCATCTGGGCCTTGCCGTCGGCGCTGAGGATGTCGTCCTCGCCGTTCATCATCATCGCCAGGTAGAGGGCGAGGTCGTGGGCACTCGCGACGATGCCGCCCTGAGGTGCCGTGACGCGGTCGGTGGAGTTCTCGCCGATGGAGCGCTTGGTCCAGAACCACGGCGTGTGGCCGGTGGCGATCTCGGGGTGGACCTCTCCGTCCGCCACGAAGCTGTCGGCCATGCCCACGGGCTCGAGGATCTGCGCGTCGACGTACTCCTGGAAGGTGGTGTCGGCGACCGCCTCGATCAGGCGTCCGAGGATCTGGTAGTTGGTGTTCGAGTACTCCCACCGGGTGCCGGGCTCGTATGCCGGGGCCTCGGAGGTCAGCGCGGCGACGGCCTGCGCGAGGTCGTCCTCGGCGCCGGTGGGGTCGCTGCGGCGCGTGTTGCCCTGGAGGGTCGAGAAGCCGCTCGTGTGGCTCAGCAACTCGCGGACGGTCACATCGGCGGCGGGCTGTCCCGCGAACTCGTCGAGGTACTGCGCGAGGGCGCCGTCGAGGTCGACGTCTCCGGCCTCGACAAGCTGCATGACGGCCAGCGCGGTGAAGCTCTTGGAGATCGAGCCGATCAGGAACGGCGTGTGCTCCGTGACGGGCGTCTCGCTGCCCTTGCGGGTGACCCCGGTTCCGGACTCTTCCGTGACCTGGCCGTCCGTCACCACGGCATACGCGAGGCCCGGGGCTCCCGAGGCGGGCAGCTCGGCGGCGATCACCTCGTCGATCGAGCTGGGCGTCCCGGTGGGGGCGGCGATCGCGGCGGCGGGGCCCACGGCGAGCGCGAGGCCGAGTACGGCGGCGGCGACGGCGAAAAGGTGCCGCACGGCAGCTCCCCCCCGGTGGTCGGACGCGCGGATTCCCGTCGACCCTAGCGGGGCGGGGAGGGGCAGGCAATGGCGTGGTCGCTAGGTGTGGGCGATGCGGATGTCGACGATCACCGCGGGAGACCCGCATCGTCGTACAGATCGTGTTCCGCAGCGCGGATCGCCTTGCGGTCGTCATCGGTGAGCTGCGCGTCGAGCTCGGCGAGTACCTGACGTGCACGTGCCAGGCGGGCTGCCGTTTCGCGATGCCCCGCCTCGGAGTCGAGGCGCGCGAGCCGCTGGCGCACGGCGTCCTCGATCGCGCGAGTCGGGGAGGCGCCGGTGCGCTCGGTGAGTTCGTCCACGAGCGCGACCGTTCGCGGGTCCGTGATGATGAGGCGCATGTCTCGACCGTAGAAACGGCTGCGAATCATGTCTACCCTTCGCCCCGAAGCCGATACCCGCGCATCGGCCGCAACCCGGGTCATCCGAATGAAACACGGCTCCCGTACGTTCGGAGGGGCAACGTCCACCCCAGGAGGAGAGATGCTCGAGGACTGGTTCGGGTTCGGTGTCGCGGTGGCGATCAGCGTGGGAAGCGCGCTGCTGGTCGCCCTCGCGGTCGAGGTGATCATGAGGCTCGTCGCGCGGCGCTACCCGTGGGCACGCGACCTGCAGACCAAGACGCGCAACCCGTTCTGGGCGCTCGTGCTGGTGCTCGGCCTGTGGGTCGGGGTGCACGCGTCGTTGCGCGGCACCGACTGGATGCCGATCATCACGCGCTTCTTCACCATCGGCGCGATCGCGCTGCTGGCCTGGCTGCTCATCGCCTTCGTGAGGTTCCTCTCCGACCTTGCGTTGTCGTACAACTCGATCGACATGCCGGACAACCGGCTGGCGCGGAGGTTGCGGACCCAGACGCTCATCGTGAAGCGCCTCGCGATCGCGCTCATCGTGGTGATCTCGATCGGCGCGGCGCTGTTCACCTTCGACTCGGTGCGCGCGATCGGGGCCTCGGTGCTCGCCTCGGCGGGCATCGCGTCCATCGTCGCCGGCCTCGCGGCGCAGTCGGTGCTGGGCAACATGTTCGCCGGCATCCAGCTGGTCTTCTCCGACGCGCTGCGCGTGGACGATGTGATCGTCGCCCAGGGCGAGTGGGGTCGCGTGGGCGAGATCACGCTCAGCTATGTGGTGCTCGACCTGTGGGACGACCGCCGGCTGGTGCTGCCGTGCACGTACTTCACCACCACGCCGTACGAGAACTGGACGCGGCAGGGCTCGGAGCTGCTCGGGTCCGTCGAGTTCGACCTCGACTGGCGCGTGTCCCCTCAGAAGATGCGCGAGCACCTCGAGCAGGTCCTCACCGAGACGCCGCTGTACGACGGCCGCGCGAACGTCCTCCAGGTGACCGAGGCGACCGCCGGCTACGTCCGCGTCCGCATCCTCGTGACGGCCAAGGACGCGCCCACGCTCTACGACCTCCGGTGCTTCGTGCGCGAGGCGATGGTGCTGTGGATCCAGTCCGTGATGCCGGACGCGGCTCCCGCGCAGCGCGTGCTCGTCTCCGAGCAGGCGGCCGCGCCGAGCGCGCCCAAGCGGCGGACCACCAAGGTCGAGCACGCGGGGGACGCGGGGCTGTTCACCGGTTCCGCGGAGGCGGAGGAGCGCGCGAGCCACTTCACCTCCGCGATCCCGCGCGTGCGCGGCGAGGAGGACGACGCGGTGCTCGGGAGCGGGGAACCTACGCTGGTGGCTCCCACGGATTGAGCAGGCCGATGCCGGTGTGCACGAACTCCTTGACGTTCCTGGTGGCGCAGACCGCGTCGTGGGCTCGGCATATCGCCGCGATCTGAGCGTCGGCCGTGCTGATGGGGATGCCAGCCTGCTCGCGCGCGACGAGGATCTGCGCGTAGCAGCGAGCAGCCGCATCGTCGAAGGCGAGCACGGACCGGCTGCCGCGATAGGGCTCGAGCGCGGCCTCGACCCGGGCGTCGAGCGCGGTCCTTCGTCGACCGGCCGGAAGCCGCGCGATGCCCGCCAGCAGCTCGGCCATCGTCACGGCGGTGATGGCGACCTCGCCTTCGAGCGCGCGCAGCCAGGAGAGCACGGCCTCGTCGGGCTGGCTGCGGAACACCTCCGAGATGACGTTGGTGTCGAGGACGATCACGTGAGGTCCGCTGCTCGCGCCACGTCCGTACGCTCGGGAACGGGAAGATCGACCGCGAGATCGGTGCCGTGCGCCGCTTCCATGAGTGCCAGCCCGATGTGCGGCCGCTGCGCCGCGCGCGTGAGGATGTCCCTCACCTCGGCCTCCATCGAGCGCCCGTGCGCCTGCGCCTGCGCGGCGAGCCGCGCCTTGACGGACTCGTCGAGCCCTCGAACGATGATGGACGCCATCCGCACACCTCCCGTGCTGCTATCACTCACGATAGCAACCGGCCGGGGCGTGGAGCGTCGGGGCATCCCGCTCACCCGATGAGGTAGACGATGCCGCGGCCGGCGGAGGCGGCGTACGAGGTGAACGTCACGGCGGCGCGAAGGTACTCGAGCACGTAGGCGTCGGTCACCACTCCCTGCGCCTGGCGCTGGAAGTCCGCGAGATCGGCTGCGACATCGGCGGTCTCCTCGGGGCCGAGCGCGCGTACCCAGGAGATCCAGCCGCGGTCGGTCATGGTGACGTACCCCTCGAACATCCGGAAGGCGGGTCGGGGCGGCTCGGGCCACGGGTCCGGTCGGGTCAGCCGCTGGAGGTCGCTCCACGCCTTGTCGAGGTCGAGCCGCTGCTCCTCCCGAAGGTTCCGCACCGCGCTGCCGCAGGTGCACGGCGCCGTCGGCTCGGTGCTCCGGGCGGTGGTGCAGGGGCCTGCGCCGATGAAGGTGCGGGGATCTGCCATGGCTACCTCGCTCAGCTCGGCGGGGAAGGAGTATGCGAAGTATCGGATGCCCATGCGCCGATGATGGTCGTAGGGGATCGCGCCGGGGCTTCCCCGGGCCTCCGAATGTGGAGTGCGGTGCGGGGCTCGCGGCTGGGGACATCGTGGTGACATCGCGGCGGCGCTTTGACTCGCAGCGGCAGGCCGGACACACTGTGCCGGAACGGCGCGCTACGGAAGCGGGAGGTGGGCGACGATGTCGACGCATCCCGATGGACCGCGCGATCGCGGTCTCCGCGCCGGCCTGCTGTGGGGGCTGCCGGCGGCGGTGGTGGTCGGCGGCGTCGTCTACCTCAACGCATCCGGCGAGGACGCCGCCCCGGACACATCCGCGACGCCGGTCGGCCGCTCCGAGCACCAGGATGCGAAGGACGCCTATCTCGCCGGGGTGACCGCCGCATCGTCCACCGGGGACGCCCCGAACGTGCTGCTGGTGTACTACGACGACCTCGGCTACGGGGACCTCGGCTTCATGGGCGACACCCCCATCGCGACGCCGCGAATGGACGCGCTCGCGGAGGACGGCGTGGTCCTCACGAGCTTCCACGCGCCATCCGCCGTCTGCACGCCGTCGCGAGCCGCGCTGCTCACCGGTCGCCTGGCGCCGCGCGCGGGCGTGCCCGACGTGCTGTTCCCCAGCGAGAGCCCGTACGCGGACCTCAACACTTCTGCTGGCCTGGGTCAGGACGAGGTCACGATGCCCGAGATCCTCCAGGCGGCCGGCTACGACACCGCGATGATCGGCAAGTGGCACCTGGGGGACACCGAGGGCTCGCTGCCGAACGACTTAGGCTTCGAGAGCTTCCTCGGCTCGCTGTACTCGAACGACATGAGCCCGTTCCAGCTCTACCGCGACCGCGACGTGGTCGAGGAGGAGGTCGACCAGGCGGGTCTCGACGGCCTGTACACCGACGAGGCCGTCGCCTTCATCGACGAGGCGGCCGCCACGGACGAGCCGTTCTTCCTGTACTTCGCCCACAACTTCCCGCATGAGCCGCTCAACGCCGCCGCCGCGAACGTGGGCCGCTCCGACGCCGGCACCTACGGCGACGTGGTCGAGGGGCTCGACGACGGCATCGGCCGCATCGTCGACGAGCTCGAGGCGACCGGGCAGCTCGACAACACGATCCTCATCATCACGAGCGACAACGGACCCTGGTACCAGGGCTCGACCGGGGGTGCGCGGGGGCGCAAGGGCGAGGTCTACGAGGGCGGGATGCTCGTGCCGTTCCTGGTGCACTGGCCTGCCGGTCTGGAGGGCGGGCGGACGCTCGATGCCATGGCGATGGGCACCGACATCCTCCCGACGCTGCTGGAGTGGATCGGTGTCGACGCGCCGCCCGACCGGGTGCTCGACGGGACCTCGATGGCGGGCCTGCTCGCCGGGACCGCGGAGCAGGCGGGGGAGTTCTACTACTTCTACGCGGGCGAGCAGCTGCTCGCGGTCAGCGACGGGCGCTACAAGTACTACCCGGCGCAGCCCTATGTCGATGTGTCGTCGGGGACCGCGGACGTGTCGGTGACCGACCAGGGGCCGTGGCTGTTCGACCTCGAGAGCGACCCCGCCGAGGCGTACGACGTGCTCTCTCGGTACCCCGAGGTGGCGGCTGCGCTCGCGGCCGAGCTCGAGCGCCGGGACGCCGAGATGGCGGAGAACCCGCGTGGCTGGGGCTGATCGCTCGCCCGTGGTGGTGACGGCGCCCGCGGTCGATCCGGGCGCCCGCCGGCGCCTGCCGTTCTCGGTGCTCGCCAAGCCGACCGGCGCATCGTGCAACCTCGACTGCACGTACTGCTTCTTCCTGTCGAAGGAGCGGCTCTACGACGACGACCAGCTGATGTCGGAGTCGGGACTCGAGGCGTACTTGCTCAACATGTTGACCAATCAGCCCGACGGGGACGTCGAGGTCGCGTGGCAGGGCGGCGAGCCGACGATGCGCGGGCTGGAGTTCTTCGAGCGTGCCGTGGCGTTGGCGGAGCAGCTGCGGCGGCCCGGGCAGCGCGTCCGGCACACGCTGCAGACCAACGGGACGCTGCTGGACGATGCGTGGGGCGCCTTCCTCTCGCGGCACCGGTTCCTGGTGGGGCTCAGCGTCGATGGGCCTGCGGACCTGCATGACGCGTACCGGGTCAACAAGGCAGGGCGCGCGACGCACGCGCAGGTGCTGCGGGGGCTCACGGTCCTCAAGCGGTGGGGCGTCGAGTTCAACATCCTGTGCACCGTTCATGCTGCTAATCAGGCGCACGGACTCGAGGTGTACCGATACTTCCGGGACGAGCTCGGGGCACGGCACCTGCAGTTCATCCCGATCGTGGAGCGGGTGTCCGCCTCGTTGCTGGACGTGGCCGAGGCCGGGTGGAAGGACGATGCGGGGGAGCGGATCCTCTACCGCCAGGAGGGGTCCTC
This sequence comes from Demequina subtropica, assembly GCF_000971235.1. Lineage (GTDB taxonomy): Bacteria > Actinomycetota > Actinomycetes > Actinomycetales > Demequinaceae > Demequina > Demequina subtropica. The sequence goes on from NZ_BBMB01000001.1 coordinate 27,349, forward strand.
GGTGACCTCGCGCAGCGTCGATCCCGCGGCGTGGGGCGAGTTCCTGGTCGCGGTGTTCGACGAGTGGCTCGCGCGGGATGTGGGGACCGTCTTTGTGCAGCACTTCGACGTGATGCTCGGCAACGCGCTCGGGCAGTACTCGCTATGCGTGCATGCGCCCGAGTGCGGGTCGGCGCTGGCGGTGGAGCACAACGGCGACGTGTACTCGTGCGACCACTACGTGGAGCCGGGGTACCTGCTGGGGAACGTCGCTGCCGACTCGCTGCAGGCGTTGGTCGCGTCGCCCGCGCAGCGGGCGTTCGGGGCGGCGAAGCGGACGTCGCTGCCGCGCCAGTGCGTCGAGTGCCCGGTGCAGTGGGCGTGCCACGGCGGGTGCCCGAAGGACCGGTTCGGGGTCTCCGTCGATGGGGAGGCGGGGCTCAACCATCTGTGCGCGGGTTACCTGCGGTTCTTCTCGCATGCGGAGCCTGCCGTGCGGCGCATGGCGGAGGTGGTGGGGCCGACGCTGTGACGGGCGACCGGATCGCGCGATGCCCGGGCGGCTTCAGTCCTGCGCGCACGACGCCAGCCTGCGGGCCCTGCTCGCCGCGCGGCGGCGCTCGCGCTCGAGCGTGAAGATCGCGAGCTCGACGTCGATCCGTGCCGCGCCGGCCTCCGCCGCCCAGGCATCGAGGATGTCGACGTAGCGGGCGTAGTCGTCTGCGTCGCCGTACCGCAGCTCGGTACCGGACTCGCGCGCGATCCAGGTCTGCAGCAGCTCGTCGAGGATCGGGAGCGCTGTCGCGGCGCGTGGGTCGCCCTGTGCGGAGACGGCGTACAGCCACTTGGTGAAGAACGCGGGGCCGAAGCCGGAGATCTTGCCCGACCCGCGCGCGAGCTGGAGGTAGGCCTCGCGCGGATCGCCCGTCCGCGCCACCGCGACGGACTCGGCGAGCTTGTCGGCGACCGTGGGGTCGTACGCGCGGGCGCGCGCCGCATCGTGAAGCCCGCCGGTCAGCATCTTGCGCGCGCGGCTCGGACCGCGTCCGCCGGTGCCGTAGCCCCATTGCAGGACGGTCACGAACGCATCGACAGGGCGGGCGTCGACGTGCTCGTGGACGAAGGCGCACATCTGGGCGCGGTCGATGCTGGCGCGGGGTCCGTCCATCGGGAGCGTGACCACGCCGAGATCGTCGATCCACTCCGCCCAGCGCACCGGGATGTAGTCCATTCCCGGCTGGGCGGGGGTGCCCTCGTCGAGGCGTGCGCGGAGCGCGGCGGGTGCATCGGCCGTCATGGCGTCCTCTCGGTCGGCTTGCGGGCCCGGCGCTTCGGCTCGTGCCCGCGGAGGATCCTGCCATGCGGCGCCGACAGGGCGTGCTCTCGCTGTCCTTCGCCTAGGGCTTGAGCAGGACCTTGCCGGCGCGACCGGGCGTGAAGTGGGCCTTGACGGCGTCCGCGATGTCCTCGAAGGCGAAGGTCGCCTCGACGGGCAGGGTGATGGTGCCGTCGGAAAGGCGCGCGAAGAGCTCGCGCATGAGGCGGCCGCGGTCCTCGGCGGGCATGGAGGCGCTGACCTTCGAGCCCCAGAAACCGCGGATGGTGGCCTGCTTGAAGATGACGTCGCCCGAGCCGATCTCGAGGGTGGGGGAGGCCATCGCGCCGAAGACCACGAGCGTGCCGTTCTCGGCGAGCTGCGACATCACGTCGCCCGCGGCCTGGCCACCGACGGACTCGACGCCGACCTTGAGCGGAGCGCCGCCGGTGATCTCGAGGACGCGCTCCTGCCAGCCGTCGGTGTCGGTGGCGACGATGCGCCCGATGCCCTGGGCTTCGAGCTCGCCGATGCCGTCGGTGCGGCGGACGAGGCCGACCACGTTGATGCCTCTTGCTCGTGCCAGCTGGGCCACGAGGCGTCCGACCGCGCCGTTGGCGGCGTTCTGGATCATCCAGTCGCCCTCGGCGAGGTCGAGCGAGTCGAGCAGGCTGATGGCGGAGAAGGGCATGGCGACCAGCTGGGCGGCGACCTCGTCGGGGATGCCGTCGGGCACGGGGATGAGGGCGGCGGCCTTGGTGACGAACTGCTCGGCCCACACGCCGAACGTGCCGCCGGTCGCGACGCGCGTGCCGGGCTGAAGGTGCTCGACACCCTCGCCGACGGCCTCGACGATGCCGACGGCCTCGGTGCCGGCGCGCGCGGGGAGCTCGGGCTTGAAGCCGTAGGTGCCGGCGACGGTCCAGAGGTCGTGGTTGTGGATGGGGGAGAGGGTCAGGCGGACGCGGGCCTCGCCGGGGCCGGGCTCGGGGGTGGCGACGTCTTCGGCGGTGAGGACCTCGGCCGGGTTGCCGAAGGTGTGGTGGATGAGTGCCTTCATGGGTGCTTCCTCTCTGGACGCGCGGCCCTCCTTCCATGTTGGGGGAGGCGCGCTCGGGGTGCCGAGTCTGGTCAACGACGCGTCGCAGGCCGTTATTTCGACACGGCATGCACGCCTGTGCTCGAGGCACGCAAGGCTACTGTGAGGGGTATGGCAGTTCTCGCCGGTCCGGGTGGTGTCGCGACGGTGGGGGAGCTCGTTCATCGGCGGCTCGACACCGCCGACCGCTGGAACCTCGCGCTCGTCCAGCGCGCCGAGGTCTGGGACCACGTCCGGATGCGTCAACTCCTCGACTCGCTGCTTGCCGGCTACCCGATCGGGGCGATCCTGCTCTGCCGATCGCGAGATCGGTCGCGGGTGCTCGAGGTGGTCGGCGACAATCGCGTCGAGCGCGAGGCGGCCGACTCCGAGTGGCAGCTCCTCGACGGCCAACAGCGCATCAACGCGGTGTTCTCCATGCTCACGCGACATGGCGACTATGGCCGCTTCTACTTGGACGTGACGGTGCGCAGACCTGAGCCGCAGCCGGCTCAGGCGCGCGCGTCCAAGGAGCGCACGCTCCCACACCTGCTTCACGCCCAGGCTGGTGCCGACGAGGTGCCGCATCGGGAGAGGACGATTGACCTCTCGGGATGGTGCGACTGGGCGGACGCGCGGGACAACCTTGGGGAGGCCGTGGTCGATGCGAGCAGTGTTTCCGCGCTGCTGCGGGAGATCGATCCGGCATTTGCCCACGTCCTCTCCGACGACGAGGCCGAGATTGCGACGGGGCACCTGCGGGCTCTCGTCGACATGTGGGTGCATCCGAGCGTCCCGATCCTCGCGGCGGTCGTGGACGGGCCGCTCGACATCCTCGAGGTGTTCACGCGTATCAACCTGGGCGGTGTCAATGTCGCAGGGGCGGATGTGTTCTTCGCCGGGGTCAAGACGTTCTGGCACGATGCGGAGCGCCGCGTCGATGCCCTCCTTGGCGTCGCACCTTTCACCGCCACGCGACTCGGTGCGCTACGCCTAGCCGCGCGCCTGGCGAGCCGCGGACTCGGGCACGGTGACATCACCACGCTCGCCGTCGAACGCCTCGCGGGCGATCGAGGCGCCTCCCTTCGGGAGGCGATGGAAGACATCACCGCGCCCGACGGGGTGGTAGTGGACAGGCTTCGCCGGTTCACGGACTGGTACCCGCGAGCGAGCGATCTCGGGTTCGTCCTGAGGGAGGTCAGCCGCGACTCGTGGGATGAGGTCTATGCCTGGGCCGCGGCGGGGGGAGCCGCGCGCGACGATCTGCTCGAGGCCAGCCGGGAGGCGCTCGATTCGTACCTGCTGGCCGTCACGGTGTTCGGATACCGGAATGCGCTCGGCGACAGGTTCCGGCGCATCGCGTTCCTCGAGGCGCTCGCTGCGGGAGGCAGAGGCGAGCCCTTCCCCGCGGCGCGCGTGCTCTCGGTGGTCAGGTCGGAGACGCGGCTCCGAGGCGCGCGCGGGCGCGCGGTTCCGCGCCTGGACCTGCGCGGCGGCCAGCCCATCGCGGACAAGAACGGTCGGATCCTCACCGCGCTCGCGCAACGGATCCCGCTCGAGATGGAACCCGAGGACGCCTTCGACTGGGACCATATCTTCCCGCAGGCGCAGGCGAGCAGGATGTGGGCACCTGGCGAGTGGAACCGCCGGCGCCATCATCCCGACCGGTACCTGGTGAACTCGGCCGGGAACTTCTGGGCGCTCTCGGCATCAGCCAACCGCTCCATCAAGGACGCGGTCGGGAGCACCAAGTTCACGTGGCTGGCCGCGCAGATCGCCGACGAGTCGAATCCGTTCCGCGTGTGGCCGGAGGCGCGATGGTCGATCACGCGGGAGGAGATCGACCGGTTCGTGCGGGTCGATGCCCTGCTGACGGACGACCCGACGAGCATCGATTCCGCGATGGCCTTGTTCCGCGAGGTGGTGGAGGGCCGCACCCGCCGTCTGCTCAAGGAGATGCTTGAAAGGTTTCCCATGGTGCGTGCCTTCGCCGGAGAGCACGCCGATGAAGGCGGCGATCCCGCGTCTCCTGCCGACCTCGGCTTCCGCGAGGCGCTCGGTATCAGCGCGCGGGACCCGCGCTTGCTCCTGGCGACCGAGAACGATGCGCGAAAGCTCGTCGCCGTCCGCGGAGACCGCCTCGCGGCGGGGATCGCGACGGTGTTGGCGGATCGGCTCGGATTGGCCGACCAGTGGAGCTGGCCGCGCCGGTGGAGGGCCGACGTCGGTAGTTGGCGCGGGTTCCAGCTCTCCGACGGCAACTGCATCGAGCTGATCCTCCGGTGGGATCACCACCAGGGGATGCGCGTCGGACACAAGGGATATGCCACCCGCGGCAAGGCAGGAGACCTGTACCCGGACTTCCCCGACGCCCCGCTGGGCGTCGAATGGGGCGACTCCGACGAGCGCATCGTGGAGGCCTTCGTGGAGCGTGCCGAGGAGCTCGTGCGGGTGCACCCGCAGGGGTAGCGACGCCTACTCGCCCCCCGGGCGTGCGCGCCTATTGGCCCGGTCTGCGCGCGGTACGAGCGCAGACCGGGTCGAAGTCGACGGAGTGTCCGTGTCGTGGGGCGTTACACCCGGCACCGACCATGTGTCGGACGTAACCTAGCGGGCTACGACTCCACGTACCGCTTGACGGTCGCTCGGATCGTGTCGGCGTGGGCGTAGATCTCATCGAGGCTGTCGATGGCGATGCGGGTCTCGTTCTTGTCCTCGTCGAACAAGCCGATGTACTTCTGCTTCTTGCTGTTGAACCAGAGCCGGGCGATCGTCTTGCGGTTGTTGTCGTCGAGGAGGATCGCGAAGTACGACTTGGCGTCGCGCTGCGCGATCCGCTGGGGCTTGACCTCGCTGCACGCAATAGCCTTGACGATCTGGTAACCCTCGAGCTCCTCGAGTGTCGTCTCGATCTCGGTGTCACGGTCGAGGTCTGCCTCGGCGACGGACTGGCTCGCGACGGTGCCCGAGTCGCCCGCAGGTGCGATCGCGGGCGTGAGGCCATCGGCGTTGCCCGCGCCGAGCGCGGCCTTGAGTCGGTCGTTGACCTGCTCGTTCGTGAACTGCTTCAAAGCCTTGGCCACCAACGTGGTGAACTGAGTGCGCACTTCCTGCGTGAAACGGCCCTCGTAGACCTGCGACGCGAAGTGGCGCACGAACGGCTCGGTGGGCTCCTTGAAGTCCTGCGCGATGGCGCGCTTGAGTGCGCCCACGTACTTGAGCTCCTCAGCCGCACTGATCACCGAGTCCAGGTCGAAGATCTCCTTGGACAGTTTCTGAAGCTCCGGCACGAGCGTCGGGTCGATGTCGAGCAGATCGAGGACGAGGAACGGGCGGTCGTCCATCTTGTTCGGGCTGTCGAGGTCCGTGTAGAAGTTGTAAACCTGGCCGTTGGTGAGCACGGCGATACGTGCGTTCGTCACGGAGAAGTAGCGGAAGAGCTGGGACGCGTGCTCGATCTTGAGCGGACCGGTTGAGGGCTTGCACTCGATCAGCAGTTGGACCTCGCCGTCGCGGAGGATCGCGTAGTCCACCTTCTCGCCACGCTTGACCCCGACATCAGCGGTGAACTCGGGCACCACCTCGAGCGGGTTGAACACGTCGTAGCCGAGAATCGTCGCGATGAACGGCATCACGAACGCGTTCTTGGTCGCCTCCTCGGTCTGGATGGCGTCGCGCTGATCCTCGACCTTCTTGGCGAGCGCGGCGAGGCGGTCTTCGAATTCCATGGGCATCCCCTCTCAGTCGCCAACGACCGTACCCAATGGATCCGACATTGCATGCCGAAAGCGCCGCAATGCGCTGAACCTCACACTCGTGCGGTGCCTTGACTCGCAAGCAAGCGCAGGCCCGGCCGTCCCCAGCACCGTACTCCTGCGGGGTGCGACCACACGCGACAATGGCATGGCAGCGCGCGAACACGACGGTCGCGACTTGTCCGCGTCAGTTCCCGAGGATTTCAGTGCTGGCGCACACCAGGCGTGCAGCGTGCCCGGCCCCGCCCCCAGGTCCTCCCGCTGCAGATGTCCGAAGCCGCCGGAGACCGGGACGGAGACACCCTCGGCATGAAAGGAGGGTTCGCGCGTCGAGGGCTTTGGCGCTAGCGCGTGGGCAGTCGGGGTGCAGTGCTATGCATGCTGGCGACCGACAAGGCCCCGTGATTGCCCTTGAGTAGGAAGGTCGGGCGGACACGTCCCTCGTACGCGCCCTGCGTTGGCTTCTCAACCTCGTGAGATGCAGAGGTCCGGCAGGTCTGCCGACGCTGTGGCGAACCCGCGACTTCATGCGAGCCCCGTATCGGGGGGGGGGGGCAGGAGACTTCCCGGGTCATTCATGAAGACCATGTGCGGTCTTACACGTCGCCAATGTGGTGGGCGCCAAGGCATGGGGTGGTGGAGTTCCCGAATCGTTGGGCGCACCGAGGCAACGAATAGCGCAACCGGCTGCACCGTGGTGGGCATCAGTCCTTCAACGGGGCTGTTCCTCTGAAGTCCTCCGGACGGAATCTTTCGCGCGAGTTGGCGAGTTTCGAGTTCGCGGCGGTTGCCAGGTCTACTCCAAGTACGTCGCTCAGGCGGAGCAGGTAGGTGAGCACATCGCTCAATTCCTCGCCGATGCGCTGGTGTCGGACTGGATCTCTGAAATGCGCTGCGGCGTCGGGCGCCGGGACCCACTGCAGAAGCTCCGCGAGCTCGCCGACTTCACCCATGAGGGCCAGCACAAGTGACTTCGGATCGTGAAACTGCTCCCAATCTCGCTCGCGGGCGAACTCCCTCAGCTCCGCGGTCAAGGCGCGCATGGAATCGTCGTTCGCCATGAGTCAGACCCTACGCGTTCGCGCGGCTGCGCCAGCTGAGAAGTAGCGCCGCAGGTGCTCGCGGAGTCCCGCGTCACAGACGTAGACGTAGGTGCCAAGCATGCCGCGTGTGAGGAGGACGGAGTAGATGTTCTTCACCATGCGCAGGATGTCGTCGTCTGAATAGGCCAGGCCCAGCAAGTTGTTGTTTGCTCGGCCCTTCTTGTCGAAGTAGTTGGCGCGATCGAACCGGATCCGCTGGGAGTGGTCATCGAAGTAGATGTCGCGCCCGATGATGACGCCGACGTAATTGAGGTCGTATCCCTGCACCGTATGAATGGAGCCAACCTCTTCCACCGAGGTACGGCTGTTGATCCAATCGGTCGCCTCGCGATTCCAGCAGAGTCGGATCCCGTCGATCTCCATATCGAAGACGCCGTCGCCCGGCTTGCCGCCCTTCGAGTTCCATGGCCAGGCGTAACCCGCAGCAAGCCTTGCGAGGCCATGCTCGCGGTTCTTCGCAACGATCTCGTCGCGCATGCTGCCAAGGTCCTCGAAGAACCGGAGGTCGTAGCCGTGGAACTGCTGCGGCGTTTCGGGAGCGTAGTCGCTCAACACGGCTCGCACATACCCGATGTAGTCGTCGCCAGCCCTGACCCGCATCTGCGTCATCAAGGGGTAGGTGCGATCCCGCGCGGCGGCTCGCAGGCCGTGGAGTGCCGCCTCGGGCACGTCGATGGGGCGCACGCCCTGGCCCTCGTCCAACAGGAACACTTGGTGACGGCTACGACGCACGATCCAGTCGATCTGTGTGAGGTGACGCCAGTCCTCGTCGCGCTGGGCAAGATGCTGGCTCGCTTCGCGGTACGCCTTCGTCAGCGTTCCCATTGCCTGGGCGCCGTACTGCGTCAGGCGGTGGGTCTCGTCGATGACAAGCAGGTCGTAGTCGTGCTCTGAGTTCGCGACGTCGTACGGAGTCAGCACCATCGATTTGTGGAGCCCCGGTGTACGGGCGAAGACCTTCTTGATGGAGGCGCGGAGCGACTGCTGGGGCACCACCAGCCCGATGCGCGCCCCACGGAGAAGTGCTCGGCGGTCGAGTTCGAAGAACTCCGAGAACACGGACTCCGCGTCGGGGTTGTCGTGGTCGTTGCCGTTCTGGATGTCGACGAGGAGCTTAATCAGGTAGATCGCCACGATGGTCTTGCCGGTACCGGGGCCGCCCTCGACGACCGCCGTGCTGTCGAGGCCCGAAGCTCGATCGGCGAGCAAGCCCTGGATGATGTCCTCGACGACCACCTCCTGGTCCTTGTTCAGCGCTTTGAACGGAGAAAGCTTGAACAGGTCGCTGTTGACGATCTCAGGGATGCGCTTCTCGAAGAGCCCGGACTTGCGCAACTGCTCGAAGACTTCGGCGAACGCGTCCTGATAGGCGACTCGGTCGAAGTACTCGGCGTTGGTGACCCCGTCGTTGCGATTGAGGACCTGGAATCTCCCGTCGCCCGAGAACATGCGAATGAGGAACGATTCGAGATCAAGACAGACCGACTTGTTGAAGGTGTCGTCCAAGACGATACGCAACGACCTGAGGCCCTGCTTCTCCGTCGATTCGAGGTGCTGGCGCATGCGCGACACCGCGTTCAGCGACTCACCGACGTACACGTCGCGGTCGTTGTTCAGGGTGTAGACGACGGGCCAGTTGCGGTGGCGCCCGTGCGGATCTGACCACGCATCGATAGAGCGCCGCGTGAAATCGATGTGCTCGATCTGCGTGCTCGGGCGTGACGAGCCCGCTCGGTCCGCGTGGTCCATGAAGACAATCTAGGCGGCATGGACGGGTCATCCAGGCACTTCGCCGCCGCGTGGCCGACGGTCGCACCTTTTCGAGTCGCGCTCGCCTGCCAGCTGCATCGTCCCTCCTGAGGACCAAGGTCCCTAGGAGTGTCGCGATACACGCCTACCGTCGCAAGAGGAGGCGTGTCATGGACGACATCCGAATCCTCGAGCCGAAAGGTCTCGACGCACTCATCGCGGCACTACACGAGCGCGGCTACCGCGTCGTCGGGCCGACCGTCCGGGGCGATGCAATCGTCACCGGCGACATCCACGCGGCCGTCGACCTGCCACAGGGCGTCGGCGACACGCAGGAGGCGGGCGCCTACCGCCTGAGGCAGCGCGACGACGACGCCTTTTTCGGCTTCGCCGACCCCGCCCAGTCCACCAAGCCGGTGTTCTTCCCGGCCGAGGAGGTCGTCTGGCGCGGCCGCCGCGAGGAAGGGCACTTCACCGTCGAAAGGGACGCGCCCAAGGATCAGCCGATCGCCCTCCTAGGAGTCCGCAGCTGCGACCTCCGTGCCGTCCAAATCCACGACGCCGTCCTCGCCGACCGCCCCTTCCACGACGCCCACTACGTCGCCCGCCGCGATGGCACCTTCACGGTCACCGTCGCCTGCGGCGAGCCCGCTGCCACCTGCTTCTGCGCCTCGATGGGCACCGGCCCACGCCCCGCCGCGACCGACCCTCAGACGCTCGAGCCCTCCTACGACCTCCTCCTCACCGAAGTCCTGACCCCCACCCACCACTTCGTCCTTGAAGTAGGCACCGAGGCGGGCAGAGAGGTAGCTGCCTCCATCGACACCACCAAGGCAGGCCGGGCAGAACAGCAAGAAGCCATAGCCGTCACCGACCAAGCGGCAGCCCGCCAAACGAGAGCCATCAACACCGACACCATCCACGACGTCCTCCGAGCCTCCGCAGAAAGCCCACGATGGGACGACGTCGCCAGCCGCTGCCTCGCCTGCACCAACTGCACCCTCGTGTGCCCGACCTGCTTCTGCACCACCATCCAGGACACCAGCGACCTCGCCGGCGACAACGCCGAGCGCCACCGCGTCTGGGACTCCTGCTTCTCCGAGAGCTTCAGCTACATCCACGGCGGCCCGCTCCGCGGCGACGTCAAGGCCCGCTACCGCCAATGGATCACCCACAAGCTCTCCAGCTGGCAGGACCAGTTCGGGATGCTCGGCTGCGTCGGCTGCGGACGCTGCATCGCCTGGTGCCCGGTCGGCATCGACATCACCGAGGAGGCCGCGGCGCTCGGCCGCATGGCGACCGCCGCATCGTCCTGACGAGTGCCAGACGATGCTCGGCGCGCCCGCCAGATGCCAGCAGCGTGCCTGGTATCTTCGCCCGCATGGACGCTCACGATGCTGTCGCAACCTTCCTCGCGCAGGTCCACCATGACTTCAAGGACGGTGTCCGCTCGCTGACCAGTTACGGGTATCCCGACTCACTCGCACTGTGCGCCCTCGACTCGGTCTTCTCGCTGACTGCGCACTACTCGAGCACGCGCAGGGTGGTCGAGCGTTACCGCGCCGCCCGCGTGGCGGCCGGTGCTGATCCCGAGCGCGACGGTCTCGGAGACCTCGTCGCGGCGATCGACGCTGCGGGAGGTGCGAGCGCTGCGGCTACTGGCATTTTCGACAACCGGCAGCACGCGCCAGGTGCCAAGCGTCTCAAGGCCGAGGCGCTCTACGGTGCCGCCGTGCGTCTTGCGGACGCCGGCATCGTGACGTCCATCGATCTCCGCGAAGCGGCCGCAGACCCCATCCGCCTCGCGGTCGTCGAGCGCGCTTGGCGAGCCGAGCGCGGCCTCGGCCAGGCCTCGTGGCGGTACCTCCTCATGCTCGCGGGTGTGCCGGGCGTGAAGATCGACCGCATGATCTCGCGGTACGTCACGCGCGCTCTTGGCGGGAACATCCCCAAGGCTCAGATCGAGAAGGTCTTTGCCGAAGCTTCCGAGACGCTCGGCGTCGAGATCCACGAGCTCGATCACGCAATATGGCGTATGGAGTCCGGGCGCGCCGACTAGGGCCCAAGGGCCTGAGAGGGCTGCTGGCGCGCTGTCGGCGAGGTCCGGCTGTCACACCTCGCGCGTACCGTCCACCCATGATCGTCGCCGACGGACCGGGTTTCGCCTCCCCCGACAGGCTTCGCGCCCTGTGCGCCGCCGACCCGACCGCGCACGCGCTGACATTCGTCCGAGCCCTCAACAGCATGGCGCTCGACTTCGACCCGCTGCCACGCGCGATGGACTACCTCGACGAGGCCGCGTTCGACCTGACCCGCCTCATCGACGCCGATGGTGCGACCCCGGAGCGGCTGCACCACCTCGTCATGGTCCTTGCGAACCAGGCGCAGTGCGCGGCGTTCAGCGGCGCCACCGGATGGTCCGACCTGCCTCGCGCTCTCGATGCCTCGGCCCAAGCGGTGGTGGTCCAGCGAGAGCAGGTGGCGCACGCGGTGGAAGCAGGGGCGCCGAGTGTCCCCGAGGCGCGCGCAGTCCTCGCCGAGCTGCTCCTGCTGAGCGCCCGCATCCACGCAGCCTGCGCGCAGCTGGATGAGGCCGAGGACGCCTACCGCGAGGCGGAGGAGATCATCCGACGGGAAAACCTCCATGAGCAGTGGGGCGATGCGCTCCGCACCGTGGGCGCGGAACTCGGCGTCGACCTCGGAGAGTGGGGGGCCCGCTCGCGCCCGAGGGCCGGGTGCACCGCTGGTACTGGTACCAGCCGGTGTGATCCGGGCCTGCCGCGGCCTGCGCCGGCCTCAGCGCGATGTACCCGGCAGATGCGCAGGCGAAAGGGTCCACGGGCGGTGCCCGAGCATCGTCCACGCCGTCGGGCTGCAGAATCGCCTCACCGCACGCGGCCCTGTGGACAACCGGCCGGAGGCCGGTTGCCGTGAGTACGGTGCGAGAGGTCGAGGAGGTGCACATGCGTAGCGGAGACCACGTCGAGATCCACCTTGCTTACGTCAAGGACGTGGGGATAGCGGGAGAGTGGCCATGGGCGACGGCGGTGGACGCGGACGAGGGCGGCGACACGTTCCGCGTCGAGAACTTCCTCACGATGACGCCCCTGGTCGTGGGTGATCTCGTCAGATGCCAGCTGGGCGCGGATTCCAAGCTCCACGTGGCGGAGATCGTGGCACTCCTGCCCGGGGTGCTACTCGGACTGACCCACCCGCGGGACACCGAGGCGACGGTCAGGCCCATCGCGCAGGAGTTGAGTGACGCGGGCTTCGCCGTGAATCGCCCGGGCGACGGCTTCCTGCAGGTCTGGGCCGGTGCGTCTCCTCCGCACCTTGTGCAGGCACTGCTGCGACACGACTGGCCGGATGGCTGGGAGGTCGCGGAGAGGCTCGATGCTGTCGGCCGCATCACGCAGATCGACCGAGACATCGACCTCGCACCCGCGTCGAGCGTGAGCGCGCCGGAAGTCGATACAGGCTACTGGGCCGCCGAGGACCCGGCCTGGCAGCGGCGTGGCGTGAGCGACCCGGACACGCTCAGCCGCCTTCAGCTGCTTGCCGTCGAGGACCCGCGTGTCCTCGCAACCATCCGTGCCGGCAGGCATGCCGACGTGCTGACATACATGTCGCGCATCGCCGTGCGCGATCCGCGACTGCTTCCACCCCTGACTCGCCCGTTGCTGGTGGATCCGCCGGGAGAGTGACGTAGCCGCGAGCACACCGCCCGCAACAGAACGCAACCTCGTGCAGGAAATGCGCGAGGACCGCGACACGAACATGCCGATCCCGCGCGCGCAGCCTCGCGCCCGGCGAAGCCCCAAGACCCCACCCGGACCAAGGTCCCTGGAATCGCCTCAGGACGCGCCTAGCGTCGAATGCGGAGGCGTGTCATGGACGACATCCGCATTCCCGAGCCACTCGGTCTCGACGCGAGAGTCGCGCCAGGCTCGACTGCGGCCTCCGAGCAGGCAGCGACCGCCGTGCTCGACCCCGACCCGATGGTCCCGCGCCGCTACGTCATCACGCACGTCCGCCAGGACACGCGCGACACCTTCACGCTCCTGCTCGATCCCGCAGACGGCAAGCCCCCGATCGCCTTCAAAGCCGGTCAGTTCACCATGCTCCACGCCTTCGGCGTCGGCGAGGTCCCCATCTCCATCTCCGGTGACCCGAGCGACCCCGCCCCGCTCGAGCACACCATCAGGAACGTCGGCGCCGTCACGCGCGCCCTCGTCGAGGCCGCCCCCGGCACGGAGGTCGGCGTCCGCGGCCCCTTCGGCACGTCATGGGACGTGGACGATGCGCGAGGTCACGACGTCGTCTTCGTCACCGGCGGCATCGGCCTCTCGCCCCTGCGCCCCGCGATCCTCGACGTCCTGCACCACCGCGACGACTACGGCAAGGTGCTCCTGCTCTACGGATCGAGGACCCCCGACGACATCCTCTACGGCCACGAGATGCACCGTTGGGGCGACCTCAACGACGTCAACGTCCAGATGACCGTCGACAACGCGCCCTATGGCTACAAGGGCAAGGTCGGGTTCGTCACGGAGCTGGTCGCGCGCGCCGGCTTCAACCCCCGCAACGCGTTCGCCTTCGTGTGCGGGCCCGAGGTCATGATGCGCTCCGCCGCCACCGCACTCAATGGTCGGGGCGTCCCCAAGCACAAGATCCGCCTCAGCATGGAGCGGTCCATGAAGTGCGGCGTGGGCCTGTGCGGGCACTGTCAGCTGCGCGAGCTGTTCGTGTGCGTCGACGGGCCGGTGCTCGACTTCGCCCGCCTCGAGCCGCTCATGAACGTGAGGGAGCTCTGACATGACCGAGCACACCCATCCCCACGCGCACACGCACGATGCGCCGGCCGGCCAGGTCGCGGCGGCCCCGGACACCCGCCCCAAGCTCGCCGTCTGGAAGTTCGCGTCCTGCGACGGCTGCCAGCTCAGCATCCTCAACTGCGAGGACGAGCTCCTCCAGATCGCAGAGAACATCCACATCGCGTACTTCCCAGAAGCAACAAGAGCGATCGTCGAGGGCCCGTACGAGCTCTCCCTCGTCGAGGGCAGCATCACCACGCCCGAGGACGTCAAGCGCATCCACGAGATCCGCGCACAGTCCGGCACCGTGGTGACCATCGGCGCGTGTGCCACCGCCGGCGGCATCCAGGCCCTGCGCAACTGGGCCGACGTCGACGAGTTCCGCAGCATCGTGTACGCCCACCCCGAGTACCTGAAGACCCTCGACACCAGCACGCCCATCGCGAGCCACATCGACGTCGACTACGAGCTGCGCGGCTGCCCGGTGGACAAGGTCCAGCTGGTGGAGGTGTTGGCCGCCTTCCTCAACGGCCGCAAGCCGCGCATCCCCACGTACTCGGTGTGCGTCGAGTGCAAGCTCAAGGGCAACGTCTGCGTGCCGGTCGCGACCGGCACGCCCTGCCTCGGCCCCGTGACCCAGGCGGGATGCGGCGCGCTCTGCCCGAGCTACGGCCGCGGCTGCTACGGCTGCTTCGGCCCGCAGGACAGCGCCAACACCGACGCGATGACGCGCCAGCTCACGGAGCTCGGGATGTCCGACGCCGACATCGTCCGCGTCTACCGGACCTTCAACGCCGGCGCACCGGAGTTCGCGGCGGCCTCCGACAAGATCGCCGCCGCGGCCGGCTTCGGGCCAGGCAACGGCGGGGGACGGGGCGCGTCATGACCCACCAGCTCAAGGACGGCGGGCAGGTGATGCACGTCGGAATGCTCGCGCGCGTCGAGGGCGAAGGCGGCATGCACATCGAGTTCAAGGACGGCAAGGTCGACAGCGTCAAGCTCAACATCTTCGAGCCGCCCCGCTTCTACGAGGGCTTCCTCCGCGGCCGCAAGTTCACGGAGCCGCCGGACATCACGGCACGCATCTGCGGCATCTGCCCCGTGGCCTACCAGAGCGCCAGCACCGAGGCCATGGAGAACATCTGCGGCGCGCAGACCACAGACCAGATCCAACTCATGCGCCGCCTGCTCTACTGCGGCGAGTGGATTGAGTCCCACGCCCTCCACATCTTCATGCTCCACGCGCCCGACTTCCTGGGCTACGAGAGCTCCCTCGAGATGGCCAAGGACCTCCCCGACGTGGTCCACATGGCGCTGCGCCTCAAGAAGGCGGGCAACGACCTCATGACGGCCGTCGGCGGCCGCGCGATCCACCCCGTGAACGTCAAGGTCGGCGGCTTCTACCGGATGCCCACGGTCGAGGAGCTGCAGCGGCTCCGCCCCGACCTCGAGCGCGGTGTCGAGGAGGCATACTCGGCGATCAACCTGGTCGCGGGCTTCGAGTTCCCCGAGTTCCACCAGGACTACACCTACGTCGCTCTGCGGCACCCCGACTGGTACCCGCTCGAGCGCGGCACGCACGTGATCACGAGCACCGGCCTGAGCTTCCCGATCGCCCAGATCCCCGACCACATCACCGAGTTCCACGTCGAGCACTCGAACGCTTTGCACGCGAGCTTCGACGGCCAGCCCTACTTCGTGGGTCCCCTCGCGCGTTACGCCCTCAACTTCGACCAGCTCAGCCCGCGCGCGCAGGAGGCCGCGCTCGCCACGGGCATCGGGCGGGAGTGCCGCAACCCCTTCAAGTCGATCATCGTCCGCGCGGTCGAGCTCGCCTACGCCTTCGAGGAGGCGCTGCGCATCATCGACGGCTGGGTCGACGGCCACGCGCCCAGCGTCGAGGTCCGGCCTCAGGCGGGCGAGGGCATCGGCGCCTCGGAGGCCCCGCGCGGCATGATCTGGCACCGGTATCGCATCGACGCGGACGGCATCATCACGGACGCGCAGATCGTGCCGCCCACCTCCCAGAACCAGGCCAGCATCGAGGCGGACCTGCGCAAGGCCGCCGAGCAGTGGACCGACCTGGACGACCACATGCTCACGCACCGCTGCGAGGAGGCCATCCGCAACTACGACCCCTGCATCTCGTGCGCGACCCACTTCCTCGACCTGAGGGTGAAGCGATCATGAGCGAGGGCAGGGTGCTGGTGGTCGGGCTGGGCAGCCCCGACCGGGGGGACGATGCGGTCGGCAGCGCCGTCGCCGAGCGGCTGGCAGGGCTGCACTTCGAGGGCGTCGACATCGTGACGCGCGAGGACCCCACCCAGCTGGTTCAGCTGTGGTCGGGCCACGGCGCGGCGCTGGTGATCGACGCGGTCACGTCGGGCAACAAGCCCGGGATGCTGCACATCCGCGAGGTCGGCGATGCGGGGGAGCCGCTCCCCACGCACGCCTTCACGGCGGCGGGCCGCGGCGGGAGCCACGCCTTCGGGCTGGCCGGCGCCGTCGAGCTCGCGCGCACGCTGGGCACACTGCCCACGCACGTCACGGTCGTCGGAGTCGAGGCCAAGACCTTCGACTTCGGTCCGATGTCCCCGGAGATCACCCAAGCGCTCGACGCCGCGGTCGCGACCGCGGCGGCCGAGCTCATCGCGCTCAAAGAGGAGATGCAGTCATGTGCCTAGGAACCATCGCCAAGGTGGTCGAGGTCCACAAGGACGGCCGCGCCGTCGTCGAGGACCACGGCAAGCGCCAGCTGGTGCTCGAGATGACCGTCAGCGATGACGACATCACCCCCGGAGACTGGGTGGTGGTCCAGTCCGGCTTCGCGCTCGAGCGCATCTCCGAGCAGGAGGCGCTCGAGGCCATGGCGATCCGCGAGACCGCGCCCCCGGATGAGGCAGGGCCGGCGACATGACGTCGCGCCGCTCCCGGGGCCTCGCGCTGGCGGGCTGCACGGCGCTCATCAGCGGCGTCGCGGTCTACGTCAACGGGTTCGGCGTCGCCGCGTACGGCGACGCGACCGCCTACACGACTGCCAAGAACGGCGCGGCGGCGCTCGTCCTGGCACTCGTGTTCGCGGTAGGTCGCCGGTCTGCTGGGGCCGGGTCGGTCGCAATGACGCGACCCACCCGCCCCGGCCACCGGTGGGGCCTTCTCTACGTGGCGATAGCGGGCGGCGCGATTCCGTTCGTGCTCTTCTTCGAGGGGCTCGCCACGACCGCCTCGACCCAGGCGGCCTTCGTCCACAAGACGCTGGTCGTCTGGGTCGCGGCGCTCGCCGTGGTGCTCCTCAAGGAACGCCTCACGTGGTGGCATCTGGGCGCGATCGCGCTGCTGATCGTCGCTCAGTGGGGGCTTGCCGGGGGCGGCGTCAGCCTGGTCGCCGACCCCGGCACCGCCATGATCGCCGCGGCCACGCTCCTGTGGGCCGTCGAGGTGATCGTGACCAAGCGCCTGCTCGCCGAGCTCACGCCATGGACGCTCTCGCTCACGCGCATGGGTGGCGGCACGGTCGCGCTGGTGCTCTGGTGCGCCGTGACCGGCCGGCTCGGCGGCATCGTCCCGCACACCGCGGCCCAATGGGGCTGGGTGGCCCTCACCGGCGTGCTGCTCGCCGGCTACGTCGCGACGTGGCACCAGGCGCTCGCCCGCGCCCAGGCCGTCGACGTCACCGCGGTCCTCGTGCTGGGGGCGCTGGTCACCGCGATCCTCGCCGGAGCCCTCGACGCCGCCCCGCTCGCGGCGCAGGCGCCCTGGCTCCTCCTTCTCGCCTCCGGCGGGCTGCTCGTGTGGCTCGCCCCCCGACTGCCCGGGAGGGCCGTCACATGACCGACACCCTGCATCGTCCCCCGTCCGCGCACCCCGAGGCTCTCCCGCCCGAGGATGGAGCGCTCCTGTTCGGCCGCTACGCGTTCCCGCCGAACGACCTGGGCTACTGTGGCCCGGACCGCGCCGACGAGCTCCTCGACAGGGTGAGCGCGGGCGCGTCCGGGCCCGGTCTGGAGGAGGTCGCGCGCGCCTTCGAGGGCGCGTGGCCGTACCTCGAGCTCATCGGCGAGTGCCTGGGCCGCGCGCCGCTCGACCCACGCGTGGTCGAGGCGTACTGGCTCGGCGGTCCCGAGCTGGGACGATGCGGGGGAGCGGCCTTCGCGCGCAGCCTCGAGGAGCGCTTCCGGCCCCGGCTGACGCGGCTCGAGTTCGAGCGCCTGGTCGCGGCCGTCGCGGCCGGGGGGACCCCGCACCACAACTTCCATGTGTTCGCGGTCTACCCCTGGGTGGGGCTCATCCGGAACGGGCACGTCGACGGCCCGCTCACGGTGCTCGACCGGTGCCGCATCCGCTGCGGGCAGGTGCTCTCGATCGAGGGCGACACCGCGCTGGTGGAGAGCCGTCACCTCAGCTGGGACGGACGCACTCTGTCGCTCGCCCCGCCCACCGCGGAGACCGCGCACTTCCGTCGCGGCGGCCGCTCGCTCGCGCTCACGGTCAAGCCGGGGGACTTCGTGACGCTGCACTGGGACTGGATCTGCGACTGGATCGGTCCCATGAGGCTGACGCGCCTGCGCAACGCCACCGCGCACGAGCTCGCCGCGGTCAACGCGTGCACCTACTCCGCGCCCGCCGCGGTGCTCTCGTAGTTCCCGAGAGGAGACGATCATGCACATCCAGGACGGGGTCCTCGACCCTGCAGTCGTTCTCGGCGCCGGCGTGGCCGCCGTCGGAGCGGTCACCTACGCCGGATGGACGATGCGCCACGGCCATCCACGCCTGGGCTGGGCCCTCGCGGGCGCAGGGGGGGTGCTGGTCGCGCACCTGCTCGATGTGCCGCTCGGCGCGGGCGGCGTGCTGACCGGTCATGTGATCGGCGGCACGCTGCTCGCGCTCGCGCTCGGCCCCGCGCTGGCCCTGGTGACGATGTCCGCGGCGCTCGCGGCCGAGGCCCTGCTCTGGGGCGACGGGGGAGTGCTCGCGCTCGGCGTCAACGTGCTGGTCATGGGAGTCGCGGGCGTGGGGGTCGGCTGGGCCGTGTGGCGCCGGCTGAGCGTGCGCGGCGATCGGTGGCGCGTGCCCGCGGCGGGGCTGGCAGGCTTCGCGAGCGTGCTCGCCTCCTCGCTGGTGCTGTGGGGCGCGTACGCGCTGGGCGCGCCGGGCATGGCCTCGGTGGCGCTCTGGCATCACGTCGCATGGGCGGTGCTCGAGGGCGCGGTCACCGCTCTCGCGGTGGCGCTCGCGCTCGGCTGGGAGGCGCACCGCGCGCACCTCCGCGATCGGGCGGACGCGCTGGGACTGGGTCACCGTCACCAGGCCGTGGTCGATGGGGAGCTGGAGGCGCTGGGGTAGCCGGCCTTCAGCCCGCGGGACGCGTGAGGTGTCCTGCGCGCACCCGCGCGTCCTGATAGGCCGGCACGAACGACCCGGCGAAGTCGTCCCACCGGTCCAGGAGGCTCGCGCACAGGACGTTGGGGTTCCTGTACGACGACGCCGAGCCCCGGATGTCCGCGAGCGTCGCGAGCAGCGCGTCGACCTCGTCGCCCAGGCCCCGCTCGGCCATGAAGCCGACGTAGAGCTCGACCGACTCGTAGGTGGGGTACCAGGTCGCGAGCGACCCCGTCTCCGGGGTGCTGTAGATGCGTGACTTCGAGGCGTCGCGGGCGTCCCAGCCCAGTCGGGCCGCCAGCACGTCGAGCCGCTCGCCCACGGTGCGCGTCGCGCTGGTCGCCTGCGCCCGGATCTCCGCGAGCGTCAGCGCATCGCCGGCGCGCTTCGCGGACGCGGCGCTCTCCGTGCGGCCGTAGACCTGCGGGGCGAGGAGCTGGAGGCCGTCCGAGCGGTGGCGCGAGATCGCGACGCCGAGCACCTCGGTCTGCTGCATCTGATCGTTGAGGAACTCGATGATGCGCTGGAGCTCGGTGGGGATCGAGTCGGCGACGAACAGCAGCCGGAGCCTGCCCGCCGCGAGGTTCGAGCCGACTGTGCGCCAGAAGCCCTCGACCAGGTCCTCCCTGGCATCGCCGTCCTTCTCCAGCAGGGCGACGACGCGGTCCGCGGCGGCCTCCGGGCTCCCTTCGCGCTGCTCGAGCCACTCGCGCAGGCGCGCCACGGGCCAGTACTTGACGCCGTTCGCGGCGTAGTCGAACATCTGCCCGACCACCTCGCGCCGGATCCGGGTGTCCGTGCTGCGCTTGACCTCGACGATGGTCGGGATGCCTTCCTGATCGACCATGAGGTGGTCGATGCTGAAGCGGTCCCGCCCGCTGTCATCGGTGGCGAGCCCGGGCTCACGCGCCACGAGCAGCCAACGGCGGGGCGCGGCGGGATTGATCTCGGCGCCGGGGATCAGGTCCGGATGCTGCTCGATGAGCGACTGGAGCTCGTCCTCGGTGACGTAGTCGCCGGGCGACATCTCGACCAGCTCGCCGTCGCGGACGAGGAACAGATTGCGCGCCATGGAACCTCCTGGTGGTGCGGCCACCGTATCGGCTCGCAGCCTCGCGGCGAGGTCCTGCACGGCGGGTGTCGCGGGGCGCGGGGGTGGAGTGTCGGGTACTCGCACCTTTCCTGCACGAAGGGGCGACCGCGCGCGCCATCCCTTCGTGCAGAAAAGGTGCGAGGACCGTGCAACGAACCTGACTTCCGCGCGCCCACCGCGCGACCTGGTCACGGCGCGCCGGCGGTGAGATAATGGAGGTGACGAAGGGCAGTAGCCCTGAGGAGCGAGCCCGGCAGCCTCCCGGATGGTTGGTCAGCCGGGCTTCGCGCTGTCCGGATCAGGCCGCCGCCTCGTCGGCGTCCGACGTCACCACCTCGTGGTGCACGATGAGCGGGCTCAGCGCCGCACGATGCTCGCCGCCGCGCGTCCACAGCCACGCGGCCAGGTCCGCGATCCACAGCAGCGGCTCCGAGACCCCGGGCGCGTGGCCGTACTTGAGCCGCGGGATCACGCCCAGCGAGATGAGCGCCGCGATGGTCTGGCGGTCGCGGTACTCGGACGGTCCGTCGCGCTCGAGCAGCCAGTGCGTCACGCCCGCGGACCCGGCCCACAGCGCCATGCCCGCGACGCACGCCTCGCGCGCCACGAACTCCGGATGCGTCTTGGCGTGCTCGACCACCACGAGCTCGACCGTCCCGGCCATCCGCAGCAGCGAGGCGAGCGCGCGCTCGCGCGCCTCCGGGCGCTCGTGCGACGTGTGGAACCGCCGCGACTCCCCGACGCGCCACGTCAGCACCTCGCGTCGCACGCGACGCACGTCCTCGGACGACACGAGCGCACCCGCGAAGCGGTAGCCGTCCACCTTGGACTCGTCGCTGAAGAGATGCCCGTCCACGCGCCGCCTCCCTCACCTCGAGTGTTGCAGGCGCGGACGAGGGTCCGCGAGCGGAAAGGGAGCCCTATTTGACGCGTGGCTATAACATAATGAACACCTGGCCGTCTAGTTCGAAGGTCCCAGAGTTCTCACTGGCCCGGTCTACGAGCCGATATGGCTGTCATGTTGAGCACCATCGGACGCAAAGTGGCGCTGCTGTGCGCCGTCCTTCTCGCAGGCACCTTCGTCGTCGGAGGCTTCGCGGTGATCCGCGTCGAGCAGGTCGCCGACCACCTCCACGTCATCAACGAGGTCAACGCGGTGAAGCAGCGGTACGCGATCAACTTCCGCGGCTCGGTGCATGACCGCGCGATCGCCGTGCGTGACGTGGTGCTCGCATCCGACGGTGCCGAGGTGGACGCCGACGTCGCGCTCATCGACTCCCTGGCCGCGGACTACGCGCAGGCCGAGCAGGACATGGACGCCATCGTCTCCTCGACCGAGCTCACCGACGCCGAGCGGACCGCGCTGACCGACATCGCGGCCGTGCAGGAGGCGACGCTGCCGCTCGTCGATGAGGTGGTCGCGCTTACGCGTGCCGGCGACGCCGAGGCGGCCACGGCCCTGCTCAAGGAGCAGGCCAAGCCGAGCTTCGTCGAATGGCTGCGCACCATCAACGTGTTCATCGACCTCGAGGAGGAGATGAACGCCTCCGAGACCGCCGCGGCGCAGGACATCGTGGGCGGCTTCAAGGCGATGATGATCGGCGTCCTCGCGATCGCGGCCGCGGCCTCGCTCGCCATCGCGTGGCTCATCACGCGCTCGATCACGGCTCCCGTCAACCGCGCGGTCGCCGCCCTCGAGGCGGTGGCCGAGGGCGACCTCACGGTGCGGATCGATGCCAACGGCGGCGGCGAGGTCGGACGCATGGCCCGTGCGATGAACGCCGCGCTCGACTCGATGTCCCAGGTGTTCGCGGCGGTCACCGCATCGTCCGGCCGCCTGCGCGCCGCGTCGTCCCGCATGGGCGGCCTCTCGGACGAGGTCACCGGTGCCGCCGGCGACTCGATGGCCCGCGCCGAGGGCGTGGACAAGAGCGCGCGCGACGTCTCCGCGAGCATCCAGGTGGTCGCGAGCGGGGCACAGCAGATGGGCGCCTCGATCCGGGAGATCGGCGACGGCGCCTCGCGCACCGCGCGGGTGTCGACGCAGGCCGTGCAGTCGGTCGAGTCCGCCGCCGCGACCGTCGCGGAGCTGGGTGAGGCGAGCCGCGCGATCAACGAGGTGGTGACGCTCATCGGCCGCATCGCGGAGCAGACCAACCTGCTCGCGCTCAACGCCACCATCGAGGCCGCGCGCGCCGGCGAGGCGGGCAAGGGCTTCGCGGTGGTCGCCTCGGAGGTCAAGGACCTGTCCCAGGAGACCGCGAACGCCACCCAGGACATCACGCGCCGCGTCGAGGCCATCCAGGTGGGCACCGACCAGGCCGTCGAGGCGATGGGCCGCATGACCGAGGTCATCGGTCAGGTCAACGAGTACGCCCAGACCATCGCGTCCGCGGTCGAGGAGCAGTCCACGACCACCGCCGAGATGACCCGGAGCGCGACGGACGTCGCGAACTCGTCGACCGCGATCGTCGACTCCGTGGTGCACGTCCTCGAATCGGCACGCGGCACGCTCGACTCGGCCTCCTCGTCCCAGGAGGAGTCCGCCGCGCTCGCCGCACTCGCGGACGAGCTCGCCGCACTCGTCGAGCCGTTCCGCACGGGCGCCGGCGCGTAGCCGGCCGGTCGAGCCGCGTCAGCCGTCGCCGAGCGACACGCTGACGCGGCTCGAGCCGTCTCCGGCCTTCACCACCTCGAGCTTTGCCGGGATCTGCTCCTTCATGGTCTCCACATGCGAGATGAGGCCGATGGTGCGGCCGGCATCGCGGAGGTCGTCGAGCGTGGACATCGCGATCTCGAGGGTCTCGGCGTCGAGCGAGCCGAAGCCCTCGTCGATGAAGATCGTGTCGAGCTGGATGCCGCCCGCCGCCGCCGTGACCGTCTCCGCGAGGCCCAGCGCGAGCGCGAGCGAGGCGAGGAACGTCTCGCCGCCGCTCAGGGACCTGGTGGAGCGCGACCGGCCGGTGTGCGCGTCCGCGACGCGCAGCTCGAGCCCGGTCTGCTTGTTGCGGAACTGCGCCGAGTCGTCGTACTCGAGCAGGTACTGGCCGTTCGACATCACGCCGAGGCGGGTGTTCGCCGCCGCGATGATCTCCTCGAGCCGCGCCGCGAGCACGAAGCTCTCCAGCCGCATCCGCCGCTCGTTCGGGGGGTTGCCCTCGAGCGTGCTCGCGAGGGTCTCGACCACCGCGTGGCGCTCGCGCGCCTCGGCCGTCTCCGCGGCCTTCTCGCGGTAGCGCGCGGCGAGCGCTGCGAACTGCGTCGCGCGGCTCTCCGCATCGGCGTGCATGCGCGCCGCCTCCTTGGCCACGCGCTCGGCCTCCGTCGACGCCGCGGCGAGCGCCGCGATATCCGCGACCTCCTCGGGGAGCCCGACCGCCGAGAGCTCCGCGACCACGGCACGCGCCCCGGCGAGGTCCGCCTCGTACGCGACGATGCGCGACTCGAGCGCGGCGAGCTCGACGCCGGGCAGCGCCGCGGCACGCGCCTCGGCCGCCTCCGCGAATCCGGCCTCGTTCAGCGCGCTCGACAGCGTCTGTTGTGCCTCCGACGCGGCGCGCTCGGCGGAGCCCAGCGCCTCGGTCGCGGTCGCCAACGCCTCGACCCGGCCGCGCTCGTGCTCGACCGCCGCGGCACGCTCGGCCACGGAGGCGTGATCCCCGCGCCCGCGTTCCGCCGCGCCCCGCGCCGTTGCGAGAGCCGCCGTGGCCTCTGTCGCGCCCGAGAGCGCGGCCTCGAGCGCCGTGGCTGCCGCGGTCAGCCGCTCCCTCAGCGCCGCGACCTCGGTCTCGAGCGCCGTCAGCTGCTGCGCGATCGCGGTCCCGGCCTCGGCGGCCTGGGCCGCGGCGTCCCGCTCCGCTCGCGCCGAGGCCAGGTCCGCCCCGGCCTCCTCGCGCGTCCCATCGCCGGCCTCGGTGCGCGCGACCTGCGTCGCGGTGTGCGCCTCGGCAGCTCCCGACTGCGCGCGCTCGAACGCGGCGGTCGCCGCGGCGGCGCGCTCGCCGGCCGCCTCGACCTCCTCGTCGGTCGCGTGCTCGTCCGTGGGCTGCGCGGGGGAGGGATGGGTGGTCGCGCCGCACACGTCGCAGGGCTCGCCGGCCACGAGCCGCGCCGCGAGGTGCGCCGCCTGCGAGCGCAGGCGTCGCTGCAGCAGCGCGTCGTGCGCGCCGACGGCCTCGCGCCGTGCGCCGGACGCCGCGGCCTCGCGCTCGCGCGCCGCGGCGAGCGCCGCCTCGAGCGCGACCAGCCGGTCATGCGCGGTCACCGTGCGCTCGGCGCGCGTCACCGCCGCCTCGAGATCCTCGAGCCGCGCAGCGGCCGCGGCCAGCTCGTCGCGGTGCGCGCGGAGCTCCTGCTCCCGCGCGGGCGCCGCATCGATGTCCACCTGAAGGGCATCGCGTGCTGCTCGCGCGGCCTCGGCCTGCGCGCTCGCGGCGTTCGCGGAGGCCTCGAGGGTCGCGAGCGAGCGCTCGGCGTCGAGCGCGCCGTCCAGGGCGCCACGCGAGGTGGCGAGCTCGCGGGCACGGGCGCGCAGGCTGTCGAGCGACGAGCCGCCGAGCGCCTCGGACCCCACGAGCGCCGCATCCCTGGCCTCGCGCGCCGACGTCAGAGCGGCCGACGCGCGCTCCGCCACGCCGAGCGCACCCGCCACGGGCACGGCCCGGCGGGCGAGATCGCGCCGTGCGACGTCATCCGCGTGCGCCGATGCGCCCTCCTCCAGCGCGGTCACGCGCTCCCGTGCGGTGGCGAGCCGCGCGCGCTCCGACTCGATGCGTCGCGCCTCGGCCAGCGCCTCGCGGGCCGTGGTCGCGGCATCGCCCGCCGCCGTCGACGCGACGCCGAGCTCGGACGCCGTGGCGCGCAGCGCATCGTCCACGCTCGCGAGCCAATCCTCGCGCGAGCCCGCGCCGGGAGCCTGGACGCCCGCGACGGTCGCGGCGTTGCGCGCGACCACCTCGAGCTCCGCGTCGGCCGCCTCGATGGCCCGGTAGCGGGTGCGCGCGAGGTCGCGGATGGACGCGGTGAGGTCCTCGAAGCGCTGCGTGCCGAACAGCGAGCGCAGCAGCCTGAGCCGGCTGTCCGTGCCCGACTGGAGGAACTCCGCGAAGCGGCCCTGCGCGAGCAGGATCACCTGGAGGAACTGGTCGGAGGTGAGCTGCATGATCGCCCCGACCTCGTGGCCCACCTCGCGCGGCGCCATCGCGACCGCCTCCCAGTCGCCGCCCGCCCACCGCCAGAGCTTGGCCGAGGGCTTCTCGGTGGTGGTGCCGGTGCCGCGCGACTTGGGTCGCTCGTACTCGGGCGTGCGCGTGATCCGGTACCGCTGCGTTCCCACCTCGAAGACCAGCGTCACCTCGGTCGGGTCCGCGGGCGTGCAGAACTGGCTGCGCGCGGTGGCCTTGGTGCCGTCGTAGCGAGGCACGTCCCCGTAGAGCGCGAAGGTGATCGCGTCGAGGATCGTCGACTTGCCGGCGCCCGTCTTCCCGGTGATGACGAACAGCCGGTCCGTGTCGAAGGCCGTGAAGTCGACCTCCTGCCGCGCGAGGTAGGGCCCGAAGCCCTCGAGGGTGAGGCTGATCGCCTTCATCGCGAGGCCTCCTTCGCGGCGAGCGCCCCGAGCGCGTCGGCGATCAGCGCGTCCTCGTCCGCGGTGGCGCCGTGGCCGTTCCGCGTGAACTCCAGGAAGGCCTCGACCAGCTCGGTGTCCGTCTTCCCGCGGGTCCGCTCCGAGTAGCTGGCCTCGCCGTGATCCGCGACGTGCGCGGGACGATGCGTGAGCGTCACCGCGTGCGGGTACCGCTCTTGGATGCGCCGCATCGCGTCGCGGGGGCGGAGGTCATCGGTCAGCACCACGTCCACCCAGGCGTCCATGGCGTCAGGGTGCGCATCGGGCGCCAGGAGCTCCTCGAGCGTGCCCTCGAGCCGCACGGCCGCACGCGGGGTGGGCAGCTCGACGCGCTCGACACCCGGCTCGGAACCGGGCGTGCCGATGTCGACCAGCCACGCGCTCTTCGCGGAGCTGATCTCGCCGAAGCTGAACCGCAGCGGAGCGCCGGAGTAGCGCACGCGTGGCGACAGCGTGACGCGCGAGTGGATGTGCCCGAGGGCGACGTATGCGGCGCCGTCGAACGTGGACGGCGGGACGATGTCGAGCCCGCCGCGCGTGATGTCCCGCTCCTCGGCACGGCCGGACTCCTCGGTGGTCTCCTGCACGGCGTCGCCCGCCTCACCCGAGCAGAAGGTGTGCGCCGCGACCACGTACCGGGCGTCCGCGCCCGCCCGTGCCGCCGCATCGTCCCTGATGAGGTCCATGGCGAAGGCGTGCGCCGCCGCCTGCGTGGTGCCCTCGAAGGCCGGGAAGGCCGAGCGCAGGAACTCCGGGTGCGGGTAGGGGATCCCGTAGAGCAGCACCTCGCCGTGCTCGTCCTCGAGCGTCACGGGCGTGGCCAGCGCACCGAGGTCCGTGAGCACGTGGACCCCGCCGAAGGCCGCGAAAGCCGCCATGTGTCCCAACCGGGCCGGGCCGTCGTGGTTGCCCGAGGTGAGGATCACGTCCGCGCCCGCGGAGCGGATCGCCGCGACCGCCGTGTTGAGCATCGTGAAGGCCTCGGCCTTGGGGGTCGAGCTGTCGAACACGTCGCCCGCGACCACCACGGCGTCGACGCCGCGCTCGGCGACCGCCGACGCGATCGCCGCGAGCACCACGGCCAGGTGCTCATCGGTCGAATGCCCGTGGAACGTGCGCCCGATGTGCCAGTCGCTCGTGTGAAGGATCCGCATGCCGCGAGGCTAGCGGCAGGCGCCGACACCCACAGCGGCGCGGGCGTCAGCCGGCGTCCATCTCCTGCTCGTCCAGCAGCGCGCGCGTCTGCCGCGTGGTGACGCCCACGAACGTGAGGATGCGCGCGGCGACCGAGAACAGCACGAACGCAGGCACCGTCGAGATCGCGCCCACGAGCGCGCCGATGCCGAACGCGCCCCAGGAGAACGCGTCGGTGTCGCCTTGGAACACGAAGCCCGCGATGATCGCCACCGCGAGCGTCTGCGCGAGACCCCAGAGCCACATCACCGCGGACTCGTCGGACAGGTCGATGCTGACGTCAGGCTTCGCTGCGCTCATGGAGCGAACCTATCGACGCGCCGCGCGCGGGGCATGCCCCCACTTCTGGGGACGCGGCTCACACGTTCCGCGGCACGTTCCCGGACAGCTTGAGCATCGCGCACATGAACTTGTGGCCGCCGTCGGCGGTGGGTCCGAACATGCAGGGACAGCCGCCGTCGATCACGCGGATCCCGTGCTCGCGGCCCCAGGCCGCCGCGGCATCGTCCACGCTGCCGCCGCCAGGCCCGCGGTGCATCCAGACGTCCTTGATGCCCAGCTCGGCGGCCTCCTTCATGGTGTCGAGCGCGCGCTCGGGGCGCGTGCCGATCACCACGGCCTCGACGCCGCCGGGCACGGCGGCGAGCGACGGGTACGCGGTCTCGCCCTCGATGGACTCGGCGTTCGGGTTGATGGGGAAGGCCTGGTAGCCGCGCTCGCGCAGGCGCTGGTAGACGGCGTTGGACCCGTGCGATCCGGGCGTGCGGGACACGCCGGTGACGGCGATCCGCTGATGGGCGAGGAAGGCCTCCGCGGCCTCCTTGATGGCAGGCATGATCGACTCCTTCGGAGTTTCAGCGGGGACTGCTCTTCTATGGTCCGCCCGCGCCGCGCTCGCGACAACGGGAACGATGCGCGGCCTCGCTACAGCAGCAGCGCGGCCAGCGCCGCGAGCCCGACCCCCACGAGGCCGCACCAGGCCCACACCAGGATGGCGTAGGTGGGCACAGGGCTGCGCGGGGTGGTGGTCGGAGTCATGCGAGCATCGTGGGCCGCGCCGCGTCGCCTCGCCAGACCCCATTTGTGGGGGTTCGTCCCCGGGTGCCCCCAGAAGAGGGGGCTTGGCCCTCCACGCCGCCCGCGCCAGGGTGGAACTGGAGCGGCCGATGCGTGCCGCAGCTCGTGGGGGATGCAACGCAGGGGGATGCAGTGAAGGGGATGAAGGAGACCACCCGGTCCGCGATCGACGCGACGCTCGCCGCGGTGGTCGCGATCGCGGTGGTCGCGTACTTCGTGTGGATGTTCCGCGACGGCTCGGGGTGGACCGCGTCCGCGGTCCAGGTGCTCATCGCGCTCGGCGTGATCGTGCCCCTGTGGGGCGTCGCGGTGTACCGCGCCTACCGCCCGGCGCGCTGATCGGGGGGCCAGCGCGGCGGGTGGTAGGCGCCACCGCCAGGTGACATCGTCATGCCTGGACGGGCCGCGGGCGCGTCCGCTCGCTACCGTGAGCACATGACCCGGTACGTCCTCGCCATCGATCAGGGCACCACGTCGACGCGCGCGATCGTGTTCGACCACGATGCTCGGGCGGTCGCGCAGGCCCAGCGCGAGCATCGTCAGCTGCTGCCGCGAGCCGGCTGGGTCGAGCACGATCCGCTGGAGATCTGGGCGCACACCCGCCTGGTGGTCGCGGAGGCCTTCGCGCAGGCGAACATCACGCGCCTCGACCTCGCGGCCGTGGGCATCGCCAACCAGCGCGAGACCACCATCGTGTGGGACCGCCGCACCGGCGAGCCGATCCACCCCGCGATCGTGTGGCAGGACACGCGCACGCAGGACCGTATCGACGCGCTCGCGGACGGGGACGGCGTGGACCGCTTCCGCGAGATCACGGGCCTGCCGCTCGCGACGTACTTCAGCGCCAGCAAGATCGCGTGGATCCTCGACAACGTCTCGGGCGCCCGGGACGATGCGGAGGCGGGGCATCTCGCGTTCGGCACGCCGGACACGTGGCTCGCGTGGAACCTCACGGGGGGCGTGGACGGCGGCATCCACGTCACCGACGTCACCAACGCCTCGCGCACGCTGCTCATGGACATCGGCTCCCTCGAGTGGAGCGACGAGGTGCTCGCGGCGTTCGACATCCCGCGCGCGCTGCTGCCGCAGATCCGCTCGAGCTCAGAGGTCTACGGCCACGGCTACATGAACTCCCTGCTGCGCGACGTCCCGATCGCGGGGATCCTGGGCGATCAGCAGGCCGCGATGTTCGGCCAGGCGGCCTTCTACCCGGGCGAGTCGAAGGGCACGTACGGCTCTGGCGCGTTCCTGCTGGTGAACTCCGGCGACGAGGTCATCCACAGCGAGAACGGGCTGCTCGCCACGGTCGCGTACCAGCTCGGCGACGCACCGCCGGCGTACGCGCTCGAGGGCTCGATCGCCGTCACGGGGGCGCTGGTCCAGTGGATGCGCGACAACCTCGGCATCATCGAGGAGGCCGGCGACATCGAGCAGCTCGCGGCGAGCGTCTCCGACAACGGCGGCGCCTACATCGTCCCGGCCTTCTCCGGGCTCTACGCGCCGCTGTGGCGGCCCGACGCCCGCGGGACCATCGTGGGGCTCACCCAGTACGTGACCAAGGCGCACCTCGCGCGCGCCGCGCTCGAGGCGACTGTCTTCCAGACCCGCGACGTGGTCGCCGCGGGCGAGGCCGATGCGGGGGTGCCGCTGCGGGCGCTCAACGTCGACGGCGGGATGGCCGTGGACGGCCTGCTCATGCAGTTCATGGCGGACATCCTCGGCTGCGACGTGGTGCGACCCGAGGTGACCGAGGCGACGGCGCTGGGTGCCGCGCACGCGGCGGGCCTCGCGGTGGGCTACTGGGCGGACCTCGACGAGCTCCGCGACCACTGGCACGAGGACCGGCGCTGGGGCCCTCTCATGCCCCGCGGCGAGGCCGAGCGCCTCTACCGGAACTGGCGCAAGGCCGTCGCGCGCTCGCTCGACTGGGTCGACGAGGACGTCGACGAGTAGGGGGCCCTCACCCCTCGGGGAAGCGCGGCCCCTTGTCCTGCGCCGGGTTCCCGGCGACGATGCGCCCCGCCGGGACGTCGTGCATCACCACGGTGGCGGGGGAGACCAGGCAGGACCGCCCGAGCGTGACGCCGCCGGTGACGATGCACCGCGAGGTCACCCACGCGCCGGGCTCGATCACGAGAGGCCGCGTGATGAGCGCCATGTCGCGGCGGTGCGCGTGGCTGCCGGTGGTGAGGAGCGTCTCCTGCGACACCACCGCATCGTGCCCGATGGTCACCTGATCCTGGTTGTGGATCCACACGCCCTCGCCGATCCAGCAGTGGTCGCCGACCTCGAGCTTCCACGGCAGCTTGACGCGCGTGCGCTGACGGAAGATCACGCCGTCCCCGATCCGCGCGCCGAACGCGCGCAGCGCCGAGACCCTCAGGCGTGACGAGGGCTGGAGCGCATTCGTCACCACGAGCCACTCGACGGCCATCCAGGCGGCGACCACCAGGGGGGAGCGCCCCCACGCGGCGCGCTCGCCCGGCGCCTCGCTCAACGGGATCACCGGCGGTCCGGTGCGCACGTCCTCGTCCATCCCTGAGCCCCCTCCGCTCCGCTTCCTCCGATCATGCCGCCACGGGCGGCGTCACGGGAAGGGCGGTTTCCCCTGTCGCAAGCGGTCTTTGCCCCAACGATCAGGGCGTTGGCTACGTCTTTACCTGTGATTGGAATATTCGTAACCGCGTTCCGGTTGCGGGAAGCAGGCCGAGGGGCTGGACTGTGAAAAGGGGTGAACCGTGACTGTTCCGCACATTTCCGTCAGCACCTGGAGCGCGCGTCGCGGCCGGGAGCTGTTCTCGGACGTGCGGCTCAGCGGGCTCCTGGCGCGGCCCACGCGGGCTCGCACGGCCGTCGCCTCGGGGGCCGGCATCGCATGGGTGGACGTGGTGATCCAGGTGGTCGTCGGCGCGGCGATGCTGTACGCGATGTGGTGGGTGCTCGCGGTCGGCGTGTTCGGTCACGCGGTGCAGGGCGCGGCGAGCTGGTACGTCGACACGATCATCCCCGCCTTCGACACGGGCACCCCCGCGGTCCTCACCGGCACGGACTTCACCGAGGGCTTCTTCGTCCCGGCCCCCGCGCCGCCGGCGATGCTCCAGTACGACGGCCCCGCCGCGGTCGAGTTCGAGCAGGCGATGGGCCTCTGAGCCGCCGCGCGACCGGTCGCGCTAGCGTGGGGAGCACCGGCGGGAGGGAGCCCCCATGTTCAGCGGACTGACGCCCGAGTTGTGCGCGCAGGCCTGGGAGATCGTGAAGCCTGCGATCGAGCGCGCCGCCGAGCACGGAGCGATCCGCGGCGCCGTGGGCGACCTGGTGGTGATGGACCCGGCGCGGCCGGGCACGATGCTGTGGGCGGGGTCGATCGGCGACACCGAGGACAAGACCTACGGCTACGCGGTCGCGAAGGCCAAGGTCGCGGAGCGCACGGGGCTCGACACGTCGCGCGTGCGCATGGAGGCCCCGCACCTCTACACGGCGGGCGACATCGTCTATCCCGGAGGGGTGGCGCGCCACGGGATGGTGGTCGCGTTCTCGGGGGTCGAGGGCGAGGCGGACGAGATGATCGCGGAGTGGTTCATCGCGGCGGTGCGGGGGCTCGCGCGGCTCGCCTTCGTGTCCCCGCATGGCCCGGACGCGACCGGCACGCGCTACCTGGGGGAGTGATGGACGCGCCCGACACCCCGGCGCTGCGGGCGCTCGCGGACACCGGCATCGACGTCGAGGTCACGGTCCACGGCCCGGTGCGCTCGCTCGAGGAGGCCGCCGAGGTCCGCGGCCTCGATCCCCGCCAGATCCTCAAGACGCTGGTGGTGCGTCGCGCGGAGGGCGAGTACCTCTTCGTGCTCGTGCCCGGCGATCGCGAGATCAGCTGGCCCAAGCTGCGCGCGCTGCTGGGCGTCAACCGCATCTCGATGCCCGACAAGGACGTCGCGCGCGAGGTGACCGGCTACGAGCGCGGCACCATCACGCCCTTCGGCGCCCGGCCGGATCCTGCGACCGGCCGTGCCTGGCCCGTCATCGCCGACGCGCTCATCGTCTCGCGCGAGGGCCCCGTCTCGATCGGCGGGGGTGCGCACGGCGTCGCGGCGACCGTGGACACGCAGCAGCTCGTCGAGGTCCTCGACGCGCGAATCGCCGACGTGACCGAGCCCGTCGCTCCCCGTGGAGGCTGAGCCCTTGTAGGGTGTCGCACGTGTACGAGAGGCCTGCGCTGCCGGAGCTCGTCTTCACCGACGCGGACGGCGAACCGATCCCGTACGGATCCCGATGGGGTGACGACGGGCCGCCCGAGCGTACCTACTCGCGCACGCGCCACCCCGAGCGCTTCGCGCCGCTCGTGAAGGTCGCGGACGCCCTGATCGCGCACCTCGAGGCCACGTACGACGTGGACGTGCGTCGCACCGACGGCCTGCCCGAGGACGCCCCCGAGGCGCTGAGGCGCTTCGAGCACGGCGACCTGCGCATCGTGCGCGCTACCACCCTGCTGCCGCGGCACGATGCGTCCGCGCCGCTCGTGATCGCCGAGACCAGCTTCCCGAGCATCGTGGTCGCCATGGGCGCCGCGGGCCTCGAGCGTGCGCCCGACTGCGGCTGCGACGCGTGCGACGAGTCGCTGGAGGCGAGCGCCGACGAGCTCGAGCGCCTGGTCTTCTCGGTGGTCGAGGGTCATTACCAGGAGCGGTACACCTGGACCGACGGCATCGAGATCATCATCGGTGGCGCGGACGGCGCGAGCTACAACCGTCAGCCCCGGCACGCCGCTGACAAGGAACGGGTCGACGCCCTCAAGCAGAGCCAGCGTGAGCGTCACGGCGAGCGCTGGCTGCCCTGGCCTCCCCGCCGCGACGACGAGGACGCCCCCGCGTGGGACGGCCCGCCCCGGCGCATGCGCACGCGCGCCGAGCACGAGGCCGCGATCGAGGAGGCGCTGAGCCGCATCAAGCGCCGCCTGCGCACCGCGTAGCGGCCGCAGGGCCGGAGCGGCCTACGCCATCTGGCGCGAGCGCTGGTGCTCGTCGAGGTCCGCGAGCCACGCGGTCGCACGCTCCTCGAACTGGTCAGCCGCATCGGCGTCGTAGTCGGGCAGCGACGCGTCCATGAACAGGTGCGCCTTGCCGGTGTAGCGGTAGATCCGCGCGTGGGGCGCGTGATAGAGCAGCGCGTCGATCTCGGCGGGCTCGACCCACTCGTCAGGGTCTGCCACGTGGATCTGGAGCGCGACCTCGTGGCGCCACACGCCTCCGAGGGCGGCGGGCGGGAGCGCGCCGCCGACCAGCAGGCACGCGCGGAACCGACGGCGGTCCTGCGCGAGCAGCTGCGCCTGCATGGCGCCCAGCGAGTAGCCGATCACCACATCGGCTCCGCGGTGGCGCCGGGCGGCGGAGTGCGCGGCCTCCTGAAGCGCATCGTGCCCGATGCGTTGGGCGTACGCGACGCCCTCGTCGATGTTGTCGAAGGTCGCGCCCGCGTAGCAGTCGGGGCAGTGGACCGTGTGGCCGTTCGCGCGGAGGCGGTCGGCGAAGGACAGGAGCCCCTCGGTGAGCCCCTTCGCGTGGTGGAACAGCAGAATCTCGGCCATGACTCATCCTCTCGCTGAGAGCGTGTCCGCGCGACCCCAGCGCCGCGTCGGTCGCGCATCCTGGCCCTCAGGTGGTTGGCTGAGGGCGTCGGATGCCGGTCCGTTCCAGGGAGGTCGCGCGTGGGAATCGACGAGGTCCTGCTCATCGGCGTGGTCGCGGTCATCGCGATCGTGGCGGTCCACTCCATCGCGCCGCGCGTGGGCGTCGCGGCGCCGCTGCTGCTCGTGTCGCTCGGCGTGGCGGTGAGCTTCATCCCAGGCTTCCCCGAGATCGAGGTCGAGTCCGAGTTCATCCTGCTGGGGATCATCCCGCCCCTCCTGTACTCCGCGGCGGTGAACCTGCCCTCGACGGAGTTCAGACGCGACTTCCGCTCGATCTCGGGCCTGTCGGTGGTGCTCGTGCTGCTGAGCACGATCCTCATGGGCCTGTTCTTCATGGCGGTGATCCCCGGCATCGGCTTCGCGCTCGGCGCGGCGCTGGGCGCGGTGGTGAGCCCCACCGACGCGGTCGCGGTCCAGATCATCCGCAAGATGGGGGTCTCTCCACGCATCGTCACGGTCCTGGAGGCCGAGTCGATGTTCAACGACGCGACCGCCCTGGTGACGATGCGCACGGCCGTGGCGGCCGCCGGCGCCTCCATGGGGCTAGCCGAGGCGACGTGGGACTTCGCGTCCGCCGTGGTGATCGCCGTGCTCGTCGGCCTGGTGACGGGCGAGCTCAACGTGCGGCTGCGCCGCTGGGTCCCCGGCGCCGCGAACAGCACCGCGATCAGCTTCGTGGCGCCGTTCGCGGCGGCCGTGCCCGCCGAGCTGCTGGGCGCGTCGGGCCTGGTCGCGGCGGTGGTCGCGGGCCTGGTGACGGGCTATCGCGCGCCGCTGTACCTGCGCCCGGCGGACCGGATCTCCGAACGCGCGAACTGGCGCACGGCCGAGCTGCTGCTCGAGGGCGTGGTGTTCCTGCTGCTCGGGCTCGAGCTGCTCACGCTGGTCGACGACGTCGAGGAGACGCACGGCTCGGTGTGGAAGGCCGTGGGCCTGGGCCTCGCGGCGCTCGCGCTGGTCCTGCTCATCCGCATCGCGTACGTCGCGCCGCTGGTGCTCGCCGCGGGCCGGCGTGCGCTACGCGTGCGGGCACGGCACGAGCGTGTCGAGGGGCTCGGACAGGAGGCCGAGTCCCACCCGGACCCCGCGCATCGTGAGGCCGTCGCGCGCCGCGTCGAGCAGCACTCGGCGTACGCCGACTACCTCGAGAACCGCCCGCTCGGCTGGCGCGAGGGCGGCGTGCTCGTGTGGGCGGGCATGCGCGGCGCCATCACGGTCGCCGCCGCGCAGTCCCTGCCCTCCGACACCCCGCTGCGCTCGACGCTCGTGCTCATCGCGTTCGTGGTCGCGGTCGGCTCGCTCATGTCCCAGGGCGCGACGCTGCCGTGGGTGACGCAGCGGCTGGGGATCGCGGGGGAGTCCGTGCACGACGAGCGCGAGCGGGCGGAGCTGCGCGACCTGCTGGCCGGGGTGGCGGACACGGTCCTCGCGGACGTGGCGGCGCGCGGCGCCGAGGTCGGCGACTACGAGCCGGCCGTGGTCGACGCGGTGCGCCGCGCGATGGCGCATGCGCGTGCCGAGGACGAGGAGACCGTGCACCACGGCGAGCGCTTCTACGACCTGCGGCTCGCGATCATCGAAGCGCAGCGCGCGCGGCTGCTCGAGGCACGCGCCGTCGGCACGTTCGGCTCGGAGGCGCTCGGCGACGCGTTGCGCATCCTCGACGCCGAGCAGATCTCGCTCCAGCTCCGCGCCGACCACCCCGACGGCGACGACTGACGCGGGGGCCTACAGCTCGACCGACGCGACCATGTCCGTGGTCGGCTGCTCCGAGCCGCCCATCGGCTCCTCGGTCACGACGAAGCCCGTCGCGCCCTCCATGTCCATCTCCATGAGCGTCATGAAGCTGCCGTCGGAGTCGGGCATGAACGTCGGGCCCGCGTGCTTGGAGCCGTCCGCCATCACCACCCACAGCTGGTACTCCATGCCGTCGTCCGGCTCGGGGCAGTCCTCGCCCATGGCGACCACCGACGACATCTTGTCGCTCATCACCAGGTGCGCGGAGCCCAGCCCCAGGTCCATCGAGTGCGCGTCCGGCGCGCTCGTCACCATCATGACGTCGTGCTCGAGCGCGAGCTCGTCGGTCCGGTCGTCGCGCAGCGACGATCCGACCAGGCCTCCCACCGCGAGCACCGCGGCGGCCGCGGCCGCGACGGCCATCCGGGGCCACCAGGCCCTCCGGGGGGACGATGCGGCGGTCGTGGTCGCAGCCGGTGCCCCCTCGGCGGGCACGGGTGCGTCGTCGGACGTGAGCGGCGCCGCCTGGGGCGTCCTCGCGATCTCGGTCATGACCCGCGCCTTGAGCGCGGCGGGCGGTGCGGCGTGCTCGGCGTCGCCCAGCACCGCGGCGGCCTCGCGGAGGCCGGAGAGCTCGATCCCGCAGTCCTCGCACGCGGCGAGGTGGGACTCGAAGTCCTCGCGCTCGGCGGGCGTGACGGCGTCCACCGCGTAGGCGCCGACCAGGGAGTGCACGTTCTCGTTCATCGCGTCCCCTCCCAGGCGTCCCGCAGCCGGATCATGGCATCCCTGATACGTGCCTTCGCCGTGCCGAGCGGGATGTCGAGCGACTCGGCGAGCTGACGGTTCGTGTAGCCCTTGTAGTACGTGAGCTCGAGCGCCTCGCGCTGGAGCGGGGTGAGGGTGGCGAGCCCGCGGCGCACCCGCGCCGCGCGCCACTGCGCGTCCATCGCGTCGACCACGTGCTCGGGGTGCTCGACGTCGGCGGAGTGGCGGGCCCCATGCGTGAGGAGGCGGTCCGCATGGGACTGCTCCGCCCGCACGCGGTCGACGGCGCGGCGGTGCGCGATGGTGAGCACCCATGCGCGCGCCGAGCCCTGGTCGGGGCGGTAGCGCGCCGCGACGCGCCAGACCTCGACCAGGACCTCCTGCGCGACGTCCTCCGCCAGGTGGGGGTCTCGGACGATGCGGAGGGCGAGCCCGTGGACCGCGCCGGCGAGCGCATCGTAGAGCTGCTCGAACGCCGACGCGTCGCCGCGTCCGGAGCGCACCAGCAGGTCGGCGAGCCGCTCGGCATCCCGCCCGGCGCGGGGCGCGGCGTCCGCGGGGCCGGTGCCGCCGGGCACCGCCCGGAGCCCTCCCTCGCGCCGCTGCGCGCTCATGCCGTCCTCCGCATCGTCCTTCACCGGGGCGTCAGCCCTCGTCCTCCATCATGGCGTCCTCGGACTCCATGGCGTCCGGCGACTCCGACATCATCTCGTCGTCCTCCTCCATCATGGTGTCGTCCTCCGACATCGACTCCTCCGGCTCCATCGTGGAGTCGTCCTCCATCATCGTGTCCTCGGACTCCATGGTGTCCGGGTGCATCGTCTCCTCCATCATCGTGTCGTCCGAGGACGTCGACGCGGGCTCGGTGTCCCCGCATGCCGCGAGCGTGCCGCCCGCGAGCAGGATGAGGGCCGGGACGGCCAGGGTGCGCATTCGGTACATGATTCCTCCCTGTCGCGGACCTCCCCGGGTGGGGGCCCGACGCTGGATGTTCGAGGCGGTGCGGCGACCGGATGGGTCGCGGCTCACCCGAACGTGAAGGCGTAGGCCTCGACCCCGGGGGTGAACTCGAGGATCATGACGTCCTCGTGCGGATCGCCCTCCCACAGGTCGTAGAGGTCCGCGGTGCCGTCGACCTCGACGGTCCGCTCGTACGAGTCGTCGTTCAGGAGCGTCACGCGCACCTCGCCCTCGCCCGCCATCACCAGGTGGGCGTCCGAGGCGTAGAAGTTGAGCATGAGCATCGCGCCCTCGCCGGCGAGCGCGTACTCGTCCGTGACGGTCCATTCGCCCACGTACGCGAAGTGGTCGGGCTGAGGGAACGCGTCGTGGCCGTACGCGACCGGCTCGTCGTGCACCACCTGGCCGCCGTTGTCCGCGTACTGGAGGCGCCCGTAGCCCAGGTAGGTCTCCTGCGTGCGGTCGGTCGTGTGGCCTCCTGTGTCCATGTCGACCACGTCCTGCGGCGCG
Source organism: Demequina subtropica (assembly GCF_000971235.1). Lineage (GTDB taxonomy): Bacteria > Actinomycetota > Actinomycetes > Actinomycetales > Demequinaceae > Demequina > Demequina subtropica. The sequence continues at coordinate 65,169 of NZ_BBMB01000001.1, forward strand.
GCGTCGAGCAGCTGCTGGATGAGCTCCTCGGTCTCGGCGTAGGCGCCCTCGCCGTAGTGGACCTGGCGGACCGTGCCGGTCTGGTCGATGAGGTAGTGCGCGGGCCAGAAGCGCTGGTCCCACTCGCGCCAGGTCTGGTACTCGTTGTCGATCGCGACGGGGTAGTCGATGCCGTAGCGGTCCGTCGCGTCGGCGACGTTGTCCACCACCTTCTCGAAGGCGAACTCCGGCGTGTGGACGCCGATGATGGTGAGCCCCTGGTCGCGGTAGCGCTCGTCCCATGCGGTGAGGTACGGGAAGGTGCGCTGGCAGTTGATGCAGCTGTAGGTCCAGAAGTCGACCAGGACCACCTGGCCCTCGAGGTCCGCGAGGTCGAGCGCCTGGCCGTCGTCCGTGTTGAGCCACGCGTCGATGCCGGGCAGGTCGCGGGCGGGGCCGCAGTTCTGGAGCACCGCGGTGTTGGCCTCGCACTCGTCGAAGCTGAGCGCGTCACCCGTCGCGGCCGTGTCGACCGCCTCGCGTCCGGTCAGCGAGTCGAGCTCGTCGCGCACCGTGTCGGAGTCCTCGATCTGGTTCTGGATGCTCGCGAGCTGCTCGGGCACCAGGCGCTGGAGGGGCTCGGCGACGTTGGTCGCGATGACCAGCGCGGTCGCGACCAGCACCGCACCGGAGATCGCGCGGATGAGCTGGAGCCGCTCGCGCACCAGCGTGATCCGCGAGAAGATCGCCTGCCCCGCGAAGCCGAAGCCGAGCAGCGGGATCGCGATGCCCGCGCTGAACGCGAGCGTCAGCGCGACCAGGCCCCAGCTCACGCCGTTGGTGGCCGCGAGCACCGTGATGGACGCGAGGATCGGTCCGGCGCACGGCACGAACACGAGCCCGAGCGCGAGTCCCATGACGTAGCCGTTGCCGCCGCGGTCCATCTGTACCGGGCGCACACGCTCGAACGGCCGCTGGAGCAGCTCGCCCACCTTCGGGATCATGAGGCCGACTCCCACGATCGCGAGGACCGCGATCCCGGTCCACCGCAGCAGGTCGTCCGGAAGGCCCAGGCTCGACAGCAGGATGCCGCCGAGCAGCGTGAATACCGCGAAGCTGGTGACCAGGCCGGCGACCACCACGAGCGGCCGGCGGCGGTTGCGGCCACCGTCCTGGATCGCGCTGGTGAGGATCGCGGGCAGGACGGGCAGCACGCAGGGGCTGATGGCGGTGATGATGCCGGAGATCAGTCCGACGAGCACGAGTGTGATCATGACCTGCGTTCGGGGCGACGATGCGAGGGGATGGGTGGGCGAGGTGTCCTCCCTGCAACCTAGGCTGGCACCATGACCGTCGCATTCGTGCTGGGTGGTGGGGGCGTGCGCGGCGCCACCGAGGTCGGGATGCTGCGCGCGCTGCTGGAGGCGGACATCGTCCCCGAGCTGGTGGTCGGCACCTCGATCGGGGCGATCAACGGCGCCGCCGTCGCGCAGGACCCGACGCTCGGCGTGGTCGAGCGGCTCGAGCACGCCTGGGCGTCGCCCACCGCGAACGCCGTGTACGGCGAGTCCGTGGCGCGCCAGCTCCGCCGCCTCGCGCAGTCGCGCACGCACCTCAACGACCCCGACGCGCTGCGCGGGCTCATCGCGAACATGCTCGGCGCAGACACGCAGTTCGAGGACCTCACGGTGCCGCTCGCGGTGTGCGCGGCGAGCATCGAGCGGGCCTCCGAGCACTGGTTCGACACGGGCCCCGTGGTCGATGCCGTCCTGGCGAGCGCCTCGGTCCCGGCGGCGCTGCCGCCCATGCGCATCGGCGACGAGCACTTCATCGACGGCGGGATGGTCAACTCGATCCCGCTGGGCGAGGCCGTCAAGCGCGGCGCGACCACCATCTACGTGCTCCAGGTGGGCCGCATCGAGGAGCCGCTGCACCCGCCCCGGCGCCCGACCGACGTGGCCCGCGTCGCGTTCGAGATCGCACGCCGGCATCGCTTCCAGCGCGAGCGCGCCGACGTCCCGGCCGAGGTCGCGCTGCACATCCTCCCGTACGGCGGGCATCAGCCCGGCGACGAGCGGCTGGGCGCGTACCGGCGGCTGGACCGCACGCATGCGCGGATCGAGGCGGCCCGTGCCGCGACGGCCGAGTACCTCGCCGGACTCGAGGCGCGCGGGTGAGCGCGGACGGCGGCGAGGCTCGGCGCTCGCCGCGGCGCGTGCGGTGGTGGCGCCTGCCTCCCCGCTGGGTGAGGCGCGTCGTGCTCGCGCCCGCGCTCGTGCTGCTCGCGTTCGTATGGCTGCCGATCGCGGTCTGGTACGTGGTGGTCGTGGCGGCCGTGGTGAGCTTCGCGCTGCCCGGTCGCATGCGGGTCACCCGCATCGTCTGGCTGGCGGGCTTCTACCTCCTGTGGGACGCCGCGTGCGTGGTCGCGCTCGCCGGGCTGTGGGTCTGGCAGGGCTTTGGGACGCGGCTGGGCACGGAGGCGTCCCAGCGCCGCCACCTCGCGCTCGCGAGGACGATGCTGCGGTTCCTGTTCTCGCAGGCGCGGTGGACGCTGCGGCTCGAGGTGGACCTCGAGGACGCCGACCTCGACGCGATCGGGCGGGGCCACCCGCTCATCGTGGTGAGCCGCCACGCGGGGCCGGGGGACTCGTTCATCATCGTCGACGCGCTGCTCAACACGTTCGGGCGTGCGCCCGCGATCGTGCTCAAGGACACGCTGCAGTGGGACCCGGCGATCGACATCCTGCTTCACCGGATCCCGTCGCAGTTCCTCACCCCGCGCCGGCATCGTGCGGTGGGAGCGCCCGGCGGCACCGAGGCGATCGCCGCGCTCGCGGGCGAGCTGGGGGAGACCGGCGCGCTGCTGATCTTCCCCGAGGGGGCGAACGTGACGCCCGGCCGGCGGGCCAAGCGGATCGCCGCGCTGCGCGAGGCGGGGCACGTGGAGCTCGCCGAGCGGGCCGAGGCGATGCCGCACGTGATGCCGCCGCACGCCGGGGGAGTGCTCGCGGCGATGGACGCGCGGCCCGACGCGGTGGTCGTCGTGGTGGGGCACACCGGGCTCGAGCGGCTCTCCACCGTGGCCGACGTGTGGCGGGAGCTGCCGGTCGACAAGCGCATCGTCCTCAAGGGCTGGAGCGCGGATCCGGCGGACGTCCCCGCGGGGCGGGAGGCCCGCGAGGCCTGGCTCTTCGAGTGGTGGGAGACCGTGGACGCGTGGATCGAGTCGCATCAGCCCGAGGTCTCACCTTCGGCGGAGGCGCGCGAGCCGCGCGTCGAGCGCGGAGGCGCCAGGTAACCTGACGCGATGTCACCGCCACGGAAGGGAACGTTCATGGGGCTGGTGCTCGTCGGGTTGCAGGGCCTCATCTTCCTCGCGGTCGGCACCACGGCCTTCCTCACGGAGCCGTGGATCGAGGGCTCGCTGTGGGCGGGCACCACGCTGATCCTGCTGGGGCTGCTCGGCATGTTCTGGTCGGGCAAGGACCTGGGCCGCGCGCTCACACCGATGCCCATGCCGAACGGCGAGGGCCTGGCCGCCGGCGGCATCTACGGGTACGTACGGCACCCGATGTACTCGGGGATCATCGCGATCGCCCTGGGGCTCGCGATCGGGTCGGGCCGTCTGTGGACGCTCGTGAGCGCCGTGGTGCTCGTTGCCTTCTTCGAGGTCAAGACCAGGCTCGAGGAGCGGTACCTGGTCGAGGCCTACCCGGGCTACGGCGCGTACGCGGCTCGGACCGGCAAGTTCCTTCCCGGGCTGGGCAAGCGCCGTCAGGGCTGAGCCTGCGGCGGTCTCACCGCCATCGCGACAACATGTGTGGATTGTGTTGCTCCCGTGCCGGTTGTGGGGTCAACACGTGCGGATCGTGTTGCTCGCGCCTTGGTGCTGAGCGCACACGGCACGATCCGCACCCATTGAGCCGTCCCGCCTCTGGCTGACCACACGATTCGCACATGTTGATGGCGATGAACAAGATCCGGGGCTCACGATCCCCAGATGCGCGATCAGGTCTTCTGCCAGGGCGGTTTGACCGATACGGTCTGTTTCATGCGGATCGGGGGGCTGGCTGCGGCGGCAGGCGTGCTGCTGCTGTCGGGGTGCTTCGGCGAGCCCGGGCCGATCGTCTCCGAGACGCCGTCAGTTGCCGGGACGGTTGCGGAGGCCACCTCCCCGACGCCGACGCCCAGCCCGTCTGCTGAGCTCGAGGCGCTCACCGACGAGGAGCTCATCGCGCTGCTGCCCGAGCGCGCTCTGATCCCGGACGTGCGCGGAGCGATGGCGACGGCGGAGTTCTTCCTCGAGCAGTACGCGCCCATGTTCCACACCGGCGACACCCGCATCTGGGAGGCGCTGTCGGCCGAGGGATGCGAGTACTGCGCGAGCGCGCTCGAGAACGCGGAGCGCGTCCGCGACGAGGGCTGGACCGCTCGGGGTGGTGAGATAGAAGTGATCAGGAACACCCAAGATGGGTCGCTGACCTCACCGACCTCCGCCTACTACTCAATTGAGGTGCACCGCGCGTCGGCATACCTCAAGTCCGAAGAAGGCATCGAGTCTGAGTCCGCAAGCGCCTCTCGGACGCACTTTGAGTTCGCGCTAGAACTCGTCGACGAGCATTGGATGGTGGTCGGCGTAGCCTCTGAACTGGCGCCCGAATCGTGAGAATACGTGCTGTGATGGTCCTCGCCGCCAGTCTTGCCATAAGTGCTCTGCCGCCGACACTGGATCCAGTATTCGGCGACACCGCCAACGAGGAGAGCGACCGGCTACGCGTCGATGGTGAAGCCAAGAGCGCGCAAGGCGGGCAGGCGGGTGCGAGCCAGGCAGCAACCGCCCCGGTGGTCGAGTATCTGCGCATGGCCGAGTGCACCAACGGGTCGCCCCTCGAGTCGGAGGGTGCCTGCAGCACCACCGCCGGCGACTCCGCCACCTGCCCGGACGGCATGGACCCGCTCCTGCCGCTGTGGTCCCGCACGCTCCAGGCCGACGGCACCTGGAGCGCCTGGACCATGGAGACCGGCATCGCCTGCCCCAGCGAGTCCGACCTGCTCGCCCTCATCCGCCACGAGTGGACCCAGCTCCACATCGAAGCCCCGCCGGTGAGCATCCAGCCCGGCACCGGCACCGTGGTCGCCACCCTGCCGACCGTCGCCTACACGTCCGCGGAACCCTTGACCCACGGCGCCATCCTGCTCGGCGCCGCCGTCACCATCCGCGCCACGCCCACCACCTACGTGTGGGACTGGGGCGACGGCGACACCACCACGACGACCGATCCCGGCGCCCCCTACCCGGATCACACCATCAGCCACGCCTACACCCGCGCCGCCAGCGCCGCGACGATCACGCTCCACACCACCTGGACCGGCCACTACCGCATCGGCGACGGCGCTTGGACGGCCTTCGACGCCACCCTCACCACCGACTCCACTCCCATCCCGCTGAGCATCACGCATCCCCGGACGCGGCTCGTCGAGGGGCCCCTCGCCGGCTGAACGGCTCGCAGACCAGGTGACACGGCACGAGCCCGGTGCCACGATGAGCACATGCTCGAGATTCCGCATCTCTACCACCTCGCCGTCGCCGCCGAGTGGGATCCCGCATCGACCGCGGACTACACGACGTCCACGCTCGGCCGCAGCCTCGCCGAGGAGGGCTTCATCCACCTCAGCCTCGCGCGGCAGGTCGAGGGCGTCGCGCGAGCGTTCTACGCGGACCACGACGTGGTGCTGCTCGAGGTCGATCCCGCCAAGGTGACGGCGCGCGTGGAGTTCGAGCAGGCGCCTGACATGGACGATGCGTTCCCGCACCTGTACGGTCCGATCCCGCGCGCCGCCATCGTCGCGGCCACGCCGGTGCCGCGCGACAGCGGGGGAGCGCTCGACTTCGCCGGGCTGCTGCCCGACCCGATCTGAGGAGCGCCGCCCGTCAGCCGACGGTGATGCGCAGGATGCGGTCGTCGCCCTGCGGCGCCTCGCCGTCCTCGGTGTTGCCCGTCATCACGTAGAGCATCCCGTCGAGACCGGCGGCGACGCTGCGGACGTGACCGATCCCGTCGAGGAGCACGTGAGGCTCGCTGGTCCCGTCGGCGGTGAGCGGGACACGCCAGACGCGGTCGCCGGCGACCGCGGACACGTAGACGCCCTCGTGCGTCGCCGCGATGCCGCCGGGCGTCGCCTCGGCCGGGTCCCACACCGCGACCGGCGCGGTGACGCCCTGGACCGTGGCACCGAGCTCGGTGCCCGCGGGCATCCCCGCGAGCCCGTCCGCGTCGGGCCAGCCGTAGTCGCCCCCCGCCACGATGAGGTCGAGCTCGTCCGACGTCGCGCCGCGGTCGCTCGCGTAGAGCCGTCCGTCGCCGACCCACGCGAGGCCCTCGACGTCGTGGTGGCCCAGCGACCAGACGCGGGAGCCGAACGGGTTGTCCGGGGCCTTCCGGCCGTCGTCCTCGCCGCCGTCGGCCACCACGCGCAGGATCTTGCCGGCCAGCGAGCCCTTCTTCGCGGCGAGCGCGGGCCGTCCGGCGTCGCCCGTGCCGATGTACAGGTACCCGTCGGGACCGAAGGCGAGGCGGCCGCCGTTGGACTCCTCACCGGACGGGATCCCGTCGACGATGACGATGGGCTGGCTCAGCAGCTCGTCGTGCAGCTCCATGCGCAGCACCGCGTTGTCGTGGGCGCGGGTGACGTACGCGTAGACGTAGGTCCGGTCGCCGGGCAGGACCTCGAGCCCGAGCAGGCCTCCCGTGCCGTCGGCGACGGTCGCGGCCCGCAGCGCCTCGGCGCCGGGACCGTTGAGCGGCGTCGCGACGCCCGCCCGGATCCGCTTCACGGTCCCGGTGGTCCGCTCGCTGACCAGCAGCGAGCCGTCGGGCATCGTCACCAGGGCGGACGGCGTGGTGAGCCCGGTCGCGACCACCTCGTCCGTGAGCACCGTGGCCGTGACCGGCCCGCCGATCTCGGTCGGCACGGGTGCCGGCTCGGCCGAGGCGGCGCCGCCGGTGCCGGAGACGATGCGCGAGGGGCTCGGCGCCGAGTCGTCCGCGGCCCCCGTGGAGCATGCGGCCAGGGCGAGCGGGAGCGCGCACGCGAGCGCGACGATGCGGGAGCGGGACGACATGATCGACCCAGGTTAGGCAGGCTTCTCCACGATGTAAAAGTTGACACGATGCGTAGCGTCTGGTTGCCCCCGGGGGTAAGGCCCGGGCGGGGGCGCCGTCAGCCGAGCACGAGCCTGCGCAGGGTGGTGAGCGGCACCGCGCCGTAGCCGAGCACGGCGGCGTGGAAGTCGCGGATGTCGAAGCCGGGTCGCGACTCGGCCTCCGCCCGGATCGCGAGGATCTCGAGCCTGCCGACCATGTACGCGAGCGCCTGGCCGGGCATCCCGATGTAGCGGTCCACCTCCTGCTCGATGTGGAAGCGGTCGAGCGGCGAATGCGCCAGGCAGTACTGGATCGCCTCTTCGCGGGTCCACCCGAGCGCATGGATGCCGGTGTCGACCACCAGGCGGCACGCGCGCAGCGAGTCCGCGCTCAGCATGCCCACGCGCGACAGCTCGGACGAGTACAGCCCCATCTCATCGGCGAGCCGCTCGGTGTAGAGGCCCCAGCCCTCGGCGTACGCGGTGCTGAACAGCTCGCGTTGCACCACGTGAAGCGCCTCGTTCTCGGCGTGGAGCGCGAACTGGAGGTGATGCCCGGGGATCGCCTCGTGGTACGCGATCGCCTCGAGCTCGTAGGTCGCCCACGCATGCGGGTCGGCGGTCTTGAAGTAGAAGTCGCCCTCCTTGCCGGTCGAGGGCACGGGCGCCGAGTAGTACGCCATCGCGCCGAAGTCGGTGGCGTGGCCCAGGCAGCGTGCGCGGGGCATCGTCGAGAACCAGGCGGGCGAGGCGGCCTCGGCACGCGCGAGCGCCGCCTCGGCGTCCCGCACGATGTCCTCGGCGCGCGTGTAGCGCAGCGACTCGTCGTCGCGCAGCCGGGCGTAGATCTCGGCGATGTCGTCCGTGCCGAGCAGGGGCCCGGCCACCGCGCGGTACTCGTCCTCGAGGGAGGCGACCTGGGCGAGACCGAGCGCGTGCACCTCCTCCGGCGTGATGTCGAGCTGCAGGTGCGACCACATGCGGTCGCGGTAGACCGCGGCGCCGCCGGCGAGGTGCACCAGGCCGGGCCGCTCGTCGGGAAGCCCCCGCTCGGCGAGGCGGCGCAGGCGGTCGACGAAGCGCGCGACGCCCGCATGCACGGCCTCGGTGACCACGCTGTCCCGTTCGCGCCGCCACTCGGCCTGCGCCGCCTCGTCCACGTCGGTGGGGGGAGCCTGGGTGCAGAGCCTGTCGTCGCCGCCGTGGGCGGCGTGGAGGTAGCGCTCGGCCGAGCGCGCCGTGTCGAGCAGATGCCTCTCGAGCGCGACGCGGCCCTGATCCGCCGCGTCCTCGGCCACGTCGAGGAGATCGTCGAGGAAGCGGGGGAGGTGACGGAGCTTGGTGAGGTAGTCGTCCCCGTGCGAGGCGGTCCGCAGGGGGAACGCGTCGATGAACGACAGGATGTTCTCCCACGCGCCCATCGTGGGGTTGAGGTGGAGCAGCTCGGGCTCCCATGCGAGGTGGAGCGCGGTCGAGCGCGCGTGCGACGCGATGGTGTCGCGCAGGGCGAGGGCCTGGAGGTCGTCGCCGGGGTCGATCGCCTCGGCGGCCGCGGCGAACGCCGTGAGGCGCTCGTGCGCGCGGGCGCGCCCCTCGACGGAGACGTCGTTCCATTCGGCCAGATGCTCGAGCCGCCCGTCCCACATGAGGTCCAGAGGGCTGAGCGACATGGCGTAGGCGTAGTACTCGTCGGCGAGCGCGGTGAGATCCGTCATGCCTGCGACGCTACCCGCGCGCGGGCGTCGCGTCAGTCGCCCCCGTCGCTCTCCATCACCGCGACCCAGTTCTCGCCCGGGTCCTTGAACCACGCGATCGACGGCATCATCCCGTCGACGTCGCGCGCGATCCCGTCCTCGTCGGTCCACGGCAGCCGTTCGAACCGCACGCCCTTGCCACGGAGCTCCTCGACGGCCGACTCGAAGTCGTCGGTCGCGAAGTTGAGCACGGTGTGAGTCGCGGGGACGTGGTCCTCCTTCTCGTACACGAGCGTCGAGCCGCCGCCGGGGTGAAGGATGCGGAGCATCGGCCCCATGCCTTCGTCGTCCCGGAACTCGACCTCGAGCCCGAGCGTCCCGCCGTAGAAGTCCCGCGCCTTCGCCACGGAGTCGGTGGAGAAGCTCCCGAACGCCGTGCTGTCGTTGAACATGGTTCCTCCCGCGCGCCTGAGGGGGACGTGCGGCGCCCGACGCGCGAAGCGCCGCTCGGCTTCAGTGTGCGCTCGTCCGAGGCGGCGCGCGCGGGGTCCCGCATCGGCCTCCGGTACGCTGGGACGCAAAGCGTCGACCCGGCCATCACCGGAGAGCTTGCGGAAGAACGGGCCTCGCGCCTCAGTAGAACCGCACGGGCAGCCCGTCACAGCGAAGTCGAGCGGCGACCGCACCACCCGGGGCGGCCGCAAGCGGGGTGGTACCGCGCATCGTCCCTCGGGACGGGGCGTCCTCGCATCACAGAAGATCGCCTGGACCACCAAGAGGAACGCATGACCGCGCGCTACCCCCTTCACCGCAGCTCCGAGCCCGGCTCCCACGTCGAGGTGCCGCCGTCGCCGCACTTCCCGTCGATCGAGACGGACGTGCTCGCGTACTGGGAGGCGGACAAGACGTTCCAGGCGTCGATCGACAACCGTCCCGCGCGCACCGAGGACGGCAACAACGAGTTCGTCTTCTACGACGGCCCGCCCTTCGCCAACGGCCTTCCCCACTACGGCCACCTGCTCACCGGCTACGCCAAGGACGTGGTGCCCCGCTTCGAGACGATGCGCGGCAAGCGCGTCGAGCGACGCTTCGGCTGGGACACGCACGGCCTGCCCGCGGAGCTCGAGGCCGAGCGGATCCTCGGCATCACGGACAAGTCCGAGATCGAGGAGATGGGCATCGCGGCGTTCAACGACGCGTGCCAGCAGTCGGTGCTGAAGTACACCAAGGAGTGGGAGCAGTACGTCACCCGCCAGGCCCGCTGGGTGGACTTCGAGAACGACTACAAGACGCTCGACGTCACCTTCATGGAGTCCGTCATCTGGGCGTTCAAGGAGCTCTACGACAAGGGCCTCGCGTACGAGGGCTTCCGCGTGCTGCCGTACTGCTGGCGCGACGAGACCCCGCTGTCCAACCACGAGCTGCGCATGGACGACGACGTCTACGCGATGCGCCAGGACCCCACGCTCGCGATCTTCCTGCCGCTGACCGAGGCCTCGATCGCCGCATCGTCCCTGAACGCCGACGCGAAGGCAGCCCTGACGGGCGCCTCGGTCACCGTGTGGACCACCACGCCGTGGACGCTGCCCAGCAACCTCGCCGCGGCCGTGGGCCCCGAGATCGAGTACGCCGTGGTGCGCCCGACCGAGGGCGCGTTCGCGGGCAAGGCGATGGTGCTCGCCGTCAGCCGGCTCGGCTACTACGGCCGCGAGCTGGGCGAGGGCTTCGAGACGCTCGCGACGCTCACGGGCGCACAGCTCGCGGGCCTCGAGTACGCGCCGCCGTTCCCGCACTTCGCGGGCCGCGAGAACGCGCACCGCATCCTGGTCGCCGACTACGTCACCACCGAGGACGGCACCGGCATCGTCCACCTCGCGCCGGCCTTCGGTGAGGAGGACATGAACGTCTGCCAGGAGGCCGGCATCGAGCCGGTCATCCCGATCGACTCGAAGGGCCGCTTCACGGCGGAGATCCCCGAGTACGAGGGCCTCCAGGTGTTCGACGCCAACCCCGCGGTCATCAAGGACCTCAAGGAGGCGGGCATCGTCCTGCGCCACGAGACCTACGACCACAGCTACCCGCACTGCTGGCGCTGCCGCAACCCGCTGATCTACCGCGCGGTGGGCTCGTGGTTCGTGCGCGTGACTGAGTTCCGCGACCGCATGGTCGAGCTCAACGAGGACATCACGTGGGTCCCGGAGCACATCAAGCACGGCCAGTTCGGCAAGTGGATCGAAGGCGCGCGCGACTGGTCGATCAGCCGCAACCGTTACTTCGGCACGCCGATCCCCGTGTGGGTCTCGGACGACCCTGCCTTCCCGCGCACGGACGTGTACGGCTCGCTCGAGGAGCTCGAGCGCGACTTCGGCCGGCTCCCGCTGGATGAGAAGGGCGAGCCCAACCTGCATCGTCCCTTCATCGACGACCTCACGCGCCCCAACCCCGACGACCCGTCGGGGAAGGCGACGATGCGCCGCATCAGCGACGTCTTCGACGTGTGGTTCGACTCGGGCTCGATGCCGTTCGCCCAGGTGCACTACCCGTTCGAGAACCGCGAGTGGTTCGACGGGCACAACCCGGCGGACTTCATCGTCGAGTACATCGGCCAGACCCGCGGCTGGTTCTACGTCATGCACGTCCTCGCGACGGCCCTGTTCGACCGCCCGGCCTTCAAGACGTGCGTCTCGCACGGCATCGTCCTCGGCTCGGACGGCCGCAAGATGTCCAAGTCTCTGCGCAACTACCCGGACGTCAACGAGGTGTTCCACCGCGACGGCTCCGACGCGATGCGCTGGTTCCTCATGTCCTCGCCCATCCTGCGCGGCGGCAACCTCATCGTCACGGAGGAGGGCATCCGCGAGGGCGTCCGCCAGGTGCTGCTGCCGCTGTGGTCGACGTACTACTTCTTCACGCTGTACGCCGGCGCCGCCAAGGGCGGCGAGGGCGTCCTCGGCGTCGAGGTGGACGAGCGCCAAGTCGCGTCGCTGCCGGTGATGGACAGGTACGTCCTGGCCAAGACCGCGGAGCTGGTCTCCGAGGTCACCGCGCAGATGGAGGCCTTCGACGTGCCCGGCGCGTCGGAGTCGCTGCGCCAGTTCATGGACCTGCTCACCAACTGGTACGTCCGCACGCAGCGCGACCGCTTCTGGGACGAGGACCAGGACGCGTTCGACACGCTCTACACCGTGCTGGTGACGCTGACCAGGCTGGCCGCGCCGCTGCTGCCGCTCGCGACGGAGGAGATCTTCCGCGGCCTCACGGGTGAGCGCTCGGTGCACCTCACGGACTACCCGGTCGCGCCCGCGTCCTGGGCCGACGACTCGCTCGGCGCGGTCATGGACCAGGTGCGCGAGGTCGTGTCGAGCGCCCACGCGCTGCGCAAGAAGGAGCAGATCCGTGTCCGCCAGCCGCTCACCTCGCTCGAGGTCGCGGTCGAGGACCCGGCCTCCCTCGAGGCGTACACGGCGCTCATCGCGTCCGAGCTCAACGTCAAGGGCGTCTCGCTGGTGACGGTCGAGGCCTTCACCGCCGCGAACCCGGTCGAGCGTCGCCTCACGGTGAACGCCCGCGCGGCCGGACCGCGCATCGGCAAGGACGTGCAGGCGGCGATCAAGGGCTCGAAGACCGGCGACTGGTCCGATGCCTCGGGCCAGGTCGTGTCCGGCGGGATCCCGCTGGTCGAGGGCGAGTACGAGCTCGCGACGGTGATCGGCGGGGGAGAGGACAGCGGGTCGGCGGCCTCGGTCCTGCCGAACGGCGGCTTCGTGCTCATCGACACCGAGATCACACCCGAGCTCGAGGCCGAGGGCTTCGCCCGCGACCTCATCCGCGCGATCCAGGACGAGCGCAAGAGCGCCGGCCTCAACGTCTCCGACCGCATCGTGCTCACGCTCACCGTGCCGGCGGAGCGGCTCGAGGCCATCGCCGCGCATCGTGCGCTCATCGAGGGCGAGGTGCTCGCGGTCGAGACCCACGTCTCCGAGGGCGAGCAGTCCGTGCGGGTCGCGAAGGCCTGACCCGCCGCTTCAAGGCGGACACTCCGCACGAGATCCGCGCCGACACGCCGGTGACACGGCCCCTCCGGGGGCTCGTCGCCGGCGTGTCGCTTTCGGATCCGTGCGGAGCGTCGGGGAGCGGCGGACGGGCTACCCGCAGGAGCCCTCCGCGAGGCCGTCCTGAGCGCTGTACCTGAAGGCGCCCACGGCTCCGCCCTCGACACGGACGGCCGCGCACCACGTCGCGTACGCGGGGTCGCCGGCCGCGATCTCGACGAGCTCGACCCCCTCCGAGACGGGTTCGCGCGCGTACTCGCCCTCGGGCGCGGTGAACACGTACTCGCCGCCCTCGACGGTGATGGTCGGCAGCTCGTCATGGTCGACGAGGTGCGTCGCGATCTCCTTGCCGAGGGTGGAGACGTCGGCCTTCGCGCGAGAGTCGGCCTCCTCCGCGGCGCGTTCCGCGTCGCGCTCGGCAGCCTCCTGGTCCCGGATCTCGGCGCGCGCGGCCTCCTCGGCCGAGGCCGCGTCGTCGGCACGCGTGTCGGCCATGTACAGCGCGGCGGAGACGGCGAGCAGCGCCACCGAGAGCGCCCCCAGCACGGTCGCGACGATCATGCCGACGCGCGGGGCGCGCGAGGGCTCGGGCTCGGCGAAGCCGCGGGCGAGCCCGGGCGGCGCCGACACCGCCGGGGATGCTGGCTGCGGCGGCTCCGCGGGCCTGACGTGATCGGTCCAGGCGACGCCGTCCCAGTAGCGCAGCCGACCCGGCTGCAGCGAATCCGGATGCCAGCTGGCAGCCGCCCTCGACTCGTTCATGCGATCCCCCTCGGTCGCGCGAGCCCGCGCTCGCGTGGCGCCGACGCTAGCCGTCCGGGTGCGTGCGCTCAAGGTGAGTGGGCGAACTATCCCAAATCTGCCAGGGGTGACGTGGTGGATGCACTCGCGGGTGCGCCCCGTGCCAGGATGGCGGGAGACGCTGTGCCGGGTTGGAGGAAGCCATGACCGTTCTCATCTCGCCTTCCGAGCTGGTCGACGAGCTCGCGTCGTCCGCGCCGCCGCGGCTGCTCGACGTCAGGTGGGCGCTCGCGCAGCCCGACGGGCACGCCGACTTCGAGGCGTCGCACATCCCCGGCGCGGTCTACGTCGATGTCGACACCGAGCTGGCGGACATCGGCGACCCGGCTCGGGGCCGCCACCCGCTTCCCACGCCGGAGGCGTTCCAGGCGGCCGCGCGTGCCTGGGGGCTGGACGACGGCGACGCCGTGGTGGTCTACGACGCGGGGCCGTCGTACGGCGCGGCGCGCGCGTGGTGGCTGCTGCGCCATGCGGGCGTGCACGACGTGCGGATCCTCGACGGCGGGCTTGCGGAGTGGGTCGGGGAGGGCGGGCCGGTCGAGGCGGGCGCCGTCGAGCCACGTCCCGGCGCGATCACGCTCGGCTGGGGGCACATGCCCGTCATCGACGGCGACGCCGCGGCGGCCTGGCCCGAGCACGGATTCCTCCTCGACGCGCGCGCGCCCGAGCGCTTCCGCGGCGACATCGAGCCCATGGACCCCGTCGCCGGGCACATCCCCGGGGCGGTCAACGCGCCCACCTCGGACAACCTCGCCGAGGACGGCCGCTTCTACGGGCGGGGAGGGCTCGGGGAGCGCTTCGCGGACCTCGGGATCGATGCGTCCGACCCGGTCGCGGTGTACTGCGGCTCGGGGGTGACGGCCGCGCACGAGATCGCGGCGCTCGAGATCGCCGGCTTCCGCGCGGCGCTCTACCCGGGATCGTGGTCCGAGTGGGCGAACACCCCGGGGCGCCCGGTCGGGACGGGGGAGCAGTCGGTCGGACGGATGGGTCATCCGCTCCCGCACCCCAAGGGCCACGTCGCGCGCCAGCAGGCGCACTAGCCGACAGCCGCGCCCTCGCTGGACACTGCCAACGGATCTCGCCGCGACGCGCCGGTGCCGAAGGCGAGATGCGCCAGTCGTACCGGCGTGTCGCGACCAGCTCCGTTGGTGCTGTCCGAGGGGAGGGGGTCAGCCTCCCGCGAGGATGTCCTCGTTGACCGCGGCGGTGAGCGCGACGTCCACGGGGTACGCGCGCCCGTCGAGCTCGCGGATCGGGCGCAGCAGGTTGACCGAGTCGGTGAGCCACAGCGCATCGGCGCCCTCGAGCTCCTCGATCCGCAGGTCGCGGTAGACGCAGTCGAGCCCGCGCGCGGCGAGCGCCTCGAACGCCGCGCGCTGCGCCGTGCCGTGGAGCAGGCCGCCGTCGATCGCCGGGGTCACCACCTGATGGCCGAGCCGCGCCAGCACGGTCGCTCGCGGCGCCTCGAGCACGTAGCCGTCGGTGGTGGTGAAGATGGCCTCCTCGGCGCCGCGCGCCTTGACGTGGCGCAACGCCGCCATGTTGACGGCATACGACAGCGTCTTCGCGCCCACGAGCAGCCAGGGCGCGTGCGCCCCGATGCCGTGCGGGTAGCCGCGCGTGAGCGTGAGGACCGCGATGCCCTCCGTGCGCTCCCGGGAGACGTCGGGGTAGAGGTCCGCGTAGGCGAAGCCGGTGGGCTGGGCGTCGGACGCGCCTTCGGGGCCGCGCGTGTAGACGACCTTGCACAGCGCCGTCGTCGGGACCTCGTCGAGCCCGTCGAGCAGCGTGCGCACCGCGAGCGCGATCGCGTCGCGGAACATCCCGAGGTCGGGCGCCGGAAGGTCGAGCATCGCCGCGGACTGCGCGAGCCTCTCGAGGTGCGGCTCGAGATCGTGCATCCGGCCGTGGTGGACCCCCACGGTCTCGAACACGCCGTCGCCGCGGGTGAGCCCCGCATCGGCCACGAGGATCGCCGGGTCGTCGGGCGACGCGAGCGCGCACGCGGCGCCGGGCCTTCCTGCGGCGGGCGAGCCGCAGATCACGAGAGTGGGCATGCTGACCTCCTGAACCGCCACCGTAGCGCGGCGACGCGGGCAACGGGACGCCGTGGGCGGTGGATCGCTACGAGGAGGCCGCCGGGCTCGTGTCGGCGGTGACGACCGCGGCGGGCTGAGGGGTGGCGTCCTGCTCCATCTCCTCGCGCTGCGCCACGAACGCGATCGCGACGAGCGCGACGCCGAGCAGCGCCACCGACGCGATGATGCCGAGCACCGCCGCGAGGCCCAGCCTGTGCTTGGGCTCGGCCTGCTCCTCGGTGCTCGCGACGAGCAGACGCGAGTGCTCCGTCCACGAGGCGCCGTCCCAGTAGCGCAGGAAGCCGGCGCGATCGGGGTCCGCGTACCAGCCCGCGACGGGCTGCGCGGGCGTGCTCCATTGCGGTTCGCTCACGACACCCCCTCAAGCATCCGCGTCAACCGTGCGCTCAAGGTACCGCGTGCGCCCTGTCATGTCACGGGCTCTCGCCGCGCGTCATACCTCCGTCATGCCTGTTTCACGGGGGCGTGTCAGTCCGTGAGGGAGCGGACCGCGATCGCCTCGGCCTCCTCCGGGCCGGCCTCGACGCGCGAGTCTCGCACGACGAGCTCGCCCTGGGCCGTCTCGTGCTCGATCGCGGCGCCTCGCGGCGCCGTGTTGCCCACGACCATCGCCATGGAGAGCTCGACCTCCGCGTCGGGCGACCTCACGAGCAGCCCGCCTCCCGCGACGGTCGCGGCGTTGTCCACCACCGTGGTCGCCCGCATCCGCATCGGGGCGTCCACCACCGCGAGCGCCCCGCCGAGGCCGCACGAGTTGCCCAGGAACGTCGCGCCCCGCACCTGGACGGGCTCGACCATGTCGCGCGCGAGCACCGCCCCGCCCGCGCTGACCTCGGTGTCGATGCACGTGTTCCCGGTGAAGGTCACCGCGTCGAGCGTGAGGCGTCCGCCCTCCATCGCGACGGCTCCGCCGCCCGCGAGCCCGTCATCGTCCTCGCCGGCGCGAGGCGCGGCGCCGTCCGCGAGGACCAGGCGGGACAGGACCAGGTGGGGGACCGGCCCCTCGGCGCAGTCGCCCGCGCTCGCGGTGCATCCGCGCGCCTCGATGAGCCGCGCCGACCCGGTGCCGACGAGCGTGACGGTGCCGCCGCCGTCGATCCGCACGCGGTCCACGGCCCGCTCGCCCGGTGCGCAGCCGCCGGCCGCGCACAGCTTCAGGGGCGCGGTGAGGACGATGCGGGCGGGGCCGCCGCAGTCGAAGGTCACCGTGCCGCCACGGGCGACGGCGCGCCCGAGAGCCGCGGCGGTGCACGAGTCGGCGCTGCCGTCCCCGACGACCGCGCGGCCCTCGACCACCCGCATCGTGCCGCGTCCGGGGGTGCTCGCCTCGCGCGGCAGGACCACCGTGGCGTCCTCGTATCCCCCCGTCGGGGGCGCGGCCGGTGCCGTGATGGCGGGCTCGACCGCGTGCGTGGCGGACGCCGCGAGCGGTGCGGCGGCGGTGGGGTGCGGGGCGTGGCGGCTGACGTCGGGCACCGGTGAGCAGGCGGCGGCGGTGATCATGACCGCGACCACCCATGCGTGCCTCGCCCGCCCGGTGCGCATGCCCAGAGCGTAAGGGATGAAACGGACGAAGGCGCACACGGCGGCGTGTCGCGCGTCGGCGTGTCGCAAAGGGGCGCGACGCGCTCCGGTAAAGAGACTATAATGGCTGGTATTCAACCGATTTTCGGTCGATGGGCAAGCGCTTGTCGGGTTGTGTCACGAGCACCCGATTCCGTGCCGCACAATTGCTTCTCGTGACAACGGATGTCTTCCCCGAACTGAGCCTCTCCGAGGCCGAGCGCGAGATCGACGCGCACATCTTCGCCCGTACGCCCGAGGCCGACCATGAGGCCAAGCTCCTGCGCGTGGCGCAGGCCCTCTCGCTCCTCGGCGACCCCCATCGTTCGCTCGACATCATCCATGTCACCGGCACCAACGGGAAGACCTCGACCAGCCGGATGATCGAGTCGCTGCTGCGCGCCCACGGGCTGCGCACGGGGCTCTTCACCTCGCCGCATCTCACCACGCTGCGCGAGCGCATCATGATCGACGGGGCGCCGCTCGCGCAGGACGCCCTGGTGCGCCTTTGGCAGCACGTCTCGCCCGCGATCCACGCGGTGGACCAGGCCTCGCTCCAGCGCGGCGGCCCGCGGATGAGCTTCTTCGAGGTCCTCACGGTGCTCGGCTTCGTCGCCTACGCCGACGCGAAGGTCGACGTGCTCGTGCTCGAGGTCGGCATCGGCGGCCTGCGCGACGCCACCAACGTCGCCGATGGCCGCGTCGCCGTCCTCACCCCGATGGCCCGCGACCACGACAAGTACTTCGTGGGCGGGCTGCCCGGCGTGGCGCACGAGAAGTCGGGGATCATCAAGCCCGGCGCGACCGTCGTCAGCGCGCTGCAGAAGGACGAGGCGGCGCAGATCATCGTCGCGGCCGCCGCGCAGCGCCAGGCGTCGGTGTTCTGGGAGGGCGCCCACATGTCGGTCGCATCGCGCCGCGTGGTGCCCGGCGGCCAGGTGGTCACCCTGCGCACGGCGGCGCGCAACTACGTCGACGTCTTCGTGCCGCTGCACGGCGAGTTCCAGGCGCAGAACGCGCTCATCGCGCTCGCGGCGGCGGAAGCGTTCATGGGCGACGGCGTGCCCCGCGCGCTCAGCCTCCCCGCGGTCGCGCGCGGCTTCGCCGGCGCGACCTCGCCGGGCCGCATGGAGGTCGTCTCCGCGGAGCCGACCGTCATCGTCGACGCCGCGCACAACCCGCACGGCATCGCCGCGCTCGCCGACACCCTGCGCGAGACCTTCAGCTTCGACCGGCTGGTCGGCGTGGTCGCGGTGCTCGCGGACAAGGACGCGGACGGCATCCTCACGGGCCTCGCGGGACTCATCGACGAGGTCGTCATCACGCAGACCCGCTCGCACCGCGCCGCCGACGCGGAGCAGCTCGCGGAGCGCGCGCGCGTCGTGTTCGGCGCCGATCGCGTCCGGGTCGCCGCCTCGGTGCCCGACGCCGTCCAGATGGCGACGGCGATCGCGGCCGAGGCCGACGGCGAGGCCGGCGTGCTCATCGCGGGCTCGATCACGCTCGTGGGCGAGGCGCGCCGCCACCTTCAGGCCACGCACATGCCGGTGACCGTCGACGCTCACACGGTGGTGACGGCCTCGGCCCCTGCCGACGCCCCCGTCGAGGAGGCGCCGCTGGCCGCCCGCGATCAGGGCATCGGCGACTCGCCGCTCGAGGACGCGGGCGACGCGGGCGCGGTCCCGGCCTGACTCACGCCGCCGCGCCGGCCGCCCGCGAGGGCTGCCGCGCGGCGACCCGGGCGCCGTCCGCGGCGCCGTCGCGTGCCGCCTGGGCGACCCAGCGCTCGCGGCGGGCGTCGTCGGCGAACCGAGCCTCGGGCAGGCGCCGCACGCCGATGGTCGTGACGCCCACGTAGCCGAGCGTCGCGTGCCGCATCGCCGCGATCATCGCGTCGCGGTACACGAGCGCGTTCCACCACGTGGGCGAGTCCATGGTGCACGTCAGGCGCGCCGTCTTGCCGGTCCACAGCTTGCGCGGCGCGCGGTCCTCCTTGAGATAGGCGACGCCGCTGACGAACGCGCGGTCGACGAACGCCTTGAACACGGCCGGGTAGGTGCCCCACCACTGCGGGTAGAAGAACGCGAGGTGGTCCGCCTCGCTCAGCGTGGCGACCATCCGTGCCACGGCCTCGTCCAGGTGGCCGAGGTCGCCGCCCGGGGCGCGCAGGTCGCCCGGCGTCGCGGGGTTCGGCGCGAAGCCGTGGTCCGCGAGATCGATGACGCGCACCTCGGCGTGGGCCGAGGCGGCGTCCGCGTAGGCGCGCGCGAGGCGTGACGTGAGGGTGTCGGGCAGCGGGTGGCCGATGACGACGGCGATGGTGCTCATGGCTGTTCTCCTGGGTCGGTGGGGAGCCCGAGGACGCCGGCGAGGGTCTCGAGCTGGTGGCGCAAGGCGGCTTCGTCGAGCTCCGGGTGGAGCGTGAAGAGGTCGGAGAACTCCGCCTCGAGACGGGCCCCGGCGGCGCCGATGAGCGCGTAGGCGCGGGGGGTGGGGGCGATGCGCAGCCGGCGCCCGTGATGGGGGTCCGGCTCCGCGGTGAGGTACCCGTCGCGCACGAGCGGCGGGATGCGCTTGCTCGCCGCGGCCTTCGACATGCCCGCGCCGCGCGCGAGGCTCGTGACGTCCGCGCCCGGCATCGCGGCCGCGACCGCGAGGAAGCCGAAGGTCGCGAAGGTCACGCCGTGCTCGCGCCGCACGAGCTCGTCGGCGTAGGTGTCCATCGCGACGATCACGCGGTGGAGGAGGAAGGAGGTGGGTTCGCTCACGCCCTCATGTCAACACGTTGACATTCCTATGTCAACTGGTTGACAACATTCGTGCGCCAGGCTCGCATGCCGCCGTGACAGACTTGTGCGCATGACCGACCTTGACCTCGGTGGCCTGAGCCTCGAGGAGGCCGAGCGCGAGATCTACGCGCACATCGTCTCCCGCAATCCCGAGCACGACTTCGAGCCCACCCTCGACCGCGTCCGCGAGGCGTGCGACCTGCTGGGCAGCCCGCAGCACGCCTACAAGGTGATCCACCTCACGGGCACCAACGGCAAGACCTCGACCGCACGCATGACCGAGGCGCTGGTGCGTGAGCACGGCCTGCGCACGGGCCTGTTCACGTCGCCGCACCTCACCACCGTGCGCGAGCGCATCCAGATCGACGGAGAGCCGATCGCGCAGGAGGACTTCGTCCGCCTGTGGCTCGATGTCGCGCCGATCCTCCACATGGTCGACGTGCGCTCGGCGGCGAACGGCGGCCCGCGCCTGAGCTTCTTCGAGGTCCTCGTGGTGCTCGCCTATGCGGCCTTCGCCGATGCGCCGGTCGACGTGGCCGTGATCGAGGTCGGCATGGGCGGCATCTGGGACGCGACCAACGTGGCCGACGGCGACGTCGCGGTGGTGACGCCCATCGGGCTCGACCACCAGGAATGGCTCGGCGACTCGCTCGCGGACATCGCGGCGGAGAAGGCCGGGATCATCAAGGACGGGGCGGCGGTGGTGCTCGCGCCGCAGTCGGCATCCGTCGACCCGGTGCTCGACGCGGCGATCGAGGAGCGCGGCGCCCGCGCGTACCGGGAGGACGTGGACCTCGAGGTGGTCGAGCGCCAGCCCGGCGTCGGTGGGCAGCTCATGACGCTGCGCACGCCCGCGGCCACCTACACCGACGTCTTCGTGCCGCTCTACGGTCCGTACCAGGCGCACAACGCGCTGCTCGCGCTCGCGGCCACCGAGCTGCTGCTCGCGGACGGGGGAGAGCCCTCGTCGCTCGCGGGCGAGACCGTCGAGGCGGCCTTCGCCGGCGTGAGCTCGCCGGGTCGCCTCGAGGCCGTCCGGACGGCGCCGCTCATCCTCGTGGACGCCGCGCACAACCCGCATGGCGTCGAGGCCATGGTCGAGGCGCTCGACGAGTCGTTCGCGTTCGAGACGCTCGTCGGCGTCGTCGGCATCCTCCGCGACAAGGACGCCGAGGGCATCCTCGCGGCGCTCGAGCCCGCGCTCGCGCACGTGGTGATCACCGCATCGTCCTCGCCGCGCGCCATCCCGGTGGAGGAGCTTGCTCCGCTCGCGCGCGAGATCTTCGGCGAGGACCGCGTGACCGAGACCGAGGCGCTTCCCGATGCGATCGATGCCGCGGTGCAGCGGGCCGAGCGCGACAGCGACCTCGGCGCGGGCGTCCTGGTGGTCGGCTCGATCACCCTGGTCGCCGATGCCCGCATCCTCACGGGAGCGGACCGCCGCAAGGGCACGGGACGGGCGCGATGACGATGCGCAAGAAGCGCTCCGCGCGGCTGACCTTCTGTCAGACCGTGCTCGCGCTCCAGTCGCTCGCGGCGTTCTTCGCGACCCTGGTGCTGTGGGGCCTCGACCGCGCGGGCGAGGTGTCCATCCCCGGCCCGGTGCTCTGGGGTGGCGGGCTCGGCATGGTCGTGCTGCTCGGCTACGCCGCGGGGCAGCAGAGGAGGCGCTGGGGTCTCGCGCTCGGCTGGGCGCTCCAGGTGCCGATGCTGCTCGGCGGGTTCATCGAGCCCGACATCGCGGTCATCGGCGCGATGTTCCTGATCACGTGGCTGATCGGGGTCAGGCTGGGCACCCGGATCGACCGCGAGCGCGCGGAGTACGACGCCGCCGCGGAGGCGGCCGCGGGCGAGGTGGCGTGAGCGGCTTCCTGTGGCGCATGGGCGGCGCCCTCGCGCTCGGGCTGCTGGGCCTCACGCTGGTCTTCTGGCAGCTCGAGCACGCGCAGCTCTATGCGTTCGCGGGCCTCGGGCGTCCGTCGCCGGCGGTCTACGCGCTGCTCTTCGCGGGCCTGCTCGCGCTCAACGTCGCGGTCTTCTACGCGCTGACGCGGTGGTCGCGGTTCGTGCGCGAGCACCCCGACACGCGCCAGCTCCCGCCATGGTTCCTCATCGGCATCGCCGTGGTGAGCGGCGGCGTGCTGGTGACCGGGATCGCCGTGCACGCGGGCTACCTGCGCTCGCTCGACCCGCTGCCCATGACCATCAGCCAGGGCTTCGTCGCGTTCGAGGCGGTGTTCGCGGGCCTCGCGCTCGTGCCGCTCGTGCTGCTCGCGGTGCGATGGTCGACGGGCTACCGGCGCTGAGCCGTCAGACGACGACGACCGACGTGACCTCGTAGCCCTCGAGCGCGTCGCGGCCGGGCAGCGCGCCGATCTCGATGAGGAAGCTGAAGCGCACCGAGGCGGCACCGCCGCGCTCGAGCATCTCCGCGACCGCACGGGCCGTGCCGCCCGTCGCGAGGACGTCGTCGATCACCAGCACGTGACGGCCCTCCACGGACCCGGCGCTCACCGCGAGGTCGCGCGCGCCGTACTCGATCTGCGCCGACGACTCGAGAAGGTCGGTGCCGGGCATCTTGCCCTTCTTGCGCACCATCGCCATGCCGACGTCGAGCGTCTGCGCGACCACGGGGGCGAAGATGAAGCCGCGCGCGTCCACGCCGGCCACGATGTCCACCGTGGCGTCGCTCGGCGGCATCAGCTGGATGCACGCCTCGCGGAACCGCTCGGGGCTCGCGAGGATGGGCGCGATGTCGTAGAACAGGATGCCCTCGACGGGGAAGTCGGGATACGTGTCGAAGTCGTCGAGCGTGATCACGGGGTCCATCCTGTCACGCGCGCCGGTTCCGCAGCCGCGGACCGTCGACGCCTGCGGTACCGGGGGTGTCACCCGCTAGGCTCCGTGCCATGACGGAACGCACCCTCATCCTGGTCAAGCCGGACGGAGTGAAGCGCGCGCTGTCGGGGGAGGTCCTCCGACGGATCGAGGCGAAGGGCTACACGCTCGTCGCGGTCGAGCTGCGCAAGGCGACCCCGGAGCTGCTCGCGGAGCACTACGCCGAGCACGTCGGCAAGCCCTTCTACGACCCCCTGGTCGCGTTCATGCTCACCGGCCCGGTGCTCGCGGTCGTGGCCGAGGGCGAGCGCGTCATCGAGGGCTTCCGCTCGCTCGCCGGCGCGACCGACCCGACGGTGGCGGCCCCCGGCACCATCCGCGGCGACCTCGCCCGCGCCTGGGACCTCCCGGTGATCCACAACATCGTGCATGGCTCGGACTCGCCGGAGTCCGCCGAGCGCGAGATCGGGATCTGGTTCCCGGGCCTGTAGGGTCGCGGGGTCGCGGCACGGCGGCGCGGACGATGCGCGCGCCGGGCCCCACCGCCGTCCCCCCACCCCGGAAGGTCCCCATGCGCAACACCGCCGAGCACGCCCTCGAGCGCGGCCTCTTCGCCACCCGATGGCTCCTCGCTCCCATGTACGTGGGCCTCGTCGCCGGCCTCGGCGTGGTCCTGGTGAAGTTCTGCCTCGAGCTGTGGCACCTCATCTCCGAGTTCTCGCTCGAGAGCGAGGCCGACGAGATCACGGTCGCGATCCTGTCGCTCATCGACATCGCTCTGCTCGGCAACCTCGTGGTGATCGTGATCTTCGCCGGCTACGAGAACTTCGTGTCGAAGATCGAGGCCGCGAAGGGCAACGAGGACCGCCCGTCCTGGATGGGCCACGTGGACTTCTCGGGCCTCAAGATGAAGCTCATCGGCTCGCTCGTCGCGATCTCGGTGATCCTGCTGCTCAAGGACTTCGTCGCGATCGACGGCAAGGGCGAGGACGCGGACTACACCTCCGTCGCGTGGCGCATCGGCCTGCACTTCACGTTCGTGCTGTCGGGCGTCCTGTTCGCGATCATGGACTACTGGGGCGCCAAGCGGCAGGTGCTGCTCGCGGACGCGCACGCGCACCACCCGGAGCTCGAGGACGCCGAGATGGACCGCGTCACGCCGTAGCCGCCGGGCGCCGGTCGCGCCTCGGCTGAGCGGGGGAGCGCCTGCCCTACACTCGCACCCATGCATCTCAAGACGCTGACGCTGCGAGGCTTCAAGTCCTTCGCGTCGGCGACGACCCTCGAGTTCGAGCCGGGCGTCACCTGCGTGGTCGGGCCCAACGGCTCCGGCAAGTCCAACGTGGTCGACGCGCTCGCATGGGTCATGGGAGAGCAGGGCGCGAAGACGCTGCGCGGCGGGCAGATGGCGGACGTCATCTTCGCCGGCACCTCGGGGCGCGCCCCGCTGGGCCGCGCCGAGGTGTCCCTCACCATCGACAACTCCGACGGCGCCCTCCCGATCGACTACACCGAGGTCACGATCAGCCGCACGCTGTTCCGCAGCGGCGGCTCCGAGTACGCGATCAACGGCTCCGCCTGCCGCCTGCTCGACATCCAGGACCTCCTCTCCGACAGCGGTCTGGGCCGCGAGATGCACGTGATCGTGGGCCAGGGCCAGCTCGACGCCGTGCTGCGCGCGACGCCCGAGGACCGGCGCCACTTCATCGAGGAGGCCGCGGGCATCCTCAAGCACCGCCGCCGCAAGGACAAGGCGCTGCGCAAGCTCGACTCGATGCAGGCGAACCTCACGCGAGTGCAGGACCTCACGGGCGAGATCCGCCGCCAGCTGGGCCCGCTGGGCAAGCAGGCGGAGGTCGCGCGCCAGGCGCAGCGCATCCAGATCGATGTGCGCGACGCGCGCTCGCGGCTGCTCGCCGACGACATCGCGACGCTCTCGGACTCGATGTCCAAGGACAAGGCGGACGAGACGGCGCTGCTCGAGCGCCGCGCGACCGTGGAGAAGGCGCTCGCGGAGGCGCGCGACCAGCTCGCCGAGCTCGAGCGTCACGCCGCGGAGGCCGCTCCCGCGCTCACCCGCGCGAACGACATCTTCTACCGCCTGAGCGCGATCCGGGAGCGCCTGCGCAACCTCCACACTCTCGCGGAGGAGCGTGTGCGCATGCTCGGGACGCAGACCGACGCCGCGCCTCCCACCGACCTCGTCGATCTCGACGAGCAGGTCGAGCGCGCCAAGGCGGCCCGGGCCGAGCTCGAGGCGGAGGTCGCGGCGGCCGCGGACGCGCTCGAGGTCGCGATCACGGAGCGCAAGGACGCCGAGGACACCGCTTTCCAGTCGGACCGTCACCATGCCAACCTGCTGCGCTCGGTCGCGGACCGGCGCGAGGGCGTCGCACGCCTGGCGGGCCAGGTCGCGGCGAAGCGCTCTCGCGTCGAGTCCGCGGAGGCGGAGATCGGGCGCCTCGAGGAGCAGCTCGCGGCGGCGGAGCGGCGCGCGCACGATGCGACGGCGGAGTTCCAGCACGTCGAGACCTCGGTCGCCGCGGTCGAGCCGGGGGAGCAGGACCTGGACGTCCAGCACGAGGCGGCGACGCAGGAGTGGGAGTCGGCGAAGGCGGCCGTCGCCGAGCTCAAGGACGCGGTCCACCACGCGCGGCGCGAGCGCGACACGTGGGCGGCCCGCGGCGAGGCCCTCGAGCTGTCGCTGGTGCGCAAGGACGGCGCGGGCGCCCTGCTCGCGAGCGGCACGCGCGCGGTCATGGGCACGGTCGCCTCGCTCATCGAGGTCGGCGGCGACGCGGAGGACGCGATCGCCGCGGCGCTGGGCCCGCTCGCGGACGCCCTCGCGGTCGCGACGGTCGAGGACGCCGTCGACGCGATCCGCTGGCTGCGCGACGAGGACGCGGGCCGCGCCCGCTTCCTGGTCGCCGACCCCGCCGCGCGCGCCGAGGATCCGGCTGTCGAGCTCCCCGAGGGAGCGGCCTGGGCGACGGGGCTCGTCTCGGGCCCGGCGGGCCTGGTCGACACGGTCCGCGCGCTCGTCGCGGGCGTCGCCGTGGTCGAGGACCTCGCCGCGGCGCGTGCGCTCGTCTCCGCGCATCGCGAGGTCACCGCGGTGACCCGCCGCGGGGACGTCCTTGGCGGACGAACCGCCTCGGGTGGCGCCGGCGATGCGCCGAGCGTCATCCACATGCAGGCCGCGTACGACGACGCGCGCGACAAGCGCGACGCCGCGGCCGCCGAGCTCGAGAAGGCCCAGGAACGCCTGGCCGATGCGGAGGTCGCGGAGGCGGAGGCCCGTGGGCTGCACGAGCGCACGCTCGCGCGCCTCACCGAGGCCGACGCGAAGGTGGCCGCGGTCGCCGACCAGCTGAGCCGCCTGGGCGCCGAGGCGCGTGCCGCCAAGGCCGAGGTCGAGCGCTTCACCGTCCAGCTCGAGCAGGCGCGCGAGCGCCTCGCGACCGACGAGGACGAGCTCGCGAGCCTCACCGAGCGCCTCGCAGCCGCACAGGCCGAGCCGGAGCAGTTCGAGGCCGACACGCGCGAGGCGCAGGAGCGCCGCGACGCCGACGAGGCCGCGGCGCGCGACGCGCGAGCCAAGGAGACCGAGGCGCGACTCGCCCTGCGCACCTCGGAGGAGCGCGCCCGCGCGCTCGCGAGCCGCGCCGAGAGCCTCGAGCGCGCGGCGGTCGCCGAGCGCGAGGCCCGCGCCCGTGCCGAGGCCGCCGCGGCGAGGCGCGAGCTCCAGGCGCAGGCCGCACGCGAGGTGATCGCGGGGAGCCGGGACGCGCTCGGCCTCATCGACGTCTCGGTGCAGCACGCGGACGACAACCGTGCGGCCGTGGAGGCCCAGCGCGCCGAGCGCACGGGCACGCTCGCGCAGGTCCGCCGCGCGGTCGACGATCTCTCGACCGAGCACGCGCGCCTCACGGACGACGCGCATCGTGACGAGGTCGCGCGCGCCGAGCAGAACGTGCGCCTCGAGCAGATGCGCCAGCGCGCGGTCGACGAGCTGGGGATGGACCCGGACCGCCTGGTCGAGGAGTTCGGGCCGCACCTCGGCGTGCCCGTGGTCGACGCCGACGCGGACCCCGAGGCGGAGCCGGAGACCACGCCGTACGTGCGCGAGCAGCAGGAGAAGCGCCTGCGGCAGGCCGAGCGCGCGATGAACCAGCTCGGGCGCGTCAACCCGCTCGCGCTCGAGGAGTTCGCGGCGCTCGAGGAGCGCCACAAGTTCCTCACCGACCAGCTCGCGGACATCAAGCGCTCGCGCGAGGACCTCCTCACCATCGTCAAGGAGATCGACGAGCGCGTCGAGGTGATCTTCGCGGAGGCCTTCGCGGACACCGCGGCGCAGTTCGACCGCGTGTTCCCGCGCCTGTTCCCCGGGGGCGAGGGCCGCCTGGTCCTCACGGACCCCGCGAACATGCTGACCACGGGCATCGAGGTCGAGGCCCGCCCGGCCGGCAAGAAGGTCAAGCGCCTGTCCCTGCTGTCCGGAGGCGAGCGCTCCCTCACCGCGGTCGCGCTGCTCGTGTCGATCTTCAAGGCCCGTCCCAGCCCGTTCTACGTCATGGACGAGGTCGAGGCCGCGCTCGACGACGTCAACCTGGGGCGCCTGCTCGAGATCTTCCGCGAGCTCCAGGAGGACTCGCAGCTCATCGTCATCACGCACCAGAAGCGCACCATGGAGATCGCCGACGCGCTCTACGGCGTCACGATGCGCGGCGACGGCGTCACCACGGTCATCAGCCAGCGCCTCCGGGACGACGCCTCGGTCTGACGCCCCTGCTATCCCGCTGATGTGCGGGTGTCGGGAAACTTCCGCGCCCGTCGCACGTTAATCAGCCGGACGCCGATGAGCATTCGTCGGACTTGTCCGATCTGTACGGATGCGGCACCATGCTCACGCACGGGACCGGCGACGGAGGGAGCGGGATGTTCAGCCACATGGAGGGGACCCTCGTGGTCGCCGGGATCATCGCGCTCATCGTCTTCGCCGCAGCGTTCGCCGCCGAGGGGCGCGGTCGCCGCGTGGTCCGGCTCATGCTGGGCGTCGAGGAGCGTCGGTCCGTGACGGAGCACCTGTACGACGAGCTCGACCGCCCCGCCGCGACGCTCGACGTCGTGGGCGAGCTCGGCCGCGAGACCGCGTCGATCCCTGTGATCGCACCGAACGCGCGACACCGCCACTGAGCCCTCGGCGGGGCCGGGACGGGTGCCCGCCGCCGACCTGAGAGACTGTGCCCGTGGACGTCTCATGGATTCCTGGTGACAGCGACCTCCTGGTGACCGTGGTCGCCGGGCTCGTGGTGCTCGGCGGCGTCGGCGCCGCCCTCGTCGGCAAGACGCGCAAGGCGCCCCCGCGCGAGGCCCCGCCCGCGAGGGACGATGCGCCGGTCGCCGCCCCGCCGGCGCCGACGGAGGCTCCCGAGGCCCCTGCGCAGGCGACCGTGGAGTCTCCCGAGGCCGTCGACCATCGCTTCGGAAGGCTCCGGGGGCGCGTCGGCACGGGCCTAGGCCAGTCCCTGCTCGCGATCTTCCGCCGCGGCGGGCTGTCGCAGGACGACTGGGACGAGCTCGAGGAGACACTGCTGATGGCCGACGTCGGCGCGGCGGCGACCGACGAGCTCATGGCGGACCTCAAGGCGCGGCTCAAGGCCGCACCCGACGGGGACCCGCGCGAGCTGCTGCGCGCCGCGCTGCTCGACGTGGTCGACCCGGCGCTCGACCGCTCCCTCGCGCTCGGCGAGGCCGGCGACGGCGCGCTGCACTCGGCGATCGTCGTGGGCGTCAACGGCGTGGGCAAGACCACGACGGTCGGCAAGCTCGCGCGTGTGCTCGTGGCCGAGGACCGCTCGGTGGTGCTGGGCGCCGCCGACACGTTCCGTGCGGCGGCCGCCGATCAGCTCGAGACCTGGGGCTCGCGCGTCGGCGTTCCGGTGGTGCGCTCGCACCAGGACGGCGCCGATCCGGCCTCCGTGGCGTTCGAGGCCGCCGACCGCGCGCGTGCCGAGCAGGCCGAGGTGCTGCTGGTCGACACCGCGGGCCGCCTGCAGAACAAGCAGGGCCTCATGGACGAGCTCGGGAAGATCGTGCGCGTGGTCTCCAAGGTGGCTCCGCCCTCCGAGGTGCTGCTCGTGCTCGATGCCACCACGGGCCAGAACGGGCTCACCCAGGCACGGGTCTTCGGCCAGGTCGCGCCCCTGACGGGAATCGTCCTCACCAAGCTCGACGGGACCGCCAAGGGAGGCATCGTGCTCGCGGTCCAGCGCGAGCTGGGGGTGCCCGTGAAGTTCGTGGGCCTGGGTGAGGGCGCGGACGACCTCGCGCCGTTCGACGCCGCAGGCTTCGTCGACTCGCTCCTGGGCGAGTAGCCGCGCGAGCGGGGGGCCGCTCGACTGACGGGTTCAGCGCGCCCACGGTGGCGCAGGTCCGCCGCCACCGCCGAGACGCCCGCGTACCAGGGACGAGCCGACGCTCAACGGGCGAGGGCCGCGGGGTGTTCCGATTCGTGCGCCTGCGCAACGCACCTTTTACCTGCGCAAGGCTGATGTAACCGTCCTGAAACACGCGGGTCGTTCAGGCGTAACGGCACTGCGAAAGTCTGTCCTCACTGCTGGCCGAGCGGCTGGCGGAGGGAGATAAACAATGGAAGAGTTCACGCTGGACTCCGGTAATACCGCGTGGATGATCGTTGCGACTGCTCTTGTCCTCCTCATGACGCCCGGTCTGGCGTTCTTCTACGGAGGCATGGTTCGCGCGAAGTCCGTGCTCAACATGATGATGATGAGCTTCATCAGCATCGCGACCGTCGCGGTCATCTGGGTCCTGTACGGCTACGGCCTCACCTTCGGCTCGGGCGACCTCATCGGCAACCCGTCCGGGTTCTTCGGCCTCAACGACTTCGACGACGCTGGCAGCCTCGCTGCAGGGTCGGGTGTCCCGGCGCTCGTCATGGCGGCCTTCCAGGCCACCTTCGCGATCATCACCGTCGCCCTGATCTCCGGCTCCATCGCCGACCGCATGAAGTTCGGCGCGTGGACCGTGTTCACCGTGGTCTGGGCCACGCTGGTCTACTTCCCGGTCGCTCACGCGGTCTGGGGTGGCGGCCTCCTGGGTTGGGACAACCCGATCACGAGCTCCTCGCCGATCGACTTCGCCGGTGGAACCGTCGTCCACATCAACGCCGGTGCGGCGGGCCTCGCGCTCGCGCTGCTGCTGGGCACGCGCAAGGGCTTCGGCAAGGAGCCGATGCGTCCCCACAACCTCCCGTTCGTCATGCTCGGTGCCGCGCTCCTGTGGTTCGGCTGGTTCGGCTTCAACGCCGGTTCGGAGTTCGCCGCTGACGCGACCTCGGGCCGCGCCTTCCTCAACACCGTGGTCGCCCCGGCGATCGCGATCCTCGGCTGGCTGCTCGTCGAGAAGATCCGTGACGGCAAGCCCACCTCGCTGGGTGCCGCTTCCGGCATCGTCGCCGGTCTGGTCGCGATCACCCCGGCCGCGGCGTCGGTCGACACCTGGGGTGCCCTCGCGATCGGCTTCATCGCCGGTGTGCTCTGCGCGCTCGCCGTGGGCCTCAAGTACAAGTTCGGCTACGACGACTCGCTCGACGTGGTGGGCGTCCACCTGGTCGGCGGTCTCGTCGGCACCATCCTGATCGGCTTCTTCGCCAACCTCGGCGAGGTCACCACCTGGGCCGGTGAGGGCGAGGACCTCGTGCCCATGGACGGCCTGTTCTACGGTGGCGGTGTCACGCAGCTCGTCACCCAGACCGTCGTCGCGCTCATCGCCGTGGTGTTCTCGTTCGTCATGACCTACCTCATCGGTCTCGCGATCAAGTACACGATCGGCCTGCGCGTGAGCGAGGATGTCGAGGTGTCGGGTATCGACCTCGCCGAGCACGGCGAGACGGCTTACGAGGAGGCGAAGTAACCATGAAGCTGGTCACCGCGATCATCCAGCCCCACCGCGTCGACGAGGTCCGTGCGGCCCTCGAGGCCGCGGGCGTCAAGGGCGTCACGGTCTCCGAGGCTGCCGGTTACGGCCGCCAGAAGGGCCACACCGAGGTCTACCGCGGCGCTGAGTACACGGTCGACCTGGTGCCGAAGACGCGCCTCGAGGTCCTCGTGGACGACGCCGACGCCGCCACCGTGACCGAGGCCATCGTCTCGGCCGCGCAGACCGGCAAGATCGGCGACGGCAAGGTCTGGGTCGTCCCCGTCGACGACGTGGCCCGGGTCCGTACCGGCGAGCACGGCGCGGACGCCCTGTAAGGGTCACCGCATCACGCATGGGCAGCCACGACGGCTCCCGCGCTGAGGTCCCGCACCCCCGTGGGGTGCGGGACCTCAAGCGTGTGAGGAGAGAGCACGCGGAGATGCTGGCCGCGAGCGCGCTCAGCGGGCGCGAGCGCCGCCAGTCCATGAGCGACCTGGTGTTCGCGCACCTCAAGGAGCACTGGGACGAGCACTCGGAGGGGATGCGCGACGGGATCGCGTTCGGCGCGGTGGGATCCGTGGGACGCGGTGACGCCGGACCCCTGTCCGATCTGGACCTCGTCATCCTCCACGACGGTTCGACCCACAAGAAGGAGGCCGTCGCGGAGCTCGCGCAGCGCCTCTGGTACCCCATCTGGGACGCGGGGCTCGAGCTCGACTACTCGACCCGCACCCTCACCGAGTGCCGCCAGGTGGCCTCGAAGGACCTCGCCGCAGCCGCCGGCCTGCTCGACCTGCACCTCATCGCGGGCGACGAGCAGCTGCTGAAGCAGGCGCGCACCCACATCTACCAGGACTGGCGCGCGGCCTCGCGGAAGCGCCTGCCGGACCTGCTCGCCGCGTCGCGCGCCCGCGCGGAGCGCCACGGCGAGCTCGCCTACCTCATCGAGCCGCACCTCAAGGAGGCGCGAGGCGGGCTGCGCGACTACGTGAGCCTCACCGCGCTCTCGGCGACCTGGCTCACCGACCGCCCCCACGGCGCGGTCGACGATGCGGGCGAGCTCCTCATGGACGTGCGGGACGCCCTTCAGCTGGAGTCGGGGCGTGCCGTGAACGTGCTCGGCCGCCACGTCGCGACCGAGGTGGGGGAGCGGCTCGGCTACGACGATCCGGACGACCTGCTGGCCGCGATCGCCGAGGCGGGGCGCACCATCGCGTATGCGCTCGACACCACCGAGCGGGGCGCGCGCCGCTCGCTCGAGCGTTCGGGCGTCGGCTCCCGCGCGTTCCTCGCGCGCCGCCGCGCCGCGGCCCCGCGTCACGTGAAGGTGGCGGAGGGCCTCATCGATGTCGACGGCGAGCTCGCGCTCGCGCCGGGGTACAGGTCGGAGGACGATGCGCTGCTGCCGCTGAGGGCGGCCGCCACCGCCGCGTCGACCGGGCTGACGTTCACGCCCACGCTGCTCGAGGCGCTCCAGCGCTGTCCCGACCTCCCCGTGCCGTGGCCCGCCGAGGCCCGCACCTACCTGCGCGACCTGCTGCGCTCGAGCACCCATCTGGTGCCGGTGTGGGAGGCGCTCGACCTCCACGGCGTGGTGGTGCGGTGGATCCCGCAGTGGGAGGGCGTGCGCAACCGCCCTCAGCGCAGCCCCATCCACGTCTACACCGTCGACAGGCACATGCTCGAGGCGGTGACGCTCGCCGCGCGGCACCGCCGCGGCTCGCACCGCTCGGACCTGCTGCACCTGGCCGCGCTCCTGCACGACATCGGCAAGCGAGCGGGATCGACGGACCACTCGGTGGACGGCGCGGCGCTCATCCCCGCCATCGCGGCGCACCTGGGGCTCTCGGAGGGAACGGCGCACGATCTCGAGCTGCTGGTCCGCGAGCACCTCACGCTCGCGGCCCTCGCGACCACGCGCGATCCCGAGGACCCTGCCACGGTGGCGGCGCTGCTCGACGCCGTCGAGCATCGTGCCGACCTTCTCGACATCCTCCGTGCGCTCACTGAGGCGGATGCCAAGGCGGCCGGGCCCAAGGTGTGGACGGCGTGGCGCGCGCAGCTCGTCGACACGCTGACCGAGCGTGCTCGCAAGGCGTTGGCCTCCGGAGGGACGCCGGCGGGACGGTAGTCTGGTGGGCACGTTGTGAAGGGATATCCGTGTTCGCCAACCTCTCCGATCGCCTGACAGAGACGTTCCGCAACCTGCGGGGCAAGGGCCGCCTGACCGAGGCGGACATCGACGGCACCATCCGCGAGATCCGTCGCGCCCTGCTCGACGCCGATGTCGCGGTCCCCGTGGTCCGCACGTTCACCGGCAACATCCGTGAGCGCGCGCTCGGCGCCGAGGTGTCCGGCGCGCTCAACCCGGGCCAGCAGGTCGTCAAGATCGTCAACGAGGAGCTCATCGCGATCCTGGGCGGCGAGACGCGGCCCATGCGCTTCGCGAAGCACGGCCCGACCGTGATCATGCTCGCGGGTCTCCAGGGCGCGGGAAAGACCACGCTCGCGGGCAAGCTCGCGCACCACCTCAAGGGCCAGGGGCACACCCCCCTCCTGGTCGCGGCGGACCTCCAGCGACCCAACGCGGTGACGCAGCTCAAGGTCGTGGGCGAGCGCGCCGGCGTGCCGGTGTTCGCGCCCGAGGCCGGCGTGACGCGCGAGGACGAGCGCCCGCGCGGCAACCCGGTCAAGGTCGCCAAGAAGGGCCTCAAGGAGGCCGAGCAGCGCCAGCACTCCGTGGTCATCATCGATACCGCGGGCCGCCTGGGCATCGACCAGGAGCTCATGCGCCAGGCCTCGGACATCCGCAAGGCCACAGAGCCCGACGAGGTCCTGTTCGTCATCGACGCGATGATCGGTCAGGACGCCGTCGCCACCGCGACCGCCTTCCAGGAGGGCGTCGACTTCACGGGTGTGGTCCTCACCAAGCTCGACGGCGACGCGCGCGGCGGTGCCGCGCTGTCCGTGGCCGAGGTCACGGGCCGCCCGATCATGTTCGCGTCCACGGGCGAGAAGCTCGACGACTTCGAGGTGTTCCACCCCGACCGCATGGCGTCGCGCATCCTCGACATGGGCGACATCCTCACGCTGATCGAGCAGGCCGAGCGCACGTTCGACCAGGCCGAGGCCGAGCGCATGGCGGAGAAGGTCACCAAGGGCGAGGACTTCACGCTCGCGGACTTCCTCAGCCAGATGCAGCAGCTCAAGAACATGGGCTCGATGAAGAAGATGCTGACGATGCTCCCGGGCATGGGTCAGATCCGGGACCAGATCGAGAACTTCGACGAGCGCGAGCTGGTCCGCACCGAGGCGATCATCCAGTCGATGACCCCGGCCGAGCGCGACAACCCCAAGATCCTCAACGGCTCGCGCCGCTCGCGCATCGCGGCGGGCTCGGGCATGCAGGTCTCGGACGTGAACTCGCTGGTCAAGCGGTTCGAGCAGGCGCAGCAGATGATGCGCGCGATGTCGCGCGGCGGCGGCATGCCGGGGATGCCGGGCATGCCCGGCGCGGGCGGCGCCCCGGGGGCCTTCGGGGGCCTCCCCGGCGGCAAGAAGTCCAAGGGCAAGCAGGCGCCGCAGCGCAAGGTCAAGGGCAAGTCGGGCAACCCGGCGAAGCGGGCGCAGCAGGAGGCCGATGCTCGGGCCGGGCGTCCCGCGCAGGCGCCGGCGCAGGGCTCCGCCTTCGGGCTCGGCGCCCAGCAGCCCCAGGACCTCGACCGGGACGCGCTGAACGCGGACCTCTCGAAGTACCTGGGTCGGTGACGTGAGCCTCCACCTCACGGGCCCGGTGCTCGTCGGCGATGCCGACGTGCGCGACGAGGCCTGGGTGGTGGACGGCAGCATCACGTACGACCGTCCCGAGGAGGCGGCCCGGCACACGATCGACGGCATCGTGCTGCCCGGGCTCGTCGACGTCCACTGCCACATCGGTCTCGACAGCGGCGGCGCCGTCGACGCGGAGCTCGCGCTCAAGCAGGCGATGGTCGACCGCGACGCCGGCACGCTGCTGATCCGGGACGCGGGATCGCCGACGGACACGCGGTTCATCGACGAGGTCCCGACGGCGCCGCGGCTCATCCGGGCGGGCCGCTTCATCGCGCGCCCCATGCGGTACCTGCGCCACTACGCGCGCGAGATCGAGGTCGCGGACCTCCCGCGCGTCATGGCCGAGGAGGCGCGCGCGGGCGACGGCTGGGTCAAGATCATCGCGGACTGGATCGACCGCGAGGCGGGCGACCTCACGCCGCTGTGGCCGGCCGATGTCCTCGCGGAGGGCATCGCCGCGGCGCACGAGGCCGGCGCGCGCGTCACGGCCCACACGTTCGCGACCGAGTCGATGGATGCGCTGCTCGACGGCGGCATCGACTGCATCGAGCACGGCACGGGCATGACCGCGGAGCACATGCAGGAGGCGGCGCGGCGCGGGATCCCCGTGGTGCCCACGCTGCTCCAGGTCGCGAACTTCGAGGGCTACGCGGCGCAGGGGGAGGAGCGCTTCCCCGCGTACGCCGCGCGCATGCGGCCGATGCACGAGCGCCGGCTCGCCCACGCGCTCGCGCTGCATGAGGCGGGCGTCCCGCTGCTCATCGGGACCGATGCGGGCGGCACCATCGGGCACGGCGCGCTTCCCGCCGAGGCCGCGCATCTGGTCGCGGCCGGCATCCCCGCATCCGACGTGGTCGCGATGGCCTCGTGGAGGGCGCGCGAGTTCCTCGGCGCTCCCGGGCTCGAGGAGGGTGCGCCCGCGGACCTCGTGGTGTACGCCCAGGACCCGCGGGAGGACATCTCGGCGCTCGCGCGTCCGCGTCACGTGGTGCTGCGCGGCGCGGTCGTCTAGCGACTCTCAGCCAACTCCGAGGATCGGCACCAGCCGCTCCCAGGTTCGCGCGCTGATATGGGCGTTATGAAGCGCTCCTCAGGCATCATCGTGACCGGCATCTCCGCCACGCTCCTCTCCGCCGGCGCGGTGATGGGGTCGGGCTTCCTCGACACCGGGACCTCCACCTCCACGGCGGCGTCGAGCGACTCCACGACCGCGCTGGACGCCCCGTCGGACACCCCGGCGAGCTCGTCGACCGACACGTCGACCGACACGTCGACCTCGACGGAATCCGCGACGCCCGACACGAGCGGCTCGTCCGGCTCCTCGGGCACGTACGACGGCGAGGCGGTGAGCTCGCGCTACGGCACCTTCCAGGCGGAGATCACGGTCGAGGACGGGGTGATGACCGAGATCGCGTGGCTCCAGTCGGGCGAGGCGGACCATCATTCCCAGGCCATCAACGACTACGCGATCCCGGTCCTCGAGGACGCGATCCTGCAGGCGCAGAGCACCGACGTCGGCTACGTCTCGGGCGCGAGCTACACCTCCGACGCGGTCGAGCAGGCGATCGAGAGCGCGATGCAGGTTGCGGGGATCGCATGACCGCCGTCGCGCCCGGCCGGCCGGGCCGCCGGACCGCGCCCCGCATCGTCCCCGATGCGCGCGTGATGGCGCGGGGGCAGCGAGGGCCGCGCCTCAGCCGCCGTCGCGACATCCTCGAGGCCGCCGCGTGGCTCGTGGGCGTGCTCGGGGTCTCCTTCATGCTCGCCTCGGGCAGCGTCGACGTCACGTCCCTCGCCGGGCTGCTCGTCACGCTCGGCCGCGTCGCCGGGATGGCCGCATCGACCATGATCATGGCGCAGCTCATCCTCATCGCCCGGATCCCGTTGGTCGAGCGCGCGATCGGCCATGACCGCGCCGCGCAGCTGCACGGGCGGCTGGGCCGGCTCGGGTTCCTCGTGATCCTCGCGCACATCGCGCTGCTCGTGGTCGGCTACGCGATGCCGACGCAGTCGGGGATCCTCGCACAGGCGTGGGACTTCGCGATCGGCTGGGGCGGGCCGATGTTCATGGCGAGCGCGGGCTTCATCGTCCTCGTCGCGGTCGTCGTGACGTCGTATGCGATCGTGCGGCGCCGGTGGCGCTACGAGTCGTGGCACGCCGTCCATGTGTTCAGCTACCTCGCGATCGGGCTCTCGATCCCTCACCAGCTCACGGACGGCGAGACGTTCATGTCCATGGGCGTCGCGTGGTGGTACTGGGTGGTGCTGTGGGCGGTCGCGGTCGGCGGGCTGCTCGCCTTCCGCGTGGTGCGCCCGCTCGCGCGGTTCTGGCGCCACCGCGTCCGGGTCGCCGCCGTGGGCACGCTCGCGGACGGCTCCACGGTCATCGCGATGCATGGGCGGCACCTCACGCGGCTCGGGGCGAAGGGCGGACAGTTCTTCCTGTTCCGCTTCCTCCAGCGGGACATGTGGGGTCAGGCCCACCCGTACTCGACCTCGCGGACCGTGCGCGACGGATGGATGCGGATCACCGTCAAGCCGCTGGGCGACGGCTCCGCGGCGCTTCGCGGCCTCAAGCCCGGCACGCGCGTCATGCTCGAGGGGCCGCTCGGCATCTTCACCGACGATCAGCGCACGGGCGAGCGGCTGGTGCTCGTGGGCGCGGGCGTCGGCATCACCCCGATCCTCGCCCTCCTCGAGGATGCGGACGTCCGGCCGGGGGAGTGCACCGTGATCGTCCGCGCGCACACCCCGGCGGAGATCCCGCACCTCGACGAGCTCCGCGAGCTCGCGGCGGCGCGCGGCGCGACGCTCCACGTGCTCACCGGCGCGCGCGGCGGCGGATGGTCGCCCGCGGCCACGCCTGTCACGCTCGCCGACCTGGTGCCCGGGCTCTCCCGGGCGGACGTCTACGCATGCGGTCCGGCCCCCTGGATCGAGGCCGTGATGGACGATGCGGCGCGCGCCGGGGTACCGAAGGAGAGGCAGCACCTGGAGGAGTTCGCCTGGTAGCACGCGCCATGCACGGGCGCGAAGCGCCTCGCCTCGTGGCAGTGTCGCAACCTTCAGGGAATCCTCAGGTCTCGCACGGCCGAGGCCGCGCCCCCAGCACGTACGATGCACATGCGCGGCCCGGGACGCCTCCCGAGCCGCGCACGTCGCAGGTCCGCCGTCCCCGATCTCCTGGAGGCCACGTGAGCACGCTCGAGGCGTATGCGCGCCGCACCCGGGCGCGCGGCTGGTGGCGCGACGGGCTCGAGGCCTCGATCTACCTCATCGCAGCCGTCGGCGTCGCTTTCATGATCGCCGGGGGCGGGCTGCTCGCGACCGCGCCGCGCGACTACGCGTACGGGCTGGGCCGCATGGTGGGCATCGTGGCCGCCGTGCTGGTGCTCGCGCAGATCACCCTGATCTCGCGAGCGCCCTTCGTCGAGCGGGCGTTCGGTCACGACCGCGCCGCCGCGGTCCACACGCGGATGGGCAAGGTCGCCTTCATCCTCATGCTCGTCCACGTCGCGCTGATCCTGGTGGTGTCCGCGCAGTACGACGGCCGCTCGATCCTCGCCCAGACCGCCGCGTTCTGGGACCTGGGCTGGTTCATGGTCGCGGCGCAGGTGGGGCTCGCGCTGTTCACGGTGGTGGTCGCGACGTCGCTCGTCGCGATCCGCTCCCGGTGGCGCTACGAGCGCTGGCACGCCGTCCATCTGCTCGTCTACCTCGCGATCGCCGCCGTGGTGCCGCACCAGTTCCTCGAGGGGGCGACCTTCCGCGGCGCCGGGGCGGCCTGGTGGTTCTGGCTCGCGCTCTACGTTCTCGCGATCGGCTCGTTCGTCGTCTACCGGATCGTGCGACCGCTCGTGCTGCTCGCGCGTCACGACCTCCGGGTCGCGGAGGTCGAGGCGCTCCCCGACGGTTCCACGAGCATCGTCATGTCGGGACGCGGCCTCGACCGCCTCGGCGCGCGCCCCGGGCAGTTCCTGCTGTGGCGCTTCCTCGACCGTGAGCGGTGGACCCAGGCGCACCCGTGGTCCCTGTCGCGCGCGCCGCGCGCCGACTCGCTGAGGATCACGGTCAAGCCCTCGGGCGACGCGTCCGCCGCGGTGCGCGACCTCCGCGTGGGCACCCGTGTGCTCGCCGAGGGTCCGCTCGGCATCTTCACCGACGTGGCCCGCACCAGCCCGGGTGCGGTGCTCGTCGCCTCGGGGATCGGGGTCACGCCCATCCGCGCGCTGCTCGAGGAGGCCGACGGGCCGTGCACGGTGGTCTACCGGGTACGCTCGCGCACCGAGGCGCCGCTGCTCGACGAGGTCGAGGCGCTGGCCGCAGGGCGCGGTGCGGAGCTCGTGGTGGTCGCCGGACCGCGCGGGACGGGTTGGGGCACCGCGGCGGGGGAGAGCCTCGCGGGGCTCGTGCCCGACGTCGCGGACCGTGACGTGTACATCTGCGGCCCGCAGCGGTGGGCCGATGCCGTGGAGGCGGAGGCGCGCGCCGCGGGCGTGCGGGCCGCCGCGATCCACCGCGAGCGTTTCGAGCTGTAGGGAGAGGGAGACACGATGAGGACCATGACCAGGACCGCGGGCGCGCTCGCCTTCGCCGGGGCCGCAAGCACCCTGCTCGCCGGGTGCGGGGGAGACGCGGAGGCCGAGG
The DNA here is from genome assembly GCF_000971235.1 of Demequina subtropica. Lineage (GTDB taxonomy): Bacteria > Actinomycetota > Actinomycetes > Actinomycetales > Demequinaceae > Demequina > Demequina subtropica. Next base: position 104,553 of record NZ_BBMB01000001.1, read on the forward strand.
CGCCGGTCGCCGGGGCGACGAGCTACACGGACGGGACGTACGACGGGGCCCGCGTGGTCAACGAGAAGGGCGGCTTCCAGGCCCAGGTCACCATCGAGGGCGGCGAGATCACGGCGGTCGCCGCGATCGAGGCGGGCACCCAGGACCCGCAGTCGACCACGATCAACGCGACGGCGATCCCGGAGCTCGCGGAGAAGGTCGTCGCGGCGCAGAGCGCCGACGTCGACGCGGTCTCGGGCGCCTCGTTCACGTCGCCCGGCTTCCTCGAGTCGGTCGCGGACGCGCTCGCGCAGGCGGCGGGGTAGGCGATGCGCGCGTCCCGTGCCGCGATGGTCGCCGGCGGCTGCGCCGCGATCGTCGGCGCGGGCTGGGCGGCCTCGCCGAAGGAGCTGCCCACGCTCGACCTGGTCGCGGCGTCGACGCCCGAGGAGTCCGCGAGCCCGAGCGTCGCCGTCACGCCCGACGCCGGCGCCTCGCCGTCGCCGTCCGCGGTGGACGAGGTCGACGAGGACGACGACGAGTACGACGACCACGACGATGACGACGCCGGCGACGACAAGGGCGGCGAGCGCGACGACGACGAGAGCGACGACGTGGCGACGCCGGCGCCGGCCGCGACCACCGCGCAGCCCGATCCCGTGGTGACGCCCCCGCCGGCGGAGGAGCCGGCCACGCCGGTCGCGCAGACGTTCGACGGGCCCGTGGTGACCAACGCGCGCGGCGACTTCCAGGCCCGCATCACCGTCGAGGGTGGCGTGGTGACCAACGTGCAGGCCGTGGCGGCCGGCACGCAGGACGCCCAGTCCGTGCAGATCAACGCGAACGCGATCCCGATCCTCCGCGACGAGATGCTCGCCGCCCAGAGCTGGGACGTCGCGGCGGTGAGCGGAGCATCGTTCACCTCGCCCGGCTTCATCGAGTCCGCTCGCGGCGCGTTCGGCCAGGCGGGCCTGTGACGGCTTCCTTCCGCACCACCGTCCATGCGATGGCCATGCCGTTCGTGGTCGAGCTCGACGAGCCCGACCCAGTCGAGGTCGAGCCCGCCATCGCCGAGTTCCACGCGAGCCTCGTGTGGGCGGACGAGGTGTTCTCGCTGTGGAAGGACGATTCCTACCTGAGCGCATACCTGCGCGGCGATGTCGCGCTCGACGAGGCGCCGCCCGAGCTGCGCGAGGTGCTCGAGGCCTGCGAGTGGTACCGCGAGGCGACGGGCGGCGGCTTCGACGCGCGCCGTGCGGACGGGGTCCTGGACCCGACGGGCCTGGTCAAGGGCTGGGCCGTCGTGCGTGCGAGCGCCCACCTCCGCGCCGCACGCGCGACCGGGTGGATGGTCGGGGCATCGGGAGACATCCTGGTGTCCGCGGGCTCCCCGCGACGCATCGGGATCGCGGACCCGAGGGTGCAGGGCGACCCGGAGGGGACCCCGGTGGTCGACGTGGTCGAGCTGGGCGGGGACTTCACGGCGCTCGCGACGTCGGGCGGCGCACAGGTGGTCGACCACATCTGGGACCCCGTGACAGGCCAGGTGGCGCGCCACTACATGCAGGTCTCGGTCGCGGGTCGGGACCTCACCGCGTGCGATGCCTGGGCGACGGCGATCGCCGGCGGGGGTCCCCGCATCGTGCCCCTGGCCCTCGCGAGCGGCCTCGAGGTGCTCCTCATCACGGGCGGCCGCTACGACGGCACCTACGACGCCCAGACCAGCCCGGGATGGCCCAGCGTGAGGTGACGCGCGCGGCGTTTGGCCGTGCCTGGCCCGTTCTGGCACAATGGGTCGCTGGCACGCGCGGCCCTCTACCCGCGCATGCCGATTCGTCTTGCCAGTGCGCGACACCGTGTTTCCCCGCGGCGAGCGCACCGGCTCACACCGAATTCAGAAGGAGACAGCCATGGCTGTGAAGATCCGCCTCAAGCGCTTCGGCAAGAAGCGCGCCCCGTTCTACCGCGTCGTCGTCATGGACTCGCGCACCAAGCGCGACGGCCGTGCGATCGAGGAGATCGGCAAGTACCACCCCACCGAGGAGCCCTCGGTCATCGAGATCGACTCGGAGCGCGCGCAGTACTGGCTCTCCGTGGGCGCGCAGCCCACCGAGCAGGTCACCGCGCTGCTCAAGCTCACCGGCGACTGGGGCACCTTCAAGGGTGAGAAGGACGCCAAGAACACCGTGAAGGGTGCCGCCGCCAAGGCCGACGCCGCCGACGCCATCAAGGCCCACGCGGACGCCGCGGAGAAGGCCAAGGCCGACGCCGCCGCCAAGAAGGAGGCCGCCAAGGCTGAGGAGGCTGCCGCCGCCGACGCCGACGAGGCCACCGACGAGGCCGCCGAGGCCCCTGCCGAGGAGAACTGACGATGGTCGTCGACGCTCTCGAGTTCCTGGTCCGCAGCATCGTCCGCAACCCGGACGACGTCCGCGTGACCGAGCGCTCCGGGCGTCGCGGCACCACCCTCAACGTGGTGGTGCACCCTGACGACCTCCCCCGGGTCATCGGTCGCCGCGGTCGCACCGCGACGGCGATCCGGACGGTCGTCGAGGCCGTCGCGCGGGACGACGTCCGCGTCAACATCGTGGACGTCGCCTAGCCTCAGGCATCGAGCAGTCGAGAACGCCCCTCCCCACCGGGAGGGGCGTTCTTGCGTCTCAGGGGACGATGCGCCGGTCAGGTGGCGGGCGCGCCGCGGAACCACGCCGAGGCGCGACGTGTCGACAGCAGCCCGATGACGACGAGCGCGAGCGGGATCTCGATCGCCGCCTGCAGCGCGAAGGTGCCGCCGATCTTCCCGAGCCCGTAGGCCGCGGCGGCGATCCGCACGACCATCACCAGGATGACCAGCACGCGCGCGCCCTGGGATCCCATCGCGAGCCCCGCGGCGACGGCGGCGGTGAACACCGCGACCGCGAGCGTGGTGAGGCCGTACCAGAGCAGGTTGCCGGCCTCGATCTCGTCGCTGAGGTCCTCGGGGTGGTAGTAGAGCCAGATGAGCGCGACTCCCGCGATGAGGTCCATCGCGGCGGCGAGCCACGTGAGCGCCGAGACGAGAGTGACGGATCCTGGTCGGTCCTGTGCCATGGCCTGCTCCTTCGTAGCGGCGCGCCCCGCGCCTGCTCTCAGGATGACCGGAAGTACGCGAAAGCGCGCGGCGTCGCGAGCGCGACGATCACCAGCACCGAGCCGAGCATCTGCCCCGGGACCTGCCAGCGCACGAGCTCGCCCAGGACGCTCGTCGCGTACACCGCGGCGACGATGCGGCCCGCCATGAGGAGCATCACCAGCACGCGCGAGAGCTGGGAGCCCGCGGCGATGCCGAGCGCGAAGGCCGCCGCGAGGAGCCCGCTCGCGAGCAGCGCGAAGCCGTAGCCGCGCGTCTCGGACTCGGTCAGCGGGATCGTCGCGCGCTGCATGTGCAGGCTGAGCCACACGAAGGCCGCGCCCGTCACCAGGTCGGTGACGGCAGCCACCCACGTGAGGATCACGGCGAACGTGACGCCCGCCGGGCGCCCCACGGTCTCGGCCATCGTGCTCCTCTCCGGATTCGGGTCCACGCTAGCGTGCGGCGGGGTCCGTTCCGGGGTGAAAGTACGCTGGTGTCATGAGATTGACCGTCGCCCGCATCGGCCGTGCCCATGGGCTCAAGGGGGAGGTGTCCGTCGAGCTGCGGACCGACATCCCCGAGGAGCGCCTGGTTCCCGGCGAGGTGTTCGAGACCGAGCCCCCGTCCGCCGGCCCCCTCACCGTCGCGCGCGCGCGCGTCCAGGCGGGGCGCTGGTACGTCCAGTTCGAGGAGCTGGGCGACCGCAACGCCGCCGAGGCCGCGCGAGGCGTCGCCCTCACCATCGACGGCGCCGAGTCCGACGAGGAGGACGCCTGGTACGTCCACGAGCTCGTGGGCCTTGCGGCGGTGCGTCCGGACGGCAGCGCCGTGGGTGAGGTGGTGGACCTGGTGACGATGCCCGCGCAGGACCTCCTGGTGGTCAAGCAGGCCGGGGGCCACCGCGCGATGATCCCGTTCGTCGAGGAGTTCGTGCCCGAGGTCGACCTCGAGGGCCGGCGCGTCGTGCTGACGCCGCCGTACGGGCTCCTGGCGGGCGAGGAGCCGGAGTCGACAGGGGAGACCGTGTCATGAGGATGCGGATCGACGTCGTCACGATCTTCCCCGAGTTCTTCGGGGTGCTCGACGTGTCGCTCCTGGGCAAGGCGCGCCAGAGCGAGCTCGTGGAGACGCATGTCCACGACCTCCGCGACTACGCGGCGTTCAAGGCGGACGGGTCGCCCGACGTGCACCGCACGGTGGACGACGCCCCGTTCGGCGGCGGCGCCGGCATGGTGATGAAGCCCGACGTGTGGGGCAAGGCGCTCGACGACGTCCTCAAGCCCACCGGCGTGCTCGTGATCCCGTCGCCCGCCGGCGTCCCCTTCACGCAGGCCCTCGCGGCCGAGCTCTCCGAGGCGCCGCAGCTGGTCTTCGCGTGCGGTCGCTACGAGGGCATCGACGCACGCGTCGCCGAGCACTACGCCCAGGACGGCTACCGCGTGGTCGAGGCGAGCCTGGGCGACTACGTCCTCAACGGGGGAGAGGTCGCCGCGGTCGCGATGATCGAGGCCATCACGCGGCTCATCCCGGGCTTCATGGGCAACGCCCAGTCGATCGTCGAGGAGTCCCACGCGGATGGCCTGCTCGAGTACCCCTCGTACACGAGGCCGGCATCGTGGCGGGGCCTCGACGTCCCGGACATCCTGCTGAGCGGGCATCACGCGCGGATCGCGGAGTGGCGCCACGCGCAGCAGCTCGAGCGCACGCGCGAGCGCCGTCCCGATCTGCTGCCGCCCGCGGAGGGCGGCGCCTGGTGACGATGCGGGACCCCCGGTCCCTCGCATCGTCCGGGCACGGTGTGGCAGAATAGATCCTCGGTGCGCGCGGAGCCATGACCTGCCACAGGGGGTCGGGCTCACGACGCGACGCATCATCCATTACCGATCGCCGCAAGGCGGATACCGTATGTGACCTGTGGCATGTGCGAGGAGAGACAGTCATGCAGAAGCTTGACAACGTGGTCGCGGGCCAGCTCCGCGACGACATCCCGGCGTTCCGCGCCGGTGACACCGTGAAGGTCCACGTCAAGGTCATCGAGGGCAACCGCTCGCGTGTCCAGGTGTTCCAGGGCATCGTGATCGCGCGTGCCGGCCAGGGCATCGGCGAGACCTTCACCGTGCGCAAGATCTCGTTCGGCGTCGGCGTCGAGCGCCTCTTCCCGGTGCACGCCCCCACGATCGAGAAGATCGAGGTCGAGCGTCGCGGCGACGTGCGTCGCGCGAAGCTCTACTACCTCCGCGGCCTCCGCGGCAAGGCGGCTCGCATCCGCGAGAAGCGCGAGAACTAAGATCGCCACCAGCGCCGACGCACCGGCGGAGGGCTCCCCCTCCGCCGGTCGTCGTGCGTGGGGCTGGGCGAAGGAGATCGTCCTCGTCATCGCGAGCGCCCTGCTGCTCTCGCTGGTGATCAAGACGTTCTTCTTCCAGTCCTTCTACATCCCCTCGGAGTCGATGGAGCCGGCCCTCATCAAGGGCGACCGGATCCTCGTCACCAAGTGGCGGCCCGACCCGCTGGCGCTGCGCCGCGGCGACGTGGTGGTCTTCAAGGACCCCGCGAACTGGCTCGGGGCGCCCGTCGACAACGACACCGCGCTCGAGCGGGTCGCCAAGGACATCCTCACCTGGACGGGCCTGCTTCCCGAGGACGCGGGCGAGCACCTGGTCAAGCGCGTGATCGGCCTGCCGGGCGACGTGGTCGAGTGCACCGACCCCGACGGTCAGGTGACCGTCAACGGCGAGGCGCTCGACGAGACGTACATCGCCGAGGGCTCGCGCGCGTGCGGCACCGAGTTCCGCGTCGAGGTCCCCGAGGACTACATCTGGGTCATGGGTGACAACCGCGACCACAGCGCCGACTCGCGTGCGCACATGGGCGACCCGGGCGGCGGCACGGTCCCGCTCGACAACGTGGTGGGCACCACGTTCGCCGTCGTCTGGCCCTTCGACCGCTTCGGCGGCGTCGGCAACCCGTGGGGCGACGACGCCCCGTCGACGGACGATGCCGCCGCCACCTCCGCCGCGGAGTGACGTGACGGTCTCGCTCAAGCACGAGGCGGAGCTCTGGGATGCCGGCTTCCGCGTGGTCGCGGGGATCGACGAGGTGGGCCGTGGCGCCCTCGCCGGCCCCGTCTCCGTCGGCATCGCCGCGGTGACCCGCTGCGACGCCTGGCCCGAGGGCCTCACCGACTCGAAGCTGCTGAGCGCGGCACGCCGTGAGGCGCTGATCGCGCCCCTCGCGGAGTTCGGCGCCGCGCGCGCCGTGGGGCACGCCTCGTCCCGCGAGATCGACGCGATCGGGATCGTCGCGGCGCTGCGCCTCGCCGCGCGCAGGGCGCTCGACGCGATGCCGCTGGAGATCGACGCCGTCCTGCTGGACGGCACCCACGACTGGCTCACGCCGCCGCCCGCGGACCTCTTCGCGGACGATGCGGAGGAGTGGGCCGCGCCGCCCGTGACCATGGTGGTCAAGGGAGACCGCGCGTGCGCATCGATCGCGGCGGCATCCGTGCTGGCGAAGGTCGAACGCGACGCCCTCATGGCCGCCGCGCACGCCGAGCACCCCGTCTACGGCTGGGAGAGCAACAAGGGCTACGGCGCGGCCGCGCACCTCGACGCGCTGCGCGAGCACGGGCCCTCGCCGCTGCATCGCGTGTCCTGGAAGCTGCCGTTCCGCGCATGACGCCAGGTCCCGGCGACCTTCCGGCGCGGGACTCGCACATCGGCGGCGGTTCGCGCCATCATTGACGGGTGAGCCACGAAGACCTCGAGAACTACGAGACCGAAGCCGAGCTCGCCCTCTACCGCGAGTACCGGGACGTCGTCGGGCTGTTCCAGTACGTCGTGGAGACGGAGCGTCGGTTCTACCTGTGCAACAAGGTCGATCTGCAGGTCAAAGCCTCGGGCGGCGACATCTACTTCGAGGTCACCATGGCCGATGCCTGGGTGTGGGATGTCTATCGCAGCGCGCGCCTGGTGAAGAACGTGCGGGTGGTGACCTTCAAGGACGTCAACATCGAGGAGCTCGCGCGCGACGACGACCTCCCCGACATCCGCCAGCTGCGCGGCCGCTGAGCCGCGCCGCCCTTGCGGCGAAGTTGCAGAGACTGCAAGAATGCAGTCATGTCCTCCACCCCGGCACCCCTCGGCCTGCGCGAGCGCAACCGCGTGCGGCGCACGCGAAGGGTCGAGCGCGCCGCCCTCGAGCTCGCGCTCGAGCACGGTGTCGACCACGTGACGGTGGACATGATCTGCGAGGCGAGCGACATCTCGGCGAGGACGTACTTCAACTACTTCGGCACCAAGGAGGGGGCGCTGCTCGGCCTCGGCCAGGCGCCCCTCGCGGAGCCCGACGTCGAGGCGTTCGTCGCCTCTCGCGGGCCCATCTTCGAGGAGCTCCTGCGGCTCATCGCCTCGGGGTTCGTCGCGAGCAACCCCGATCGCGAGATCTTCCTCATGCGCAGGCGCCTGTTCGCGCAGGAGCCGGAGCTGCAGGGCCTGCAGCTCGCCCGCGTCGCGGGGAAGCGCCAGGCGCTCACCCGGATCGTCGAGCGTCGCCTCGCGGGCGAGCGGCCCGATGCGCCCGCGTGGGAGCTCGCCGACGAGGCCCAGCTGGTGGTGGCCGTCGTGACCGGGGCGTTCCCGCTCGCGAGCCGCCTCTGGCTCGAGCGCGATGACCTCGAGGCCGAGATCGACGACGCCATCGCCGAGGTGCTGGCGCGGGTGCGCGGCATCGTCGCCCCGTAGCAGGGACGGCTCCCGCCGCGCGGACCGCGCGGGAAAAGCGCAGTATGGCAGGTATGACGCCACCGGAAGACGCGACCGCCGTCAGCCGCAGGGAGATCCTGCTCGTCATGGTCGGCCTGATGACCGCCATGCTCCTCTCCGCCCTCGACCAGACCATCTTCTCGACCGCGCTGCCCACGATCGTGGGGGAGCTCGACGGCGTCGACCACATGCTGTGGGTCACCACGGCGTACATCCTCGCCGCGACCGTGATGATGCCCGTCTACGGCAAGCTCGGCGACCTCATCGGCCGCAAGTCGCTGTTCATCGGCGCGATCGCGGTGTTCATCGTCGGCTCGGTCGTGGGCGCGCTCGCCACCGCGATGCCCGAGCTCATCCTGGGACGTGCGATCCAGGGCCTGGGCGGCGGCGGGCTCATGATCCTGTCGCAGGCGGTGATCGCGGACATCGTGCCGGCGCGCGAGCGAGCGCGGTACATGGGGCTCATGGGGGCGGCGTTCGCGGTGTCGTCGGTCGTCGGCCCGCTGCTGGGAGGGTGGTTCACCGACGGTCCCGGCTGGCAGTGGTGCCTGTGGATCAACGTGCCGCTGGGCGCGCTCGCCATCGGCTCGGTGATGTTCTTCCTGCACCCGAACCCTCAGGACCGCGGGCGTCCGACCCTCGACGTCGCGGGCATGGTCCTGCTCGCGATCGCCGCATCGTGCCTGGTGCTGTTCACCTCGTGGGGCGGGGGTCACTACGAGTGGACGGACCCGATCATCATCGGGCTGATCGTCGCCACCGTGGTCGCGGGCGTGGTCTTCGTGCTCGTGGAGCGCCGGGCCAAGGAGCCCGTGATGCCGCTCATGCTCTTCGGGCGCCGCAACTTCAACCTCACCACGGCGGCGGGCCTGCTGATCGGCATCGCGATGTTCGGCACGCTCGCCTACATGCCCACCTACCTGCAGATGGTGGGCCAGGTGGGCGCGACCCAGGCCGGCCTGCTCATGATCCCGATGATGGGTGCGATGCTGCCCACCTCGATCATCGTCGGCAACGCCGTGTCGCGCACGGGCCGCTACAAGCGCTACCCGATCATGGGCGCCGCGATCGTGACGGTGGGCCTGTTCCTGCTGTCGACCATGACCCCCGAGCGAGGGCTGTGGCTCACGTGCCTGTACCTCGCGGTGTTCGGCCTGGGGCTGGGCATGATGATGCAGACGCTCGTGCTCATCGTGCAGAACACGTTCCCCATCACCATGGTCGGCACCGCCACGGCGGCCAACAACTTCTTCCGCCAGATCGGCGCCTCGCTCGGCGCGGCCGTCGTCGGCTCGATCTTCACCAACAACCTCATCGACCTGCTCACGGAGCGCATCCCGCCCGACGTCGCCGCGGGAGGCATCGAGGGCGCCAACTCCATCACGCCCGAGATCGTCGGGACCCTCCCGCAGGAGGCGCAGGACATCATCATCGGCTCGTACAACGATGCGCTCACCCCCGTGTTCCTGTCGATCGTGCCGCTCGCGCTGCTCGCGCTGGTGCTGCTGGTGTTCGTGAAGGAGGTGCCACTGCGCACCTCGTCCCGCGAGGACGCGGTGCCGGAGTCCTTCGAGGTGGACGGCGGATCGGCGGCGTACCTCGAGCGCCACGACGGCGAGGCCGAGGGCGCGGGGGAGCCGCAGGAGGGCGCCCGGGCCTGACGCCGCGCGGGGCGCGGGGACGATGCCGGGAAGGCGATCGGCGACGCGCCTGCTCTGCACTTGACGCAAAAATGCAGTCTCTGCAAGGATGCTCATGTTGCACGACGTGACGGCGCGGCTCGCGCCCGTGGTGCACCCGATCCCCACCGGCGCCCAGCGCCCCGCGTCCCCACCGGAAAAGAGAACAATGACGACCACGCTCGACAGGTCCGCGACGGCGCCCGCCGCGACCAGGGGTGTCATCCCCGTCTTCATCGGCCTCATGACGGCGATGCTGCTCGCGTCCCTCAGCCAGACCATCTTCGCCACGGCGCTGCCCACGATCGTGGGGGAGCTCGACGGCGTGGACCACATGCTCTGGGTGACCACGGCGTACATCCTCGCGTCGACGATCATGATCCCGGTCTACGGCAAGCTCGGCGACCTCATCGGCCGCAAGCACCTCTTCATCGCGGCGATCTCGATCTTCGTGATCGGATCGATCGTCGGCGGCCTCGCGACCTCGATGCCGCTGCTCATCGCCGCCCGCGCGATCCAGGGCATCGGCGGCGGCGGCCTGATGATCCTGTCGCAGGCGATCATCGCCGACATCGTGCCGGCGCGGGAGCGCGGCAAGTACATGGGCATCATGGGCGCCGCGTTCGCGGTGTCCTCCGTCGCGGGCCCGCTGCTCGGTGGCTGGTTCACCGAGGGCATCGGCTGGCGCTGGGGCCTCTGGATCAACATCCCGCTGGGCGCCCTCGCGATCGTCATGGCCGCGGCCTTCCTCCACCCGGCTCCCGAGGACCGCGCCAAGCCGCGCCTCGACCTCGCCGGCATGGCGCTGCTCGCGATCGCGACCACCGCGATCGTGCTCGTGACGTCCTTCGGCGGCCGCACGTACGCGTGGGACTCGCCGCAGATCATCGGCCTCGGGGCCGTCACGGTGGTCGCCGCCGTGGCGTTCGTGCTGGTCGAGCGCCGCGCGGCCGAGCCGGTGATGCCGCTGCACCTGTTCCGCTCGCGCACGTTCAACCTCACCACCATCGCGGGCATGCTCACGGGCGTCGGCCTGTTCGGCGTGATCGGCTACATGCCCACGTACCTCCAGATGGTGGCCTCCGTCGACGCGACCGAGGCCGGGCTGCTCACGGCGCCGATGATGCTCACGATGCTGGTGACCTCGACCGTGACGGGCTTCATCGTGTCGCGGACCGGCCGGTACAAGTGGTACCCCGTGGTCGGCTCGGTGCTCATCGCGGTCTCGCTGTACCTGCTGTCGACCCTGGAGTTCGACACCTCGATCTGGACCACCGTCGCGTACCTCGCGATGCTGGGCCTGGGCCTCGGGTTCTCGATGCAGACCATCGTGCTCATGGTCCAGAACGCGTTCCCGCTGCGCATCGTGGGCACCGCGACCGCGGGCAACAACTACTTCCGCCAGGTGGGCGCGTCGCTCGGCACCGCGGTGGTGGGCTCGATGTTCACCACGCGCCTGCTCGACCTCCTGGCCGAGCGGCTCCCCGCCGAGGCGCTCCAGTCCGGCGGCGGCTCCAACTCGCTCACGCCCGCGGCCGTCGCCGAGCTGCCCGACCAGATCCACGACATCATCGTGGGCGCGTACAACGACGCGCTGACGCCGGCGTTCCTGCTCATGGCCCCGCTCGCGGTGATCGGCGCGGTGCTGCTGCTGTTCGTCGAGGAGACGCCGCTGCGCACCACGGTCGCGAAGGACGCGGTGCCCGAGTCGCTCGAGGTCGATGGCGCCAGCTCCGAGTACCTCGAGCCGCGTGAGGCCGAGGCCGTCGAGGAGGGCGCGGTGCCCGCGCGCCGCTGACACGCCGAGGAGAGGGCGGGGAGGATGCTCCCCGCCCTCTCGTCGTGTCCGGGGACGATGCGACGAGCGGTCACCGCGACCGGCGCCGATGTGCACGGCCCGCATGGGCACGGAGCCCGTCCACATGTCGCGCGACGTCCCGCCGCGCCGTGCCCGCGCATCGTCCACCGTGGGTCGCGGAGGTGGCGCATGGCGGTCAAGGATGCGGTCGGGCGGTACGGCGAGGACCTGGTGGCACGCAGGCTCGCGGAGGACGGCTGGGAGGTCCTCGCGCGCAACTGGCGGTGCTCGCTCGGCGAGATCGACATCGTCGCGCGGGACGGGAGCGCGATCGTGTTCGTCGAGGTCAAGACGCGCCGCTCGGACGCGTTCGGCGGCGCGATCGCGGCGGTCACGCGCGGCAAGCTCTCGCGGCTGAGGCTGCTCGCGGGGGAGTGGGTCGCGGGTCAGGACGCACGCTGGCCCGAGATCAGGATCGACGTGGTCGGCGTGACCATCCCCCGCGCCGGGCGCGCGGTGATCGAGCACATGCGAGGCGTGGGGTGATCGGGCGGTGCAGGTCGGTGGTCCTCACCGGGCTCATGGGTCACGTGATCGACGTCGAGGCGCATGTCGCGCGAGGGCTGCCGGGCTTCACCATCGTCGGGCTGCCCGACGCGTCGCTCGCGGAGGCGAAGGACCGTGTGCGCGCCGCTGTCGCGTCCTCGGGAGTGGAGTGGCCGCGCCACCGCATCACCGTCAACCTGTCGCCCGCGTCGCTGCCCAAGTCGGGGTCGGGGACGGATCTCGCGATCGCCGTCGCGGTGCTCGCGGCGGCGGGCGTCGTGGACGCGGCGCTCGCCCGCGACCTGGTCCTGCTGGGCGAGCTCGGCCTCGACGGCCGCGTGCGTCCGATCCGCGGGGTGCTCCCCGCGATCGCCGCGGCCGTCCACGCGGGGGCCACGCGTGCGGTCGTGCCCGCCGGGAACGCCGCCGAGGCCCAGCTGGTCTCCGGTGCGCGGGTCGACGCCGCGGTCGCGCTCGCGACCGTGCTCGGAGCGCTCGGGGCGGAGGCGACCGCCGAGTCGCTCGAGCCTGTCCCGGCGCCCGCGGCCCGGGTGCGGCAGGTCGCGGTCCCCGACCTCGCTGACGTGCGTGGTCAGCCGCTCGCGCGTCACGCCCTGGAGGTCGCGGCCGCCGGCGGGCACCACCTCCTCATGGTGGGGCCGCCCGGGGCCGGCAAGACCATGCTCGCCGAGCGCCTGCCCGGCATCCTGCCGGACCTCGACGATGCCGAGGCGGTCCGCGTCACCGCCGTCCACTCGCTCGCCGGAGCCTTCGACGCCGCGGCGGGGCTCATGCGCCGTCCTCCGTTCGAGGCGCCCCATCACACGGCCTCGTCGGCCGCGATCGTGGGAGGCGGCAGCGGCCTCGCGCGCCCCGGCGCTGCCTCGCTCGCGCACGCGGGCGTGCTCTTCCTCGACGAGGCGCCCGAGTTCCCCACGCGGGTGGTCGACACCCTGCGCCAGCCGCTCGAGCGCGGCGAGATCGTGCTGCATCGCGCCCACGGCGCCACCCGGTACCCGGCGCGGTTCCAGCTGGTCCTGGCGGCCAACCCCTGCCCGTGCGGGATGTTCGCGGGCACGGGCGAGGGGTGCACGTGCACCTCGGTGGTGCGGCGGCGCTACCTGGCGCGGCTCTCCGGACCCCTGCTGGATCGCGTCGACATCCGCGTCGAGGTGGGCGCCGCTGCGCGCGCCGACGAGCCGGGGGAGGACACCGCGAGCGTCGCCGCACGGGTGCAGGAGGCGCGCGGCGCGGCGCGTGAGCGGCTCGCCGCGCAGGGGTGGACGCTCGCCGGGGAGGCATCAGGTCCGTGGCTGCGTCGCGTCACGTCGCGCGCCGCGTGCGCGGGCCTGTGGCGCGCGGTCGAGCGCGGCGCGCTGTCCGCGCGCGGCTTCGACCGCTCGCTCCGGCTCGCGTGGACGCTCTGCGACCTCGAGGGCGCCTCCTCGCCGGGGGTCGAGCACATCGCCCAGGCGCTCGCCCTGCGCGAAGGCACGGCGTCGTGACCAGCGAGGCCGATGCCGCCGTCGCGTGGAGCGCGCTCGCGGAGCCCGGTGACGCCGAGGCGTTCGCCTTCGTGCGGGTCCTGGGACACGCGGCCGCGCTCGCCTGGGTCCACGCCGCCGCGCGCGATCCGGTCGCGGCCGCGTTCGAGCTCGGGTCGGTGCCCGGGCCGACCGATCGGATCATGGCAGCCAGCGAGCGCTGGATCGCGCGGCTCGGGGCGGCGGAGCCGGAGGCGTTGCGCGCGAGGGCGGCGCGCGTCGGGGCGCGCGTGCTCGCCCGCGGTGAGCCGGGCTGGCCGATGCGCCTGGCGGACCTCGACGGCGCGGAGCCGCACGCCCTCTGGGTCCGCGGCGAGATCGACCTCGACGAGGCCTGGTCCGCCTCGGTGGCGATCGTCGGCGCGCGGGCGGCCACCTCCTACGGGTCGCACGTCGGCGCCGAGCTCGCGGCGGTCGCCGCGGACGCGGGCCTCACCGTCATCAGCGGAGGTGCGTATGGGATCGACGCGGCCGCGCATCGGGGCGCGCTCGCGGCGGGCGGTGTGACGGTGGCGGTCCTCGCCGGCGGCGTGGACCGTCTGTACCCCGTCGGCAACGCGCCGCTGCTCGAGCGCATCGTCGCCACCGGGGCCGTCATGAGCGAGCAGCCGCCCGGCTTCGCGCCGCATCGTTCGCGCTTCCTCCACCGGAACCGGCTTATCGCAGCCGCGCGCGCGACCGTGGTCGTGGAGGCGGGCCTGCGCTCGGGAGCGCTCAGCACCGCACGGCACGCGTGCGACCTGGTGCGGCCGGTCGGCGTGGTGCCGGGTCCGGTCACCTCCGCGACGTCGGCGGGATGCCACGCCTTCGCGCGCGAGCATCGCGACGAGGTCACGCTGCTCGCGACGCCGTCGGATGTGCTCGAGCTCGCGCGGCCCATCGGCGAGGCGCTCGACGCCGAGGAGGCGCTCGACGGTCCCGACTTCGGCTCGGCGCAGCAGCGGCAGGCGTACGGCGCGATTCCAGCGCGGGGTGCCTCGGCCCAGGTGATCGCGATCGCCGCGGGGCTCACCGAGAAGGAGGCGAGGGACGCGCTCGGGGGCCTGCGGCGGCGGGGCCTCGCGAGGGTCGCGGGTGGCGCCTGGATCCGCACGGGGATGCCCGACCTGCCTGATATTTCGGACAATCCACGACAAAAAAAGCAGTGAATCATGAGGTTGGTGTGACAAATGTGACGTGAGGTATTGATTTGACTCATGTGACGGTGCCATGGTGGCCGCATGGTCACCACGGACGCCGCCGCGAGCGAGCTGCTCGCCGCCTTCGAGAGGCACCTGCGCCACGAGCGCGGCCTCTCGGGGAACACGGTGCGCGCGTACCTCGGGGACCTCGTCCACCTGGGGGCGCACCTGGGCGCCTCCGGTGCGGGGCTGGACGGCGCGTTGAGCGCCGTGACGCTGGCGGACCTGCGCACCTGGCTCGGCGCGATGGCCGAGGAGGGCCTCAGCCGGACCACGCTGGCCCGCCGTGGTGCCGCGGCCCGCGCCTTCTACGCCTGGGCGGCCGACGCGGACCGCATCGTCCCGAACCCTGCGCTGCGGCTCGCGTCCGCCCGGCCCGCCACGGTGCTGCCGACCGTGCTGTCGGCGAGCGACGTGGTCACGCTGCTCGAGGTCGCACGCACCCGTGCGGACGACGGCACCGCGGTGCACCTGCGCGACTGGGCGGCCGTCGAGCTGCTCTACGCGACGGGCATGCGCGTGGGGGAGCTCGCGGGGATCGACCTCGGCGACGTGGACCTCGACCAGCTGCTGGTGCGCGTGGTCGGCAAGGGCGACAAGGAGCGCGTGGTGCCCTTCGGGACACCCGCCGCCGCGGCGCTCGCCGAGTGGATCGAGCGCGGCCGGCCGGAGCTGGTCGGCTCCGCGACGGACTCGGCGCTGTTCCTGGGCCGTCGCGGGCTGAGGGTCGACCAGCGCCAGGTGCGCGAGGCCGTCCACGAGCTCTGCAGGCTCGCCGGGGTCGCTGAGGTCGCCCCGCACGCGCTGCGGCACACCGCCGCGACGCACCTGCTGACCGGGGGCTCCGACCTGAGGAGCGTCCAGGAGGTCCTGGGCCACGCGAGCCTCGCCACCACCCAGCGCTACACCCATGTATCCGCCGAGCGGCTCCGCGCCGCCTACCACCTCGCCCATCCGCGCGCCTAGAGGGAGACGCCGATATGAACGAGCTCAACACGATGCTGTCCGAGGTCGAGCCGGAGACGCCGTTGGCCGTCCCCGACGCGACCGCCGAGTGGTGGGAGCTGCTCGCCGCGCGAGGCGCCGATGCCCCGGCCGCGCGCGACGCGCTCATCACGCACTACGCGCCGCTCGTGACCCACGTCGCGACGCGCATGATCGGGAAGCTCCCGGACACCGTCGAGCTAGCCGACCTCGTCTCGTACGGCATGTTCGGCCTCATCGACGCGGTCGAGCGGTTCGAGGCGGCCCGCGGCTTCAAGTTCGAGACCTACGCGTCGACGCGCATCCGTGGCGCGATCATCGACGAGCTCCGCGCGGCGGACTGGGTCCCGCGCTCGGTGCGGTCGAAGGCGAAGACCCTCGAGCACGCGACGCGGTCGCTCGAGCAGGAGCTCCTCCGTCCCGTGACCGACGAGGACGTCGCGGCGCACCTCGGGTGGGACACGGCGGAGGTGCGCACGGTGCGCGCCCAGGTCGCGCTCTCGCACGTCGCCGCGCTCGACGGCATGCCCGCGGAGCCCGACACGCAGCCCATCCCCACGCTCGGCTCCGCCGTCATGGCGCATGCCTCGGCGCGGATCGAGGCCCGCGAGACCTCGACGCTCCTCGCCGCCGCCGTCCAGAGCGTGCGCGACCGTGAGCAGGAGGTGCTGCGCCTGTACTACTACGAGAACCTCACGCTCGCGCAGATCGGATCCATCCTGGGCGTCACGGAGTCGCGCGTCTCGCAGATCCACTCGGCGGCGGTGAAGAAGCTGCGGGAGTCGCTGGTCCGCACCGGCGCCTTCTCCTGAGCGGCGCCGTCGCCTGACGCGGGGGCGAGCGGCAGCAGCCTGACCGGGCCGAAGCCCTCGAGCAGATCGAGAGGATCGGTGTAGGTGCCGTCGATGCGGACACCCCAATGGAGGCAGGTCACGGGCGCGCAGTGACCCGGCTCGTCGCCGACCACGCCGACCGCCGCGCCGCGGGCCACCACGGTGCCCACCGGGGGAGGGTCGGAGACCGGCTCGAGCGACGTCACCACGCCGCCGCCGTGGTCGACGGTCACCACGCCGCGGTCCACCACGCGTCCCGCGAAGGCCAGCACCCCGGGCCCCGGAGCGGTCACCTCCTGACCCGGCGACGCCGCGAGGTCGATCCCGCGATGGCCGGCCGACCACGGCTGCGCGGGCGCGACGAACAGCGCGAGCGCCCGCAGCGGAGCGACGGGGGAGGACAGCGTCGGAGGGGCCGCCGCGGTGCCCGCCGCGCCGGTCAGCGCGACGGCCAGGAGGAGAGCGAGCGAGGCCTGCCTAAGGCGTGTCATGGGACGATGCTCACGCGGGTGAGCGTGCCCGGCTCGAGCATGGGTGCTCACCTGGGGACACGCGGACCGCGACACGAGGCCGTGCGCATCGCTCGAGGTCGTCGCGAGGCCCCCGCATCCGGTACTCTTGAACCCGCATCCGGCATGCCCGGATGACGTCGCGCGTCATTCGCCCCCCGTCGGGGGCGCCGGAAGGGCGAGGTCCGAGCAATCGGTGCCCGACCGCGTTGGCGCCAGGGATGCGAGCCGCCCGGCCCGCATCGTCAACCGAAACAGGCGCCCCTCGGGGCGCCACCGAAAGAAGCACGCGCAGCGCGCGTGCGAAAGGAAGTGCCATGGCCGTCGTGACCATGCGCCAGCTGCTCGACTCGGGTGTCCACTTCGGTCACCAGACCAGCCGCTGGAACCCCAAGATGAAGCGCTTCATCTTCACCGAGCGCAACGGGATCTACATCATCGACCTGCAGCAGTCGCTCGCGAAGATCGACGCCGCGTACTCGTTCGTGCGTGACACCGTCGCGCACGGCGGCACCGTGCTGTTCGTCGGCACCAAGCGCCAGGCGCAGGAGCAGATCGCCGAGCAGGCCAAGCGCGTGGGCATGCCCTACGTCAACGAGCGCTGGCTGGGCGGCATGCTCACCAACTTCCAGACGGTGAGCAAGCGGGTGCAGCGTCTCAAGGAGCTCGAGGAGATCGACTTCGACGACGTCGCCGGCTCGGGCCGCACCAAGAAGGAGCTGCTCAACCTCCGCCGCGAGATGGAGAAGCTCGACAAGACCCTCGGCGGCATCCGCGACATGGCCAAGGTGCCGTCCGTCGTGTGGATCGTCGACACCAACAAGGAGCACCTCGCGGTCGACGAGGCGAAGAAGCTCGGCGTCCCCGTCGTCGGCATCCTCGACTCCAACTGCGACCCCGACCACGTCGCCTACGGCATCCCCGGCAACGACGACGCCATCCGCTCGGTGGGCCTGCTCACCCGCGTGATCGCGGACGCGGTCGCCGAGGGCATCCGCCTGCGTCACTCGGGCGGCACCACCGGTGCCGAGGCCGAGGCGACCGGCGACGCCGAGCCCCTCGCCGAGTGGGAGCAGGAGCTCCTCGACGGCGCGAAGGCGGAGGAGAAGGCCGAGGAGGCCCCCGCCGCCGAGACCACCCCCGCCGCCGAGGCCACCGAGGCCGCGGCCGACGAGAAGTAAGGACGCATCCCATGGCGAACTACACCGTCGCTGACATCCAGGCGCTCCGCGAGCGCACGGGTGCCGGCATGCTCGACGTCAAGAAGGCGCTCGACGAGGCCGACGGCAACCAGGAGAAGGCTGTCGAGATCCTCCGCATCAAGGGTCTGAAGGGCGTCGCCAAGCGCGAGGGCCGCTCGGCCTCCGAGGGCCTCGTGCTCAGCTCCATCCAGGATGTGGACGGCGGCCAGGTCGGCACGCTCCTCGAGCTCAACTCCGAGACCGACTTCGTCGCGAAGAACGAGAAGTTCATCGGCCTCGCCGAGCAGGTCCTCGCCGCCGTCGTGGCCGCGGGCGCGACGAACGCCGAGGAGGCCCTCGCGGCCGACATCGACGGCAAGACCGTCGGCGCGTTCATCGACGAGGCCGCGGGCACGCTGGGCGAGAAGATCGTGCTGCGTCGCGTGGCGCGCATCGAGGCGCCGGTCGTGACCGAGTACCTCCACCGCACCAACAAGGACCTCCCGGCTCAGGTCGGCGTCCTCGTGGGCACCGACGCCGCGGCCGCCTCGGTGGCCAAGGACGTCGCGATGCACACCGCGGCGTACTCGCCCGCGTACCTCACCCGTGAGGACGCCCCGGAGGAGACCGTCGCCAACGAGCGTCGCGTCGCCGAGGAGGTCTCGCGTGCGGAGGGCAAGCCCGAGGCCGCGCTCCCGAAGATCATCGAGGGCCGCCTCAACGGCTGGTTCAAGGAGAACGTGCTGCTCGAGCAGGCGTTCGCCAAGGACCCGAAGACGACCGTCGGCAAGGTCGTCGCGGAGACGGGTGGCGCTCTTGTCGCCTTCGCCCGCTTCCGTGTGGGAGCCTAAGGCTTAGCCTTTCCCCACCACCCATACATGAGCAAGGCGCGGCGCGCCGTCAGGAGGAATCCGTGTCCGAGACCAGCGATCTGATCCCGGGCAAGGAGCCCCAGGCGGCGCGCCGCGTGCTTCTCAAGCTCTCCGGCGAGATGTTCGGCGGGGGCCAGCTCGGCCTCGACCCCGACGTGGTGAGCCGCGTCGCCCGCGAGATCGCCGACGCCGTCCGGCAGGGCGTGCAGGTCGCGATCGTCGTCGGCGGCGGCAACTTCTTCCGCGGCGCCGAGCTCTCCGAGCGGGGCATGGAGCGTTCGCGTGCCGACTACATGGGCATGCTCGGCACCGTGATGAACGCGCTCGCGCTCCAGGACTTCCTCGAGCAGGCGGGTGTCACCACGCGCGTGCAGACGGCCATCACCATGGGCCAGGTCGCCGAGTCCTACCTCCCGCTGCGCGCCATCCGTCACATGGAGAAGGGGCGCGTCGTGATCTTCGGCGCCGGCGCGGGCATGCCGTACTTCTCGACCGACACGGTGTCGCTGCAGCGCGCGCTCGAGACCCGGTGCTCCGAGGTGCTCATGGGCAAGAACGGCGTCGACGCGGTCTACACCGCGGACCCCCGCAAGCACGCCGACGCGGAGCGGCTCGAGCACGTGACGTACGGCGAGGCGCTCCAGAAGCGTCTCGCGGTCATGGATGCGGCCGCCTTCTCGCTCGCCATGGACAACCGCATGCCCATGCAGGTCTTCGGGCTCGACACCCCTGGAAATGTGACTCGCGCCCTCCTGGGTGAGAGAATCGGAACCCTGGTGACGGCCTGAAGCCGCACCGTTAGGAGACAAGCGTGACTGAGATGATCCTCCTCGAGGCCGAGGAGAACATGGACCAGGCCGTGGCCGTCGCGAAGGACAACTTCGCGAAGATCCGCACCGGCCAGGCGAGCTCCGCGATGTTCGCGTCGATCGCCGTCGACTACTACGGTGCCCCCACGCCGCTCCAGCAGCTCGCGTCGATCAACGTGACCGAGGCCCGCACCGTGGTCATCGCTCCGTACGACGCGAGCGCCAAGAAGGAGATCGAGACCGCGCTGCGGAACTCGGACCTGGGCGTCAACCCCTCGGACGACGGCAACGTGCTGCGCGTGATCCTGCCGCAGCTCACCGAGGAGCGCCGCCGCGACTACGTCAAGCTCGCCAAGGCCAAGGCGGAGGAGTCGCGCGTCACCATCCGCAACATGCGCCGCAAGGCCAAGGACCAGATCGACGCCGCCGTCAAGGACGGCGAGGCCGGCGAGGACGAGGGCACGCGCGCGGAGAAGGAGCTCGACGCGCTCACCAAGAAGCACGTCGACGTGATCGACGGCCTGCTCGCCCACAAGGAGAGCGAGCTCCTGGCGGTCTGATGCCTGACGCGACCGTGCGACAGGGCGTCTCATGAGGTGGGGGCGCCGCCGCGAGGCGGACCTCGACACCTCGGAGCAGGACGCCCCGCTCGGGAACCCTGCCGGCATGCCCGTGTTCGCTCCCGTGAACGCCGCGCCCGCGGGGGACCCCGCGCCGCAGGTGGCCGAGGCGGTCGCCAAGGCCGAGTCTCCCGTCGTCGCGCGCGACGCGGCCGAGGACGATGCCGTCGACCCCGTCGACGTGACCGTCCCCCTTCCCGATGCCGTGCCCGCGCCCCGCAAGCGCGCGGGGCGCAACCTGGGCCTCGCGACCGTCGTGGGCGTGGTCCTCGGAGTCGGCGCGCTCGCCACGGCGTGGTGGGACCCGCTCGCGTTCGCGGTCGCGATCTACGGCTTCTGCATCGCCGCGATCGTCGAGTGGCGCGCCGCGCTCGCGCGGCACGGCATGCACATCGCCCTCACGCCCGTGATCCTCGCGACCCTGGGGATGGGCGTCGCCACGTGGTACGGCGGCGGCGAGGGCCTGGTGGTCGCGCTGCTCGTCGCGTGCGCGGGCGTCGTGGCGTGGCGCATCGTCGACGATCGCGTCGAGAACACGATGGCCGACTCCCTGGTGAGCATCCTCACGCTCACGTGGATCCCGTTCCTCGGCTCGTTCATGCTGCTCATCGAGCTGTCGGACGACGGCTGGCAGCGGATCATGGTGGTGATGATCGCCGTGGTCTTCAACGACACGTTCGCGCTGTTCACCGGCATGCTCATGGGCCGGCGCAAGCTCGCGCCCCGCGTGAGCCCGAACAAGACTTGGGAGGGCGCCATCGGCGGCGCGCTCTTCGGCATCGTGGGCGCATCCGTCGGCGCGTACGTGCTGCTCGACGGCCGCTGGGCCCTCGGCGCGCTCGTGGGCGCCGCATGCGTGGTCGCCGCGGTGCTCGGCGATCTTGCCGAGTCCGTGCTCAAGCGCGACCTCGCCGTCAAGGACATGTCGAGCGTGATCCCCGGCCACGGCGGGATCCTGGACCGTCTCGACTCGCTCCTCCCGGCGGCCGCGGCCGCCTACGTCGTCTTCGCCCTTCCAAGCTTCCTGGGGACCCTATGACCTCGCTGCCCACCCTCCCGATGCTCGCGCCGCGCCGCGGCAAGCCGCCGCGCCACTTCGCCGACCTCGACCCCGTCGAGCGGGTCGACGCGCTCAAGCAGCTCGGCCAGCCGGCCTTCCGCGCCAAGCAGCTCGCGACGCACTACTACGACCACCTCACGGTCGACCCCGCGGACATGACGGACCTCCCGGCGACCGCCCGCGACACGCTGGTGGGGGAGCTGTTCCCGCCGCTGCTCACGCACGTCACCCAGCTCACGGCGGACGACGGCGCGACCATGAAGACGCTGTGGAACCTCATCGACAACGCCAAGGTCGAGTCGGTGCTCATGAAGTACCCCGACCGCGCGACGCTGTGCGTGACCAGCCAGGCGGGTTGCGGCATGGCCTGCCCGTTCTGCGCCACCGGCCAGATGGGCCTGACGCGCAACCTCTCCGCCGGCGAGATCATCGAGCAGGTGCGGCTCGCGGCCAAGCAGGCGCGCGACGGCGAGCTCGGGGGCGATCCCGTCCGCCTGTCGAACGTGGTGTTCATGGGCATGGGCGAGCCGCTCGCGAACTACGCCGCCGTGATGACCGCGGTGCGTGCGCTCACCAGCCCCGCCCCCGAGGGCTTCGGCCTGTCGGCGCGGCACGTGACGGTGTCGACGGTGGGCCTGGTCACCGGCATCGACCGTCTCGCGGGGGAGGGGATCCCCGTGACGCTCGCGCTGAGCCTCCACGCGCCGGACGACGAGCTCCGCGACTCGCTCGTGCCCATCAACGCGCGTTGGAAGGTGGACGAGGCTCTCGACGCCGCGCGCCGCTACTTCGACGCGACGGGGCGACGCGTCAGCATCGAGTACGCGCTGATCCGCGACATCAACGACCACGCGCACCGCGCGGAGCTGCTTGCGAAGAAGCTCAACGCGCGCGGCGACGGGTGGGTCCACGTCAACCCGATCCCGCTCAACCCCACGCCCGGCTCGAAGTGGACCGCGTCGGACCCGAAGGTCGAGCAGGAGTTCGTCCGCATCCTTCGAATGCACGGGATTCCCACGACCATCAGGGATACTCGGGGAAGCGACATCGACGGCGCGTGCGGCCAGCTGGCCATCAAGGAGAGGTGATGACTGTCCTGTTCCCCAAGGTGGGCTCACTCAAGCTCGGCTACAACACCACGCAGGTCGAGGAGTTCTTCGACATGGCGCGCGCGGCGTACGAGCGCCCCGGCGAGGCCGAGAAGGCCCTCGAGCCGCTCGATGTGCGTCGCACGGCCTTCGACCTCAAGCACGGCGGCTACGACACCGCCGCGGTGGATGCCGCGCTCGACCGTCTCGAGACGGCCTTCGTGGGCAGGCAGCGTGAGACCTACGTGCGTTCGAACGGCCAGGACGCGTGGATGCAGGAGCTCGCGACCCGGGCGCAGACGCTGTACCCGCGCCTGCGACGCCCCGCCGGCGAGCGCTTCGCGCACCCGTCGCTCATGAGCACCGGCTACCGCGCGTCCGACGTCGACGAGCTGCTGGCACGCGTCACCGCCTTCTTCGACCGCGGCGCGCCGCTGACGGCGGACGAGGTGCGCGGCGCGACGTTCCGCTCGGCGCACGGCTCGCGCGCGTACGACGAGGGCACCGTCGACGCGTTCCTCGCGCGCATGGTCGACATCCTGCTCGGCGTCGCCGAGGGATGACCCGCACCGTCTCCCTGCTGGGCTCCACCGGTTCGATCGGGACCCAGGCGCTCGACGTCGTCGCGCGTCACCCCGACCGGCTCGACGTCGTGGCGCTCGCCGCCGGCGGCGCCGACCCCGACGCGGTCATCGCGCAGGCGCTCGCGCATCGTCCCCGGTATGTGGCCGTCGCACGCGAGGAGGCCGTGGCGCCGATCGCCGCCGCGCTGCCCGGCATCGAGGTGCGCGGCGGGGCCGATGCGGTGGTCGAGGCCGCGCGCATCGGCGCCGATGTGGTGCTCAACGGCATGACCGGCTCGGTGGGCCTGCGGCCCACGCTCGCGGCGCTCGAGGCCGGCTCGACGCTCGCGCTCGCCAACAAGGAGTCGCTCGTCGCAGGCGGCGCGCTCGTGCTCGCCGCGAAGCAGCGGGACGATCAGATCGTCCCGGTCGACTCCGAGCACTCCGCGCTCGCCCAGTCGCTCCGCTCGGGCACGCACGGCGAGGTCCGCCGGCTGGTGGTGACCGCCTCGGGCGGCGCGTTCCGCGGCCGCTCCCGCGCATCGCTCGCGCACGTGACCCCGGCCGATGCGCTCGCCCACCCCAACTGGGACATGGGCCCCGTGGTGACCATCAACTCGGCCTCGATGGTGAACAAGGCGCTCGAGGTCGCCGAGGCCCACCTGCTGTTCGACATCCCCATGGACCGCATCGACGTGGTGGTTCACCCGCAGTCGATCGTGCACTCGATGGTCGAGTTCGTCGACGGCGCGACCATCGCGCAGGCGTCGCCCCCGGACATGCGGCTGCCGATCGCGCTCGGGCTGAGCTGGCCCGAGCGCCTCGCGGACGTGGCGCCCCGCCTGGACTGGACCGAGGCGCAGGCCTGGACCTTCGAGCCGCTGGACGAGGAGGCGTTCCCCGCGATCCGTCTCATGCGCGACGCGGTCGCCGCATCGTCCCTGCACCCGGCCGTGCTCAACGCGGCCAACGAGGAGTGCGTGCAGGCCTTCGTCGACGGCGCGCTGCCGTTCCTCGGGATCGTCGACACGGTCCGGCGCGTTGTGGAGGCGTACGAGGCCCCGTCGAGCGTCACGCTCGACGCGGTGGACGAGGCCGAGCGGTGGGCGCGCACGCGTGCACACGAGGTCATCGCAGGAGTGGGAGAGTAGAGCGTATGGGTGCTGAGCTTGTGGGCTGGTTGGTGCTCATCGTCGGGCTGCTGGTGTCGGTGGCGCTGCATGAGCTGGGCCACATGCTGCCCGCCAAGCGCTTCGGCGTGCGGGTGAGCGAGTACTTCGTGGGCTTCGGTCCCAAGATCTGGTCCCGCCAGGGCAAGGAGACGGAGTACGGCGTCAAGGCGATCCCGCTGGGCGGCTACGTCAAGCTCATCGGGATGATCCCGCCGGCCGAGCGCGTCAAGCCCGTCAAGGGCACGGGGCGCATCGCGCAGCTCATCGCGGACACCCGCGAGGCCTCCGTCGAGGAGATCCCCGAGGGCGAGGACCACCGCGCCTTCTACCACCTCACGTGGTGGCGCAAGGCGATCGTGATGTTCGGCGGACCGTTCGTCAACCTGGTGATCGCGTTGCTGCTGTTCACGGGCGTGCTTCTCGTCATGGGGACCCCGGGCGAGCCGACGCTCACCATCAACAGCCTGTCCGCGTGCGTCGCGCCCGCGGGACAGACCGAGTGCACCGCGGATGATCCCGCCGCGCCGGCCGCCGCAGCCGGGCTCCACGCGGGCGACACCGTCACGGCGGTCGACGGCACCGCGATCAGCACCTGGGACGAGTTCACGGCGTACGTCGCGGACCGGCCCGACCAGGAGATCGTCCTGAGCGTCGAGCGCGACGGCAGCGCCATGGACATCCCTGTCACGCCCGCCCTGAGCGAGCGCTACGTCTACGACGACGCCGGGGCCGTGGTGACCGACGCGAACGGCGACCCGATGACGCACGAGGTCGGCTTCGTGGGCATCGCGCCCGAGAGCACCACGGTGCACAGCGTGACCGCGGGTGCCGAGTACACCGCCTACGTGCTCGGTGCGACGGTCGACGCGGTGGTGCACCTGCCGTCCAAGGTCTACGACGTCGCGCTCGCGGCCGCGGGCGTCGAGGAGCGCTCGACCGACTCGCTCGTGAGCGTGGTCGGCGTCGGGCGCATCGCGGGCGAGATCAGCTCCGCCGACGTCGACGGCTACGGCATCGGAGCCAAGATCGCCGACGAGCTCATGCTGCTCGGCAGCCTCAACCTCGCGCTCTTCGCCTTCAACATGATCCCGCTGGTGCCGCTCGACGGCGGCCACATCGCCTCGGCGCTGTGGCAGGCGGTCAAGAACGGATGGGCCCGCCTGCGCGGCCTGCCCCGCCCCGCGCCCGTGGACGTCGCGCGCATGATGCCCGTCGCGTACGGCGTCTTCGCGCTGCTGCTCGTCATGGGGGCGATCCTCATCTACGCGGACATCGTCGTACCCATCAGCGTGGTCTGACGAAGCCCGCACACGACCCTGGGAGATACTGACAACGTGACAGCCATCGGACTCGGCATGCCCGCTATGCCCGCACCCGTGCTCGCCCCGCGCCGCAAGACGCGCAAGATCAAGGTGGGCGACGTGTACGTGGGCGGCGACGCCCCGGTGTCGGTGCAGTCGATGTGCACCACCAAGACGCATGACGTCAACGCGACGCTCCAGCAGATCGCGGAGCTCACGGCGGCCGGCTGCGACATCGTGCGCGTGGCCTGCCCGACGCAGGACGACGCCGACGCGCTCGCGCCCATCGCGAGGAAGTCGAACATCCCCGTGATCGCGGACATCCACTTCCAGCCCAAGTATGTGTTCGCCGCGATCGAGGCCGGCTGCGCCGCGGTCCGCGTCAACCCGGGCAACATCAAGCGGTTCGACGACCAGGTCAAGGAGATCGCGCAGGCGGCCAAGGACCACGGCACGTCGATCCGCATCGGCGTCAACGCCGGCTCCCTGGACAAGCGCCTGCTCGACAAGTACGGCAAGCCCACGGCGGAGGCGCTCGTCGAGTCCGCCGTGTGGGAGGCGAGCCTGTTCGAGGAGCACGACTTCCACGACTTCAAGATCTCGGTCAAGCACAACGACCCGGTGGTCATGGTGCGCGCCTACGAGATGCTGAGCGAGCGCGGCGACTGGCCGCTGCACCTCGGCGTGACCGAGGCGGGACCGGCCTTCCAGGGCACCATCAAGTCCGCGACGGCCTTCGGCGCGCTCCTGAGCCAGGGCATCGGCGACACCATCCGCGTGTCCCTGTCCGCGCCTCCGGTCGAGGAGGTCAAGGTCGGCATCCAGATCCTCCAGGCGCTCAACCTGCGCCCGCGCAAGCTCGAGATCGTCTCGTGCCCCTCGTGCGGCCGCGCCCAGGTTGACGTCTACGAGCTCGCCGAGAAGGTCACCGCCGGGCTCGAGGGCATGGAGGTGCCGCTGCGCGTCGCCGTCATGGGCTGCGTGGTCAACGGCCCGGGCGAGGCGCGCGAGGCGGACCTCGGCGTGGCCTCGGGCAACGGCAAGGGCCAGATCTTCGTCAAGGGCGAGGTCATCAAGACCGTGCCCGAGAAGGACATCGTCGAGACCCTCATCGAGGAGGCGATGAAGATCGCCGAGACGATGGAGCCCGTCGAGGGCGCGTCACCGGAGGTGATCGCCGCGTCATGACGGACTCGTTGCTCAGGCGTGCGCAGCACTCGCTCGCGCCCCTGCAGCGACGGGACGTCGACGCCGCCATCGAGCTCGCGGCCGCCGATGCGGTGGCGCATGTGGTGCCGCTCATGCACCTCGAGGCCGCGCGCGACTCGGGCGTCATGCCCGGCTCGCTGTGGGGGGTGCGACGCCGGTCCGGGCTCCACTCGTCGCTCGTGGGCGTGGTGTGGAACGGCGCGAACCTGTGCGCCGTGCTGCCCTCCGGCGACCCCGAGGAGGACGATGCGCTGCGCGCCGAGGTCGCGGCCGGCACCATCGCGCGGCTCACCCGGCCCGCGGCGCTCGTGGGTCCCGCCGACGTGACGCGCGACCTGTGGGGCCGCGTCGAGCCGTGGTGGGGTCCCGCGCGCGAGGTGCGCGCGCGGCAGGTCTCGATGGCGATCGCGGGCGAGCCGACGCGCGTCGAGGGCGTCGCCGCCGGGGATCTCGAGCTCGAGGACGTCCGCGAGTCGACGCTCGACGACTACGACGTGCTGCTGCCGGCGTGCGTGCACATGTTCATCGGCGAGGTGGGCTACGACCCTCTTCAGCACGGACGCGCCGGCTACGAGGAGCGGCTGCGGTACCTCATCCGCGCCGGCCGGTCGTTCGTGCAGCTCGGCACCGTCAACGGCTCGCGCCAGGTGGTCTTCAAGGCCGAGGTCGGAGCGCTCGGGGGAGGGATCGCGCAGGTGCAGGGCGTGTGGGTCCACCCCGCGGTGCGGGGCCGCGGTCTCGCGCGCGCGGGAATGGTCGCGGCGGTCGACCTGGTGCGCGAGCGCCTCGCGCCGACCGTGAGCCTCTACGTCAACGACTTCAACCCGGTCGCGATCCGCACGTACGACGCGGTCGGCTTCGCCAGGGTCGGGACCTTCGCGACCGTCATGTTCTGAGCGAGCGGCGTCGCATCGTCCGCCGCCCGATACCCTTGTCCCCATGCTTCGCATGTCCACTCTCTTCCTGCGCACGCTGCGCGAGAACCCCGCCGACGCCGAGGTCGCGTCGCACCAGCTGCTGGTCCGCGCCGGCTACATCCGGCGCGCCGCGCCCGGCATCTACACCTGGCTGCCGCTGGGCCTCAAGGTGCTCGCCAAGGTCGAGGCCGTGGTGCGCGAGGAGATGGACGCCGCGGGCGGCCAGGAGGTGCACTTCCCGGCGCTGCTCCCGCGCGAGCCCTACGAGGCGACCGGCCGCTGGACCGAGTACGGCCCGAACCTGTTCCGCCTCCACGACCGCAAGGGCGGCGACTACCTGCTCGCGCCCACGCACGAGGAGATGTTCACGCTGCTGGTGAAGGACCTGTACTCCTCGTACAAGGACCTGCCGCTGACGATCTACCAGATCCAGACCAAGTACCGCGACGAGGCGCGTCCCCGCGCGGGCCTCCTGCGCGGCCGTGAGTTCATCATGAAGGACTCGTACTCGTTCGACGTCTCGGACGAGGGGCTCGACGCGTCGTACGCGGCGCAGCGCGCGGCCTACATCCGGATCTTCGACCGCCTGGGCCTCGAGTACGTCATCGTGACCGCGACGTCGGGAGCGATGGGCGGCTCGAAGTCGGAGGAGTTCCTGTCCCCGACCGAGGTCGGCGAGGACACCTACGTGCGCTCGCCGGGCGGGTACGCGGCCAACGTCGAGGCCGTCACCACGCCGGTGCCCGCCGCGATCGACTGGTCCGACGCCCCGGCCGCGCACGTCGAGGACACCCCCGACACCCCGACCATCGAGACGCTCGTCAACGCCGCGAACGCCGCGCACCCGCGGGCGGACCGCGCATGGACCGCGGCGGACACGCTCAAGAACGTGGTGCTCGCGCTCACGTCGCCCACGGGCGAGCGCTCGCTCCTGGTGGTCGGCATCCCGGGCGACCGGGACGCGGACATGACGCGCCTCGAGGCCGCGCTCGCGCCGTTCGACGTCGAGGCGGCGAACGAGGAGGACTTCGCCCAGCACCCGCAGCTGGCCAAGGGCTACATCGGTCCCGGCGTGCTCGGACCGCAGGCCCGTCCCGAGGGCGTGGCCCGCGGCGACGAGGGCGACACGGCGATCCCGTACCTGGTGGACCCGCGCATCGTCGACGGCACGCGCTGGATCACCGGTGCCGACGTGCACGGCAAGCACGTCTTCGAGCTCACGATGGGCCGCGACTTCACGGCCGACGGCACGATCGAGGCCGCGAGCGTCCGCGCAGGCGACCCCGCGCCCGACGGCTCCGGCCCCCTCGAGCTCGCGCGCGGCGTGGAGATCGGCCACATCTTCCAGCTGGGCCGCAAGTACGCCGAGGCGCTCGACCTGCGCGTGCTCGACGAGAACGGCAAGCAGCAGGTCGTCACCATGGGCTCGTACGGCATCGGCGTCACGCGCGCCGTCGCGCTGCTCGCGGAGAACAACCACGACGAGCTCGGTCTGCGTTGGCCCATCCACGTCGCGCCGTACCAGGTGCACGTGGTCGCCACGGGCAAGGACGAGGCGGTGTTCGAGGCCTCGGCCCGCCTCGCCGCGGAGCTCGAGGCCGCGGGCGTGGAGGTCTGCTACGACGACCGCCCCAAGGTCTCGCCCGGCGTGAAGTTCAAGGACGCCGAGCTCATCGGCGCGCCCTTCATCCTCGTGGTGGGCCGCGGGCTCGCCGAGGGCACCGTCGAGCTCAAGGTCCGTGCCGAGGGCACCAGCGAGGCGCTCCCGGTGGACGATGCGGCGGGCACCGTCGCGGCGCGCGTGCGGGCCGCGCTGGCCGGCTGACCCTCCTGCCGACACTGGCAACAGATCTCGACCCGACACGCCGCCTCAGACGCCCCGAATGGGCCTTGGAGGCGGCGTGTCGCCGTCAACTCCGTCGTGAGTGTCAGGAGGTGGTGAGCCCCGGCAGCGCCTGGACGGACGATGCGTCGAAGCCGGGCAGCGCGGCGGCGGCGGCGAAGGCGTCGAAGGCCGCGTCGAGGATCCACGTGACGTCCGCATCGGCCGCCCCGTCGATGAGCGCGGCGTAGGCCTCGGACAGCGCGAGCTCGATGGAGACCTCCATCGCCGCGCGGCCGGTCTCCGAGGCGGTGTCGACGGGAGCGACGTCGTACAGCGGCTCACGGAGGTCCTCGACGCCGGGGAGCGCGACGAGCGCCTCGGCTCGCGCGGCGTGGATGCGCGCACGGGTGAGCGCGTCCGCGCGCTCCTCCTCGGACGCGCGCGCGGCGGCGACCTCGTACGCGAACGCGGCCTGATCATGCGCGAGCGCGAGCCGGGCGATCACGTCGCGATCGACCTCGGTGCCGCTGTCGGGGAGCCACTCGCCGCCACGGTCGGTGCCCGGGAGCTGGTGCTCGGCGGGGGAGTCCGAGTACGGGGAGGCGGCCACGTCCGCCATGGCGTGCGACAGCGCGATCGAGCGCAGCATCGCGGCCAGGCCCGGATCGTCGTCGGAGGCCTCCAGCGCGGCCGCGACCGAGTCCGCGACGACCTGCGGCACGAGCGTCTCGAGGTCGGGGGCCGCGGAGGCGTCCGGCGAGGGCGACGACGATGCCGACGGGTACTCGACGTAGACCCCTCCGAGCGCCTCGAGCCGCTCGGGAGCGAGCGCGGCCTCGAGCGCACCGAGCTCCGTCGAGCCCGCCGCGTCGAGGACCGCCTGCTCGCGCTCCGCGGCGGCGTCGCGCAGCACCACGGCCGGCGTGGGTGTGCGGCTCGGGATCGGCGGTGTCTCCACCCGCCACGAGCAGCCGCCCACGAGCATCGCGAGCCCGGCGACGGCCGTGATCAGGCGCGTCGCGCGGCGCGGAGGGGGCGTCATGGGCGCCATCATGACACGCCCCCCACGGGGCCCTAGAATGTGACCGACCGAATTTCAGGAACGGAGCGCGTGCCGCGCGTGGGAGGCGATGCCATGGACATCTCTGGACGCATCATCGAGCTTGCCGCGCCGGCGGCGGAGGCCGTCGGGCTTGTCGTCGAGGGGGTGGACGTCACCGCCGCAGGCAAGCGCTCGCGGGTGCTCGTGACGGTCGACCTCCCCGAGACCGAGGTCGGCAGCGCCGAGCTCGACAAGGTCGCCGAGGCATCCCGCGCCATCGGCGCCGCGCTCGACGAGGCGAACGTGCCCTCCACGCCGTACGTCCTCGAGGTCTCGACCCCCGGCACCGACCGCGCCCTCACGGAGCGCCGTCACTTCCTGCGCGCCCGCACGCGGCTCCTCGAGCTGCGCCTCGCGGACGCCTCGGTGACAGGACGCCTGACCGATGTCGACGGTGACGAGCTGGTGCTCGACGTCGACGGCGAGCAGCGGCGCGTGCCGCTCGGGGACGTGGCCGAGGGACGCATCGTCGTGGAGCTCAAGAGGCTGGGAGAGAACTAGGACATGGACATCGACATGGCGGCCCTGCGGGGCCTCGAGCGCGAGAAGGACATCCGTCTCGACGTGCTCGTCGACGCGATCGAGCAGGCGCTCGTCTCGGCGTACCACAAGACGCCCGGCGCGTTCCGTCACGCGCGCGCCCACCTCGACCGCGTCACCGGCAAGGTGTCGATCCTTGCGCGAGAGGACGCCGAGGAGGACCAGGACCCGGCGGAGATGCCCGAGTTCGACGACACCCCGAAGGACTTCGGCCGCATCGCGACCTCGACCGCGCGCCAGGTCATCTTCCAGCGCCTGCGCCAGGCCGGGGACGATGCGGTGCTGGGCGAGTACGCGGGCCGCGAGGGCCAGATCGTGTCGGGGCTGATCCAGCAGTCCTCGGACCCCAAGAACGTCCACGTCGACCTGGGCGACGTCGAGGCGATCCTGCCTCCGCACGAGCAGGTCCCCACCGAGGTCTACGTGCACGGCGAGCGCCTCAAGGGCTACGTGCTCGAGATCGGGCGCGGCCAGAAGGGCCCGTCGATCACGCTGTCCCGCACGCACCCCGGCCTGGTCCGCAAGCTCTTCGAGCTCGAGGTCCCCGAGATCGCCGACGGCACCGTCGAGATCATGTCGCTCGCCCGCGAGGCGGGTCACCGCACCAAGATCGCCGTGCGCGCGACCGTGCCCGGCGTCAACGCGAAGGGCGCCTGCATCGGCCCCATGGGATCGCGCGTGCGCGCCGTCATGAGCGAGCTGCGTGGCGAGAAGATCGACATCATCGACTGGGACGACGACCCGGCGACGTTCGTCGGCAACGCGCTGTCGCCCTCGCGCGTCGTGTCCGTGACCGTGGTGGACGAGGAGGCGCGTGCCGCCCGCGTGGTGGTCCCCGACTTCCACCTGTCGCTCGCGATCGGCAAGGAGGGCCAGAACGCCCGCCTCGCCGCGCGCCTCACGGGGTGGCGCATCGACATCCGCTCGGACGAGCAGCCGGACGTCCCCGGGCGTGCCGGTTCCGGCCGCTGACCGGGAACCGCTAGACTGGTGCAGCCGAGAGATCCGTCACGTGACGTCGGCGCCCCCGCCACCGCTTCCCCGGAACCGGTGCGGACGTGCGTCGGCTGCAGGGGTCGGGGGTCTCGGTCGGTCCTTGTGCGGGTGGTGAGCGTGGACGGCCATGCGGTCGTCGACGAGCATCGCAGCATGCCGGGCCGGGGTGCCTGGCTGCACCCCGATCCCGCTTGCCTCGCGCAGGCGCTGAAGCGTCGGGCCCTGCCGCGCGCACTGCGCGTGCCGGAGCTTGATGCCGACGGCCTCGCGGTCGGCTAGCGTGGACCGTGCCCACCATCGAATCAGACGGGATGAAAGCCCATGGCCAAGCGATGAGCATCTCACGATGAGCACCCAGCCGTAACGATGGCTCGACCCTGTCTTGGGCGAGCCGAGACAGGAGAGAAGTGGCAAAGCCCCGCGTCCATGAGATCGCGAAGGAGCTCGGAGTCTCGAGCAAGGACCTGATCACCAAGCTGAACGAGCTCGGCGAGTACGTCAAGGGTCCGTCCTCCACCTTGGAGGCACCCGTGGTGCGCAAGGCGCGCGACGCCTTCCCCACGGCCAAGTCGTCCGGCCCCGCGGCGGAGAAGGCCGCGCCTGCGGCGAAGCCCGCGGCCAAGCCCGCCGGCCCCAAGCCGGGTCCCAAGCCTGCCCCCAAGCCCGAGGCGGCGCCGGCCGCGGAGCAGCCTCTGTCTCTTATAC
>NZ_BBMB01000001.1:138005-275843 GCF_000971235.1 Demequina subtropica
GCCGCGGCGCAGGCCGCGCCCAAGCCGGCCCCCAAGCCCGCCGCGCAGAAGTCGGCCCCCGCCGCCGAGGCCCCCGCGGCATCGGCGCCCAAGCCCGGCGCGCCGCGCCCGAACGTGCCGCTGCCCAGCGACATGCCGCGCCCGCGCCCGCGTCCGGCCGGCAACAACCCGTTCAGCGACCGCTCCGCCGGTCCGCGTCCCCGCCCGCGTCCCGGCGGCAACAACCCGTTCCAGGCGAACCGCCCGGGCCCGCGTCCCGGCGGTGCCGGTGCGGGTGCCGGTGCCGGCGGCGGCCGTCCCGGCGCGCCCGGCGGCGCCCGTCCCGGCGCGCCCGGCGGCGCCCGTCCCGGCGGCGCCACGGGCACCCCGGGTCGCGGCTTCGGCCCGCGCCCGGTCGGCGGTCCCGGCCAGGGCGCTCCCGGCCGTCCCGGTGGCGGTGGCCCCGGTGGCTTCGGCGGTCCCGGCGGCCGTCCGGCCCCCGGTGGTCGCGGTCGCGGCGGCGGCACCGCTGGTGCGTTCGGTCGCGCCGGTGGCAAGCCGGTCCGTGGCCGGAAGTCGAAGCGCGCGAAGCGGGCAGAGTACGAGCAGCAGCAGGCCCCCGCGATTGGCGGCGTGCAGATCCCTCGCGGCGACGGCAACACGCTGATCCGTCTGCGCCGCGGTGCGACGCTCACGGACTTCGCCGAGAAGATCGACGTCAACCCCGCGTCGCTCGTGACCGTCCTCTTCCACCTGGGCGAGATGGCCACCGCGACGCAGTCGCTCGACGAGGAGACCTTCGAGGCGCTCGGCGGCGAGCTCGGCTACGTCATCCAGATCGTGTCCCCCGAGGAGGAGGACCGCGAGCTGCTCGAGGACTTCAACATCGACATCGAGGCCGAGCTGGCCGCCGAGACCGATGAGGAGCTCGAGGCGCGCCCGCCGGTCGTCACCGTCATGGGTCACGTCGACCACGGAAAGACGCGCCTTCTCGACGCGATCCGCAACGCGGACGTCATCTCGGGCGAGGCCGGCGGCATCACCCAGCACATCGGTGCCTACCAGGTGCACACCACCCACGAGGGCAACGACCGCGCCATCACGTTCATCGACACCCCGGGTCACGAGGCGTTCACCGCCATGCGTGCCCGTGGTGCGAAGGTCACGGACATCGCGATCCTCGTGGTCGCGGCGGACGACGGCGTGATGCCGCAGACCATCGAGGCGCTCAACCACGCCCAGGCGGCCGACGTGCCGATCGTGGTCGCGGTCAACAAGGTGGACAAGGAGGGTGCGAACCCGGCCAAGATCCGCCAGCAGCTCACCGAGTACAACCTGGTGGCCGAGGAGTACGGCGGCGACACGATGTTCGTCGACGTGTCCGCGCTCAAGGGCCAGGGCATCGACAGCCTCCTCGAGGCCGTCCTGCTCACCGCGGACGCGGGTCTCGACCTGCGTGCGAACCCGAACAAGGACGCCCGCGGTGTGGCCGTCGAGGCGCACCTCGACAAGGGCCGCGGTGCCGTGGCGACCGTCCTGGTCAACTCGGGAACGCTGAAGGTCGGCGACGCGATCGTCGCCGGCACCGCCTACGGTCGCGTCCGTGCGATGTTCGACGAGCACGACAACCAGGTCCAGGAGGCGCTGCCCGCGCGTCCGGTCATGGTCATCGGTCTCACGTCGGTGCCCCGCGCCGGCGACACCTTCCTGGTGGCGGACGACGACCGCACGGCGCGTCAGATCGCCGAGAAGCGTGAGGCCGCCGAGCGTGCCGCACAGCTCGCGAAGCGTCGCAAGCGCATCTCCCTCGAGGACTTCAACAAGGCCCTCGAGGAGGGCAAGGTCGACACCCTCAACCTCATCATCAAGGGTGATGTGTCCGGTGCCGTCGAGGCCCTCGAGGACGCGCTGCTCCAGATCGACGTGGGCGACGAGGTCGACCTGCGCATCATCCACCGCGGTGTCGGTGCGGTGACGCAGAACGACGTCAACCTCGCGACGGTCGACAACGCCATCATCATCGGCTTCAACGTGCGCCCGGCCGAGCGCGTCCAGGACCTCGCGGACCGCGAGGGCGTGGACATGCGCTTCTACTCGGTCATCTACCGCGCGCTCGAGGATGTCGAGGCCTCGCTCAAGGGCATGCTCAAGCCCGAGTTCGAGGAGCGTCAGGTCGGTGGCGCGGAGATCATGGAGATCTTCCGCTCCTCCAAGTTCGGCAACATCGCGGGCTGCCTCGTGCGCACCGGTGTCATCCGCCGCAACGCGAAGGCCAAGGTGGTGCGCAACGGCGTCGTCATCGGCGAGCCGACCATCGAGACGCTGCGCCGCTTCAAGGACGACGCCACCGAGGTGCGCGACGGCTTCGAGTGCGGTATCGGCCTCGGCAAGTTCAACGACATCCAGGTCGGCGACATCATCGAGACCTTCGAGATGGTCGAGATCCCGAGGTCCTGATGGCTGACAAGGCGAGGGCTCTGAAGCTCGCGGGCACGATCAAGAAGATCGTCGCCCGCGGGCTTCAGACCGAGATCAAGGATCCGCGGCTGGAGTTCGTCACCATCACGGATGTCCGTGTGACGGGCGACCTCCAGCAGGCCTCGGTGTTCTACACCGTGCTGGGTGACGAGGCGGCCCGCGAGGACGCAGCGAAGGGCTTGGCGAAGGCCAAGGGCCGGCTGCGGTCCCTCGTGGGCGCGGGCCTCGGCATCCGTCTCACGCCGACGCTCGAGTTCCACCTCGACGCGGTCCCCGAGACCGCTGCGAGCCTCGACCGTGCCC
Organism: Demequina subtropica; assembly: GCF_000971235.1. Classification (GTDB taxonomy): domain Bacteria; phylum Actinomycetota; class Actinomycetes; order Actinomycetales; family Demequinaceae; genus Demequina; species Demequina subtropica. The sequence goes on from NZ_BBMB01000001.1 coordinate 140,766, forward strand.
TCCACGAGGCGCACGTGCGGGACGAGGAGCTCAAGCGCCTGCGCGAGAACGCGGCCTTCGCCGGCGAGGCGGATCCGTACAAGCGGCCCGCGGACGAGGATCAGGATTAGGCCATGGGCAGACGAGGCCCGGAGCCCGCTCCGGGCATCGTCGTCGTGGACAAGCCTCAGGGCTGGACGTCCCACGACGTGGTCGGGCGTGTGCGGCGCTTGGCGCAGACCTCCAAGGTCGGCCACGCCGGCACGCTCGACCCCATGGCCACCGGCGTCCTGATTCTCGGAATCGGGCGCGCCACGCGCCTGCTGACGTACATCGTCGGGCACGATAAGGGTTACGAGGCGACCATCCGTCTCGGACAGGCGACTGTCACGGACGATGCGGAGGGAGAGGTCACCGGGGCCACGGACACGTCCGCGGTCACGGACGGGGCCATCCGTTCCGCCATCGTCCAGCTCACGGGGGAGATCCTCCAGCGACCGAGCGCGGTGAGCGCGATCAAGGTCGACGGCAAGCGCGCGTATGCGCGAGTGCGCGGGGGCGAGGACGTCGAGCTGCCAGAGCGACCGGTGACGGTCGCGGCGTTCGATGTCCTCGCCATCCGGCGCGCCACGGCCGAGGACGGCACCGCCGTGATCGACCTCGACGTGTCGGTCGAGGTGTCCTCGGGCACCTACGTGCGCGCGCTCGCACGCGACCTGGGCGCGGCGCTCGGCGTCGGCGGCCACCTCACCGCGCTGCGTCGCACGCGCGTCGGCGGCATCGGCCTGGACCTCGCGCGCACGCTCGAGGACCTCGGCGCGGTCGTCGAGTCGGGGGAGGCCCTGCCTCGTACCTCGCTCGCCGAGGCCGCAGCGGCGACGCTCCCGGTCCTCGAGGTGTCCGATGCGGATGCCACGGCGCTCGGCTTCGGCCAGTTCATCGACGCGAAGGTCGACGGCCCGACGGTCGCGATCGCTCCCGGGCCCCGCGCGATCGCGGTGCTCGAGCCCAAGGGTGGCCGTGCCAAGCCGGTGGTGGTGTTCGAGCCCGCCGGCGCATCGTCCCCCTCCTGACGGGCGGTTCCCGGCCGCTCGGGCACAATGTCCCTCATGCATGTGTGGCGCTCGCTCGCGGAGATCCCCGACCTCGGCCCGGCCGTGGTGACGCTTGGGAACTTCGACGGCGTGCATCGTGGCCATCAGGCGGTGCTCGAGGCGATGGTCGCCGACGCTCGCGCGCGCGGCCACGTCGCGCTCGCCATGACGTTCGACCCGCACCCCAAGGCGGTGCACGACCCTGCGCACACCCCCGAGCTCATCACGGGGGTGGACGACCGCATCGAGCGGCTTGCGGCCACCGGGCTCGACGGCGTGCTGGTGGTGCGCTACACGCTCGACTTCGCCCGCCAGACCCCGGAGGAGTTCGTCCGCGACTACCTGGTGCGCGGCCTGCGCGCCTCGTGCGTCGTCGTCGGCCGCGACACCCGCTTCGGGCGCGGCAACGCCGGGGACGTGGAGACGATGCGGGCGCTGGGGGCCGGGCTCGGCTTCGCCGTCGACATCATCGACGATGCCTGCGCCGTCTCCGAGTCGGGGCGGCGCTGGTCGTCGACATGGGTGCGCGAGCTTCTCGAGGCCGGCGACCTGCCGGGCGCCAACGACGTGCTGGGCCGCGAGCACCGCATCCGCGGCATCGTGATCCACGGCGACGCGCTCGGCCGCGAGATCGGCTTCCCGACCGCGAACCTCGACCACTCGGCGGGGATGATCCCGCGGCACGGGGTCTATGCGGCGTGGCTCACGGTGCTCGATGCGCGCGGCAACACGCGTGCGGCGGAGCTGGTGGGGGAGCGGATGCCGGCCGCCGTGAGCCTCGGGATGAACTACACGGTGGGCGGCACAGACCTGCGGGTCGAGGCCTTCGCGATCGACCGCACGGGGATCGATCTGTACGACACCGAGGTGGCGCTCGACCTCGTGGAATGGCGCCGGCCGATGCTCGACTTCGGCTCGCTCGACGCGCTCATCGCGGCGCTGGGGGAGGACGTCGACTGGTGCCGCGAGGTGCTCGCGATCCGCGCATGATGTCCCTCGCGAGGGTGTTACCAGGGGATTAAGTCTCGGTCACGATCGCGTCGCGATCGCGCTTTGTCCGGTTCGTCGGGCTATGGTCGGAAGATGCCAACCTCAAGCGACGCTCTCGTGGTGCTCGACAAGGTCAACAAGCACTTTGGGGACCTTCACGTGCTCCAGGACATCGACCTCACCGTCGCGCGCGGTGAGGTGGTCATCGTGATCGGCCCGTCGGGCTCGGGCAAGTCGACGCTGTGCCGCGCGATCAACCGTCTCGAGACCATCGACTCGGGCACCATCACGGTCGACGGCGAGGTGCAGCCGCAGGAGGGCAAGGCGCTCGCGCACATGCGCGCCGAGGTGGGCATGGTGTTCCAGTCCTTCAACCTCTTCGCCCACAAGACGATCCTCGAGAACGTCACCCTCGGCCCGGTCAAGGTGAAGAAGGAGCCGAAGGGCCAGGCGCGTGACGAGGCGATGGCGCTGCTCGAACGCGTCGGCGTGGCCAACCAGGCCCACAAGTACCCCGCGCAGCTCTCCGGAGGCCAGCAGCAGCGCGTCGCGATCGCGCGCTCCCTGGCGATGAGGCCGAAGGTGATGCTGTTCGACGAGCCCACCAGCGCGCTCGACCCCGAGATGATCAACGAGGTGCTCGACGTCATGGTCACGCTCGCGCATGAGGGCATGACGATGATCGTCGTCACCCACGAGATGGGCTTCGCGCGCAAGGCGGCGAACCGCGTGGTGTTCATGGCGGACGGGCGCATCCACGAGCAGGCGACGCCCGAGCAGTTCTTCACGAACCCGCAGTCCGAGCGGGCCAAGGACTTCCTGTCGAAGATCCTCACGCACTAGGGGATCCCGAGGTTCCAACATCAGCGCCCTGGCAGGGGCGAGGGAGAGGAGAAGGACCATGATGATCCGAAGGAAGGCGGCCGTGGCCGCGCTGGGGGTCGCCGCCGCGGCGATGCTCGCCGCGTGCGGGTCCGATGACGGCTCGGAGACCGACGACTCGATGGCGGGCGACGATGCGATGGCCGCGGGGGACTTCCCCGAGGGCTCGACCATGGCGGCGCTCGCCGAGGCGGGCAGCATCACGATCGGCACCAAGTTCGACCAGCCGCTGTTCGGGCTCAAGCCGCCGTCGGGCGATCCGGTCGGCTTCGACGTGTCGATCGGCAAGATCATCGCTTCGGAGCTGGGCATCGACGAGGACTCGATCGAGTGGGTCGAGACCGTGTCCGCGAACCGCGAGCCGTTCATCGAGGACGGCTCGGTCGACATCGTCGTCGCGACCTACACGATCAACGACGACCGCAAGGAGCTGGTGAGCTTCGCCGGCCCGTACTACAACGCGGGCCAGGCGCTCATGGTGATGGTCGACAACGAGGACATCGCCAGCCCCGACGACCTCGCGGGCAAGAAGGTCTGCTCGGTCGAGGGCTCGACGCCCGCGGCGAACATCGAGGAGAACTACCCCGACGCCGAGCTGTCGCTCTTCGCGGCCTACGGCGACTGCCTCGACCCGCTGCGCAACGGCCAGGTCGACGTGGTCACCACGGACAACGTGATCCTCGCGGGCTACGTCGACCAGTACCCCGACGAGTTCAAGGTGGTGGGCGAGCCCTTCACCGAGGAGCCGTACGGCATCGGCCTCGCGCACGACGACACCGAGTTCCGCATGTGGATCAACGACGTGCTCGAGGAGATCTTCGAGGACGGTCGCTGGCTCGAGGCGTGGAACGAGAACGTCGGCGACATCCTGCCGGAGCCCGAGGTCCCGACCGTGGACCGGTACGAGAACTAGCGGCATCGCCGTGCGGCCCGTCCCCGGACGGGCCGCACGGTCCGTCCGGAGGAGAGCATGGGCACGTTCATCGACGAGTTCGGCACCATCTGGGGCGCGTTCCTCGCGACGCTGAGCCTCACCGTGGTGTCGGGCGCGCTCGCGCTCGTGTGGGGCACGCTGCTCGCGGTGATGCGCGTGTCGCCCGTCGGTCCGCTGCGGACCTTCGGCACGGGCTACGTCGAGCTCGTGCGCAACACGCCGCTCACGGTGATGTTCTTCTTCTGGGTCTTCGTCGCCCCGTCCATCGGCTTCGTGCCGCCGCTGGGCTTCTGGATCGCGGTCATCGCCATGACGCTCTACACGTCGTCCTTCGTGTGCGAGGCGCTCCGCTCCGGCGTGAACTCCGTCGGGGTCGGCCAGGCGGAGGCGGCCCGCAGCATCGGCCTGACGTTCGGCCAGACGCTGTCCCAGGTGGTGCTGCCGCAGGCGTGGCGCACCGCGATCCCGCCGCTCATCTCGGTGCTCATCGCGCACACCAAGAACACGTCGGTCGCGGCCGGCTTCGCGTACTTCGAGCTGGTCGCGAGCATGCAGCGGCTCACCAACAAGCACCCGGCGGACGGCATCGTCATCTTCTTCGGGATCGGCCTCATGTACCTGGTCATCACCATCCCACTCGGGCTGCTCGCGGCCCGGATCGAGCGGAAGGTGGCGTTCGCCCGATGAGCGGATCGATCCTCTACGACGCCCCCGGCCCCCGTGCGAAGCGCCTGGACCGGACCCTCAACATCGTCTTCTCGCTCGTCTTCGTGGGCGTCGTCGCGTGGATCGGCTACTCGTTCTGGCAGCGCGACATCTTCAACGACCGCTGGGCGGTGCTGTGGGAGGGCGCGCGCGGCCAGACCCCGGCGGACGTCTGGGGATCGCTCGCTCGCGGCCTCGGCCGGACGCTCCTGGCGGCCGGCATCGCGGCGCCCATCGCGATGCTCATCGGCGCCGGGATCGCGATCATCCGTCGCGGGGCGCGCTCGCGCTGGGCGTCGGCGCCGCCCACCGTGCTGACCGAGCTCGCGCGCGGCCTCCCGGTGCTGCTGCTGATGTTCCTCGCGAAGCTCGTCTTCGGCTGGCCGTTCCTGTGGTCGGTGGTGTTCGGCCTGGTGGTCTACAACGCGGCCGTGGTGGCGGAGATCCTGCGCGCGGGGCTCGCCGCGCTGCCGAAGGGGCAGCGCGAGGCGGGGCTGAGCATCGGCCTGTCCACCATGCGCACCACGCTCATCATCGAGCTCCCGCAGGCGGTGCGGATCATGCTGCCCGCGCTCATCTCGCAGCTGGTCGTCCTGCTCAAGGACACGTCGCTCGGCTTCATCATCGCGTACGAGGAGCTGCTGCGGACCATGAAGCTCAACTCCGAGTTCTTCGGCTCGGAGTCGCGCATCGTGTTCTTCACGGTGGGTGCCGGGATCTACATCCTCATCAACATGTCCGTCTCGCGCCTGGCCACCTTCGTCGAGCGTCGCCTGCGGGAGGGCGGCGGAGGGAAGGGCCTCGAGCCTCCCGAGATCGGTCCCGCGGGGCCCATCCCTCAGTCCGGCGTCGGCGGGCCCGCCCGGGAGGAGGGGGCGCACGCCGGCGACCCGGTGTTCGGCGCGGGGCGCCGTCCCGAGTCGCGCCCGATCCCGCAGCGGCGTCCCGGCGACGACGACGAGGGAGAGCGCCGCCGTCAGGCGTATCTTGGTGACCCGACCGCGCAGTCCCTGCGGCACAACACGCGCACGGGCGACAGCCGGTAGCGCGCGGGCCTGGGTGCGGTCGCGGGGGAGCGCCCGCGTCCTGTATGCTTGATCGTCGCCGTAAGAACGGCCGCGGATCCCAGAGCACCGGAGAACAAGCCCGGTTGCGCCGCGCAGCGAGACGAAAGAGAGATCACAGTGGCGCTCGACGCAGCAGTGAAGCAGTCCATCATGGCCGAGTACGCGACCCGCGAGGGCGACACCGGCTCTCCCGAGGTCCAGGTCGCCGTCCTGACCCAGCGCATCAAGGACCTGACGGAGCACCTCAAGGAGCACAAGCACGACCACCACTCGCGTCGTGGCCTGCTCCTCCTGGTCGGCCGTCGCCGCAACCTCCTCAACTACCTCCAGCGTGTCGACGTGGAGCGCTACCGCGCCCTCATCGCCCGTCTGGGCCTGCGCCGCTAAGCGCGCAGCCCCGCCAGGCGTCTGCCCGGCCGCTCCCTCCATTCCGAGGTCGTAGCGGCCGGGCTTTCGCGTCTCCGGGGACGAGCGCGCCTTCCGTCCGCCGTGCGTCCTGGGTATGCGCTGATAGGATGTTCGCGGTCCGGTTCGCCGGGCCACCCAACTCAACCTGGCAGGCCAGCCGGATGCTGATCCTCGGTGGTGATGGGCAGAACCTCCTCCCGGGGGAACAGTTCTGAGCATTTCGACTGACGATCAGTGACGCGGCGTGAGCCGCATCCGCCTGCCTGCCACGAATAGGCAAGGAGCAACTCCTGATGGAGGGTCCTGAGATCCAGTTCGCCGAGGCCACGATCGACAACGGTCGCTTCGGCACCCGCACCGTCCGGTTCGAGACGGGACGTCTCGCCAAGCAGGCCGCCGGCTCCGCCGTCGCGTACCTCGACGGTGAGACCATGCTGCTGTCCGCGACCACGGCCTCGAAGGCCCCGCGCGACGGCTTCGACTTCTTCCCCCTGACCGTGGATGTCGAGGAGCGTCAGTACGCCGCCGGCAAGATCCCCGGCTCGTTCTTCCGCCGCGAGGGCCGTCCCACCACGGACGCCATCCTCACGTGCCGCCTCATCGACCGTCCGCTGCGCCCGTCCTTCGTGTCGGGTCTGCGCAACGAGATCCAGGTCGTCGTCGACGTCCTCGCGATCCACCCGGACGACCAGTACGACGTCATCGCGATCAACGCGGCGTCGATGTCGACCCAGCTCGCCGGTCTGCCCTTCTCGGGCCCCATCGGCGGCGTGCGCATCGCGCTCGTCGAAGGCCAGTGGGTCTGCTTCCCGCGCTGGTCGGAGATGGAGAACGCGGTCTTCAACATGGTCGTGGCCGGCCGCGTCGTCGGTGACGACGTCGCCATCATGATGGTCGAGGCCGAGGCGACCGAGAACGCCTTCGAGCTCGTCTCCGAGGGTGCGCAGGCTCCCACCGAGGCCGTCGTGGCCGAGGGCCTCGAGGCAGCGAAGCCGTTCATCCGTGCGCTGTGCGACGCGCAGTCCGAGGTCGCCGCGAAGGCCGCCAAGGAGACCGCGGAGTTCCCGCGCTTCCTCGACTACCAGGACGACGTGTTCGCCGCCGTCTCGCCCGCGATCGAGGGCGACCTCGCCGAGGCGCTCCAGATCGCCGACAAGCAGACCCGCGAGAACCGTCTCGACGAGATCAAGGCCGGCGCGCTCGAGCAGTTCGCCGGTCAGTTCGAGGGTCGCGAGAAGGAGGTCTCGGCGGTCGTCCGTTCGGTCACCAAGCAGACCATCCGCCAGCGCATCCTCAAGGACGGCGTCCGCATCGACGGCCGTGGCCTCAAGGACATCCGTCCCCTCTCGGCCGAGGTCGCCGTGGTGCCCCGCGTGCACGGCTCCGCGATCTTCGAGCGTGGCGAGACCCAGATCATGGGCATCACCACGCTGAACATGCTCAAGATGGAGCAGCAGATCGACTCGTTCTCGCCCGAGACGCACAAGCGCTACATGCACCACTACAACTTCCCGCCGTTCTCCACCGGCGAGACCGGTCGTGTGGGCTCCCCGAAGCGTCGCGAGATCGGCCACGGTGCGCTCGCCGAGCGTGCCCTGGTGCCCGTGCTCCCGTCGCGCGAGGACTTCCCCTACGCGATCCGTGAGGTGTCCGAGGCGCTCGGCTCGAACGGCTCGACCTCGATGGGCTCGGTCTGCGCCTCGACGCTCGCCATGCTCAACGCCGGTGTGCCGCTCAAGGCCCCCGTCGCGGGCATCGCGATGGGCCTCGTGTCCGACACGGTCGATGGCGAGACCCGCTACGCGGCGCTCACCGACATCCTCGGCGCCGAGGACGCGTTCGGCGACATGGACTTCAAGGTCGCCGGTACCAGCGAGTTCGTCACCGCGATCCAGCTCGACACCAAGCTCGACGGCATCCCCGCCTCGGTCCTGGCCAGCGCGCTGCAGCAGGCGTACGACGCCCGCGTCCACATCCTCGGCGTGATGGCGCAGGCCATCTCCGAGCCCGACGAGATGAGCCCGCACGCCCCGCGCGTCATCGCGGTGCGCATCCCCGTCGACAAGATCGGCGAGGTCATCGGCCCCAAGGGCAAGATGATCAACCAGATCCAGGACGACACCGGGGCAGACATCTCCATCGAGGACGACGGCACGGTTTATATCGGCGCCACCGACGGTCCGTCGGCGGAGGCCGCGCGCGCCGCGATCAACGCGATCGCGAACCCGCACGTCCCCGAGGTCGGCGAGCGCTTCGTCGGCACCGTGGTGAAGACCGTCGCCTTCGGCGCCTTCATCTCGCTCACCCCGGGCAAGGACGGCCTTCTGCACATCTCGCAGATCCGCAAGCTCGTGGGCGGCAAGCGCGTCGACAACGTCGAGGACGTCCTGTCCGTGGGCCAGAAGATCCAGGTGGAGATCACCGAGGTCGACCCGCGCGGCAAGCTCTCGCTCGGCGTGGTCGAGGAGGCGGGCGCCGAGGCGGCCGCCGAGGAGACCGTCGAGGCCTGATCCTCGTCTGACGCAGTTCCGCTCGAAGGGCGGTCGGGGCGACCCGGCCGCCCTTCGGCGCATCCAGGCGGCCCCGGCATCGTCCCGTCTCCCACCGTCCATGGAGGTCGGGACGCTCACCACTCCTCGATCCTTGAGGAGCCCATCTCGCGGGACAGCCACCTCCGCCGACGCGCGGGGCCCGGAGCTGAGCGTCCCGCGAGGCGGCCTGCGCGCACATTCGGGAGTGCTGAGCGTCCCGACCTCGGAGGGGCGGTGGCGCGACTAGGCTCGCCCTCATGCCTCACATGCTTCCCCTCGTGCACGCCGGAGCGATCGGCTCGGACATCACCGTCGAGCAGGACCACGGTGCCGTCATCCGCCGCTCGATCCTCCCCGGCGGCGTGCGCGTCCTCACCGAGCAGATCCCCGGCATGCGCTCGGCGACGCTCGGCGCGTGGGTCGGCGTGGGCTCGCGCGACGAGGCGCCGGAGCACGCCGGCTCGACCCACTTCCTCGAGCACCTCCTCTTCAAGGGGACCGCCCGGCGCACCGCGCTCGACATCGCCGAGGAGTTCGACCGCGTGGGCGGCGAGTCCAACGCCCTCACGGGCAAGGAGTACACCTGCTACTACGCCCGGGTGATCGACACCGACCTGCCGATGGCCGTCGACGTCATCCTCGACATGGTCACCAGCGCGCGGCTGGACCAGGCGGACTTCGACATGGAGCGCGGGGTAATCCTCGAGGAGCTCGCCATGAACGAGGACGACCCGGGCGACGTCATCCACGAGCGCTTCACGGAGGCCGTCCTGGGCGGTCACGTGCTGGGCCGGCCCATCGGCGGCACCCCCGAGATCATCAACGCCGTCACGCGCGACGCGGTGTGGGCCCACTACAAGCAGCACTACACCCCCGAGGGGCTGATCATCACGGCCGCCGGGGGAGTGGACCACGATGCCGTCTGCGCGATGGTCGCCGAGGCGCTCACGCGCGGCGGCTGGGACCTCGCCGCAGGAGTGATCCCCGCGGGCAGGCGCGATCGGTTCGCTCCCGTCGAGGCGACCCTCACCCCGGAGGTCCGGATCACGCGGCACGAGCTCGAGCAGGCGCACGTGCTGCTCGGCACGCGCGGCTTCAGCGCCACCGACGAGCGCCGCAGCGTGCTCGCGGTCTACAACGCGATCCTGGGCGGCGGCATGAGCTCGCGCCTGTTCCAGGAGATCCGGGAGAAGCGCGGCCTCACCTACGCCGTGTACTCGTTCGGCGCGCCGAGCACCGAGACCGGCGTGTTCGGCGTCTACGGCGCGTGCACGTCCGCCAAGGTCGACGAGGTGGAGCGGCTCATGGCCGTCGAGCTCGAGCGGATGGCGGAGGGCATCACGCCGGCCGAGCTCGAGCGGGCCAAGGGCCAGATCGCGGGATCGATGGTGCTGCGGCTCGAGGACTCCTACTCGCGCATGTCGCGCCTGGGGAAGGCCGAGCTGGTGTTCGGCGACCTGTGGTCGATCGCGGAGATGCTCGACGACGTCCACGCGGTCACCACCGACCAGGTGCGTGCGCTCGCGGCGGACATCGCGTCGCGCGAGCGCGTATCGGTGCGCGTCGGGCCGGCATAACACCGTCTGCCTGCAGTGCTTATGTTGCCCTTATCCACCTCCCAGGCTTCTCCCAGGTTCCGTTCATAACTTCGCATCGTCAAGGCGTGACGATGCGAACGGACGGACGATGCCCAAGAACACTTCCAGGTGGACCCGCGTGCGAGCGTGGGGGATCCCCACCGGCACCCTGCTGGCCGGTGCAGGACTCGGCGCAGGAGCGATGGTGCTGTGGGGCACCGGGTCGGACCCGGTGCAGGAGACGCGGACGATGGACGCGAGCGGTCAGCAGACCGTGACCGTGTCGCTGCAGACGCTCGAGGAGTCCGTCTCCGCCACGGGCTCGCTCGCGGCGGTCTCCACCGACTCCCTCGCGTTCGAGGCGTCGGGCACGGTGACGGCCGTCAACGTGGAGGCCGGCGACGTGGTCGAGGAGGGCGATGTGATCGCCACCATCGACACGCTGCAGCTCACGGCGTCGCTGCGCGCGGCGCAGGCCGACCTCGCCGCGGCGAAGGCCAACCTCTCCAACCTCAAGGATGAGGACGACGAGTCGGACGCCAGCGCGAAGCAGATCGCGGCGGCGAAGGCGCAGGTCGCGCTGCTCAAGGAGTCGGTCGAGGACGCCGAGGACGCGATGGACGACGCGACGCTGGTCGCGGACATGGCCGGCCTGGTCACGTCGCAGCCGTACGAGGTCGGCGACGTGGTGTCGAGCGGGTCGTCGGGCGGGTCGGGATCGACCGGCATGGCCACCGCCTCGACGTCCTCGAGCTCGTCGAGCGCCGTCACCATCGTCGGCCAGGACGAGTGGACGGTCTCCGTCAGCCTCTCGGAGGACGAGGTCGCGCTGATCGACGAGGGCGACCAGGTGACGTTCACCGCCGAGGACGTCGACTCGGAGTTCTACGGGATCGTGACCGAGATCGCGAACCTGCCGACCACCACGGGCGGCAGCGCCACGTACGCCGTCGAGCTCCAGGTCACGGGCGACGTCGAGGGCCTGTACGAGGGCACGTCCGTCACCGCGGAGATCGTCTACCTCCGCCAGGTCGACGTCCTCGCGATCCCCACCAACGCGATCACCACCGCCGACGGCGTGTCGACCGTGACCGTGGTGGACGATGCGGGCGACGAGGAGGAGCGGACCGTCACCCTGGGCGAGTCGATCGGCACCTACACCGAGATCACCGACGGGCTGGAGGAGGGCGAGCAGCTGGCCGTGACCGTGACCACCGCCGCGGGCGGATCGGGCTCCGAGTCCGGCTCCGACGAGCAGGAATGGGGCCAGTTCCCGGGCGGCGGCGAGATGCCGAGCGGCGACTTCGGCGGCGGGCAGATGCCTGCCGGTGGCATGGGCGGCGGGATGCCCGGCCAGTAGGCCGGCCCCACCGATCTGGATCGATCTGACGAGGACGCACATGACCGCCACCGCCATCACGCCCTTCGAGACCGTCGCACCGGTCATCGAGCTCTCGGGCGCCCGCAAGACGTACCACACGGGGGACATCGAGTTCGAGGCCCTCCGCGGCATCGACTGCCGCATCTATCCCGGCGAGTACGTCGCCATCGTCGGCCCGTCGGGGTCCGGCAAGTCGACCCTGATGAACATCCTGGGATGCCTCGACGTCCTCACGAGCGGCAGCTATGTGCTCGCGGGCGAGGACGTCTCGCACATGGACGAGGTCGCGCTCGCCTCGGCCCGCAACCGCCGCATCGGGTTCGTATTCCAGCAGTTCCACCTGCTCTCGAGCCTCACGGCGCTGGGCAACGTCGAGCTCCCGCTCATCTACGCGGGCGTCGCGCCGGCCGAGCGTCGCAAGCGCGCGATGGTCGCGCTCGAGCGCGTGGGCCTGGGTGACAAGAGCCGCAACCATCCCGGCCAGCTCTCCGGAGGCCAGCAGCAGCGTGTCGCGATCGCGCGCGCGCTGGTGACCGAGCCGGCCATCGTGCTCGCGGACGAGCCCACGGGAAACCTCGACTCGCACTCGACGCGCGACGTGCTCGGGATGCTCGACGACCTCCACGCGGAGGGCAGCACCATCGTGCTCATCACGCACGAGTCCGACGTGGCGGCGCGTGCCGGCACGGTCTACAACGTCACCGACGGTCAGTTCGTCGGCATGGGAACGGAGATCGCCAAATGAGGCCCGCAGACCTGCTCGCCAGCTCCTGGCGGGCGATCCGCTCGCACAAGATGCGCTCGGCGCTCACGATGCTCGGCATCGTGGTCGGCATCGCGTCGGTCGTGCTCACCGTGGGTCTGGGCCTCGGGACGCAGAAGGACGTGAGCGAGCAGATCGCGGCGCTCGGCTCGGACCTGCTGATCGTGTCGCCCGGCTCGTCCACGGACGAGAGCGGCATGCGGGGCGGCTTCGGCTCCGGCACGACCCTGACCCGGGCCGACGCGGATGCGCTGGCCTCGACGGTCGCCGTGCCCGACGCGCTGGCCGTCGCCGCGGAGAAGACCGCGAGCGTCTCGCTCGAGTACGGCGAGAGCAACTGGACCACCACCGTGACCGGGACGTCGACCAGCTGGCCCGAGGTCCGCTCGCGCGAGCTCCTCTACGGCACGTTCTTCACGGACGAGGATGTGGCGTCGGGTGCGAGCGTGATCGTGCTGGGCGCGGAGACAGCGGAGGAGCTGTTCGGCACCGCCGCCGTGGTGGGCCAGGACGTCACGATCGACGACGACACCTACGAGGTGGTCGGCGTGCTGAGCGAGGCCGGGTCCTCCGGCGACACCTCGCTCGACGACATGGCGGTGGTGCCCATGACCACGCTGGTCGAGCAGCTCGACGACTCGGGCTCGAGCGAGTCCGTGGCGACGATCTACATCAAGGCGGCCGCCTCGAACCTGCTGAGCGCGGCCTCGCAGGAGGCGGAGTCGCTCCTGCTCAACCTCCACGGCATCGCCTCGGCGGATGGCGCGGACTTCACCATCGACGTCCAGGACTCGCTGCTGGACGCTGCGACGTCGGTCTATCAGAAGCTCACCGTGCTGCTCACCGGCATCGCCGCGCTGGCGCTGCTCGTGGGAGGCATCGGCGTCATGAACATCATGCTCGTGTCGGTCACCGAGCGGACCCGCGAGATCGGCCTGCGCAAGGCGCTCGGCGCGGCCCCTGCGAACATCCGCAACCAGTTCCTCATCGAGGCGATGATCCTCGGGCTCAGCGGCGGCGCGATCGGCGTCGCGATCGGCGTCGGGCTGGCGCTCGCGCTGCCCACGGTGCTCGGCTCGACCATCGTGATCTCGGGCCTGGCCCTGGTGGTCTCGGTGGTGGTCGCGGTGGGGATCGGCGCGGTGTTCGGCGTGTACCCGGCGGCGAGGGCGGCGAAGCTCGCGCCCATCGACGCGCTGCGTGACCAGTAGACGTGACCAGATCAGAACAGGAACCAAGGACCATGACCATGAACCGCAAGAACACGAACCGGACGACCTTCCTGGCGGCCGCGTGCGGCGTGGCGCTGCTCGCGGGCTGCTCCGCCGACGCGACGGAGACCGAGCCCTCGACCGCACCGTCGGGTGGGTCCGACACCGTGCTCGGTGAGGCTCCCGGCGCCGATCAGGGCGAGCGCGAGGGGATGGGCGGCGGCCGCGGCGGCCTCACCGGCGAGATCGCGTACGTCTCCGACGGCGTCGCGCAGGTGCAGGACGGCGACTCCCAGACCGCCGTCAGCTTCGACTCGTCGACCGAGATCAGCCTCGAGGTGACCCTCGCGTACGGCGACCTCGCGATCGGCGACTGCGTGGTGGTGACGCTCTCCGACGACGAGACGGCGTCCGAGGTGACCGTGTCGGATCCCGAGGACGACGGCACCTGCGCCACCGACACCGGCTTCGGCGGCGGGATGCCCGACGGCGAGATGCCAGACGGCGACTTCCCTGCGGACGCCGACATGCCGACCGACATGCCGAACGCGATGCCTGAAGGCATGGAGGCGCCCGAAGGCATGGAGGCGCCCGAGGGCATGGAGGCGCCCGAGGGCATGGAGGCGCCGGAGGGGATGGAGCAGCCGGGAGACGGCGACGGGGGCTTCGCCTTCGCGTCGCGCGTCGCGGGAACGCTCACCGCCGTCGAGGACGGCACGCTCACCGTCGAGACGTCGGACGGCGCGAGCGAGCTGACGGCGGCAGGCGACATCACGGTGACCGCGATGCAGAGCGCGAAGTCCAGCGCGATCGAGGTCGGCCTCTGCATGACCGCGATCGGCGAGGCGGACGACTCGGGCGGCTACGCGGCGACGACGATCTCGCTGTTCACCGCGGGCGACGACGGCTGCGAGACGTCGATGTTCGCCGGTCGCGGCATGGGCGGCATGCCCGGCGGCGACGGCGACCAGGCAGGCACGGGCGAGCCCGCGCTCGAGAGCGAGGGATGATGGCGAGGCGACGCGTTCGCGGCTGGCACCTGGCCGCCGCCCCGATCGCGGTCGGAGGCGTGGTCGCGGGGGTGCTCCTCACGGGAGCGTCGTCGGCGACGGCCCAGTACCGCGTGGCGTCGGCGGGCACGGGCGACGTGACGCAGACGCTCACCGCGACGGGCTCGCTCGCCTCCGCGAGCGAGCAGGACCTCGCGTTCCAGCTCGACGGCACGGTCGAGTCCGTCGAGGTCGCGGTCGGCGACGTGGTCGAGGCGGGCGACGTGCTCGCGACGCTCGACACGAGCGACCTCGACGATGCCGTGACCGAGGCGAAGGAGGCGCTCGCGGATGCCAAGGAGGCGCTCGCGGACGACCTCGAGGCGCAGGCCGAGGGCTCGTCGAGCGACTCGGACACCACCGCGAGCTCCGCGTCGTACTCTGCGGACGGCTCGACGTCGGGGTCCGTGTCCACCGTCGTCGTGACCTCTGCGGTGTACGTGCCGGCCGATGTGGGCATCGTCACCGTCGCGGACACCTCGACCGACGCCGTCGAGGCGGCGCGTGCGGCGCTCATCGCGGCGCAGGATACGCTGCTCGACCAGTACGACCTCGCGACGGCGCTCCTGGCCGAGGCGCAGGCCGCATCGACCACGGCGCAGGAGGTGTGCGCCGCCTTCGCGAGCGCCACCGCCGACGACGCGACCGACGACTCGACCGGGGACACGACGGACGACGCGACGGACGACGCGACGGACGACGCGACGGACGATGCCCAGGACTCGGCCGATGCGACGGCGGAGGCGCTCGCGGCCTGCCAGGAGGCGACCTCGGCCGCGCTCGCGGCGTCGCAGGCCTCGATCGAGGCGCAGGCCACGCTCATGGAGCTCGCCGCAGCGGTCGACGATGCGGTCGCGACGCTGCAGGAGGCCATCGCGGCGTCAGCCGGTGGGACCACGTCCGACGGCGAGGGCGCCCAGGGCGGCGCGGGTGACGGCTCAGAACCCGAGGCCGGCGACCAGGCAGGTGCCGGGCAGGGCGACCTGAGCGCGGGCGAGTCGCAGTCCACCATCCCGGGTGGCTCGGCGACGGGCGACGCGGGGACCGCGGGCGGCTCGGACAGCGCCGCGGCGCAGTCCTCGGGCGGCATGAGCGGCTCGAGCTCGACGAGCGTGCCGAGCGCCGCCGACATCCTGGCGGACAAGGCCGACATCACGGCGGCGAAGGCGGACCTCGCCGTGGCCAGGTCCCAGCTCGAGCACGCGACCCTCACCGCGCCCGTCGCGGGTGAGATCGTCGCGATCGGCTTCGACGCCGACGACTCGGTGACGGGTGGCGACACGTCCACGGCGGTCACCCTGATCGCGGACAACACCTATCTGGTGTCGCTGTCCGTGAGCCTGACCGAGGCCCAGCTGCTCGAGGTGGGTCAGGATGCCGAGCTCACGCTCACGAGCACGGGAGAGGTGGTCGCGGGCACGGTGTCGAGCGTGTCGCACGTGAACTCCGGCAACGACTACTCGCAGTCCTACGCCGTCACGATCGGGGTCCCCGACCCTGGCTTCGACATCCGCATCGGCGCGGCCACGCGCATGCAGATCACCGTCGCCAGCGCGACGGGAGTGCTCGTGGTGCCCACCTCGGCCATCTCCGACGCGGCCGGCGACGCGACCGTGCAGGTGGTCGGCGAGGACGGCGCCGCGACTCCCGTCGCGATCGAGACGGGGGCGATCGGCGCGGTCTACACCGAGGTGCTCTCCGGTCTCGAACCGGGCGACCAGGTGGTCCTCGCGGACCTCACGGCCTCCGTGACCTCGGACGAGGAGTCCTCCGACAGCTCGGGCGGCCTGCTGTCCGGGCTCGACGGCGAGTCCGACTCGAGCGATCAGCAGCAGATGGGGCAGTTCCCCGGCGGCGGCATGCCTCAGGGCGGCTTCCAGGGTGGGCCGCAGGGCTAGCCCGCACCGTGGAACCCGCGCCCGGAGGCGCCCGGTACGCTCGACGCATGATCTCCGTCGCCGTGCTGGGCGCCTCCGGGCGCATGGGTTCCCACGTGGTCGAGGCGGTGAACGGTGCAGCGGATCTCGCGCTCGTCGCCGCGCTCGATCACGCTGACGACATCGCCGAGGCGGGCCGTGCGGGTGCCCAGGTGGCGGTCGACTTCACGGTGCCGAGCGCGACCGAGGCCAACGTCCACGCGCTCATCGACGCCGGGGTCCACGCGGTGGTCGGTACCACCGGCTGGACGGAGGAGGCGCTGCTCCGGGTCGACGAGCACCTCAAGGAGCGGCCCGAGCTCGGGGTCCTCATCGCCCCGAACTTCGCGCTCGGCGCGGTGCTCTCGATGCGCTTCGCGGCCGCGGCGGCCCGCTACTTCGAGTCCGTCGAGATCGTCGAGCTCCACCACCCGGACAAGGTGGATGCGCCGTCCGGGACCGCGCTGCACACCGCCGCCGGCATCGCGGCCGCGAGGGCTGCCGCGGGGATCGGGCCGTCGCCCGACGCCACCACGCACGATCCCGACGGCGCACGCGGCGCCGTGGTCGACGGCGTCCACATCCACGCCGTCCGCCTGCGCGGCCTCGTCGCGCACGAGGAGATCCTGCTTGGCAACCCCGGTGAGCAGCTCACCATCCGTACCGACAGCTTCGACCGCGTGAGCTTCATGCCCGGCGTGCTGCTCGGGATCCGCGAGGTGGCGGGCCGTCCTGGCCTCACCGTGGGGCTCGACGGATACCTGTCGCTGTGAGCGTGATGCGCCGGCCGGCCTTCATGGCGGCCATCGCGACCACGGTGCTCGCCGCGCTGCTGCTCGGCTTCGTGGTGAACATCGCGGTCGCGCTGCTGCAGTCCACCGGCATGGTCGGCAAGCTGCTGGGCGTCCTGGTGCTCATCATCCCCGCGATCGCCGTCTGGTTCCTCGTCAACGAGTGGCGGCTCGGCATCACGGTGCAGCGGATGGCGGCGCGGCTCGAGGAGGAGGACCGGCTGCCTCGGCACGACGGCGAGCGCTCGCCCGCGGGCCGGCTCACCGAGCAGGCCGCGCTCGACGTGTACGAGATCGCGCGCCAGGGCGTCGAGCTCGCCCCCGACGACTGGGTCGCGTGGTTCCACCTGGCCTTCGCGTACGACGAGGTCAAGGAGAAGGCGGAGGCGCGCAAGGCGCTGCGTCACGCCGCGGCGCTGTTCCGCGCCCCCCGCTGACAGCGGCAACGGAGCTCGATCCGACACGCCGCGTGCCGACGCCCGACGGGACAGGTTCCGCGGGGTGTCGCCGTGAGATCCGTTGGCGCTGTCGCGATGCGGCGTGCTGAGGCTCTACAGGCCCGCGCGGTACATGACCTCCACGAGGTCGCCCTCGGGTCCTTCGAGCGTGCGGCGCAGGCCGCCCTCCGCCAAGCCGGCCGAGGTGAGGAAGGCGATGCGCGCATCGTCCCCGTCGAGCGTCCACGCGCGCACCTCCTCGCGTCCCTGGATGCGCAGCGTGTCGATGCACGCCGAGAGCAGGCGCGAGGCGTGGCCCGCGCGACGATGCTCGGGAGCCACCTCGAGCGCGATGATCTCGCTCGGCTGGAGCGCCGCGAAGCCCACCACGCGCGGACCGTCGCATGCGACGAACACCTTGTGCTCGCGCGACGGCGGCGCCACGATCGCGGCCGCCCACCGTGCGGCGACCTCCTCCGCGGGGAGCGCATCGACCGCGTCGCCCAGCCAGCTGCGCCACGCGGCCAGTTGGATGGCGGCGATCGCCTCCTCGTCACCGGGGACGGCGGGGCGGGCGGAGACGTCGGCGTGGATCATGCGGACCAGCGTAGGCGGCTCAGCCCCACCCGAGAGCACGCAGCCCGGCCGCGACACCCGCGGCGACGGCCACCACCACGATGAACGGCGCGCGCCGCCACAGGAGCACGGCGGCGACGGCCACCGCCGCGAGGCGCGCGTCGACCACGAGCGTCCGTCCGGTCGCGAAGGTCTGGACGCCGACGAGCGCCGACAGCAGCGCGACGGTGACGAACGCCGCGATGCGGTGGACGCGGGGGTTCTCGAGCCAGGCCTCCGGGACCGAGTGACCCGCGAGCTTGGTCGCCCAGGACAGGACCCCTGCCGCGACGATCGCGACCCACATCCATGCGTACGCGCTCACTCGGGCACCTCCTCGGGCCGGGGGTGGCCCCACCCGGCGACGATCGCGACCGCGGCGGCCGCGAGCACCGGAAGGCCCGCGGGGACCAGCGGCGTGAGCGCGAGGGCCAGGACGCACGATGCGGCGGCGACGGCCTGCGCGCGACGATGCGCGAGGCGCGGCCACACCAGCGCGAGGAACGCGGCCGCGGCAGCGGCGTCGAGCCCCCAGTCCGCGGGATCGCCGATGCGCGACCCGAGCAGCGCGCCGAGCAGGGTGATCGCGTTCCATGCGACGAAGACACCGACGCCCGTCCACCAGAACCCCGCGCGCCGCGCGGCGCGATCCTCGGCCGGCTGGGCGAGCGCCACGGCGGTCGACTCGTCGATCGTCACCTGCGCGGCGGCGGAGCGGCGCCACCCGCGCATGGGCCTCAGGACGGGGGCCAGCCCCACGCCGTAGAACCCGTTGCGCAGGCCCAGGAAGGTCGACGTCGCGACAGCAGAGAACGGGCTGCCGCCCGCGCCGATCACGCCGATGAACGCGAACTGCGACCCGCCGGAGAACACCAGGAGCGACAGGGCGCACGTCTGCCACACGTCGAGCCCGGCCGCGACGGACAGCGCGCCGAAGCTCAGCCCGTACGCGCCCGTCGCGAGGGAGACCGACAGGGCCTGCTGACGGGCAGCGTCGAGGCGGGGGCGCGTCACGGCGTCCCGGGCGCCTCGAGCGCCCACGCGGCCAGCGTCTCCCCACCGCGGGTGCGCTGCCCGAGCGGGGAGAAGCCGCATCGTTCCGCCACCGCGTTCGAGCGATCGTTCTCCGGGTCGCACCAGATCTCGACCCGGGCGGCGCCGGAGGCGAACGCGGCGCGCGCCAGCGCCCCCACCGCCTCCGTGACGAGGCCCTCGCCCTCGCGCGCGGCGGTGATCCAGTAGCCGACCTCGAGCGCATCGGGGCCCACCCGCGTGTGCAGGCCGGCGCCGCCGATGAACGCGCCCGTCGCCTTGTCGAGCATCGCGAAGCGGAACTGCTCGCCCGCCTCGGACGCGCGGGCGTACTCCGTGACCTGCGCCTCGCGTCCGGCGAGCGTGAGGGGCTCGTCGGTGGCCCACGGGATGAACGGCAGCAGGTGATCGATGTTCTCGAGGATCGCCGCGTGCATCGCCGGCACATCGCCGTGCTCGTAGCGGCGCAGCACCAGCCGCTCCGTCTCGATGCGAGCCGGGACGTCCCAGACCCGCCACGCGACGGCCGCGCCGGTCGCGTCCGCGAGGCGGGGGAACGCCGTCGTGATCAGAGGCTCGATGCCGAGCGTGCCGAGGTCCGCGACCCACACCCGATGCTCCGAGCCATCGACGGTGTCGGAGCTGAGGCCGGCATCGGTGAAGCCGAGGCGCCGAGGGATCGCGGCCGAGCGCTCGTTGTCGGGGCGGTGGTAGATCTCGACCACTCCGGCGCCCGCGTGCAGCAGCCCGACACGGGTCAGCGCGGCGACGGCCTCGGTCACGAGCCCGCGACCCTCATGCTCGGCGGAGATCCAGTAGCCGATCTCGAGCCCGCGCCCGTCCTCGAGCGGATGGAGCCCGGCGCTGCCCAGGTACTGCCCGGTCGTGCGGTCGAACAGCCCCATGAGGAAGTCCACGCCCGCCTCGTGGCGAGCGATGTTCTCAGCGATCTTCCGGGAGCGCGCCTCGGGGCTCTTCGGCTCGTCCTCGGCCCACGCGAGGTAGCGGACCAGGTGCTCGCGGTTCGCGGCGATCACGCTCGACACGGCGGGGGCGTCCTCGGGGAGGAAGCGGCGGATCGTCAGCCGCTCGGTCTCGATGCGGGCGGGAACGTCCCACACGGGCCAGGCGATCACGTCGCCACCCGCGTCGCGGAGCGTCGGCAGGGGCGTCGAGGCGGCCGGCTCGCGGGTGAGCGTCCCAAGATCGGCGACCCACACCTCCATCGGTTCCTCGCCCTCCCGAGCCGCGATCCCTTCGAGCGCGAAGCCGCATCGCCGCGCGACCGCGCTCGAGCGGACGTTGGCGGGCGAGACCCGGATCTCGACGCGCGTGGCACCGGCGTGCAGGAGCCCCACCGCCGCGAGCGCGATGGTCGCCTCGCTCGCGTACCCGCGACCCATGGCCGATGCACCGAGCCAGTAGCCGATCTCGCGCACGCTCGGATCGTCGGTGGCGTGGAAGCCGCCGGAGCCGAGGAACGCGCCCGTGTCCTTGTCGAAGATGCCCAGGTAGGCGTGGCCGCCCTCGGCCGCCCACGCCGCGCACTGCTCGAGCCACGCGAGGTGCTCCTCGACGGGCTTGGGCTCGTCGGCGGCCCACGGCATCCAGGGGCGCAGATGATCCGCGTCCTCGACCAGGCGCGCGTGGTACGCGTCGACGTCCGCCGCGGGGGAGTACGGGCGCAGCACCAGCCGCTCCGTCTCGATGCGGGCGGGGACGGTCCAGGTCATGGCGTTCATCCTGGCATCCCGCCGAGGAGCCAGTCGCCGCGCGAGCGGCCTGGTCTAGTCCTGGCGGTGCCCCTCGGCAGGCACGTATCTCACGAAGCGGTAGGACAGCCCGGAGGAGGAGACGGCGGCCTCGGTCGAGGCGGCGACCGCCCAGTCGTCGGGCACCAGGGGAGGCGCGAACGTGTCGCCGTCGACCACCGCATCGATCTCGGTGATCTCCAGGGCGTCGGCGTGGGCGAGCGCCTCTGCGAACAGGCCGCCGCCGCCGATCACCCAGCGGTCCGTGCCCGGCGCGAGCGCGGCGGCCGTCTCCAGGGCATCGGGCAGGGACGATGCGCGGGTCGCGCCCGCGGGCGCCTCGCCCGAGGTCACCACCACGTTGACGCGCCCCGGCAGCGGACGGAAGCGCGGCGGCAGCGACTCCCACGTGCGACGGCCCATGATGACCGCGTGCCCGCGGGTGAGCTCCTGGAAGTGCGCGAGGTCCTCGGGGAGGTGCCACGGCATCGTGCCGTCGAGCCCGATGACGGGACGGCCGGACGTGTCGCGCGCCTGCGCCCAGATCGCCTTGATCACTAGACCGCCAC
Organism: Demequina subtropica; assembly: GCF_000971235.1. Classification (GTDB taxonomy): domain Bacteria; phylum Actinomycetota; class Actinomycetes; order Actinomycetales; family Demequinaceae; genus Demequina; species Demequina subtropica. The sequence goes on from NZ_BBMB01000001.1 coordinate 162,448, forward strand.
GGGCGCCTTGATGCCCGGGTGGTGCTGGTAGTCCTCGATGACCACGTCGTCGATGTCGTAGTCGAACAGCGAGTCCTTCTGCGCAAGACGCAGCGTCGGGTAGGGGAACGGCTCGCGCGCGAGCTGGCGCTCCACCTGCTCGACATGGTTCGAGTAGATGTGGCAGTCGCCGCCGGTCCACACGAAGTCGCCCACCTCGAGCCCGGTCTGCGCCGCGATCATGTGGGTGAGCAGCGCGTAGGACGCGATGTTGAAGGGCACGCCCAGGAACAGGTCGGCGCTGCGCTGGTACAGCTGGCAGCTCAGCTTCCCGTCCGCGACGTAGAACTGGAACATCGCGTGGCAGGGCGCCAGGGCCATCGACGGCACGTCCGCGGGGTTCCATGCGGACACCAGCAGGCGGCGCGAGTCGGGGTTGGTGCGGATCTGCTCGACCACCTCCGCGATCTGGTCGATGTGGCGGCCGTCCGGGGCCGGCCACGAGCGCCACTGGTAGCCGTAGACCGGGCCGAGCTCGCCGTCCTCGTCGGCCCACTCGTCCCAGATGGTGATGCCGCGCTCCTGGAGCCAGCGCACGTTGGTGTCGCCGCGCAGGAACCACAGCAGCTCGCCGATCACCGAGCGCGTGTGGACGCGCTTGGTGGTGATGAGGGGGAAGCCCTGCGCGAGGTCGTAGCGGATCTGGCGGCCGAAGACCGAGACCGTGCCGGTGCCGGTGCGGTCGTCCTTGCGGGTGCCGGTGGCCAGCACCTCGCGCAGCAGGTCCTCGTACGGGGTGGGGATCGCGGTCACGGGGTCCAGGTTACGCGGGGCGCAGGCCGATGCGGTGGTGCCCGGGCCGAGGAGCCGCGCCTCAGAGCTGCCCGAGCCCCTTGCCGACCATCGAGACGCCGATGACGAGCAGCAGCACCGCCATGATGAGCGCGTTGTTGTCGGCCAGCCAGGCGCGCAGGGAGTCGAGCGGGCCGCGCATCCGGTCCGCCGCGACCAGGTAGGCGACGACGGGGACGGCCACGGTCGAGGCCGCGAGCAGCGTGAAGACCACGAGCGCGGCCGTCGTGGTCCCCGATGGCATCGTGTCGGTGGCCCCGACACCGATGGTGATGCCGGCGCTCGCGCACAGCAGGAGGTTCTTGGGGTTGACGCCCGACATGAGGAATCCGAAGGCGAGCGCGCGAGGGAGCGTGAAGCGGTCGATCGCCCCCATCCACGCGGGCAGGGACGGCTCCTCGCCGTCGCGCGGGCGGCCGCGCCACGAGCGGATGGCGAGGAGCAGCAGCAGGGCGCCCAGCGTCAGCTGGGCGATGCCCACGGCGGCGACGGGCTCGCCCGTGCCTTCCGCGACCGAGCCCGAGAGCGCGATGAAGACGGTCGTCGCCACGAGGATCCCGAGGACCCAGCCGAGCAGGAACCCGGTCCCCGTGACCCGCGCTCGCGGCGACAGCAGCATGAGGATCGCCGCGATGATCGGGATCGGGCTGATCGCCACCCCCACGGCCAAGGGCAGCACCTCACCGATGACGGCACCCATGTCACTCCTCCCGCGCGCGCAGCTGCGCACGCATCTCCTCCGCGCGGGCGTGGCCGCGGTCGACCGACTCCATCAACGTGCTCGTCGCGGCGACGACGTTCTCCGGACCCAGAGCCTCGAGCGCACCGGTGCGTTCGAGCAGCGCGTGCAGGCGCGGCGGCACCCCGCAGATCACCAGGCCCACGCCTTGTTCGCGCATCTCCGCCGAACGCCGGCCCAGCATCTTGAGGAAGGTCGCCGAGGGCACGCCCAGCGACCCGCGGACCGAGATCACGAGCGCGGCGTCCGTCACGCCGGACGTGTCCGGCCACTCCTCGTCGAGCGGCCCGACCTCGGCGAAGAAGCCATGGCCCGAATAGTGCAGCACCGTGGTGCGGTGCGAGGGGAGGACGGCGGGTGCATCGTGCACCGTCCAGCCGTCGCGTCCGCGGACCACCTCCACGAGCCGGCCGGCCCGGCTGTTCTGCACCGCGGTGAGCATGATCGACAGCGCCGCGCCGATGAAGATCGCCTGCTGCAGCGGCAGCGCCGTCGTGGCGACGAACGTCACCGCCATCGCCGCGAGGGATCCGGTCGAGGTGCGCGCGACCAGCCGGATGTCGGCGACGCGACCTTCGATGATCTCGGCGCCGATGATGAGCATGAGCCCGCCGATGACGGCCATGGGGATCTCGCCGGCGACCGGTCCGACGAGCAGGACGATGAGGCCCAGCGACACACCGGCGAAGATGCCCGCCCAGCGCGTGCGCGCGCCCGCGCTCGTGGCGACGCCCGTGCGCGAGAGGGATCCGCCCGTGGGGAGCGCTCCGAAGAACCCACCCGCGACGTTCGCCGCGCCCTGCGCCACGAAGTCCTTCGACGCATCGGCCCTGGAGCCGTCAGGGTTGGCCACTGCCGCGCCGATCCCCGCGGCCTGCGCGAGCGCGACGAGCGCGACGGCGACGGCCCCGGCGATGAGGGCGGGGAAGGCCGCGAGGTCCGGCAGCGTGAACGGAGGGAGCGACCTCGGCACCGCCGCGATGTCCGCCACCGTCTCGACGTCGCGGGCGAACAGGAAGGCGACGATGCTCGCGACCACGAGCGCGACGAGCGTGGCGAGCGCACGGAGCGCCCGCACCCGCCTCGCGATGAACCACACCGCGAGCGTGCCGAGCGCGACCGCGACGGTGGGGGCGTCCCAGTCGCCCACGTGCGCGACCGCCTCGACGAGCTTGCCCACCGTGTTCGAGGAGGCGGGGGAGTAGCCCGTGGCGTCGTTCACCACCCCCGCCAGGATCTGCACCGCGATGCCCGTGGTGAAGCCCGTCATCACCGCGGTCGACACGAACGCCATGACGGAGCCCATCCGCAGCAGGCCCATCACGAGCATGATGAGCCCGACCAGGACGGTCAGCGTCGCGATCCCCCCGACGTCGCCGGGATCCAGCCCTGCGGCGGCCATGACGCTCTGGGAGGACAGCGCGATCGCGCTCGTCAGCGTGGTCACCATGAGGACGGTGCGCGCGAGCATCGAGCCGACGATGGTGGGCACCACTCCCGACCAGAGTCCCAGGGGCGCGGCGAAGCCGCCGATGCTCGCGTAGGCCATGCCCTCGGGGATCGAGAACAGGCCCGTCACGAAGCCCGAGGACACGTCGCTCCACCTCGGCCGCGGGACGGTACGTCCGAGCCTTCCGCGCCTCTGCTGTGCGCTCGTCATGCCTCCACCTCGTGGTCGCGTCCCCACGGTGCGCGCCGATGATCAAGGAGTGACGATCGGGAACGTGGGGTCGGGCCTCTGGGTGAGCGACAGGAGGGTCTGGAGCGCCGAGGCGTCGCCGTCGAGCTCCACCTCGTCCGTGTCGCCTGCGAGAAGCGCAAGCAGCTGCGGCTTGGTGAGGGTCACCACGAGGTCGGCGGGATCCTCCTTCGTCGTGGGGAAATGGATGAGCGCGCCGTGGGAGAGCTCCATCCGGTAGGACTCGTCGGTGTCGGTGAAGCGCCACCGGATGGACAGTGCGATGTCCCATGCGCGGGGGCCCACGATCGTGATCGCGATGCTGTCGAACAGCTGGGTGATGGTGAGCGCTGCGGCCATCCCGCCGGGGGACCATTCGGTCGGCACCGTCGGTGCCACCAGCTCCTGCGCTCCGGTCAGGTAGTTGTTGCGCCACGTGCCGTTCTCCGCGCCGTACCCGAGCGCGGTGAACACCGCGGCGAGCGCCGCGCGGGCCTCGACGTTGTCAGGCTCCGCGAACACGCAGTGGCTTCCGAGCTCGGCCGCGAAACGCAGGTCTCCAGCGTCGGCGTACCCCCGGACCTTCGCGATCGCGGCGTCGATCCCTCCGGCGAGGTCGACGTACCGCGTCGCGAGCTCGACCGGGGGGTGCTGCCACAGGTGGGCGGGGTTGCCGTCGTACCAGCCCATGTACCGCTGGTAGATCGCCTTGACGTTGTGCGACACGGAGCCGTAGTAGCCGTGCGTGCTCCACTGGGCGTCGAGCGCGGGGGGCATCTCGATGGCCTCCGCGATCTCGGAGCCCACCAAGCCGGCGTTGAGCATCCTCAGCGTCTGGTCGTGCAGATAGCAATACAGGTCGCGCTGGCAGGTGAGGAACGCGAGGATCTGCTCGTTGCCCCACGTGGGCCAATGGTGCGAGGCGAACACCACCTCGGCCTCGTGCCCGAACATCTCGATGAGCTCGGCCAGGTAGCGCGACCAGCCTCGGGCGTCCCGCACCTCGGCCCCGCGCAGGGTGAGGAGGTTGTGCAGCGTGTGCGTCGCGTTCTCGGCGGTGCACAGCGCCTTGCTGTCGGGGAAGTAGAAGTTCAGCTCCGAGGGGGCCTCGGTGCCCGGCGTGAGCTGGAACACGATGCGCACGCCGTCGATCGTGCGCTCCTCGCCGGTCCGGGTGATGGAGTCGGTCGGGGCCAGCAGCCCGATGGTGCCCTTGGAGGTGCCCGAGCCCAGGCCCGCTCCGAGCATCCCTGTGGCGCCCACGCTCAGGTTGGCGCCCGTGTGGTAGATCGTGCGCCGCATCATCGCGACGCCCGCGTAGACGTTCTCGGAGACCGCGTGCTCGAGGAAGCCTTCAGGAGCGATGATCGGGACGTCCTCGTCAGGCCCCACCACGCCGAGGACGCCGCCGAAGTGGTCGACATGGGAGTGGGTGTAGATGACGGCCCGGACCTCACGCTCACCGCGGTGCTCGCGGTACAGGGCCATACCGGCTGAGGCGACCTCGGCCGAGACCGCGGGATCGATGATGATGACGCCGGTGTCGCCTTCCACCACCGTCATGTTCGACAGCTCGATGCCGCGCAGCTGGTAGAGCCCCGGGACCACCTCGAAGAGGCCCTGGATGGCCGTGAGCTGACTCTGGCGCCACAGGCTGGGGTTCGCGGTGTCGGGGCAGTCGCCTGCCGTGCCCGCGGTGTAGACGTCGGCGTCGAACACGACGGCGCCGTCCGCGCCTGTGATCACCCCGGGCTCAAGCCGGGCGATCAGGCCCCGGTGGGCGTCGTCGAAGTCTCTGCGGTCGCTGAGGTCGCCGGTCATGATTCCTCCTGCATGTGCGCGTGTGGGATCGACGATGCCGGGGGACAGGCCTTGCTCGGAAGCGTGGCCGCATACGTTCCGATTGTGCGCGAAAACCCTCGTTCATGCGCGGTGAGCGCATGGGCCGGCCCCCGAACGTCCCTCGCGAGGGACGATGCGCGGCGGGCGTGCTCCGGTTGCGGTCGCCCGCGCGGGGGTCAAGGCTGGAGGCGGGTCCCCCGAAGCCGGAGGCTGCCATGCGCCAGAACGACCCCATCCCCGCGATCGAGGCGGCGCATGCGCGTCACCTCGCGACGCTCCCGTTCGACGACGAGCGGGACTTCGAGGACGCCGACCGCGGCTTCCTCGGCACGCTGGCGGACCCGGTGATCCGCGACGTCGACGGCAAGGTCGTGTGGGACGCGTCGACGTACGACTTCATCGAGGGCGAGGCGCCCACGTCGGTGCACCCGAGCCTGTGGCGGCAGTCGACGCTGGTGGCACGTCACGGCCTGTTCGAGGTGGTCGAGGGCATCTACCAGGTGCGAGGCCTCGACCTCTCGGTGATGTCGCTGATCGAGGGCGACACCGGCGTGATCGTGGTGGACCCGCTCATCTCCAAGGAGACCGCGGCCGCCGCGCTCGCGCTGTACCGCGAGCATCGGGGCGACCGCCCGGTGACCGGCATGGTCTACACGCACGCGCACCTCGACCACTTCGGCGGCGCGCTGGGCATCGTCTCGGCCGAGGAGGCGGCGGACCGGGCGCTCCCCGTCATCGTCCCGGAAGGTCTGGTCGGTCATGCCGTCGCGGAGAACGTGTACGCCGGCACCGCGATGGCGCGGCGGGCGGGCTACATGTACGGCGCCGCGCTCGCGCGGGGCCCGAAGGGTCAGGTGGGTGCCGGGCTCGGCCAGACCACCTCGACCGGCCACCCCGGCATCGTCGTCCCCACGCACGAGGTCACGGCGACGGGGGAGAAGGTCACGGTCGACGGCGTCGAGCTCGAGTTCCAGATGGCTCCCGGGACCGAGGCGCCCGCGGAGTTCCACTTCCTGCTGCCACGCTATGCGGCGCTGTGCATGGCCGAGAACGTCACGCACAACCTCCACAACCTGCTCACCCTGCGCGGCGCGCTGGTGCGCGATCCCAACATCTGGGCGCACTACCTCACTGAGGCGATCGAGCTGTTCGGCGACCGCGCGGACGTCATGTTCGCCTCGCATCACTGGCCCACGTGGGGTCGCGAGCGGCTGGTCGAGTACATCGGCATCCAGCGCGACCTCTACAAGTACCTGCACGATCAGACGCTGCGCATGCTCAACAAGGGCCTCACGGGCGCGGAGATCGCGGAGGAGATGACCCTGCCGCCGGCGCTCGAGAGGGTCTGGGGCACGCACGGCTACTACGGATCGGTCTCGCACAACGTCAAGGCGATCTACCAGCGCTACCTGGGATGGTTCGACGGCAATCCCGCGCGCCTCTGGCCGCATCCGCCGCGGGCGCTCGCGGAGCGCTACGTCGCCGCGATGGGGGGCGTCGCCAGCGTCGTCGGCCTCGCCCGCACCGCGTACGACGAGGGCGACCTGCGGTGGGCGGCGACGCTCCTCGATCACGCGGTGTTCGCGGCTCCGGACGATGCGGCGGCGCGCGAGCTGTACGCCGACACGCTCGAGCAGCTCGCGTACGGATCCGAGAACGGCACGTGGCGCAGCTTCTTCCTGTCGGGCGCCACGGAGCTGCGGGAGGGCACGTTCGGCACCCCGGTGGCGACCGCGGCCCCGGATCTGGTCGTGCAGTTGAGCCCCGAGCAGATCTTCGATGCCATCGCGATCACGGTGGACGGCCCGCGGGCGTGGGACCTCGACCTCGCGATCGACGTGGTGCTCACCGACCTCGACCGGACGTTCCATCTCACGTTGCGCCACGGCGTGCTGGTCGCGTCCGAGGGCGCCGTCGCGGCAGGTGCCGGGGTGACGCTCGCCCTCACGAAGCCGCGGCTGCTCGCGGTGCTCGCGGGAGACCTCGCATCCCCGGGGATCGAGACGACCGGCGACCCTGGCGTGCTCCAGCAGCTGCTGGGCGTGCTCGACCCGGGCGACCCGGGCTTCGAGATCGTCCTGCCGTAGCGCGGCATCGTTCCTCCGGCCGCGGTGCTGTCGCGGTCGGAGGGACGATGCGCTTGACTGGCCGGGGAGGGAAGGAGCCGCGCATGGACGTGGAGAACCTCGCCGCGGTCGCGGAGGACCAGCTCGAGCTCGCGCGGGTGGAGTCGAGCGGGCGCCACGCGGTCACCCTGATGGGGGACCGGGGCAGCGACCTCAGGCAGACGGTGATCGCGCTCGCGGCCGGCCAGCGGCTCCAGGACCATGAGAGCCCGGGGGAGGCGACCCTCCAGGTCATCAGCGGCGAGGTCGAGCTCGGCACCGCGTCCGGCGGCGCGACGCTCAGCCCCGGCGACTACCTGGTGCTCCCACCCGAGCGGCACGGCCTGCGTGCGCTCGCGGACTCCGCGGTGCTGCTCACGGTCGCGACGCGTGCCTGAGCCTGCCGACGCGACCACGGGTCACCCGCCGCGCGCGGTAGGTTGAGTGCCATGACTTCCTCCACGCGCCCGTTCGGAACGGTGCTGACCGCGATGGTCACCCCGATGCACGAGGGAGGCGCGCTGGACCTCAAGGGCGCCCAGGAGCTCGCGAAGTTCCTGGTCGCGCACGGTTCCGACGGGCTCGTCCTGTCGGGCACCACGGGCGAGGCCCCGACCACGCACGCGCCCGAGAAGGTGGACCTGCTCGTCGCCGTGCGCGAGGCCGTGGGGCCCGACGTCACGATCCTCACGGGCGCCGGCTCCAACGACACCGCGCACGCGGTGCGCATGGCCGAGCAGGGCGAGGAGGCCGGCGCCGACGGCATCCTCGCGCTCACGCCGTACTACTCGAAGCCCACGCAGGCCGGCGTGGTCGCGCACTTCCGCGCGATCCTCGGCGCGACGGGCCTGCCCGCGATGCTCTACGACATCCCGGGCCGCACCGCGCTCGCGATCAGCGACGAGAGCTACGACGAGCTCGCGGCGCACCCGCGCGTGGTCGCCGTCAAGGACGCCACGGGCGGCGTCGAGGCGGCCAAGGAGCGGATCGCGCGGACCGGGCTCGCGTGGTACTCGGGCGACGACCCGCTCACCCTCGACTTCCTCCGGGCGGGCGCCGTCGGCGTCGTGTCCGTCTCGTCCCACGTGGTGGGGCGGGAGATCGCGGCGATGATCGCCGCGCATGAGGCGGGCGACACCGCGGAGGCCGAGCGCCTCCACGAGTCCCTGCTCCCGGTGCACGAGGCCGTCTTCTCCGGCCCCGGCGCCATCAACGCGAAGTCCGCGGTGCACTGGCTGGGCGTGGTCCCGAGCCGTGCGATGCGCCTTCCCCTGCTTCCCAACCCGCCGGCCGAGCACGACGCGCTGATCTCGCGCCTCGAGGCCGCCGGCATCCACCCCTGACGGAGACCGCATGACCTTCAATCCCGACCTGCTCCCGCCCCCCGCGCTCGAACCCGGCACCCTCCGGCTCGTCCCGCTCGGCGGCCTGGGCGAGGTGGGCCGCAACATGCACGTGCTCGAGCTCGACGGGCGCCTGCTCATCATCGACTGCGGCGTGCTCTTCCCCGAGGACCACCAGCCCGGCGTCGACCTGATCCTTCCCGACTTCAGCTACATCGAGGACCGGCTGGACGACGTCGAGGCGATCGTGCTCACGCACGGCCACGAGGACCACATCGGCGCCGTCCCGTACCTGCTGCGCATGCGCCGCGACATCCCGATCCTGGGCTCGCAGCTCACGCTCGCCTTCGTCGAGGCGAAGCTCCGCGAGCACCGCATCAGCCCCGTGACGCTCGCGGTCAAGGAGGGGCAGCGCGAGAAGATCGGCATCTTCGACCTCGAGTTCCTCGCGGTGAACCACTCGATCCCGGACGCGCTCGCGGTCTTCGTGCGCACCTCCGCGGGCACGGTGCTCAACACCGGCGACTTCAAGATGGACCAGCTGCCGCTCGACGGCCGCATCACCGACCTGCGCGGCTTCGCGCGCCTGGGCGAGGAGGGCGTCGACGTCTTCCAGGTGGACTCCACCAACGCCGAGGTCCCGGGCTTCACCACGGCGGAGGTCGAGATCGGCCCCGTCCTGGACCGCCTGTTCATGCAGGCGACCGGGCGCATCGTGGTGGCGTCCTTCGCGAGCCATGTGCACCGCGTCCAGCAGGTCATCGACGCCGCCGAGTCGCACGGCCGCAGGGTGGCGTTCGTGGGCCGGTCGATGGTGCGCAACATGGGCATCGCGGCGGACATGGGCTACCTGCGCGTGCCCGACGGCATCCTCATCGACCCCAAGAAGGCCGACGACATGCCCGGCGAGCAGGTGGTCTACATGTCCACCGGATCGCAGGGCGAGCCGATGGCCGCGCTGAGCCGCATGGCCAGCGGCGACCACAAGGTGACCGTGGGGGAGGGGGATCTGGTGATCCTCGCCTCGTCCCTGATCCCGGGCAACGAGAACGCGGTCTTCCGCGTCATCAACGGGCTCATGCGCCTGGGTGCCACGGTGGTCCACCAGGGCAGCGCGCGCGTCCACGTCTCCGGCCACGCGAGCGCGGGCGAGCTGCTGTACTGCTACAACATCCTGCGCCCCAAGAACGTGATGCCGATCCACGGCGAGGTCCGTCACCTGCTGGCCAACGGGCACCTCGCCATGAAGACCGGCATCCCGCACGAGAACGTGATGTTCGCGGAGAACGGCACCGTGGTGGACCTCAAGGACGGCGTGGCCCGCGTGGTCGGCGCGGTCGAGGTGCACAACGTCTACGTCGACGGATCGTCGATCGGCGAGATCACCGACGCCGAGCTCAAGGACCGCCGCATCCTCTCGGAGGAGGGCTTCGTGTCCGTGTTCGCGGTGGTCGACTCGAGCAACGGCCGCGTGGTCTCGGGCCCGGAGGTGCACGCGCGCGGCCTCGCGGAGGGCGACGCGGTCTTCGACGCGATACTCCCCGAGATCAAGAAGGCGATCGAGGACGCCGCACGCGGCGGCTCGACCGACACCCACCAGCTCCAGCAGGTCGCGCGACGCGTCCTGGGGCGGTTCGTGGGCACCAAGCTGCGCCGACGCCCCATGATCGTCCCGATCGTCATCGAGGCCTGAACCGCGTCCCGCATCGTCCCTTCCGGGGACGATGCGGGTCCGGGCGGGGTGGCAACACCACGCGTCCCCCTCGGGGCACTACCGTGCTGTGCCATGGCACAGACGCGACAGTCACGACCCGCGCCGAGGACGCAGCAGGCGAAGCGCTCCTCGTCGTCGAGCTCGCGCTCGGCAGCGCAGGCCAAGCGCCGGCCTCCCGCCCTCCTGCGCGCGATCGCCGCGATCGGCCGTGGCACGGCCAACGCCGTCGGCTCCGGCGTCCGCAGCATCGGCCACGGCGCGCGCGACGTGCCGCCCGCCGTCCGCCGCGACGGCATCGCGATCACGCTGATCATCCTCGCGATCCTGGTCGCGGCGCGGGAGTGGTTCGAGCTGCCGAGCTGGGCGGGCACCGGGATCCACTGGGTGGTCGCGGGCGCGTTCGGCGTCCTCGCCTACGGGGTGCCCGTCGTGCTCGCCGTCATCGCGGTGAGGCTCATGCGCGCCCCGCAGGAGGAGGGCACCAACCACCGCATCACGTTCGGTGTGCTGCTGCTCGCGATCATGGTCGACTCGATCATCCACCTCGCGAAGGGCCAGCCCGGACCGACGGACGGCGCCCAGGGGCTCCAGGAGGCCGGCGGGGTGCTGGGCTACCTCATCGGCACGCCCCTCGCGTCGCTGGTGACCGTCCCGCTCGCGATCGTGGTCCTGGTGCTGCTCGCGGTGCTGTCCGTGCTCATCATCTTCGGCGTCTCCGTGCGGGAGGCGGTCGCCTGGGTGGCCGAGGTCACGGGCAAGGTCCGTGCCGACGGCGACGGCGAGGACACCGGCTCGGGCGAGCTCGACCTCCCGGAGCACCGCACCCTCGAGCGCCCGGGTGAGAAGACCAAGGTCCTCAAGCCCGCGAAGGGCCGCGCGAAGCGCATGATCGACCGCGCGCTGCACGGAGAGCAGCCGGGCGAGGCGACGATCGACGAGTACGAGGCCGACGAGGCGTTCGCGCACGCCGCCCAGGTGGACCGCACCGAGTTCGACGACATCATCGACCCGGACGGCGGCCAGGTCCCCGTCACCGAGGTGATCTCGCCGTACGACTTCGGCGCGATCGAGGAGTCCGCGCCGTGGGACGAGGAGCCCGCGCCGGAGGACGTCCCGACCCAGGCGATCGCCGTCGCCGCGGACGAGCACGCCGCGCCCGCCACCACCAGCATCGTGCCGGACGGCGAGCAGGGCGTCCTGGAGAACTCGAGCCCGTACGTGCTCCCGTCGCTCGAGATCCTCGCGAAGGGCGCCCCGCACAAGGAGCGCTCGGCCGCGAACGACCGCGTGGTCGCGGCGCTGCGCGACGTGCTCCAGCAGTTCGGCGTCGACGCGGAGGTCACGGGCTTCACCCGCGGCCCGACCGTCACGCGCTACGAGGTCGAGCTCGGCGCGGGCGTCAAGGTCGAGAAGATCACGCAGCTGAGCAAGAACATCGCGTACGCGGTCGCCAGCGCGGACGTGCGGATCCTGTCGCCCATCCCCGGCAAGTCGGCCATCGGCATCGAGATCCCCAACGTCGACCGCGAGACCGTCGCGCTCGGCGACGTGCTGCGCTCGTCGGTCGCGCAGCGCAACGACCACCCCATGGCGATCGGCATCGGCAAGGACGTCGAAGGCGGCTACGTCATGGCGAACCTCGCGAAGATGCCGCACCTGCTGGTCGCGGGCGCCACGGGCGCCGGCAAGTCGGGGTTCGTCAACTCGCTCATCACGTCGATCCTCATGCGTGCCACGCCGAACGAGGTGCGCATGGTCCTCGTCGACCCGAAGCGCGTCGAGCTCACCATCTACGAGGGCATCCCGCACCTCATCACGCCCATCATCACCGATGCGAAGAAGGCCGCGCAGGCCCTCGAGTGGGTGGTGAAGGAGATGGACATGCGCTACGACGACCTCGCGCTGTTCGGGTACAAGCACATCGACGACTTCAACAAGGCCGTGCGGGCGGGCAAGGTCAAGCCGCTCCCGGGCTCCGAGCGCAGGATCAAGACCTACCCGTACCTGCTCGTGATCGTCGACGAGCTCGCGGACCTCATGATGGTCGCGCCGCGCGACGTCGAGGAGTCGATCCAGCGCATCACGCAGCTCGCGCGCGCAGCGGGCATCCACCTGGTGCTCGCGACGCAGCGCCCGTCGGTCGACATCATCACGGGAACCATCAAGGCGAACGTGCCGTCGCGTCTCGCGTTCGCGACCTCCTCGCTCGCCGACTCGCGCGTGGTCCTCGACACCCCCGGCGCGGAGAAGCTCATCGGCCAGGGCGACGCCCTGTTCCTGCCGATGGGCGAGAGCAAGCCGATGCGTGTCCAGGGCTCCTGGGTGACGGAGACCGAGATCCACGGGGCCGTCGACCACGCGAAGCGTCAGGCGGACCCCGAGTACCGCGACGACGTCACGCAGGCGGCGACCGGGACCGCGGCGGTCGCGGAGGACATCGGCGACGATCTCGACGACCTGCTGCAGGCGGCCGAGCTGGTCATCACGACGCAGCTGGGCTCGACGTCGATGCTCCAGCGCAAGCTCAAGATGGGCTTCGCCAAGGCCGGCCGGCTCATGGATCTCCTCGAGACCCGCGAGATCGTCGGCCCCTCCCAGGGATCGAAGGCGCGTGACGTGTTGGTCACACCGGACGAGCTGGCATCCACCCTGGCTGTCCTGCGGGGCGACGGAGGCGCTACGGTAAGCACGGCCGCCGTCAACCCCGATGCTGAGGACGAGGAATGGGTGGAGTCCTAGAGCTCTTCGCGCAGCCGGCGTTCGTCGCCGGGGTCGGCGCGCTCCTCGTCCTGCTCGCGCTGTGCGCGTTCTACTTCTTCTGGCGGTCCGGTCGCGAGCGCGCGGCACGGGACCGCGCCCTGGCCCGCGAGCGTCGCCTGCGCCACCAGTTCGACGCGGTCATGACCTCGTCGCGCGACGGCGTGCTGCTGGTGACCGAGGACGGCGAGGTCGCCCTCATCTCCGACATCGCGTGCGCGATCCTGGGCCTCAGCGCCTCGGACGCGACGGGCACGGCGCTCAACCGCATCCCGGTGCGCGCGGTCGACTCGAACCTCCGCCCGCTGCTGCCCGCGGACGCGTTCGCGCCGACCGACGACGGGCGGCCTCGTGTCATCGGGGTGCCGGGACGTCGCGGCGCCGAGGACATCCGCTGGCTGCATGTGCGCTCGCGCAAGGTGCAGGACCCGGGCGACGGCCAGCAGGTGCGCATCATCACGGTGATGGACACCACGGGGCTGCGCGAGGCCGCCGAGGCGCTGAGCCGCTCGGACGCCCAGTTCCGTCGGGCGATGGAGAACGCGCCCACGGGCATGGCGCTGGTCGACCTCGAGTGGCGGCTCATGGAGGTCAACCGCGCGTTCGCGGAGATGATGGGGTCGACGGTGGCGGCGCTGCGCGGCACGCCGTTCAGCGCGCTGTCGCACCCGCAGGACCTCCACGCCGAGCGCGACCAGCTGCAGCGCCTGTACGACGGCCACCAGAACCGGTTCTCGGTGGAGAAGCGCTACGTCAAGGCGGACGGGAACGTCGTCTGGGCCGTGCTCGAGGTCGCGATGGTCCGCTACGCGGGCGGCGCGCCGGACCACTACGTGGTCCACGTCCGCGACACCACCGAGGTGCGGATGCGCTCGGAGCTCATGCAGCATCGTGCGATGCACGACCCGCTCACGGGGCTCGCCAACCGCAACCTGTTCAACGACGTCCTCGAGGAGCTCCTGGCCAAGCCCGATGCCGACACCCGCGTGGGCGTCATCGCGGTCGACCTCGACGGCTTCAAGGGCCTCAACGACAGGTTCGGGCACGCCGCCGGCGACAGCGCGCTCGTGCACGTCGCCGGGGTGCTGCGTGCGGCCACGGGAGGCCGCGGCACGGTGGCGCGCCTGGGCGGCGACGAGTTCGTCATCGCCGTCCACGACCCGGACTGCTCGAAGGCGCTCGTCGAGATCGCGGCGGCGATCCACGAGGGCATGCGCAAGCCGCTCGCGGTCAAGCGCCACCAGCTCCAGCTCGCCGCGTCGCTCGGCATCGCGATGGCGGATGAGGAGACCATCGCGGGCGGTGGGGCGAGCCTGCTCACCGCCGCCGACGCGGCGATGTACCGCGCCAAGGCCGCGGGGAAGAGCCGCACCGAGGTCTTCGAGCCGTCGATGCGCGTCGCCGACGACCACCACTCGGCGCTCGCCGCCGAGCTGGCACGCGCGATCGAGCACGGCGACCTGGTGCTCCACTACCAGCCGATCCTCGAGCTCGCCACGCGCACCGTGGTGGGCTACGAGGCGCTCGTGCGGTGGCAGCACCCCACGCGGGGCCTGCTGCTGCCGGGCGCCTTCCTGCCGCTCATCAGCGACAAGGGCCTCGCGGCGACCGCCGGCGCGGCGCTGGTCGAGCAGGCCGCGCAGTTCCTCTCGCGCACGCCCTCCGACACCACCTGGGTGTCGCTCAACGTCTCCGCCGACCAGCTGGGCGACTCGGCCTTCGCCGATGGCGTGCTCGCCTCCATCGGGCGCTACCACCTCAGCCCTCAGCGCGTCGTGGTCGAGCTCACGGAGGCCTCGCTCGTGGCGCCGAACACCCGCATCCGGCACGAGCTCACCGAGCTGCGCAACGCCGGCGTGCCCATCCTGCTCGACGACTTCGGGACCGGGGTATCCCCGCTGTCCTACCTGCGCGACCTCCCGGTCTCCGGCGTGAAGCTCGATATGTCCTTCGTGGCGGGAATCCCCGAGGACCCGGCGGGAGCGCGCGTGTCCCGCGCGCTCGGTGCCCTCGCGCGCGAGCTGGGCCTCGCGACCATCGCGGAGGGCATCGAGACGGAGGCGCAGGCGGAGTTCCTCGCGGACTGCGGCTGGCGCTACGGCCAGGGCTGGCTATTCGGCGTGGCGCAGCCCGCCGCGACCGTGCTCGCGCAGCACCCCTTCACCGGCTCGAGCCTCATCGACCCGCGTCCGGCCGAGCCCGACGCGATCTTCCGCGACCGGTAGCGCGGCCGCGCCGATGCCGCTACGCGGCCGGCGCGGGGTCGAGGAGCGGGAAGGCGTGCTCAGCGCGCCGCCCTGGAGGAGCGGTGAGCTCGGTCGCGGCATCCCCGACGGCGTCGCGCATCATCGCCAGGCGGGCCGCCACCTCGGCAGCGCTCAGGGTGCCCGCACCGTCGGGGATCGCGGTGAGCACGTGCATCGCATGCGCGCTGCTGCGGTCCACCGTGATCGGCACCCATCCGGCCTCGACCGCGACGGCTCCGCCGGGGGCGACGGTGAACGTCGTCGCGAGGAGCACCCCGGACGTCGACGCCGGCGCGCAGCAGTCGGCACCCTGGCTGGACAGGAAGTTGCCGAGGCCGAACGCCGTCCACATGCCCTCTCCCGTGGGGCCGCCCGGCAGCAGCTCGATGGGCTGCGGCACGTGGGCGTGGTGGCCGATGTACAGGTCGACCAGGCCCGACTCCGCGACCTTGGTCGCGAGCGCTCGTTGGGCGGCCGTCGGCTCCGTCTCGTACTCGACGCAGCAGTGCACCGACGCGACCACCACGTCCGCTCCCTCGTCGCGAGCGCGTTGCGCCGCCTCGACGATGGGCGTGGCGTCCGCGGCGTGGACGTTGACCGTGCCGACCTGCCAGGGCGCGCTCACGGGGAGGCCGTTGGTGCTCCACGTGAAGCTCAGGTGCGCCACCTTGACGAGCGTGTCGCCGTCCTGGACCACGTAGAACGAGGTCCGCTCGGACTCGGCCTCCGTGCGCGCGGTGCCGGCATGCTGCATGAGGGCGTCGTCGAACGCCGCGAGCGTCGCCGCGACGCCTGCCGTGCCCTGGTCCACGCTGTGGTTCGAGGCGGTGGAGCAGCCATCCCAGCCCACGGCGCCCAGGTCGCGCACCAGCTCGGGCGGCGCGGCGAAGATCGGGTGGTCGGAGGGGCGCGTGCCCTCCGGGGCCACGGGCACCTCCATGTGGCACAGCGCGAGGTCGGCGCCCTCGATGTAGGGGCGGACGCCCTCCATCAGGGCGGTGTAGTCGTAGCCGTCCGCGGTCGAGGCCGAGGCGTTGACCGAGCCATGCGGGAGCACGTCCCCGCCGGCGACCAGCGTGAACCGCACCGGGCCCGGGGTGGCGGACGGGGCGGGGGACGCGGACGGGGAGGGGGAGGCCGACGCCTCGGTCGCGGTGGGCGCCGGGCTCGGGAGCGCGACCGCGGCGGGTGAGGCCGCTGCCGCGTCAGGCGTGACCGCATCGTCCTGCGTCGCCCCGGCGCTGAGGGCGAGCCCGACGGCGATCGCCGCGACGAGCGCGGCGGATGCGAGCGACGTGCGAAGCGCGCGCGAGGGGACGGTGCGGTCGGGAGAGGTCACCGAGGAATTATCGCGGCACCGTGTGACTTTTCCTGACGGCTCGCGCCGGGCCCGCCCTGCGAGGCCCGTGCGCGCGGGGGTACGCGACGGCGCTCAGCTCTCTGGACGCGCGAGGTCGACCGCCCGCAGCTCGTCCTCGATCGCTCGCACGGTCTCGGCGAGGCGCTCGGCGAGACCCCGTGCGTCGCCCCGCCCGGACGGGGTCGTGACGCCGATCGCTGCGGCCACGCCCCGGAGCCCGTGCACGGGCACGGCCACCGAGCGCAGGCCGTGCTCGACCTCGCCGTCGACCTCGCACCAGCCGCGCGGGAGCGTGGCGCGCAAGGAGACGCGCAGGTCCTCGAGGCGCGTGACGGTGCGCGACGTGAGCGGCTCGAGCCCCGTGGCCTCGAGCCGCGCGTCCCAGTCCTCCGCGGGAAGCTGGGCGAGCATCGCCCTGCCCATCGCCGCGGCATGGGCGGGGAGCCGCGTCCCGATCGTCACGTGGGTGGCCGCAGCACCCGGCACCGCCGCGCGCGCGACGTAGACGATGGACGCACCGTCGAGCACCGCCGCCGAGACCGACTCGCCGAGCTCGCTCGCGAGGGCGTCGAGATGCGGCTGCGCGATCCGCGGCAGCACGAGCGAGGAGAGGTACCCGATCCCCAGACCGAGCACGCGCGGGGTGAGGCGGAAGGCGCGCGCCTCCGCTTCGAGGTAGCCGAGCGACGTGAGCACGCCCAGGAGGTGCGCGGCGTCGTCGGGGTCGAGGCCCGCCCTGTCCGCGACCTCCTCGGCGGTGAGCATCTGCGCCGCGGCGTCGAACGCGCGGATCACCGCGAGGCCCCGCGCGAGCTCGCCGTCAGCCGCCGCTGCCATGAGAGCCGTCGGTCGCCGCGGGCGGCTCCGACGGAGCCGCGCTCAGCCATGCGGCGACCACGTCGCCGATGATGGTGCGATGGTGGTCGCGCAACGCGGGATCGAGCAGGTCGCGGGCGAACAGGTGGCCGAACGTGTGCCGGTTCGCCACCTGGAAGAAGCAGTAGGAGCTGATCACCAGGTGCACGTCCAGCGCGTCGACGTCGTCGCGGATGAGGCCCTGGGCGCGCCCCCGCTCCAGGGCCGCGTCGAGGATGCCGAGCGCGTCCCGGTTGATCTCGCGCAGCGAGCCCAGGCGTGCGATGTACCTGCCGTGGTGGATGTTCTCGATCGACACGAGCCGGATGAACTCCGAGTGGTCGAGGTGATGGTCGTACGTGAGCTCGGCGATGCGGCGCACCGCCTCGAGCGGCGCCAGGTCTCCCGGATGGAGGGCGCGCTCCGCGGCACGGATGCCGCGGTAGGCGTTCTCGAGCACGGCCAGGTAGAGCTTCTCCTTGGACCCGAAGTAGTAGTAGATCATCCGCTTCGTCGTGCGCGTCCGGGCGGCGATGTCGTCGACGCGGGTGCCCGCGTAGCCCGTCGCCGCGAACACCTGGGTCGCGACGTCGAGCAGCTCGGCCCGCGTGCGCTCGGCGTCGCGCCGTCGCGGCATCGTGTCGGTCACGGCGTCAGCCTACCGAGCACGGGCCCGGCGGCCGGCGGGCGATGGCGTGTCATGGTCCCTCCAGGAGGTGTCGGGGGTTGTCGATCATGATCGTGTCGAGCGTGCTCTGCGGGATCCCGGCGGCGCGTAGCGCGGGCAGCACGGTGGTCGACAGGTGGTCCATCCGCCAGTGCGGCGCGGCCCGCGCGCGCCACGACGGCGGCGTCACGCGGGAGAACACCGCCGCATCGTGCGACAGGACGATGCGTCCGGCGTAGCCGCGCTCGAGGAGCGCGAGCAGGGTCGCGATCCGCGCCTCGTCGGACTGCGTGTGCGCCATGCCGAAGCGGTCGAATCCCAGGGACGATCCCCGGTCCGCGATCCGCATGAGGTAGTCGAGGTCCTGCGAGTCGCCGCAGTGGCCGATGACGACCCTCTCGAGGTCGACCCCTGC
Source organism: Demequina subtropica (assembly GCF_000971235.1). GTDB lineage: Bacteria > Actinomycetota > Actinomycetes > Actinomycetales > Demequinaceae > Demequina > Demequina subtropica. The sequence continues at coordinate 181,000 of NZ_BBMB01000001.1, forward strand.
CGCCGCGAGGACGTCCTGCTGCTCCAGGCCTCCCCGTGAGGCCGCGTCGGAGTGGGTCATGACGGGCGCGCCCGTGCGGCGGTGCGCGGCGGCGCCTGCGGCGAAGACGCGCGCGACGTCCGCGGTCATCCCGGGGGAGTCGGAGACCAGCTTGATGACCCCCGCGCGCACGCCCGTGCCGGCGATGCCCGTCTCCAGGTCCTGCACCATGAGCCGCTCGAGCGGGTCGGGGCCCCCCACGAGGCGGCCGGGGCCGTGCGTGCCGAAGTACGGCGGCAGGGAGGTCGCGGTGTACCAGCCCGTCGCGACGACGATGCGGACGGGCACGAGCGCCGCGACGCGCTGCACCCGTGCGACGTCCCGGCCCAGCCCGGGCACGGTGAGGTCCACGACGGTGCCGATCCCGAGCGAGGCCAGCCGCGTGAGCAGCGCGACCGCCTCCGCCACGGCCCGCTCGTCGTCCCACTCCGGATGGGGCAGGTCGCGGTCGAGCCCCGGATCGAGGACGAACAGGTGCTCGTGCATGAGCGTGGTGCCGAGCGTCTCGCCCGGCACCACGCCCATGACGGTGGGCACGCTGCGCGCCATCGTGTCGGGGCCGTTCAGGTCAGCCCGCGGTCGCGCGCATCGCCTCGTAGACGGCGAGGGAGTCACCCGTGTAGGTCTCCATGAAGAAGGCCTCTGCCATCTCGGAGAACGCGTCGCGGTCGACGTCCTCGACGACCTCCCACTCGTCGCCGTTGCGCCACTCCTCGAGCGTGGCCTCCTCTTCCTCGGCCACGCACGAGGTCACCTCCGTGACCGCGTGCTCCGTGGCCGCGGTGAGCGCCTCCTGCTGCTCGGCTGAGAGCTCGTCCCAGATCGGTCCCATGATCACCAGGTTGGTGTTGAGCTGGTGCGCGGACATGCTGAGGTAGTCCTGCACCTCGGCGAAGTTCTGCGCCACGATGTTCGTGATGGGGTTCTCCTGCCCGTCCACCGTGCCGTTCTGGAGCGCGAGGTACAGCTCCTCGTACGCCACCTCGGTCGCCGTGGCGCCGAGCGCCTGCGCGTTGAGCAGGTACTGAGGCGAGCCGGGGAAGCGCATCCGCACCCCGGCGAGGTCCTCGGGGGTGCGGATCGGCGCGTCGTTCGTGGTGAACTGGCGCGCGCCCGCCGACCACACGCCGATCACCTGGACGCCGGCGGCCTCCTTGAAGCCGTCGACCAGCACCGCCGACTCGTCGGACGCCATGAAGGCCGCGAGGTGGTCGGGGTCGTCGAAGCCGAACGCCGCGTCCATCACGCTGATCGGCTCGTACACGGCTCCGAGCGCCGAGGCTCCCTGGATGTCCATGTCGATGTCGCCGGAGACCACCGAGGCGATGCGGTCGGCGTCGCCCCCGAGCTGGCTCGCGGGGAAGATCTCGATGGACAGGCCGACGTCGGCCGCCGCCACATCGTCCGCGATGATCTGCGCGCCGCAGCGGTGCTGGGGCTGGTCCTCGGTGTAGCTGTGCGCGAGCGTCAGCTCGACGGACTCGGTCGTCCCGCCGCCCGTGCCACCGGTGCTCCCGGTGGTCGGCTCGTCGGACGGGCTCTCGGAGTCGCCTCCGGAGCATGCGGCCAGCATCAGCGCTGGCACGGTCGCCATGGCGATCCACATCGATCGCCGGGCTCGTGTTGCGGTCATTCTCCCTCTCCCTTCCTCTGGTCCCGCGGTGCGGGTACCCCAGCCGCCTCGGCGGCGATCAGGTCTGTGAGATCGGCGAGCATCGCTCGTCGATCGGCGTGCTCCCCGGTGAAGATCTCGAAGGCCTCGGCGGCCTGGTGCATCGCCATCCCGGTGCCGGCCATGACGCGGCATCCTCGTGCACGAGCGGCGGTCAGCAACGCGGTCTCGACCGGTCGGTAGACGATGTCGGCGACGAACATCCGCGGAGCGAGCAGCGCGAGGTCCACGGCCGCGCCGGGGTGCGCCGCCATGCCGATCGGGGTCGCGTTGACCAGCCCGTCCGCGTCGCCGAGGAGGCGCGGGAGCGCCTCCGGCGTGGCATGCCGGGCGCCGGTCGCCTCCGCGAGCGAGGCGGCGCGCTCGGGGTCGACGTCCACCACGACCAGGTCCCCGACCTCGCGGTCGAGCAGGGCTCGTGCGACCGCGGCGCCCGCGCCGCCCGCCCCGAGCATCACCACGCGGTCCCGGGCGCAACCCGCCAGCGCATCGTCCATCGCGGCGCCGAAGCCGGTGACGTCGGTGTTGTGGCCGACGGCGCGACCGCCGTCGAACACCACGGTGTTGACGGCGCCGACGGCCGCCGCGCTCGGCGCGAGCGCGTCGAGCAGCGGCATCACCGTCTGCTTCGCGGGGTGGGTGATGTTGAGGCCGTCGTAGCCGAGCCTCCGGGCGGCCTCGAGCAAGGCCCCGACCACGGCCGGGCTCGCCTCCGTCGACGAGATCTCGATGGTCCGGTAGACGTAGCTCATGCCGTGCCGCGCGCCCTCGAGCTCGTGGAGCGCCGGCGTGAGCGACGGGCCGATGCCCTCGCCGATGAGCCCGACCAGGACGGCGGGCCTCCGGGTCGGTGCGGTGGTCATAGGCCCAGCACCCCGGGCAGCCACAGGACCGTCGCCGGCGCGAGGATCACGATGAGCACGATCGCGAGCAGCGGGACGATGAACGGGAGCGTGCCGCGGAACACCTCGCCCACGCGCGTATGCGACACCGCTGCCGTCACGAAGAGCACGGTCCCGACGGGCGGCGTGAGCAGGCCGATCATCAGCGAGAGGATCAGCACGACGCCGAGCACGATGGGGTCGACGCCGAACTCGCTCGCGATCGGCAGCACGATGGGCACCACCAGCACCAGGATCGCGGTCGCATCGATCACGGTGCCCAGCACGAGCATCATGAGCGCGGCCAGCACCAGGAACACCGTGCCGCTCGACGTGATCGACAGCGCGAGCTCCGTGAGGATCTGCGGGAGGCGCTCGCGCGCGAGGATGTACCCGAGCAGCGAGGCCGTCGCCACGATCAGCATGATCCCCGCCGTCGTGGTCACGGCGTCCTTGACGGCCTCGACGAATCCTCGCAGGCTCAGGCTGCGCTGGATCACCCCGACCACGATGATGAACACCACGCCCACCGCGGCCGCCTCGGTCGGGGTGAAGTAGCCGCCGAGGATGCCGCCGAGGATGATGACCGGCGCGAGCATCGGCAGCAGCACGCCGCGCGCGGACTCCAGCAGCTCGTGGCGGTCGAAGGCGCCCGCGGTCACCGTCTCGCGACGGCGCACCAGGATGAACACGACGATGCACAGGCCCACCGTGATCGCGAGCGCGGGCAGGACGGAGGCCGCGAAGAGCGCGCCGGTCGAGACGGCCGCGAGGCCGGCGAAGATCACCGCGGGGATCGAGGGCGGCATGATCGGCGCGACGAGCGCCGACGATGCCGACACGCCGGTCGCGAACCGTCGGCTGTAGCCGTGCTTGAGCATCGCGGGGATCTGCACCTTGCCCAGTGCCGCCGCATCGGCGACCGCGGAGCCGCTCATCCAGGAGAAGGCGAGGCTCGTGCCCACCGACACATAGCCGAGCCCTCCTCGCACCCGGGCGAGCAGCGCGAGAGCGAAGCGGAAGAAGCGCTCCGCGATGCCCGCGTGGTTGGCCAGGGTGCCGAGCAGCACGAACAGCGGAACTGCCAGCAGGGGGAAGCTCGCCGCGGCGTTGGTGACGTTGCGCAGGGACATGCCGGTCGACTGGCCGATCGTGGCCATGTACACGAGCGACGGGCCAAGGAAGGCGAAAGCGACGGGGACCCGGAGATGAAGGAGCACCGCGATCGCGAGGCCCATGAGTGCGAGCGTCACGCGGCCGCCTCCTCGGTCTCGCGCAGCACCGGTCCATGGAGCGCGACGTCCACGGCGGCGACCGCGGCGCGCACCGTGATGGAGGCCGCGCCGAGCAGCACCGGCAGGTAGACCCAGGACATGGGCCACCGGAGCACCGGCGACTTGATGATCCCCTGCGTGGTCACCAGGGCCCAGGCCTCGAGCGTGAGGCCGACCCCCGTCGCGGCCACCACGGCCATCGCGAAGACCTGGACCGCGCGCACCACCATCGGGTGCGGGATCGCATCGGCGATCTCGAGCGCGATGTGGCCGCGCGTCGACACCAGCAGCCCTGCCACCACGAACGTGAGCCAGACGAGCGAGAAGCGGGAGATCTCGCCCGTCCACGCGATCTGGTCGATGGGGAGGTAGCGCTGCAACGCCTGGTAGAACACGAGCACCAGGATGGTGAGCAGGGCGAGCGCGCCGAGCGTGAGCTCGATCGCGGCCATGACGCCGCCGAGCCGGCGCAGCACCGCGAACGGCTGCCGGAATGTGTCCTTGTCGGTCACGAAGACGTCCTTGTCTCCTCCGCGGATGCCGCGGGGTCGGCATCCAGGAGTGAACGTACCGGTGGTTACATTAGCCGCGCAAGGGGTGCGACCGGATCGTGACCTTGTTATGTACCGTCTGTTACATTGCCAGCATGCGCACCTCGATCGCGACGGTCTGCCTCTCCGGAGGGCTGGTCGAGAAGCTGCACGCGTGTGCCGCGGCGGGCTTCGACGGCGTCGAGATCATGGACGCGGACCTGGTCGCCGCGCACGAGTCGCCGGAGGAGATCAGGGCGCTGTGCGACAGGCTGGGCCTGCGCATCGAGATGTTTCAGCCGTTCCGCGACCTCGAGGGCGTCGACGACGCGACGTTCGCCGACAACCTCCGCCGCGCCGAGGCGAAGCTCGCAGTGATGGAGCGCCTGGGCGCCGACCTGCTGCTCGTGTGCAGCAACGCGGGCACGGCGACCATCGGTGACGATGCGGTCGCGGCACGCCAGCTCGCCGCGCTCGCGGACCTCGCGGCGCCGCGGGGGGTCCGCATCGCCTACGAGGCGCTGGCGTGGGGCCGGTACGTGGACGACTACCGCCACGCGTGGCGGCTGGTGCAGCGCGCCGACCGGCCGAACCTCGGCACCTGCCTGGACAGCTTCCACATCCTCTCGCGCGGTCACGACCCGAGCGGCATCGAGGAGATCGAGGGCGACAGGATCTTCTTCCTCCAGCTCGCGGACGCCCCGGCGCTGCGGATGGACGTGCTGTCGTGGAGCCGGCACCACCGGCTCTTCCCCGGGGAGGGGTCGTTCGACCTCAGCGGCTTCCTCGCGCACGTGCTCCGCGCCGGCTACGCGGGCCCGCTCTCGCTCGAGGTGTTCAACGACACCTTCCGGCAGACGGACGTGGTCCGCACCGCGGCGCACGCCCGCCGGTCGCTCACGTGGCTCGCGGACCGCACGGCTGCCCGGGAGGGGTGGTCGTCGGATCGGCTCGAGCCGCCGCAGCCCGCGCGCGGCGTCGACTTCGTCGAGATCGCGGGGCAGCGGCTCGATCAGGTCGACGGGATGCTCGACCAGCTCGGCTTCACGTTCCGCGGACGCCACCGCAGCAAGCCCGTCCGGCTGTGGAGCGCCGGCGAGGCGCGCATCGTGCTCAACGAGCAGCGCCCCGAGGAGCATCCGACGCTCGCCGGGCTCGGGCTCACCGTGGACGATGCGCGGGCGGCGGCGGCGCGTGCCCGCGCGCTCGGCGCGCCGCCCGTGTTCCGGCGCACCTACGCGGGGGAGCAGGAGCTGCCGGCGGTCGCCGCGCCGGACGGTACCGAGGTGTACTGGAACGACCGGCCCGAGGACCTCTCGTGGATAGGCGAGTTCGTGGGTGGCGAACCGGTGGAGCGCCCGCTCGCGGGCGTGGTCGACCACGTCAACCTCGGCTACCGCTGGCAGGACTTCGACGAGGCGGTGCTGTTCGCGAGCTCGGTCCTGTCGCTGGCGACCGAGTCGACGGAGGACGTCCAGGGACCGCTCGGGCTGCTGCGCAGCCAGGTGATGCGCACCGAGGACGGCGTGGTCCGCATCCCGATCAACCTCGCGCCCTCGTCCGCGCCTCCGCCGGCGCGTCACATCGCGGTCCGCTGCGACGACGCACGCGCCGCGGCGCGGCGCGCACGGGCCGCGGGCCTGCCGATGATGGCCGTCCCCGACAACTACTACGACGACCTCGACGCGCGCTTCGGGCCGTCGCTCGAGGCTGCGCTGCTCTCCGAGCTGCGCGAGCTCGGCATGTTCTACGACCGGGACGCGCGCGGGGACTTCCTGCACTTCTACTCGCCGATCGTCGGCGGCGTGTTCGTCGAGATCGTCGAGCGGCGTGGCGGCTACGACGGCTACGGTGCCGCGAGCGCTCCAGTCCGGCTCGCGGCCCAGCGCCGGCCCGGACCCGTGCGGGGCGCGTCGGTGGTCAGCCCGTGGGTGCGAGCGTGAGCAGCGCGCTCGCGCGCTGAGCCAGGCTCGCGGGCGGCGTGGTCTCCTCGGGCGCATCGTCCCCGACCGCCTCGCGCACGGCCTGGTGCCGCGCGGCGACCTCGCCCGCGCTCAGGGTGCCCACGCCGTCGGGGATGTCGGCGAGCGCGTAGATGCGGTGGCCCCCGCGCTTGTCGACCGTCGTCGCGAACCAGCCGACGTCGACGCCGACGTCGCCCTCGGGGCTCACGGTGAAGGTCGCGTCGAGCAGCACGCCGTTCGCGGTGGCGGCGACGCAGCAGACCGAGTCCTGGTTCGAGAGCATGTTCCCCAGTCCGAAGGCCGTCCACATGCCATCGCCGGACGGTCCGCCCGGGAGCAGCTCGATCGGCTGGGGGACGTGAGCGTGGTGGCCGATGTAGAGGTCCACCAGCCCGGAGTCGGCGATCTGCTGCGCGATCGAGCGCTGCGCGTCCGAGGGCGTCGTGCGGTACTCGACGCAGCAGTGGACCGAGGCGACCACCACGTCGGCGCCGTCGTCGCGGGCGCGCTGCGCCGCCTCGATGATCGGCGTGGCGTCCTCGGCGTCCGCGTCGAAGAGGTCGACGGACCAGGGGTTGGCGACGGGCATGCCGTTGGTGCCGTACGCGAAGCTGAGGTGCGCGACCTTGATCAGCCGGTCGCCGTCCCCGACGACGTAGTACGACACCTGCTCGGACTCGCTCTCGCTGCGCGCCGTCCCCGCATGCTGGAGCAGGGCGTCGTCGAACGCGTCGAGCGTCGCGGTGACGCCGGCCATGCCCTTGTCCACGCTGTGGTTCGACGAGGTCGAGCAGCCGTCCCAGCCGACCGCGGCGAGGTCGCGCACGAGCGCGGAGGGGGCGGAGAAGATGGGGTAGCCCGACGGCTTGCCGTCGCCGGGGGAGACTGGCACCTCCATGTGGCAGATCGCGAGGTCGGCACCCGCGATGTACGGCTCGATGCCCGCGAACAGGGCCGTGTAGTCGTAGCCGTCCGCCGTGGTCGCCGAGGTGTTGACCGGGGTGTGCGGCAGCACGTCGCCGCCGGCGACGAGCGAGAAGGTGATGTCCTGCGCGACGGACTCCGTCTCCGTCTCCGCGGGCGACGGCGACGATGCGGGTGACGGGTCGGCGCCCTCGGGCTCCGTGGCGTCGGCCGTCGCGGACGGCTCGGGCATCGTGACGGCGGCGTTGGTCGGCGACGCCCCCACCTCGTCCGCATCGTCCCCGCTGCCCGCCGTCCATCCGACCGTCGCGCCGACGACGAGCGCGGCCACCGTCGCGAGGGAGAGCCCGAGCGGGACGGCGGAGGCGCGCGCGGGGCCATGGCGGGTGGGGCGGGGCATGGCTCAAGTATCCCGCGCCGCGGACGACCCGCCGTGCGCCCGCGGGGCGCGCCTCGCACCCGCGTCCGCATTAGGGTGTGTGCGTGACCTCCGCAGTTCCGAACGTGCTCACCGTCGCGCGCCTCGTGATGGTGCCCGTGGTGCTCGTGCTCCTGCTCGTCGACGGGGGCGACGAGGGCGTGGCGCGGGTATGGGCGCTCGTCCTCTTCATGATCGCCGCCGCGACGGACTTCTTCGACGGCTACCTGGCGCGCCGTTGGGGGGTCGTGAGCCCCTTCGGGAAGCTCGCGGACCCGATCGCCGACAAGGCGCTGGTGCTCGGCGTCCTCGCGGTGCTCGTGATCACGGACGGCGTGCCGTGGTGGCCGGTCGCGATCATCGCGGTGCGCGAGCTGTGGGTCACCGTGGGCCGCCTGCTGGTCGCGGCGGGGACCGTGATCCCGGCCTCGCCTGGCGGCAAGCTCAAGACCATGGCGCAGCTCCTGGCGATCTGGCTCTACCTGCTCCCCGGCGTTCCCGCATGGGTCGACCAGGCCGCGTGGTGGGTCCTGCTCGTCGCGACGGCGCTCGCGCTCGTCACGGGCGTCGACTACACCGTGAAGATCGTGCACGCGGCACGGGGCCAGCGCGCGGATGGCCGTGCCCCGGCCTGAGCCCGTGGTCGCGGCGCTGCGCGAGCGCGGCCTCACGATCGCCACGGCGGAGTCGCTCACCGGCGGTGCGCTGTGCTCGGCGCTCGTGGACGTGCCCGGCGCCTCGGCCGTGGTGCGAGGCGGCGTCGTCGCCTACACCGCCGACATGAAGGTGCGCCTGCTCGGCGTCGACCCGGACCTCATCCGGGATCACGGCCTCGTCTCCGCGGAGGTGGCCGAGGCGATGGCGCGCGGCGTGCGCGAGGCGACGGGGGCGACGATCGGCGTCGCGACCACCGGCGTCGCCGGCCCCGAGCCTCACGATGGCGCCCCCGTGGGCTCCGTGCACCTCGCCGTCGCGGGGCCCGCGCGGGCGCTGCGGGTGCATCGTCGCCTGACCGGCGACCGTGCCGCGGTGAGGGCCGGCGCGGTCGAGGCCGCGCTCGCCGCGGTGCTCGAAGCGCTCGCGCAAGACGTGACCGAGGCGTAACACTCCCGCGACGGTCGCGGAACACCCGTGGGGTATGGTGCGTTGTGTCACCATGGACCAAGGCCGCATGACGACGATGAGGGGAGGGCGCATGCCCGTGCTTCGCAACGAGATCGGCGAGGTGTTGCGCGACGCGCGCCTCACCCAGGGCAAGACGCTGCGCGACATCTCCTCGGGCGCCCGGGTCTCCCTCGGATATCTCTCCGAGGTCGAGCGGGGTCAGAAGGAGGCGTCCTCGGAGCTCCTGTCCTCGATCTGCGACGCGCTGGACATGCCCATGTCGATCATCCTGCGCGAGGTCTCGGACCGCTTCGCCGCGGCGGAGTCCCTCGAGACCGTCCCGGTCATGCCGTCGATCCCCGACACGGTGCCCGAGCTCCTCAGCTCGATGCGCACGCGCTGAGGTCGTGCGGCTCAGCGAGTTCTGGGAGCTCGCGGACGCGGTGTTCGGGGAGTCCTACTCGCGCACGCTCGCGCGCGAGCTCGCGTTGACGGGGCTCGACTCGCTCACGCCGGCCGACGCTCTCGAGGCCGGTCGTGCCCCGCGCGACGTCTGGCATGCCTGGTGCGAGCAGATGGATGTGCCTCTCGCGCGCCGCGACGGCGGCGACGATCGCCGCATGGTGCCTCCGCCACGGCGGTAGCCCTCGGCGCGCCTGACGGCGTGTCGTTTCCCTTCGAACAGTTGTTCGATATAGCGTGGTCCCCAGGACGCCGCGCGGTCCGCCTCCTCCCCGGAGGGCGACGGTCGCCGCGGCGGTGTCAGTGGTCCGGCGTAGCGTCGGATGCGACACGGCAGACCTGCCCCGGATGGATGTGAGGAACCGACATGGCACAGGCACAGGACCGCGCGAAGGCGCTCGAGGCGGCGCTCGGACAGATCGACCGCCAGTTCGGCAAGGGCTCGGCGATGCGGATGGGCGAGAAGACCGTCGTCCCCGTCGAGGCGATCCCCACCAGCTCGCTCGCGCTCGACATCGCGCTCGGCATCGGCGGCCTCCCGCGCGGCCGCATCGTCGAGATCTACGGTCCCGAGTCCTCGGGTAAGACCACCGTCGCGCTGCACGCCGTCGCGAACATGCAGAAGGCGGGCGGCACCGCGGCGTTCGTGGACGCCGAGCACGCGCTCGACCCCGAGTACGCGCGGAAGCTCGGCGTGGACGTCGACAACCTCATCGTGTCGCAGCCCGACACGGGTGAGCAGGCGCTCGAGATCGCGGACATCCTGGTGCGTTCCGGCGGTATCGACATCCTCGTGATCGACTCGGTCGCGGCGCTCGTGCCCAAGGCGGAGATCGAGGGCGAGATGGGCGACAGCCACGTGGGTCTCCAGGCGCGCCTCATGTCGCAGGCGCTGCGCAAGATCACGGGCGCGCTCAACACCACGGGCACCACCGCGATCTTCATCAACCAGCTGCGCGAGAAGATCGGCGTGTTCTTCGGCAGCCCCGAGACCACCACGGGTGGAAAGGCGCTCAAGTTCTACGCCTCGGTGCGCCTCGACGTGCGTCGCATCGAGACCCTCAAGGAGGGCACCGAGCCCGTCGGCAACCGCACCCGCGTCAAGGTCGTGAAGAACAAGATGGCCCCGCCGTTCAAGCAGGCCGAGTTCGACATCCTGTACGGCCAGGGCATCTCGCGCGAGGGCGGCATCATCGACCTCGGCGTCGAGCACGGCTTCGTGAAGAAGTCGGGTGCCTGGTACACCTACGAGGGCGACCAGCTGGGGCAGGGCAAGGAGAACGCCCGCAACTTCCTCAAGGACAACCCGCAGCTCGCGGACGAGATCGAGCGCAAGGTCAAGGCCAAGCTCGGCGTGGGGATCCAGCCCGCGGGCGAGGAGAACCAGGACGTCGCCTCGGACGCCCCCGCCCCCACCCCCGCGGGCAAGAAGGGCAAGAGCACCTTCTGACGCATGAGCGAGCAGGAGTACAGGCCCGCGGGACGGCGTACGCGCCGTTCCGCGGGCCGCGCCGCGTCCCCGGACGACGCCCCCATCACCGATCCGGAGAAGGCACGCGAGATCGCGCTGGGGATCCTCACGCGGGCGTCGCGCTCATCGGCGCAGCTGCGGGACTCGCTCGTCGCGAAGCGCGTCGAGCCGCGCCTCGCGGAGGAGATCGTGACGCGGTACGCGGAGGTGGGCCTCATCGATGACGCGGGGCTCGCGGCGACCATCACCCGCACCCGCCACGCCGAGCGCGGCCAGTCGCGGCGCGCCATCAGGATGGAGCTCGCGCGCAAGGGCTTCGAGGACGGTGACATCGCTGACGCCCTCGGTCAGATCGACGACGACGACGAGCGGGAGCGTGCGGCCGCGCTCGCCCGGCGGCGGTGGGACCAGCTCGCCGCGCATCCCGAGGACGTGCGGGCACGGCGCGTGGTCGCGATGCTCGGACGCAAGGGGTACCCGAGCGCTCTCGCTTTCGCACTCGTGAAAGACTTGCGACGTGCCGATAGCGAGGATGACTAGTCTCGCGCGACAGGGAAGGAGCGGCCGGTGGGGCAGACCCTGACGATCCTGGTGCTGCTCGGCTCCAGCCTCGTCGCGCTGCTGCTGGTGCTGTTCGCCAGGCGAGAGGCCTCAGCGGAGCGCCACGCCGCACGGAGCGAGGCGGCGATGCTCCGGGAGGAGGCGAGCGCACGCCTGGCGGAGGTCAAGCGCCGCGAGGAGCACTCCCTCCAGCGCGAGAAGGACGCCTCGAGCGATCAGCGCAACGCGCAGCAGTACGCCCGATCGCTCGAGGAGCGCACCTCCGTGGTCGTGCGGGACGAGCGGCGCCTCGCGCGCGAGCGTGCGCACCTCGAGGATGAGCGGGCCGCAGCCCTGGCCGCCGTCGCGAGGACCACGGTCGAGGAGGCGCGCGCCGAGCTCACCGCGACGCTCCTCAGCCGCGCCGAGGCCGACGCCGCCGTCGAGCTGCGCCGTCTCGAGCGGCGCACCCAGGCGACCGCCGAGGAGCGGGCCCGCGAGATCCTCGTCGAGGCGATGCAGCGGCAGGCGGCCGCATCGTCCGCGGACCACTCGACCACGTGGGTCGAGCTCCCGAGCGAGGAGATGAAGGGACGCATCATCGGGCGCGAGGGGCGGAACATCCGCGCGTTCGAGGCGCTCACGGGCGTCACGGTGATCGTCGAGGAGGGCGTCAACGCCGTCCAGCTGTCGAGCTTCGACCCCGAGCGGCGCGAGATCGCCGAGGTCATGCTCGCGGCGCTCGTCGAGGACGGGCGGATCCAGCCGCAGCGTGTCGAGGCGGCCTACGCGCGCGCGGTCGCGGGAGCGGTCCAGCGCCACCGCGGCGCGGGGCTGGACGCGCTGTCCGCCGCCGGGGTCTCGGGGGTGACCACGGAGGTGGTCGACGCGCTGGGACGGCTCCGCCTCCGCACCTCGTACGGCCAGAACGTTCTCGCGCACCTGGTGGAGACGGCGCAGATCGCCGCCGACATCGCCGCTGCCATCGGCGCAGACGTCGAGGTGGCGCGGCGCGGAGCGCTGCTCCACGACATCGGCAAGGGCTTCACCCACGAGCAGAAGGGGACCCACGCCGCGCTCGGAGCGAGGTTCGCGGCGGAGCATGGTGAGGACGGCGCGGTCGTCAACGCGATCGCGGCCCACCATGACGAGGTCCGCCCCGAGTCCCTCGAGGCGGTGATCGTGCAGGTGGCGGACGCGATCTCGGCCTCGCGCCCGGGTGCCCGCAAGGACGACCTCGACGCGTACGTCAACCGCATGGCGAACCTGGAGCGCATGGTGCTCGAGCACCACGGCGTGACGCGTGTCCTCGCGATGGCGGCCGGGCGCGAGGTGCGCGTGGTCGTCGAACCGCATGAGATCGACGATCAGGGGACCCAGGCGCTGGCGCGTACAATTGCTGAGCACATCAGCCAGGACTTCACCTTCCCCGGAGAGATCAAGGTGACGGTGATCCGCGAGCTACGCGCGGACGCCATCGCCGGATAGAGCATGACCGACACCACCCTCGCACCCACGTACCTCGTCAGGACGCTCGGGTGTCAGATGAACGTGCACGACTCGGAGCACATGGCCGGCCTCCTCGAGGGCGCCGGCTACACGGCCGCACCCGCAGGCGCCGACGTGGCCGACATCGTCGTGATCAACACCTGCGCCGTGCGCGAGAACGCCGCCACCCGCCTCTACGGCAACCTGGGACAGCTCGCCGCGGTCAAGGCCGAGCGTCCCGGCATGCAGATCGCCGTCGGCGGCTGCCTCGCCCAGAAGGACCGCGGCGAGATCGTCAACCGCGCTCCGTGGGTCGACGTGGTGTTCGGCACCCACAACATCGACGTCCTCCCGGCGCTGCTCGAGCGTGCGCGCCACAATGCCGCCGCGCAGGTCGAGATCGAGGAGTCCCTCAAGGTCTTCCCGTCGACGCTGCCGTCGCGCCGGGACGCCATCGCGTCCGGCTGGGTCTCGATCTCGGTGGGCTGCAACAACACGTGCACCTTCTGCATCGTCCCGTCCCTGCGCGGCAAGGAGCGTGACCGCCGCCCCGGCGAGATCCTCGCGGAGGTCGAGGCGCTGGTCGCGCAGGGCGCCGTCGAGGTGACGCTGCTGGGCCAGAACGTCAACTCCTACGGTGTCGAGTTCGGCGACCGCGGCGCGTTCGCGAAGCTGCTCCGCGCATGCGGCGAGATCGAGGGGCTCGAGCGCGTGCGCTTCACCTCGCCCCACCCGGCGGCCTTCACCGACGACGTCATCGAGGCGATGGCCGACACGCCCAACGTGATGCCGAGCCTCCACATGCCGCTCCAGTCCGGCTCCGACCGCGTGCTGCGCGCCATGCGCCGCTCGTACCGCTCGGAGCGGTTCCTCGGGATCATCGAGCGCGTGCGGGCCGCGATGCCCGATGCGGCGATCACCACCGACATCATCGTCGGCTTCCCCGGGGAGACCGAGGAGGACTTCCAGGAGACGATGCGCGTGGTCGAGGCCTCGCGGTTCACCTCGGCCTTCACCTTCCAGTACTCGCCGCGCCCGGGCACCCCCGCGTACGATCTCGAGCCCCTGCCGAAGGCGGTGGTCCAGGAGCGCTTCGAGCGTCTCGTGGCGCTCCAGGAGCGCCTCACGCTCGAGGACTCGCAGCGGTTCGTCGGGCGCACTCTCGAGCTCATGGTGCTCGACGGCGGCGGGCGCAAGGACGGCGAGTCCGCGCGCCTGTCGGGCCGCGAGCCCGGCAACCGCCTCGTCCACTTCGCCGTCCCCGACGGCGCCGACGTCCCGCGTCCGGGCGACATGGTCACGGTGCGCGTCACGCACGGCGCGCCCCACCACCTCATCGCCGACTCGGGCATCGACGGCGGCCCGTACGAGGTCCGGCGCACGCGCGCGGGCGATGCGTGGGACGCCGCACAGGGCGGCGACCACGATCACGGCGGGGACTCGTGCGGCACCGGCGGCGGCCCCGCCGGTCCCGTGGGTCTCGGCATCCCGACGCTGCGCCGCGCGTGAGCGAGCCCCACGGCGCCCGGCCTGCCCCGGCCGACGCACCCGCGGTCGATGCGCCCGTGATCGTCGCGGTCGTCGGCGCGACCGCGACCGGCAAGTCCGCGGTGAGCCTCGAGCTCGCGGAGCGGCTCGGGGGCGAGGTGGTCAACGCGGACTCGATGCAGTTCTACCGGGGCATGGACATCGGCACCGCGAAGCTGAGGCGCGCGGAGCGCCGAGGGATCCCGCACCACCAGATGGACATGCTCGACGTCCACGAGGACGCCTCGGTCGCGCGCTTCCAGGAGGAGGCGCGCGCGGACATCGCCGCGATCCACGCGCGGGGGCGCCGCGCGATCGTCGTCGGCGGATCGGGGCTGTACCTGCGGGCGCTGCTCGACCGCTTCGAGTTCCCGGGGACCGATCCCGAGCTGCGCGCGGCGCTCGAGGCCCGTGCCGAGACCGAGGGGCCGGGGGTGCTGCACCGCGAGCTCGCGGCCGTCGATCCCGCCGCCGCGGCGAAGATCCCGCCCCAGAACGTCAAGAGGCTCGTGCGTGCCCTCGAGATCATCGCCCTGACCGGCACGACGCAGAGCTCGCTGCCCCGCCACGAGTACGCCGCGCCTGCGGTGACGATCGCTCTCGACCTTCCGTACGAGCTGCTCGACCCGCGGATCGACGCGCGCGTCGACCAGATGTGGGAGCAGGGGCTGGTGGACGAGGTGCGCGCGCTCGAGGCCCGTGGCCTGCGCGACGGCGTGACGGCCCGCAGGGCCGTCGGCTACGCGGAGACGCTGCGCCACCTCGACGGCGAGCTGGACGCAGACGAGACGCGGGAGCTGATCGCGCAGCACACGCGTCGGCTCGCGCGCAAGCAGGCCCAGTGGTTCCGGCCGGACCCACGCGTGCGCTGGATCGACGCGCCGCGCGACCACGGCGACGTGGTTCGGGCCGCCGCGGACGCATCGTCCGTGGTCGCCGAGGCGGACGCGGGCCGTCCGAACCGCTGACTAGGCTGGTCGCATGACTCTCGCCTTCACCAAGGGCCACGGCACCCGGAACGACTTCGTGCTGCTGTTCGACCCCCACGGCGAGGTCGACCTCACGCCGGAGGCGGTCCGCTTCCTGTGCGACCGGCGCGCCGGCATCGGCGGGGACGGGGTCATCCGGGCCGTGCGCGCGGGCGCGCTCGACGCGGGTGCGGGCTTCGGGCCCGCGACCTGGTTCATGGACTACTGGAACGCGGACGGCACCACGTCGGAGATGTGCGGCAACGGTGCGCGCGTCTTCGGGGCGTTCCTCGAGGCCGAGGCCGGCGAGGACCTCGCCGGCGGGCTCGAGTTCGGCACGCGCGGGGGAGCGCGGACCGTGACGTCGCTGGGCGGCGGCCGCTACGCGATCGGCATGGGCGCCTACCGCGTGGGCGACGCGACGGACGGCTTCGACTCCGAGGTGGCTGCCCGCGGGCTGGACCCGGTGCGCCCCGCGCTGAGCGTCGACATGGGCAACCCGCATCACGTGGTCGCGCTCGGCGAGGTGGACGAGCTCGAGGCGCTCGACCTCACCGTCGCCCCCGAGGTGCGACCGGTGCCCCCGCACGGCACCAACGTCGAGTTCGCGGTCGCGCTCGGGCACGCGGGCGAGCGCGGTCGCGTGCGGATGCGCGTCCACGAGCGCGGCTCGGGCGAGACGATGTCGTGCGGCACCGGGGCCTGCGCGGTCGCGCTCGCGATGCGCACCTGGGCGGGGGCGGGCGCCCCGGATGTCTGGGACGTCGAGGTGCCCGGGGGCGAGGTCACGGTGCGCATCGAGGGCGGCACCACCACGCTCGAGGGCCCCGCGGTGCTCGTCGCCTCCGGAACGGTCGCGCTCCCGGTCTGACGATGCACCCGATCGAGCCCGGCGCCGACGGCGTCCCGAGGGTCCATCCCGAGGACGCGGACGAGTGGCGCGCGTGGCTCGCGGCGAACCATGCGTCCGCGACCGGGGTGTGGGTCGCGGTGTGGCGGCGCGGGTCGGGCCGCTCGGGGATCGCGTACGAGGACATCGTGAGACAGGCGCTGTGCTTCGGCTGGATCGATGCCGTCACCAAACGGCTCGACGAGGACCGCACGCTCCAGTACTGCGCGCCCCGCAAGCGTGGCTCCGGCTGGGCGCGCACCAACAAGGCGCGGATCGAGGAGCTCGAGCGCGCGGGGCTGATGGCGCCCGCGGGTGCCGCCGTCATCGCCGCGGCGAAGGCGGACGGCTCGTGGACGGTGCTCGACTCGGTCGAGGCGCTCGAGGTGCCGGCGGACCTCGACGCGGCGTTCGCGGCGCATCCGGGCGCGCGCGAGACCTGGGACGCCTTCCCGCCCTCGGCCCGGAAGCAGAGCCTCCAGTGGGTCGCGTTCGCCAAGCGCGAGGACACGCGCGCCCGACGCTGCGCCGCCATCGCGGAGGCCGCTGCGCGAGGTGAGCGGGTGCCGTCCTGACGCCGGCGCGGCCGTCACCGCAAGCGTGGCGAGCCCGTTTCGCGGGGAGTTTCGGCGCATAAGGGACGATGCGGTGCCGTGCCGCGGCGAGATGCTGTCCAGCGAGCGAGTGGCCTGCTAAATTCCCGTGCAGTGCGTCACGGCCGCCGTCCGGGTCCCCGGGGGCGAGGGCGCGATCACCAATGAAGCGAGGGATAGTGAAGAATCGTCTGTTCGGCCGCGCTGCGGCCGTTCTCGGGCTCGCGGCGGGCGCCGCGCTCGTCGCCGTTCCGGCATCCGCGGATGCCGACGACATCACCAACGCGACGACGACGTGGGAGTGGGTCTACGACGAGGGCGGCGCCATCGAGGATGCCTTCGCGTTCTACCCGGGTCTTGCCGCGGATGGCGGCGACATCTGGGGCTGGACAGGCGACGCGTTCGATACCTTCCTGTACGAGGTCGGGCTCTCGACCCCGGACGACTCCGACGGCGTCGACGCGTACGACTTCGTCGCGGTGTCGGACACCCGTGTGGACGGCGGCGTGAGCACGATCGTGTCCGAGGCGGCGCTGTCGCTCTACGACTCGACGGCTGACGACTTCTTCGACTACACCGTCCGTATGACCCTCACCATCGAGGGCAGCTACGCCCGCTGGGACGTCGAGGTCGTCGCCGACGTGCCCTCCGCCGACACCGAGCGCGTGCTCGACACCATGGTCCTGGCCATCGGCGGCGAGCTCGGCTCGGACAGCTCGACCGTCTACGAGACCGTTGGCGCGGACGCGCTGGTCTCGCACGACGAGGACGGCTACGACCCGATCGTCGCGTATGACCTCGTGGGTGACGTCGACAGCATCGAGGCGTACGACGGCGATGATGAGCCGTGGTTCTACTTCGGCCTCGACGCCGACCCGAGCGCCGCGGTGATCGTGTCGCTCCTCGACTACGCCCCGTGCGGCCGCGACGCCGCGATCGCGGCCCAGCTCGCGGCGGCGCCGACCCTCGCCGACACGTTCGGCCAGGACCTTCGCCCGGACGCGACCGACGCATGCGCCTCCGTCGATGCGGCGGAGACGGTCGACGCAGGCACGGAGTTCGCCCAGTTCCTCGCCCTCACGATCACCGAGGAGGCCATCGACGGTTGGCTCGAGCACGAGGTCCCGGACTGGTTCTATCCCGAGGTCGCGCTCGTCGACGGACCTGCGGGTGTCGAGGTGGAGCTCGTCGAGGACGACGTCACCGGGGATCCGTACGTCGCCCTCGGCGGGACCGTCGCTGCGGCGGGCACCTACGAGGTCACCGCCGTGCTCTACCTCACGGACGGCACTGAGTCCGGGCTCCCGTACTTCCTGTCGATCCCGCTCACGGTCGTCGAGCCGGTGGTCGTGGAGGAGGAGCCTGTCGCCGAGCCCAGCGAGGAGGCGACCGAGGAGATTGCCGACGAGACCGACGCGGTCGACGACACCGTCGAGACCGACGAGGCCGTGCTCGCCGAGACCGGCTTCGAGTCCGGGCTCGCCGGCACCGTCGCGGTGCTCATGCTCGGGCTGGGAGCCGCCGCGGTCGTGACCGCACGTCGCCGCGCCTGACCTGAACAGATGAGGGGCCTCCCGGCAGCCGCCGGGAGGCCCCTCATCGTCTGCGCGTCCGGCTCAGGCGGAGACGCGCAGCACGCGGAAGCCCTTCGAGCTGCCGATCTTCTCGACCGCGCCCCAGCCCTGGTCCGCGATCCACCGGGCGAGAGAGTCCGCGCCGAGGTTCTTCTGGACCACCAGGTAGGCCTCGCCGCCCGGCGCGAGCCGCGGGAGCCAGGTCGCCAGCAGGTCGTGCAGGGCGTCCTTCCCGATGCGGATCGGGGGGTTCGACCAGATGGTGTCGAAGGTCGCGTCCGCCGGGACGTCTCCGGGCACCGACGCGTCGACCTCGGCCCCCAGGCGCGCGGCGTTGCGCCGCAGCAGGTCGAGCGCGCGCTCGTTGACGTCGACCGCCGTCACGGACGATGCGCCGCGCAGGGCCGCCTCGAGCGCGATGGGTCCCCACCCGCAGCCGATGTCGAGCACGCGGCCGCGCGGCTCGGGGACCGCGCGGAGCAGCACCTGCGTGCCCAGGTCCACATGGCCGGGGGAGAAGATGCCGGGAGCGGTCTCGACCTCGACGTCGCGCCCTGCGAGGGACACACGGATGGTGCGCCGCTCGTCGGCGGACGCGGGCTGCGCGGTGAAGTAGTGGTCCTCGGTCACGTGGTCGAGGGTAGCGCCCGGCGCGCGGGAGGCGGCGGTCGCATCGTCCCCACCCGCGCACGGGTGTCGGAGCGGGGTGAGACAATGGACCTTGTATGAGCGACACAGCAGCAGACGACCGCGAGCCCGCCTCGCAGCCCACCTCGACCTCCAGCCGCGCCGATGCGGTCATCGACCGCGTCCTGTCGCGCGCCGGCACGGCGGTCGCCGAGGGCGGCACCCTCGCCACCGACTACGACGGCGACCAGTACGAGCGCGAGGAGCGTGCCGCGCTGCGCCGCGTCGCGAACCTCTCGACCGAGCTCGAGGACATCACCGAGGTCGAGTACCGGCAGCTTCGCCTCGAGAAGGTCGTGCTCGTGGGCCAGTGGTCGCACGGCACGTCCGAGGACGCCGAGATATCGCTGCGCGAGCTCGCCGCCCTCGCCGAGACCGCGGGCTCCGAGGTCCTCGACGGCGTCCTTCAGCGCCGCCCCCATCCGGACCCGGCCACGTACATCGGCAAGGGCAAGGCGCTCGAGGTGCGCGACGTGGTGGCCGCGGTGGGCGCGGACACCGTCATCGTCAACGACGACCTCGCGCCCAGCCAGCGCCGCGCGCTCGAGGACGTCGTCAAGGTCAAGGTCATCGACCGCACCGCGCTGATCCTCGATATCTTCGCCCAGCACGCGAAGTCCAAGGAGGGCAAGGCGCAGGTGGAGCTCGCGCAGCTCGAGTACCTGCTCCCGCGCCTGCGCGGCTGGGGTGAGTCGATGTCCCGCCAGGCCGGTGGCCAGGTGGGCGGCGCGGGCGCCGGCATGGGCTCGCGCGGACCCGGTGAGACCAAGATCGAGCTCGACCGCCGCCGCATCCACACGCGCATGGCGCAGCTGCGCCGCGACATCAAGGCGATGGAGCCCGCGCGCGCGGTGCGCCGCGAGAAGCGCCTCGGCCTGCCGAACGTCGCGATCGTCGGCTACACCAACGCCGGCAAGTCCTCGCTGCTCAACCGCGTCACGGGCGCGGGCGTCCTGGTCGAGAACGCGTTGTTCGCGACCCTGGACCCGACCGTGCGCCGGTCGCAGACTCCGGACGGCCGCGAGTTCACGGTCTCCGACACCGTCGGCTTCGTGCGCAACCTGCCGCACCAGCTGGTCGCCGCGTTCGCGTCGACGCTCGAGGAGGTCGCGCACGCCGATCTCATGCTGCACGTGGTGGACGCGTCGCATCCGGACCCCGAGAGCCAGATCCGGGCGGTGCGCGAGGTGCTCGCGGACGTGCCCGGCGCGGACCAGGTCAAAGAGGTTCTGGTCCTCAACAAGGCCGACATCGCCGACCCGGAGACGCTCATGCGCCTGCGCGCCCGGCGCGAGATCACCATCGAGGTGTCGGCGCTCACGGGCGAGGGCATCCCCGCGCTCATGGACCTCATCGGGCGCGAGCTCCCGCGGCCCGAGGTCACCGTCGACGTGGTGGTGCCGTACACGCGCGGCGACCTCGTGAGCGAGGTGCACCGCCACGGCGAGGTGCTCGCGCAGTCGCACGTGGCCGAGGGCACGCACCTCACGGCGCTCGTCGACCCCGGGCTCGCGGCCCGGCTCGAGGAGGCCGGCGTCACCTCGGCGTCCGCGTGACGGACCACCGGGCCGACGCTCTCCTCGAGCGTGCCGTGGGGGCGCTCGGAGGCGAGCCTCGCGAGGGGCAGCGGCTGATGGCCCGCGCCGTGACCGAGGCGCTCGACGACGCGTCCCACGCCCTCATCCAGGCGGGAACGGGCACGGGCAAGTCGCTCGGCTACCTGGTTCCCGCGGTCGCGCATGCGGTGCGCACCAAGAGCCGGGTGGTCGTCTCGACGGCGACGCTCGCGCTGCAGCGGCAGATCTTCACCAAGGACCTGCCGATGGTCGCCGAGGCCCTCGAGCCGGAGCTGGGCGAGCGCGCGCGGATCGCGCTGTTCAAGGGCCGTGGCAACTACCTGTGCGTGCACAAGATGGCGGGCGGCTACCCCGAGCCGGATGACGACATGCTCCCGATCGGGCCCACGAGCGAGCTCGGCCGCGAGGTCGTGCGCCTCAACGAGTGGGCGGACCAGACGGAGACGGGCGACCGGGACGATCTGGTGCCGGGCGTGAGCGGGCGCGCGTGGGGTCAGGTCTCGGTCTCGGGCCGGGAGTGCCTCGAGTCCAAGTGCCCCGTGCTGGCCGAGTGCTTCTCGCAGCGCGCGCGGGACGAGGCGGCACAGGCGCACGTGGTGGTCACCAACCACGCGGTGCTCGGGGTCCAGGCCACCAGCCACGACATGCTCGGGGAGCACGCCGTGCTCATTGTCGACGAGGCGCACGAGCTGGTCAGCCGCATCACGTCCTCGGCCACCCATGAGCTCACGGTGTCCATGGTCGACCGGGCCGCGCGCCATACGCGCCGCTGCGGGGTCGTGACCGAGGATCTCGACCGCGCCGCACGCCACCTCGACGGCGCGCTCGGCGACTGCGCCCCGGCGCGGCTGCGTCTCGGCCTTCCCGATGGCCTCGCCATGGCCGTCGAGGAGGTGCGGGGTGCCGCGCGCCGCTGCATCACGGAGCTGCAGAAGCACGCCGAGCAGGCGGGCGCGGCGGGCAAGGTGGCCGCGGCCTCGCTGGGCGAGGTGGTCGACGTGTGCGAGGACCTGCAGGGGGAGCACGGCCACCAGGTGATCTGGCTCGCCCCCCGCGACGGGGACTACGACTCGCCCGTGGCCGAGCGGATCCTCGCCGCGCCGCTCGACGTCGCGGGCCTGATCCGCGAGAAGCTGCTCGCGGAGAAGGCCTCCGTGATGACCTCCGCGACGCTCGCCCTGGGCGGCGACTTCGGCGCGATCTCCCGCCATCTGGGCGTCGACCACGCGGTCACGCTCGACGCGGGCAGCCCCTTCGACTACCCGAAGCAGGGGATCCTCTACGTCGCGAAGCACCTGCCCAAGCCAGGGATGGGGGGCATCTCCGAGGAGGCGCTCGACGAGCTCGAGGCGCTCATCCGTGCCGCGGGTGGACGGACGCTCGGCCTGTTCTCCTCGCACAAGGCGGCGCAGATGGCCGCCGAGGCGATGCGCGAGCGGCTCGATGTGCCCGTGCTCTACCAGCTCGACGACCAGCTGCCGACGCTCGTCGAGCAGTTCAGGCGCGACGAGGCGACGTGCCTGTTCGGCTCGACGTCGCTGTGGCAGGGCATCGACGTCCCTGGTCGCACCGCGAGCCTCGTGGTGATCGACCGCATCCCGTTCCCGCGTCCCGACGAGCCCGTGTCCCAGGCCCGCACCGAGGCGGTGGCGCAGCGGGGCGGCAACGGCTTCATGGCGGTGAGCGCGACCCATGCGGCGCTGCTCATGGCGCAGGGAGCGGGGCGGCTCATCCGCGCGAGCGGCGACAGGGGAGTGGTCGCCGTGCTGGACCCGCGGCTCGCCACGGCGCGCTACGGAGGCTTCCTCGCGCGGTCGATGCCCGACCTGTGGCCCACCACCGACCGCGAGGTCGCGCTCGGCGCGCTCTCGAGGCTCGCGGCGTCCTAGCCGGTCGGGGGGACGCCCCGGAGCGTCCGGCCCGTGCGTCTCAGACGCGCCGGAGCACGGACACGACCTTGCCCATGATGCGGGCGTGCGTGCCGTCGATGGGCGTGTAGGCCGGGTTGTGGGGCATGAGCCAGACCTGGCCGTCCTTGCGGCGGAAGGTCTTCACGGTCGCCTCGTCATCGAGCAGCGCGGCGACGATGTCCCCGTTGTCGCAGCTGTTCTGGCGGCGGACGACCACCCAGTCGCCGTCGCAGATCGCGGCGTCGACCATCGAGTCGCCGGCCACCTGGAGCATGAACAGCTCGCCGTCGCCCGTGAGCTGGCGGGGGAGCGCGAAGGTGTCCTCGACCTCCTGCTCCGCGAGGATCGGTCCACCGGCGGCGATGCGGCCCACGAGGGGAACCAGCGCGAGGTCGTCGGGAAGCGCCGCGGGAGCCGCCGGCGCGAGCGGGACGGGCGGGGCGGTGGGCGCCGCGGGCTCCTCGCCGGGCAGCACCACCTCGATGGCACGGGGACGATGCGGGTCGCGGCGCAGCACCCCCTTCGCCTCGAGCGCGGACAGCTGGTGCTTGACGGAGGAGGGCGAGGTGAGGCCGACGGCATCGCCGATCTCGCGCATCGACGGCGGGTAGCCGCGCTCGAGCACGGTCGCGCGGATGAAGTCGACCACCGCGCGCTGGCGGGCCGAGAGCCCGGTCGAGGGGTCGCGCAGCTCGTGGACCGTCGCGCCTGCGCCGTCCTCGTCGCCGGTGGACCCGGTCCCTGTCGACCCGTCCTGCCTCATCGTCGCCTCCTGCCGGCCGCGTTGTCAGACCCCGGTGGTCCTCTTATCCCACGACGTTAGGGCAATCCGAGGTCGGAATCAAACATATGTTCGACCGTGTCTTGCCAGCGTCGGACCAGAGTGCTAGAACTAGAACAAGCGTTCGATCGAACAGGTGTTCGAACCGAGGAGGCAGAGATGAGCATCTACGCACCGCAGACTGTGGAGGCGCGGGCCCGCCGTACGCGGGCAGGCCGCGTGCTCGGCGTCACGCTGCTGCTTGTGGCGGCTGCGGTCCTCGGCCCGCAGGCCTTCGCCTCGGACCAGCCCGGCGAGCCCGTCGCGGTGAACGCCTACACGGTGGCTGCGGGAGAGACGCTGTGGGACATCGCGGCATCGCTCACCCCGTCGGGTGCAGACGTGCGCGACATGATCAGGGAGATCCAGCACCTCAACTCGATGCCGACCACGGACCTCGCGGCCGGCGAGCAGATCTACCTGCCCGTCCAGTAGGGCGGGTGGTGGCGCGCACCGGCGCCTTGAGGCGTTCGGGAGATTGGGTGCGGTGCCCCGTTCGTGGCAGAGTGAACGCATGCACTGCCCGTTCTGTCGCAACGGCGACTCCCGCGTCATCGACTCCCGCACCGCCGATGACGGCTCCTCCATCCGTCGGCGCCGCGAGTGCCCCGCGTGCGGGAAGCGCTTCACCACCGTCGAGACCGCGAGCCTCTCGGTCCTCAAGCGCAACGGCGTGACCGAGTCCTTCAGCCGCGACAAGATCGTCTCGGGCGTCAAGAAGGCGTGCCAGGGCAGGCCCGTGAGCGACGACGACCTCGCGCTGCTCGCGCAGCAGGTCGAGGAGGCCATCCGCGCGAACGGCCAGGCCGAGATCAACGCTCTCGACATCGGCCTGGCCATCCTGCCGCCGCTGCGCCAGCTCGACGAGATCGCCTACTTGCGATTCGCGAGCGTCTACCAGGCGTTCGACACCCTCGATGACTTCGAGGCCGCGATCGCCCGCCTGCGCGAGGAGGACGCCGCTAGCGCCCGCCCTTCGGCTTCCGGGGCTTCCGAGTAGATCCGCTGTCGAAGCCGCCCTTCGACGAGCCCTTGCCGCCCTTGCCGTACGGCTTGTCGGAGCGTCCGTAGGACTTGCCGCCGCGGTCGTCGCGGTCCTTCGAGTACCCGCCCTTGCCGTACCCGCCCTTGGAGTAGCCCCCCGTGCCGCGGTCGTCGCGGCGAGCGGGGCGCTCGTCCCGCTGCGCCTCGCGCTCGGACAGCTGGCGCTCACGCGCCGCAAGGGCGGCCTCGCGCTCGGTGAGGCTCGCCTCCATGCGTGCGAGGCGCTCCTCCATGCGCTGCGTGGCGGCGAGCATCTCGTCGGCACGCGCATCGTCGCGCCGGGGCCGCTCGTCGCGGTCGTCACGGCGCGGACGCTCGTCACGGTCCCACTTGCGCGCGGGACGGTCCTCCCAGCGACGCTCCTGGCGCGGCCCACGGTCGCCGCGAGCCGGACGGTCGCCGCGCCCGGGGCGCTCGTAGCGCCCACGGCGCTCGGGGCGCTGCGGACGGGGCTCGCGGACGGGCTCCCACGACGGCTCGCGCGCGCCCGTGAGGTCCTCGAGCATCGCGAGCGACTGGTCGTCCTCGCCTCGCACCTTGCGGAAGGTCACGTCGACCCCGGCGCGCTCGAGCATGCGCTCCGTCGAGCGCCGCTGGTGGGGGAGGACCAGCGTCACGACGAGGCCCTCCTCGCCCGCGCGCGCGGTGCGTCCGGACCGGTGCGTGTAGTCCTTGTGGTCCGCCGGGGGATCGATCTGCATGACGAGGTCCACGTGGTCGACGTGGATGCCGCGTGCGGCGACGTCAGTCGCCACCAGCACGGGCACGTCGCCCGCGCGGAAGGCGCTGATCGCGAAGTTGCGCTCGGCCTGCGAGCGGTCGCCGTGGATCGCGAGGGCGAGGACGCCCGCCTCGCGCATCTCGTCGGCGATGCGCTCGGTCGCGAGCTTGGTGCGCACGAACACGATGGTCCGGCCCTCGCGGGCGGCGATGCGGGTCGCGAGCTGGTATTTGGCGTTCGGGGGCACGTCGAGCACCACGTGGCGCATGGTCGCCGGCTGGTCGTCGCCATCGGTGACGTCGTGCGTCACCGGGTCGTGCATGTACGTCTTGACGAGGCGGTCGACGTCGCCGTCGAGCGTCGCGGAGAACAGGAGCCGCTGGCCGCCCTCGGGGACGCCGGCGAGGATCTCGGTGATCTCGTCCATGAAGCCCATGTCCGCCATGTGGTCGGCCTCGTCCATGACGATGAGCTCGAGCTCGGACAGGTCGGCGTGGCCGTTGCGCACCAGGTCCGCCATGCGGCCGGGCGTCGCGACCACCAGGTGGACGCCGCGCTCGAGCGCCTGGACCTGCTTGGACATCGAGAGGCCGCCCGCGACCAGCTTGAGCGACACGTGCATGGCATGCGCGTACGGCTCGAGGGCGTCGGAGACCTGCATCCCGAGCTCGCGCGTGGGCACGAGCACGATCGCGCGGGGGCGGCGCTTGCCGGGGCGCGGGCCCTCGGCAAGACGCACGATGGCGGGCAGCCCGAAGCCGAGCGTCTTGCCCGACCCCGTGCGTGCCTTGCCGAGCACGTCCCGGCCTGCCATCGCATCGGCGATGGTCGCGGCCTGGATGGGGAAGGCGGTGACGATGCCGTGACGCTCGAGCGCCTCGACGAGTGCGTCGGGGAGACCGAGCTCGGCGAAGGAGACGGCGTCGGGGGTATCGGTGGTGTTTATGAGAGAACTCGCAGTCGTACGGTGCCGGGCATGCTCGACAGTGCCCGGACGGCGTCCTCGTCGAGGCCGGACGCGACGTCCGTCACCACGTAGCCGAGCTCACCACGGGTACCGAGGAGCTGGGCGTCGATGTTGACGTTATGGGCCGCGAAGACCTGGTTGACGGCGGCGAGGACGCCGGGGATGTTCTCGTGCAGGTGGGCGACGCGGTGCGAGCCCTGGACCTGGTCGAGCGAGAGGTTGGGAAGGTTCACGCTGAGCGACGTGGACGCGTGGAACACGTAGTCGCGCAGGCGTGTCGCGACGAAGATGCCGATGTCGCGCTGCGCCTCCTCGGTGGACCCGCCGATGTGCGGGGTGAGGATGACGTTGGGCATGTTCTGGAGCGGCGACTCGAATGCGTCGCCGGTCTTCTTGGGCTCCTCGGGGAAAACGTCCACGGCGCAGCCGCCGATCGCGCCCGACTCGAGCCCGGCCTTGAGGGCCTCGATGTCGACGATGAAGCCGCGCGAGAGGTTGAGGAAGATCGCGCCGTCCTTCATGGCGGCGAACTGCTCGGGGCCGAAGAAGCCCTTGTTGCCGGAGCGGCCGTCCACGTGGAGCGTGACGATGTCCGCCTCAGCGAGTAGCGACTCGAGGGTCGGCATGCGGGTCGCGTTGCCCAGCGCGAGCTTCTCCGCGCTGTCGTAGAAGATCACGTTCATGCCGAGGGCCTCGGCGATCACCGACAGCTGCGAGCCGATGTTGCCGTAGCCGACGATGCCGAGCGTGCGGCTGCGGATCTCGTGCGCGCCGGCGGCGGACTTGGACCACACGCCCTCGTGCAGGCTCCGGTTGTGGTCCGGCAGGCGGCGGGTGAGCGAGATCATCTCGGACACCGCCATCTCGACCACGGAGCGCGTGTTCGAGAACGGGGCGTTGAACGCCGCGATGCCATGGCTGGCCGCCGCCGCGAGGTCGATCTGGTTGGTGCCGATCGAGAAGGCACCCACCGCGATGAGGTCGGGACACGCCTCGATCACGCGCTTCGTGAGCTGGGTCTTCGAGCGGATGCCGAGCAGCTGGACGCCCTGCAGGGCCTCGATCAGCTCGTCCTCGTCCATGGCCCCGGCGTGGTTCTCCACGGCGATGCCTGCGGCCTCGAGGATCTCGGTGGCCTTGACGGAAAGGTTCTCTAGAAGGAGTGCGCGCACGGGCGCTATCGTCTCGCACTTCCGGCCCTTCTCCAACTCGGGACGTGCCTCGGATGATGCCGATGCGCGACGAGCCCTCTCCCCGCCGTGGGAGAGTGGCGTCATGAGGCAGGCGGGCAGGTTCGCGGTGGTCGTGCTCGTCGGCGCCGCGCTCTTCGCTGCGGGCGCATGGTGGAAGGGCGTGACATGGTCCGACCTGCGCCACTGGGGCACGCCGCGCAACGCGATCGAGATCGACGGCCAGACCATCCGCATCCCCGTCGCGCAGGGACCCGACCAGCGCGTGCTTCCCGAGGTCGAGGTCGACACGGTCGGTGCGTACGATCTGCTGTTCCGCGACGGCGGCCCGGATGGGGGCCCGGTGCGCTACGACCCGTGCA
Organism: Demequina subtropica; assembly: GCF_000971235.1. GTDB lineage: Bacteria > Actinomycetota > Actinomycetes > Actinomycetales > Demequinaceae > Demequina > Demequina subtropica. Next base: position 208,596 of record NZ_BBMB01000001.1, read on the forward strand.
GGCCGCTCGAGTACGTGATCGCGGAGGAAGGCCTCCCGGACGGGTTCGTGCCGACGGTGCAGGCCGCGGTCGCCTCCGTCTCGCAGGCGACCGGGCTCGCGTTCGTGTACGAGGGCCTCACAGACGAGGAGGTCGACTTCGACCGCGCGCTCGTCCAGGAGCGCTACGGCAACAGGTTCGCCCCCATCGTCATCGGGTTCCAGACAGAGGACCAGAACCCTGACCTCGCGGGCACGGTGACGGGTCTCGGAGGCTCGAGCGCGGTGCCCGGGGCGTACGGCGACGCGCAGTACCTGCGCTCCGGGGTGGTCATCATCGACAGCGAGGACGTCGCGCGCATACTCGAGGACCCCGACGGTGAGGCCCTCGCCCAGGCGGTCGTCGCGCACGAGCTCGGGCACGTCGTCGGGCTCGCGCACGTGGGCGACACCCATGAGCTCATGCACGAGTCGAACCTCAGGCTCCTCGACTGGGGTCCGGGCGACCTGGCGGGCCTCGCGCTCGCCGGTGCAGGGGAGTGCGAGCCCCGCTGAGGCGTCTGGGCCCGAGGGGCCCTGCGGCGGACCGCTACACCGACAGGCCGTGCGGCAGCGGCGCGCGGTGGACCACCTCGAGCCGGCGCGTCGGACGCGTGAGCGCGACGTAGAGGTCGCCGGGGCGCTCCGCGATCTCCGCGGGCTCCACCACCACCGCCACATCGAACTCGAGGCCCTTCGACTCGCGCGCCGTGTAGACGTCGACGGTCGCGGGCAGGGATCCGCGCAACGCGGCGTGCATCCGCGGCGGCGCGATCACGGCCACCAGGCCGCCTTCGCCCTCCGCGAAGACGCGCTCGTGCGCGCCCGCGATCCGCACGGTCTCCGCGACCGCATCGTCGGTGCGCGTGGCGGCGGTCGAGTCGTCGAGCTCCCGTGCCGCGCGCAGCTCGCTCACGGGGAGGCGCGCCGCCTTCGCGTACGCCTGAGCCGAGTCGGCGACCGCGGCGGGGATGCGGTAGGAGATGGTGAGCTCACGAAGCTCCCAGCCGGTCTGGAACAGCGGGTCCATCGTCTCGGGCCACCAGCGCGTGCCGGCGACGGACGTGGTCTGCGCGACGTCGCCCACGATCGTGAACGAGCGGGTGGGGCAGCGTCGGACCAGCATGCGCCACGCCATGGCGCTCAGCTCCTGCGCCTCGTCCACCACCACGTGGCCGTAGGTCCAGGTGCGATCGCCGCGTGCGCGCTCGGCCACGGAGAGGCGCGCGGTGCCGCCCTTCATGCGGGACGCGAGGTCCTCGGCCGTCACCATGCCGCCGTCGCCGAACGTGTCGAGCACGTCCTTCGCGTACTGGATCTCCTCGGCGGAGGGCTCGTCGGCACGGCGTGCGCGGCCGCCGGGCAGGTCGCCGAGCAGCTCCGCGGCCTCGTCGAGCAGCGGCACGTCCGCCTCGGTGAACGGCGCGGAGGCGGGCCGCAGCAGCAGGTCGCGCTCGTCCTGCGGGAGCATGCGCGCGGCGTTGTCGAGCAGGTGCGGCTTGGAGAAGAGGTCGCGCAGCAGCTGCTCGGGGGTGAGCGGGAGCCAGCACAGGTTGATCGCGATGCGCACGTTGCGGTCGTCCCGCACGTCGCGCTCGAGCTCGAAGCGGTCCTCGTCCGAGTACACCTCGAGCTGCTCGACCAGCTGACGCGTGAGGCGACCGATCATGTCCTTCGCGAACACGGCTCGGGCCTCGTTGTGGGGGCGGCCGTCGCGGCGGGCGCGGCCCTGCGCGTCCTTGACGTCCGAGCGCTTGATCACGACGGTCCGGCCGTCGATGCGGATCTCACGGTCGGCGCGCGGCACGCGCTGGCGCTCGCGGACCGCCGCCTTGATCACGTCGGCCATCAGGGTGCGGCCCTTGATCTCGGCCGAGTCATCGGGCTCGACCGCGGTCGCCGCGACGCCGGGCACGAGCCCCGCGAGGGTCGTCGACACGGCGCCGGTCTCGCCGAGCGACGGCAGCACATGGTCGATGTAGCGCAGGAACGTCTTCGACGGGCCGATGAGGAGGACACCGCGCGACTCGAGCTGCTCGCGGTGGTGGTAGAGCAGGAACGCGGCGCGGTGGAGCGCGACGGCCGTCTTGCCGGAGCCGGGCCCGCCCTGGACCACGAGCGCGCCCGCCATGGGCGCGCGAATCACGGCGTCCTGCTCGGCCTGGATGGTCGCGACGATGTCGCCCATGCGGCCCGTGCGTCGCGCCCCGAGCGCGGCGAGGAGCGCGCCCTCGCCGGCGAGGGCCTCGTCTGCCCCCATCTCGCGCAGCGCGTCGACGTCCAGCACATCGTCCTCGACCGCCATGACGCGGCGACCCTGCGTCGTGAGGTGCCGACGGTTGACCACCGCGCCGGGGTTCGCCGCGGTCGCGGAGTAGAAGGCCCGCGCCGCGGGCGCGCGCCAGTCCGTGAGGAGCGGGACGTGCTCGGCGTCGGACAGGCCGATGCGGCCCACATAGAAGCGGTCGCCGTCGCGAAGATCGAGCCTGCCGAAGCACAGGCGGTCCTCGACGGCATCGAGCTGGGCGATGCGGTCCTCGTAGAGAGTCGCGAAGGCGTCGCGCTCCGAGCGGTTCTGCGGCGAGCCCGACGGGCCCTCCCTGCGGATCGCGGCGAGCCTGCCGGTCGCCTCGTCGCGCAACGCGTCGAGCCGCGAGTAGAGGCCGTCCACGACCTCCTGCTCGGGAGCAAGGCCGCTCCGCTCCGCCGTCAGTCCACGCTCGTTCGCCATCGGCATACCCTCCGCACGCCCTGTGTTGACGTCGGCAGGGCAGTCCCTCATTATCGCGCGTCTGCGGCGTGGTCGGAAGCACCCTCGCGTCGGATGTTTTCGCGGAGGGCGAGAACAGGCGACGCGCACCACCGCGGGTGGAAGGATGGATGATCATGGAACGCACTCTGCTGACGTGGGACCCCGACGGCGTCGAGGCATGGGCCAAGGCCGCGCCCGAGCACGGCGCCGCGCTCCTCCATTCGCTGCGCGGCTTCATCGACGCGGGCCGTGCGGGCGCGCTCGTGGCGGACCACATCCTCGAGATCGGCGAACCGGTGCGGATTGCCACCTTCGACATCGACCAGCTCCTCGACTACCGGTCGCGACGCCCGGAGATGACCTTCTCCGTGAACCAGTGGACGGCGTACGACGAGCCCCACCTCGCGCTCGACCTGGTCCGCGACCACGAGGACACGCCGTTCCTGCTCCTCCACGGCTTCGAGCCCGACATCCAGTGGGAGCGGTACATCGCCGCGGTGCGCGGCATCGTCGAGCGCCTCGGGGTGGGCCTCACGCTCGGCTCGCACGGGATCCCCATGGCCGTGCCGCACACGCGCGACCTCACGGCGACCATCCACGGCACGGATCCGGACCTGCTTCCCGACACGCCGACGATGTTCGGGACCGTGACGGTGCCCGCATCGGCGCAGAACCTTCTCGAGTACCGCTTCGGCCAGTGGGGGATCCCCGCCGTCAACGTGGCGGTCCACGTCCCGCACTACCTCGCGCAGTCCTCGTATCCGCAGGCCGCGCAGCGCGCGCTGGAGGGCCTCGAGGACCTCTCCGGGCTCGACCTCGACCCCGGCGCTCTGGACGATGCGGCGGCTCGCGCGAGCGAGGAGATCGACCGCCAGCTCGCGGAGAGCGAGGAGGTCCAAGCGCTGGTAGAGGCCCTGGAGAACCAGTACGACGCGTTCCACGAGGCCCGCGGTCAGGGGCTCCCTCTGGAGGGTGGGCTGCCCTCCGCGGACGAGATCGCGGCGGAGTTCGAGAAGTTCCTGCAACAGGAGCGAAGGGATCCCCCCACGACGCCCTGATTTCTGCCACACTGGCCCCGGTTGCAAGAACGTAGTGTGCAAGAACCTGTCTTAGGGGTGGGGACGCGGCATTGCGGCGACAAGGCGCGGCACGGTGTCACGCCTTCCCGTCACCCGGGCTTGAAGGTTAGGAAAGACAGGCATGGCACAGGGCTCTGTGAAGTGGTTCAACGCGGAGAAGGGCTACGGCTTCATCGCGCAGGACGGCGGCGGCGCGGACGTGTTCGTCCACTACTCGGCGATCGAGACCGACGGCTACCGCACCCTCGAGGAGGCGCAGCGCGTCGAGTTCGAGGTCACCAACGGTCCGAAGGGCCCGCAGGCGGAGCAGGTTCGCCCGCTCTGATCCGACCGGGATCCGATCCACGAAGGCCGTCGCCCATTGGGCGGCGGCCTTCGTCGTTCCCGGGCCGGCACCGCGCGGCGGCCTTCGTCGTCCCCGGGACGATGCGTCAGCCGGCCCAGTCGAGCCTGATGCCCGTCGGCAGCGGAGCCGACGCGGCGTAGCGACGCAGCGCGTCCACATCCAGCCGGTCGTCGGCGGGGCCCGCGATCACCACGTTGCCGCGGCGCCGTCCCTTGAGGACGGCATGCTCGCCGATCGCGAGCACGTCGCCGAGCACCTCCCGCGCAGCCGCGGTGTCCGCAGCCGCGCCGGGCGCGCCGGGGCGGGTGCCCACGTTCGCGAGCACGAGCCCTCCGGGCCTCAGCGTCCGCGCCGCGTGCGCCCACCATTCGGTCGAGGCGAGGGCGGCGGGAGTCTCGTCTCCCGCGAAGGCGTCGCGCACCACCAGGTCGAGGCTCGCATCGCGCCGCGACGTCACCGCCTCGAGACCGTCCTGCGCACGGATGCGCAGGCGCGGGGCGCGGGGGAGGTCCCACCACTGCCGCACGAGCTCGGGGAGCGTGGAGTCGATGTCCACGGCGATGTGGCCCGAGTCGGGGAGGCGATGCGCGAGGTGGCGCGGGAACGCGCAGGCCGCCGCACCCACGTGCAGCGCGAGCATGCGCTCGGGACGCGCCCAGGCCGTGACGATCGCGGAGAGGTGGCGCATGTACTCGAACGCGAGGTATTCAGGGTCGGGATCCAGCGGCGAGCTGGGAACCCCGTTGACCCACAGGAACGTTGTCCCATCGGGCTCGTCACGCAGCTCCGCGACGCCGGTCGCGATGGGGAACTCGACTCCTCGCGGTACCTCCGGTGCGATGCGGTCGGTGCGCTGACGGGCCATGGGGCTCACCCTAGACGCTCGTCTGGTACGCGGGACCCGCGACCGATAGACTTGATCCACGGTGCACTGGAAGGAGGGCGCGATGCCGCTGTCGGAATACGAGCAGCGCGTGCTCGAGCAGCTTGAGAGGGACCTCGGATCGGATCCCAAGCTCGGCTCGGCCATGGCGCGCGCTTCGCGCCCGCGGGGACGCTACGTGTGGGCGGGGTTCGGCGTCGTCGCCGGGCTCGGCATCGTCGTGACCGGTGCCGTCACACAGCTCGTGATCGTGGGTATCGCGGGCTTCGTGGTGATGCTCGCCGCGGCGATCTGGGCGCTCATCGCGCCGCGCCCCACCGTCGCTCCGCAGAGCCCGGGCCGCGCAGCCGGCCGGCGCAAGGCGGACAAGGGCTTCATGACGCGGATGGAGGAGCGCTTCGAGCGCCGCCGCGAGCAGGGCGACCTCTAGTTTCTGTAATTCCGTTCCTTGCGAACGTGTTGCGCTGACGTGACCACGGCCGAGGCCGTGGTCACGTCGTTTCTGCGCGTGGCCGGGTTCGAGGCCGTGGTCACGTCGTTTCTGCGCGTGGCCGGGTTCGAGGCCGTGGTCGCCTCGTCCTGAACTTGCCTGCGCGAGCTAGGCGTCGACGCGCGAGCGGGCCCCGCGGTCCGACTCCTTGGCTGCGTCGACGATGGTCGTGACCCATAGGCTCATCTGCTCCGCGGTGGCCTCCGTGCCACGGGGGGCGTAGCGATGATCCTCGACCGCGGTCCGGAGGGACGCGAGCGCGGCCCGCGCCTCGTCGCCGAGCTCGGGACCTTCGCCCACGATCCACTGCTCCGCCTCCGCGGGGGTGAGGGTCTCGTCCCCGGCACGGGCACCCAGGCCGCGGCGCAGGAAGGCCCATGCGCTCTCGGGATCCTGGATCGCGCCGCGGCGCGCGCGCCTCCCGGCCCACACGGCGCCTGCGACGGACAGCAGGAGCACGGGGATCAGCGTGAGCAGCCACGGCGACCACCCCGAGTCGCTCGCCGCCGCGACCGGCGCCGGTGCGGGGGCCGTCGTCGGGGCCTGCTGCTGCGGGAGCACCGTGGACCGCGGGTTGGGCTCATCGACCAGCGGGTTCTGCGGGACCGAGACCTCGGGAGTCGCGTAGACGGGTCGCGCTCCGGTCTGCACGGCGGGCGTCGGCTCGAAGCGGACCCAGCCGTGCCCGGGGAAGTAGAGCTCGGGCCACGCGTGCGCATCCCGGCCCCGGACCACGTAGCGCTCGCCGTCCTGGACGCCGCCCAGGAAGCCGACCGCCATACGTGCAGGGATCCCGAGCGTGCGGGCCATCACCACCATCGTGGTCGCGAACTGGACGCAGTAGCCGCGCCGGTCCTCGAGGAACGTCGAGACGGCGTCGTCGCCGTTCGGCGCGACCTCCGTGTCGTAGACGAACCGGGGTCCGCGAAGATACTCCTGAAGCCTCAGCGCCATCTCGAAGCGGTCCGCGGCGCCATCGGTCTGGGCGACGGCGATGGCGCGGATCGCGTCGATGTCCATGCGCTCGTTGAGATCGAGGTAGCGCGCGGGCACCGCGTCGTCGCCCCCCGCCTCGATCAGGGCGTCGCTCGCACGGAGCTGTTCCTCCGTGGTGTAGCCGGTCGCCTTGCGGACCGTGTACGAGAGCCCGCGGGTCCCCTCGGCGCGGTCGACCAGGACCTCGTCCGTCGACGCGTCGTAGCGCCACTCGACGCCCGCGGCGAGCGAGCGCGGGGCGGAGGGCACGGGGACGCGCGTCTCGCTTAGGTTGCCGATCGAGATCTGGACGGTGCCCGGGTCGCTCAGCGACGCCGATGCGAGCGCCTCGGGCCAGAGCACGCCGTTCGCCGCGACGGTGTCGCCCTCGGGGTCGCGGTCCCACCGGGTGCCGTCGAACGTCCCGAACGAGTACGCCCGCAGCACGTCGAGCCGTCCGTCGGTCGAGGTGTACGCGAGCACCGGCTCCGCGGAGCGCGTGGTGAGCGAGTCGCGCAGGTCGATCTCCAGGTCGAGCCTCGAGGAGCCGCCGAGCGAGGCCGGCAGCGCGATGCGGGGCATCTGGCCCCAGCCCGGCCCGCCGATCGCGAGCGGCGCGGCCCCGAGGCCGACCACGAGGGTGAGCGCGATCGCGAGCGCCGCGATCCCCGCCGGAGCGGGCGCCGCGCCCTCGCGCGCGCGGGCACGCCACGCGCCGCGCTCGCTGCGCCGCGACAGCGCGACCACCCCGAGCCATGCCGCGATGGTGCCCGCGAGCGCGAGCGTGGGCACCTTCCTCTCCAGCGTGAGCGCGGGCAGCCACGGGATGAGGAGGATGAACCCCGAGGTCGCGGCGAGCCCGGCGCCCACGGCCACGGCGTCCACAGCGAGCATCAGGGCGAGCGCGCCGGCGGCGATCGCGCCCGCGAGCTCGGGGGTCACGGTCGCGGGGGCGACGGTCGCCTCGGCGTAGGCCACCGCCTCGCGAGCGATCGTGGCGACCGCGGCGGGTGTTCCCGGGCCCGGCAGCCAGCGGATCCCGCCGTCGTCCGCGGGCACATAGGCGACCATGAGCAGCCATGCCGCGGCGATCCCGCCCGCGAGCGTGGGGATGAAGGGGCGGGCTGTCGCGAGGCGCGTCAGGACGATGACGGTCGTCGTCGCGATCATGATCGCCGCCAGAGGCGCGAGCCAGGCCCCGAAGGTCACGAGCCCCGAGAGGCCGGTGACCCCGAGCCCCGCCGCCACGGCAGCGAGCGGGGTCGCGGCGAGCCGCCAGCGTGCCGCGCTCACAGCGCCTCCTCCGTGAGGAGCCGGGTCCACGCCTCGGTGAGACCCTCGGGCTCCTCGGACACGATGGCGGTCCAGCCGGCGCCGCGCAGGGCGGCGACCGTGCGGTCCGCGCGTCCGCGGGCCGCAGTCGGGCACCGGACCAGCGCCCACGCGCGCCCGCCGTCGCCCAGCGGGGCGAGAGCGCGCAGCGCGGTGGGTCCGAGCGGCTCGACGATCGCGACGATGACGTCGCTGCGGTCGGCGCCGAGCATGCGCGCGCCCGCGGCGAGAGCCAGATCCGCATCGGCCGAGCTGTCGCTCGCCGCGAGGTCGAGCGTCGCGTCGAGCAGGGTGGCGCGCGCGGATTCCGCCGCGCGACCGTGCGTGTCGTGGACGCTGGTCGCCTCGGCGCCCGCGATGAGGCGGACGGGGTGCCCGGCCTCCACCACCGAGAGCGCGACCGACGCGGCGGCGGTGATCGACCACTCCAGGGCCCGTGCCGAGGGCGCGAGCCCCAGCAGGACGCTGGCCGAGGTGCGTCCCTGCTGCTCCTCGGACCGGACCAGCAGGGTCCCGCGGCGTGCGGACGAGGCCCAGTGGACCCGGCGGAGGTCGTCCCCGTCGCGGTAGTCGCGCAGGGAGACGTCGTCGGCGGCAGGCGTGCGCGCGCCGATGTGTGCGCGGTCCGCCGCGCCCATGAGCTCTCCTGCGCTCGCGGCCAGGTCGACGACCGCCGGCCAGACGGCCACCTCATGGGGTCCGCCGACGGGGCGATCGGTCCAGGCCAGCCCGAACGGATCGGTGGCGCGCGCGAGCGCCGGGCCGAGGAGCCACCGGCCGCGGCGCATCGGGTCGAGCCGGTAGCGCAGCTCGATGCCCCCGCGGCGTCGCGAGATCGCGGCGCGTGTCGCCCCGCCTCCGGTGAGCTCGGCCGCGGCCTGCTCACGCAGCCGCAGGCGCTGCGCGATGCGGCCCTGCACGTCGACGCGCACGACCACCTCGCCGGGCGTGCCCGCGCTCAAGGTCGCGGGTGTGATCTCGCGCACCACGCGCGTCACGCGCGTCCGCGTCGCGATGACCTGTGCGGCGATGGTCGCCGCGCCGATCGCGACGGCGGCGAGCACCGTGCCGGCGATGAGCACCAGGGGAGCGGACGCGAATCCGACCCCGACGATCAAGAGCGCGCCCCCGGCCGCCGCGAGGCCGACGCCGCGGGACAGGATCGCCGTCTCCGCGCCGTCGGTACGGCGCGACGCGGAGCGCAGCCTCCTCATCCTCGTGCGAGCGGCTCGGGGGCGCGGGCGGCCGGGACCGCGACGCGTGAGAGGACGTCCTGGATCACGACCTCGGCGGTGCGGCCCGCCGCGCGTGCCTGCGCGGAGGGGATGACGCGGTGCGCGAGCACAGGGACCGCGAGCGACTTCACGTCGTCGGGAAGGACGTGGTCGCGGCCGGCCATCGCGGCGCGTGCCTTGGCGGCGGCGAGCAGCTGCAGCGACGAGCGCGGGGAGGCGCCGAGCCGCAGGTCGGCGGTCTCGCGCGTCGCACGGACCACGTCGACCAGGTACTGCTTGACGGCGGGGGCAGCGTAGATGCCGCGCACGATGCCGATCGCGCGCGTGAGGTCCGCGGCCGAGGCGACGGCGCGGACGTCGTTCAGGGGGTCGTGACCGTCGTGCGCGTCGAGCATCGCGACCTCGTCACGGCTCGTCGGGTACCCGACGGCGATGCGCGTCATGAAGCGGTCGCGCTGCGCCTCGGGGAGGGGATAGGTGCCCTCCATGTCGATGGGGTTCTGCGTCGCGACCACCAGGAACGGCGCGGGCAGGGCGCGCGTCTCGCCGTCCACCGTGACCGAGCGCTCCTGCATCGACTCGAGCAGCGCGGCCTGGGTCTTCGGCGAGGCGCGGTTGATCTCGTCGGCCACGACGATGTTCGCGAAGACCGGGCCCGCGCGGAACTCGAAGCGGTGCTCGTCGCCCCGGAACACGCTGACGCCGGTGACATCCGACGGGAGCAGGTCCGGCGTGAACTGGATGCGCCCCACGGTCGCGTCGAGCGCGCGGCCCAGCGCGCGCGCGAGCGTCGTCTTGCCGACGCCCGGCACGTCCTCGAGCAGCAGGTGGCCCTCCGCCAGCACGGTCGCGAGCGTCGCGTCCACCGCATCGTCCAGGCCGGACAGGACCGTGTCGAGCTGCTCGCGCACACGTTGCGCGAGGCGTGAGACCTCGGCGAGCTGGTCGGCGGTCGGGACGGTCGTCGTCATGGGTTCCCCTCTCCCCTTGTGCTGAGCCTAGTTGAGCGAACGCGCGCGAGGTGCGAGCAAATCCCTCCACCGCACTCCACGCGATTTACCAGGTCGATCAATGCAACACGAGAGAACATCGGCCAATTGCTCGCGTTTTGTGGAGGGAAGTGGAGTAAAGTGGGGGACACGGGAGTGACGGGGAGCCGCTTGAGGGGAGGGGCGCATGTCGGACACCGCGACGCTGGGCCTCGGACCCACGGGCGTGTTCCTCGGCACGTTCACGCCGCGCCTCGACGACAAGGGGCGGCTGATCCTCCCGGCGAAGTTCCGTGGTCGGCTCGCGTCGGGGCTGGTCGCAACCCGCGGTCTCGACCGCTGCGTGTTCCTCTTCCCTCTGGACGAGTTCGCGCTCATCCACGAACGGCTGCGCCGCGCGCCGCTCGAGAACAAGCAGGCGCGCGACTACCTGCGCAGCTTCCTCGGGCACGCGAGCGACGACATCCCGGACAAGCAGGGCCGGATCCTGCTGTCCCAGCCGCTTCGCCGCTATGCGGGGATCGAGCGTGAGGTCGCCGTGGTGGGCATGGGCTCGCGGGTCGAGGTGTGGGACGCAGAGAAGTGGGAGCAGTACCTCGAGGCCGGCGAGGACGCATATGCGGAGACGGCGGCCGAGATCTTCGACGACATGTAGGAGCACGTGCCCTGTGGCCTCCTCCCGGATCGCTCTGGCGGACTTCCCCCCGCCAGAGGAGCTCGGAGGGAGACCACAAGGCATGAGCCAGGTGGTGAGGAAGGGAGGGACGATGAGCGAGCAGCATGAGGCCGCGTCACGGCACACGCCGGTGATGCGCGACCGTTGCGTCGAGCTCCTCGCCCCCGCCCTCGACCGCCCGGGCGCCGTCGCGATCGACGGCACGCTCGGGATGGGCGGTCACACCGAGGCGATCCTCGAGGCGTGCCCGCAGGCGCGCGTGGTCGGCATCGACCGGGACCCGCAGGCGATCGCGCTCGCGTCCGCGCGGCTCGCCCGGTTCGGCGACCGCTTCCTCGCCCATCACGCCGAGTACGACGACATCTCCGGCGCGCTCGCGGCGGCGGGCGCGGAACGCGCCGACGGCATCCTCCTGGACCTGGGCGTGAGCTCGCTGCAGATCGACGATGCGGAGCGCGGCTTCTCGTACGCGCAGGACGCGCCGCTCGACATGCGCATGAACCCCGGGGACCCCGTCTCGGCCGCGGACCTCCTGCGCGATGCGGACGAGCGCGAGCTCGCACGGATCCTGCGCGAGTACGGCGAGGAGCGCTTCGCGTCCAAGATCGCGCGGTCCGTCGTGCGTCGGCGCGAGACCGCGCCGATCACCCGGTCCGCGGACCTCGTCGACCTCGTGCGGGCATGCATCCCCGCGGCGACCCGGTCGCCCGGCGGCGGCAACCCGGCCAAGCGGACCTTCCAGGCGCTGCGGATCGCGGTCAACCGCGAGCTCGAGGTGCTCGAGCGCGCGATCCCCGCCGCGATCGAGGGGGTCGGCGTCGGCGGTCGCGTGGTGGTCGAGTCGTACCACTCGCTCGAGGACCGCATCGTCAAGCGGGCCTTCGCCGAGGGTGCCGAGTCCCAGGCGCCGCCCGGGATGCCCGTGATCCCCGAGGCCGATCAGCCGTACCTGCGCCTGCTGACCCGCGGCGCCGAGAAGGCCTCCGCCGAGGAGGCGGAGTCCAACCCCCGGGCCAAGCCGGTCCGTCTGCGCGCCGTCGAGCGCACCCGTCCCACCCCGCCCGAGCGCCTCAGGAGGAACGCATGAGCGCCGCACCCTTGCGTCAGCCGCGGACCGCCCCCGCGCCTCGGACGCAGGGCTCGTCGGGCCGCCACCTGCGCCCCGTCGCGGCGCCCGAGGCCTCGCGATCGCTCGCGCCGTTCGCGTGGATCTGCGGCATCGCGGTGGTCGCGGCGCTCGCGGCGGTGCTGCTCATCAACACGACGATGGCCGAGGGCGCGTACGAGCGCCGCGATCTCAAGATCCAGATCCGGGACCTGCACGTGCAGGAGGCGGCGCTGCTCGAGACCCTCGCCGCCAACGCCTCGCCCGAGGGCCTCGCGGACCGCGCCGAGCGCCTCGGCATGGCTCCCGCGTCCGCGCTGGGCTTCATGTCACTATCGGATGGCATCGTGCTCGAGACAGGGAAGAAGTAGACGCTATGCCCTCCTCCCGCGTTCCGCGTCTCGCGGATCCGCGGCTCCGCCAGCGCATGGTCGCGCTCGCGCTGCTCGCGGTGCTCGTGGTGTTCGCCGGCAGGCTCGTGCTCGTCCAGGCCGTCCACGCGAAGTCGATCGCCGCGAGCGCGCTCGAGCAGCGGCTCGTCACCCAGGAGATCTCCACGCCCCGCGCCGACATCGTCGACCGCGACGGGGTGGTGCTCGCGACGTCCGTGGAGCGCTACAACGTGGGCGTGAACCAGCAGAAGATCCTCGAGTTCAAGCGCGTCGAGGACGGGCAGGTGGTCGCCGAGGGCCCGGCCGGAGCGGCCGAGATCCTCGCCCCGATCCTCGACATGGACCCCGACGAGCTCGGCGCGAAGATGATCGGCGACAGCACGTTCTCCTACCTGGTCAAGGACATCTCGACCGAGACATGGGAGCTCATCTCGGCGGAGAACATCCTGGGGATCGAGCCCGAGCGCGTCGAGAAGCGCATCTACCCGAACGGCGCGCTGGCAGGCAACGTGGTGGGCTTCATGGGAGGCGCGGCCGAGGGCAACGACCGGGTGGGCCTCACGGGAGTCGAGGCGGCCTACGAGGACGAGCTCGAGGGCACGCCCGGCTCCCGCACCTATGAGAAGGACAACACCGGCGCGTACATGATCCCCACCGGCGTCCAGGAGGAGACCGCGGCGATCCCCGGCGAGGACGTGGTGCTCACCATCGACCGCGACATCCAGTGGTACGCGCAGGAGCGTGCGGCGGAGGCGATGTCGCAGACCGGCGCGAGCGAGGCGATGGTCGTGGTGCAGGACGTGACCACGGGCGAGATCCTGGCACTGGTCGACTCGGACAGCGTCGACCCCAACGACGCCGCGGCCTCGGACGCCGACGACCGCGGCGCGCGCTCGGTCTCGACCGTGTTCGAGCCTGGGTCCACGGCGAAGGTCATCACCATGGCGGCCGCGCTCGAGGAGGGCGTCGCGACCCCGCTGTCGCGCTTCACCGCGCCGTACAAGTACACGACGGCCAACGACCAGACCTTCCGCGACTCGCACGACCTCGGGACGCAGAAGCTCACGCTCGCGGGCATCCTCGCGATCTCATCCAACACGGGCACGGTGCAGGTGGGCGAGCTCCTCACGGCGCAGCAGCGGTGGGAGTACCTGGACAAGTTCGGCTTCGGCCAGACCACCGGCGTGGGCCTGCTCGCGGAGTCGCCCGGCATCCTCCACGATTACGAGGACTGGGACGGCCGCACCACGTGGGCCGTGACGTTCGGCCAGGGCGTCTCGGTCACGGCGCTGCAGGCGACGCAGGTCTACTCGATCATCGCGAACGGCGGCGTGAAGAAGCAGCCGACGGTGATCAAGGGGTTCCGGGACGCCGACGGCACCCTCACCCCCGCGGAGACCACGGAGGACGAGCGCGTGATCTCCGAGTCCACGGCGGCCCAGCTCATGACAATGCTCGAGGACGTGACCGAGTCCGGCGGCACGGGAGTGCTCGCGAAGATCGACGGCTACCGCGTCGCGGGCAAGACGGGCACGGCGCAGGCGACGGGCCCCGACGGCAAGCTCAGCTCGTACGTCGCCTCGTTCATCGGCATCGCGCCGGCCGACGACCCGCGTATCGTCGTGTCCGTCATCCTGCGGGATCCGAAGACCGAGATCTGGGGCGGGACCACGGCGGCGCCCGTGTTCAAGGACGTGGCGACCTTCGCGCTGCAGACCTTGCGCGTGCCGCCGTCGACGTCGAAGCCCACGCTGTACCCGACCACCTGGAAGTGAGAATGCCGGACCTTACGATGCGCCCCAGCCGCGTCGCCGGCGCCCTGCTGAGCGCCATCGAGGCGCGCGTGGGCGCCGATCTTCACGGCGCGGACGTGCGCGTGACCGGGGCCACCGTCGACTCGCGCGACGTCCGCGCGGGCGACCTGTTCTGCGCGCTGCCGGGCGAGAACGTCCATGGCGCGCGCTTCGCGGAGCAGGCGGTGGCGAACGGCGCCGCCGCGATCCTCACCGATGCGGACGGCGCCGAGCAGTCGCGCGCGACCGGCGTGCCCGTGCTCGTGGTCACGCATCCCCGGCGCTCGGCGGCGCTCGCCGCCGCCGAGGTCTACGGCGACCCGTCGCGCGACGTCCCGCTGATCGGGCTCACGGGCACGAACGGCAAGACCACGACCGCCTTCCTCACCGAGGGCGCGCTGCGGATGGCCCACGCGAAGGTGGGCCTGCTCGGCACCGTCGAGATGCGCATCGGCGACGAGTCCGCGCCGGCCGCGCGCACCACCACCGAGGCGCCGATGCTCCAGGGGCTGCTCGCGCGCATGCGCGAGGCCGGCGTGACGGCCGCGGTCGCGGAGGCCTCGTCGCAGGCGATCGCGCTCGAGCGCGTCACCGCGACGCGTTTCGCGGTGGTGCTGTTCACCAACCTCTCGTACGAGCACCTCGACTTCCACCACACCATGGAGGAGTACTTCGAGGAGAAGGCGCGGATCTTCACCCCGGAGTTCGCGGAGCGCGCCGTGGTGCTGATCGACGACGAGTGGGGGAAGCGCCTGGTCGACGAGGTCACCGTGCCCGTCGAGACCGTCGCGACGCGTCCCGGCACCCCGTGGGCCGACTGGAACGCGATCGACGCCGTCCCGACCGGGCGCGGGGGCATGAGGTTCGTGCTCGTCGCCCCCGACGGCAGCCGCCACGACGTCGACATCCCGCTTCCCGGGCTCATCAACGTGTCGAACGCGACCGGCGCCATCGTCGCCGCGCACGCGCTCGGCGTGCCGCTCGAGGCCGCCATCCGCGGCGTGGAGACCGCGCGACCCGTGCCCGGCCGCACGGAGATCGTCACCACGCGCGACGCCACGACTCCCATGACGGTCGTCGACTATGCCCACACGCCGGACGGCATCGCGAGCGTGCTGGATGCCATGCGCCTGGTCACGCCGGGTCGGATCATCATCGTCTTCGGCTGCGACGGGCTGCGCGACGACTCGAAGCGCCCGGGGCTGGGGGCCGCGGCCGCGACGCACGCGGACATCGTCATCGTCACCGACGAGAACCCGCGCACCGAGCCGCCCGAGCACATCCGCGCGCGCATCCTGGAGGGTGTCGACGCGGAGCGTCCCGACCGCCGCGACGTGCTCGAGATCTTCCCGCGGGTCGCCGCGATCGAGGCCGCCGTGCGCCTCGCGCGGCCCGAGGACACCATCATCGCCACCGGCAAGGGGCACGAGACCACGCAGGAGATCGACGGAGTGCATCACCCCTACACCGACGCCGGGGCCTTCCTCGACGCGCTCGTCGCCGCCGCCGGGGACGACGCGTGAGGCCCGTCTCCGCGCAGTGGGTCGCGAACGCGGTGGGCGGCACGCTCGCCGCCGACGTCGACACGATGGTGAGCGGCGTCGACAAGGACTCGCGCGCGATCCGACCCGGCTGGCTCTACGTGGCGTTCGTGGGCGAGCGCGTCGACGGCCACGACTACGTGCCGCAGGCGATGGAGGCCGGCGCCGCGCTGTGCCTGGTGTCGGAGCCGGTCGACGCCCCGCACGTGCTCGTGGTCGACGTGCAGGCCGCGCTCGGCGCGCTTGCGCGCGCGTACCTCGCGCTCCTGCGCACGGAGAGCGAGCTCACCGTGATCGGCATCACCGGCTCGAACGGCAAGACCACCACCAAGGACCTCCTGGCGCAGGTGCTGCCCGACGTCGTCGCGCCCGTCGGGAGCTTCAACAACGAGATCGGCATGCCGCTCACGGTGCTGCGCGCGGACGCCTCGACGCGGCATCTGGTGCTCGAGATGGGCGCGAGCGGCCTCGGCCACATCGACTACCTCACGTCGATCGCGCCCCTCGACATCGCGGTGGCGCTCACGGTCGGCACGGCGCACATGGGGGAGTACGCCTCGCCCGACGACGTCGCGGTCGCCAAGAGCGAGATCGTCAAGGGGCTGGTCCCGGGCGGTGTCGCGATCCTCAACGCGGACGATGCCCGGGTCGCCGCGATGGCCTCGGTCGCCGCGGGCGACGTGATCACGTTCGGGATCTCGGAGTCCACCTATCAGGCCACCGGGCTGACGAGCGACCGGGGCCGCGCCTCGTTCTCGATCGGCCCGCTGCCGCGCCGCACCCTCACGCTCGTGGGCGACCACCACGTCACCAACGCGCTCGCCGCGTTCGCGGTCGCCGTGCAGTGCGGCGTGGACGCCGCGACGGCGTGGGAGGCGATCGCGGCGGCGCGGCCGCTCTCGGCCCATCGCATGGCGCTCACCGAGCGTCCCGACGGCGTCACGATCATCGACGACGCGTACAACGCCTCGATCGAGTCGGTGCGCGCCGCGCTGCGCGCGCTCAAGCTCGTCGCGGACGGCGGACGGACCATCGCGGTGCTCGGCGAGATCCGCGAGCTGGGGGAGTCGAGCGTCGCGATCCACGAGCAGATCGGCACCGAGGTGGTGCGGCTGCGGATCGACCGCACGATCATCGTGGGCGCCGGCGCACGGGCGGCCTACGTGGCCGCGGTGCGCGAGGGCTCGTGGGGCGACGAGGCGGCCTACGTCGCTACACTCGACGAGGCACGCGCGCTGCTCGATGAGACGCTGCGGTCGGGGGACACCGTCCTCGTCAAGGCCTCCCACGGCTCCGGCCTGTGGGAGCTCGCGGATCAGCTCGTGGGAGGAGACGCATGAAGGCGGTCGTGTTCGCGGCGGGGCTCGGAGTCCTGCTCTCGCTCATCGCGACCCCCGTGCTCATCCGCTACCTCACGCATCGTCAGTTCGGCCAGTTCATCCGCCAGGACGGACCGGCCAGCCACCACGTCAAGCGCGGCACCCCGACCATGGGCGGCGTCGTCATCATCCTCGCGGCGGTGCTCGCGTGGCTCGGCGGCAACCTGCTCGTGGGGCGCGCGCCCAGCGCATCGTCGATGCTCGTGGTCTTCCTCATGGTCGGGCTGGGGCTCGTGGGCTTCCTCGACGATGCGATCAAGATCTCGCGCGAGCGGTCGCTCGGGCTGAAGGCGCGCTGGAAGTTCCTGGGCCAAGGGGTCGTGGGCATCACCTTCGGCATCCTCGCGCTCCAGTTCCCCAACGAGCAGGGAGTGACGCCGGCGGACACCGCAATCTCCTTCCTGCGCGACACGAACCTGGACCTCGCGCTGTGGGGCACCACGGCCGGGATCATCCTGTTCGTGCTGTGGTCGAACCTGCTCATCACGGCGTGGTCCAACGCGGTCAACCTCACGGACGGCCTGGACGGGCTCGCCTCGGGCACCGCCGTGATCTTCTTCGCCGCATACGTGCTCATCGGCGTGTGGCAGATCAACCAGACGTGCGGCGTGTCCGACGCGGGCGGGACCTGCTACGAGGTCCGCGACCCGTGGGACCTCGCGATCCTCGCCGGCGCGATCGCCGGCGCGTGCCTGGGCTTCCTGTGGTGGAACACCAGCCCCGCGAAGATCTTCATGGGCGACACGGGATCGCTCGCCATCGGAGGCGCGATCGCGGGCATCACGATGATGACGCGCACCGAGCTGCTCGGCGTGATCGTCGGCGGCCTGTTCGTGCTCGAGGTCGCGAGCGCGGTGCTCCAGATCGGCTACTTCAAGATCTCCGGCGGCAAGCGCCTGTTCAAGATGGCGCCCATGCATCATCACTTCGAGCTCATGGGCTGGCACGAGGTCACCATCGTGACCCGCTTCTGGATCATCGCGG
This sequence comes from Demequina subtropica, assembly GCF_000971235.1. Classification (GTDB taxonomy): domain Bacteria; phylum Actinomycetota; class Actinomycetes; order Actinomycetales; family Demequinaceae; genus Demequina; species Demequina subtropica. The sequence goes on from NZ_BBMB01000001.1 coordinate 226,564, forward strand.
CGATGTTCACGGGCCTGGGCATCGGCCTGTTCTACGCGGAGTGGGTGGCCTCGCTGTGACGGACCTGACGACCCTCGAGGGCCGTCGCGTCCTCGTCCTCGGGGTCGGCATCGCCGGCACCTCGGCGGCCGAGGTGACGCGCGAGCTGGGCGGCACCGCGGTGACCGTGGACGCCAACGGCCAGGCCGATCACCGCGACGTCGCGGAGCTGGACCTCTCGACGTTCGACGTGGTGATGGCGTCGCCCGGGTTCTCCCCGCTGTCCGACGCCGTGCGCGCCTGCGAGGCCGCCGGCCTCGAGATCTGGTCCGAGATGGAGTTCGCGTGGCGCGTGCGCCGCGCGGGCATCCCGTGGGTGATGGTGACCGGCACCAACGGCAAGACCACCACCACGCAGATGGTCGGCGCGATCGCGAAGGCGGGCGGCCTCGACGTCCGCGTCTGCGGCAACATGGGCATCCCCGTGATCCACGCCGCGCGCGAGGAGTCGGACCTGGTCGCGGTCGAGATCGCGAGCCTCCAGCTGCACTTCGCGCACACCATCTCCCCGCACGCCGCCGTCTGCCTCAACGCGGACGACGACCACACCGACTGGCACGGCAGCCTCGAGGCCTACCGGGCCGACAAGGCGAAGGTGTACCAGCACGTCCAGGTGGCGTGCGTGTACCCGGCGGCCGATGCACGGGTCGAGGGCATGGTCGCGGACGCCGAGGTGGTCGAGGGCGCCCGCGCGGTCGGCGTCACCCTCGGCTCGCCGGGGCCGTCGCAGCTGGGCGTCGTCGAGGGCCTGCTGGTGGACCGCGCGTTCCACCCGGACCGGCATCGTCAGGCGGCCGAGATCGGCGACATCGACGACCTCGCGCACCTGGTCGCGGGCGACGTCCCCCCGTACCTCGTCACCAACGCCCTCGCCGCGGCGGCGCTGTGCCGCGCGGTCGGCGTGCCGCCCGAGGCCGTGCGGGACGGGCTGCGGTCGTTCCGGCTCGACCAGCACCGGACCGCGTGGGTGCGCGACCTCGACGGCGTGAGCTACGTCGACGACTCGAAGGCGACGAATGCGCATGCGGTGCAGGCGGCCTTCGGCGGCCGGGCCGCGCGCTCGGTGGTGTGGATCGCCGGAGGGCTCGCGAAAGGCCAGGAGTTCGACGGGCTCGTGGGCGCCGTGAGGGACCGGCTCCGGGCCGCGGTGCTCATCGGCGTCGATCAGGAGCCGCTGCGGCGCTCGCTCGCGACACACGCGCCCGATATACCCGTCCTGGCCGTTCCGCCGGGGGAGGATGTGATGCAGCGGGCGGTCGACGCGGCCCGCGGGCTCGCTGAGGCAGGGGACACCGTCCTCCTCTCACCGGCCTGCGCATCGATGGATCAGTTCCGCAGCTACGCGGACCGAGGAGAGGCGTTCACCAGGGCGGTGGAGGCGATGGACCGCTAGGAGGTGGCATGACGGCGACTGCCGCTCGACGCGAGAGCGACGTCACGGCGTGGCGGTCACCCCTCGGCTCGTACTACCTCCTGGTCGTCGCGACCTCCGTGCTCGTCCTCGTCGGGCTGGCGGTGGTGCTGTCGAGCTCCTCGATCGCCTCGATCCGCACCGGCACCGGCGCGTACACGGGCTTCCTCACGCAGGCCATCGCGCTCGTGGTGGGGCTCGCGGCGCTCGTCGTGGGCTCGCGGCTCCCGGTGGGCTTCCTGCGCAAGGCGGGCCCGCTGGTGCTGTACGTCGCGATCGGGCTGCTCTTCATGGTGCTCGCGACCGGCTCCTCGGTGGGCGGCAACAAGGCGTGGATCAACATCGCCGGCTTCAGCCTCCAGCCCTCCGAGATCGCGAAGCTGGGCCTCGCGCTGTACCTCGGCAACGTCCTCAGCCGCTTCCGCCACAAGCTCACGCACCCGCGCGACATCCTGGTGCCCGGCGGCATCATGGCGATCTTCGTCATCGGGCTCGTGCTCGCCGGCCGCGACATGGGCACCGCGATGATCATGACGGCCGTCGTCGCGATCGCCTTCTGGGTCGCAGGCGTCCCCACGCGCTTCTTCGTGCTCGCGGGCATCGTCGGCGCGGGCCTCATCGTGCTCCTCGTCTTCGCGGCGGACTCCCGCGTCGAGCGCATCACCGACTGGTTCAACGGCGACTCGAGCTGGCAGCAGATCCACGGCACGCAGGCGCTCGCCTCCGGTGGCCTGTGGGGCCTCGGCCCCGGCATGAGCCGCGAGAAGTGGGGCTGGCTGCCGGCCTCGGACAACGACTACATCTTCGCGATCATCGGCGAGGAGTTCGGGCTCATCGGCACCCTGGTGATCCTCGCCGCGTACGCGATGCTGCTGGTCGCGGTCACCCGCATCGTCTCGCGCAGCACCGACAAGTTCGTCCAGATCTCCGCCGCCGCGATCGGCGCGTGGCTCATCGTCCAGGCGTGCGTCAACATCGCCGTCGTCCTCGAGCTCGCGCCGGTCACCGGCGTGCCGCTCCCGCTCGTGTCCTCCGGAGGGTCCTCGCTCATCATGTCGCTCGCAGCAGTCGGGGTCCTCATGGCGTTCGCGCGCAACGAGCCGGGGGCGCCCGAGGCGCTCGCGACGCGCACCACCGTGGTGCGCCGCTCGCTCGCCGTGCTGTCGCGGGGGCGCCGCCGTGGCTAGCCTCCTGCTCGCCGGCGGCGGGACCGCCGGTCACGTGAACCCGCTGCTCGCGACGGCGAGCGCGCTGCTCGAGCGCGGCCACGACGTCTCGGCGGTCGGCACGCCCGACGGCCTCGAGACCGAGCTCGTGCCCCGCGCGGGCCTCGACCTCATCGAGATCGAGAAGGTGCCCTTCCCTCGCCGGCCCGATGCCGCGGCGCTGCGGTTCCCCGCGCGCCTGCGCGCCGCCGTCAAGGCCTCCGAGCAGGCCATCGACCGCGTGAGGGCCGATGCGGTGGTGGGCTTCGGAGGCTACGTCTCGACGCCCGTCTACCTCGCGGCGCGGCGCCGAGGCCTCCCGATCATCGTCCACGAGGCCAACGCGAAGCCCGGGATCGCGAACCGGCTGGGCGCACGGCTCACATCGCATGTCGCCGTCACGTTCCCCGGCACCCCGCTGCCGCACGCCGTGGTGACGGGCCTCCCGCTGCGCGCGGACCTCGAGGTGCTGGCGGCGCGGCTGTCCGACCCGGACGGGCGGGCGTCGGCCGCGAGCGCAGCCAAGCAGGAGAGGGGCTGGCCCGCCGACGCCCCCGTGCTCCTCGCCTTCGGCGGCTCGCTCGGCGCCGCGAGCCTCAACGCGGCGCTCGCGCAGGCGGTCGACACGCTCGTCGCGCGCGGCATCCACGTCATCCACCTCACCGGCAAGGGCAAGACCGAGGAGGCATACCGCGCGCAGGCCGCGCTCCCCGCTCCGCAGCGGAGCATGTACGCGGTGTCCGAGTACGCGCACGACATGGCCGCGGCGTTCGCGGCCGCCGACGCGGTCGTGTGCCGTTCCGGCGCCGCGACCGTGTGCGAGATCGGCGCGCTGGGTCTGCCCGCGCTGTACGTGCCGCTGCCGCACGGCAACGGCGAGCAGGCGCTCAACGCGGCCGCCGCCGTCGACGCGGGCGCCGCGCTGCTGGTCGCGGACGCGGCCCTCACCCCGGCCTCGCTGGTGATGAACGCCGAGCGCATGCTGCTCGACCCCGAGGCTGGACCGCGTATGCGCGAGGCGACGCGGGGCATCGGCATCTCCGACGGCGCGGCGCGGCTGTGCGCCATGATCGAGGGGGCGCTGTGAGCGAGCGGATCCACTTCATCGGCGTCGGCGGCTCCGGCATGTCCGCGGTGGCGCGGCTCATCGCCGCCCGCGGCTACGAGGTCAGCGGCACCAACCTCACGGAGACCGCGTACTTCCAGGCGTTGCGCGACGCGGGCATGGACGTGCGCCTCGGCCACGACGCCTCGGTGGTCGACGGCGCCGCCGCCGTGGTGGTCTCGACCGCGGTGCGCGAGACCAACGTCGAGCTCACGCGCGCGCGCGAGCTCGGGATCCCCGTGTGGCATCGCTCCGAGGGGCTGGTCCGCGCGCTCGAGGGCCAGCGCCTGGTGGCCGTCGCCGGCTCGCACGGGAAGACCACCACGTCGGCGATGGTCGCGCACGCGCTCCATCGCAGCGGGATCGACGCGGGCTTCGCGGTCGGCGCGCGCGTGTTCGGGATCGAGGGCGCCGTCGCGGGCGGCTACGCCGGCTCCGCCGGGATCTCGGTCCTCGAGGCCGACGAGTCGGACGGCTCGTTCCTGCGCTACCGCCCCGAGGTGGCGATCCTGCTCAACATCGAGCCGGACCACCTGGACTTCCACGGCACCGTCGAGAACCTCCACCGCGCTTTCGCGGACTTCGCCGCCCAGTCGCGCACGATCGTGGCGTGCGTGGACGATGCGGTGGTGAAGGGCCTCGCGGAGGAGGCCCGCGCGCGCGGCGCGCGCGTGCTCACCTACGGCACGTCCGAGGGCGCCGATGCGCGCGTGACCCAGGACGACATCGTCCGCGACGGCGTCACCTATCCGCTCGCGGTGAGCGCGCCCGGCGCGCACAACCGGCTCAACGCGACCGCGGCGTGGCTCGCTGCGGTCGAGATGGGCGCGGACCCGGAGAGCGCCGCGGCGGCGTTCGCGACGTTCGGCGGCACGGGACGGCGCTACCAGCTGCGCGGCGAGGCCGCGGGCGTGCGCGTGATCGACGACTACGCCCACCACCCGACGGAGGTCGCCGCGCTGCTGCGAGCGGCCAGGGACGGGGGCGTGGGCCGCATGGTCGTGCTGTTCCAGCCCGCGCTGTTCACGCGCACCCAGACGCACGCCGAGGGCTTCGGGCGCGCCCTGTCGGTCGCGGACGCGGACGTGATCCTCGCGCCGGTGCACGGCGACCGCGAGGACCCGATCCCCGGGGTCTCGTCCCGATCGATCGCGGACCACGCCGTCATGCCCGAGGGCTCCACCCTCACGCTCGCGGAGGACCTCGAGGACGCCGCGCGTCTCGCGGCGGATGCGGCGCGGGCGGGGGACACGGTGCTCACCGTCGGCTCCGGCACGGTCACGCTCGCCGCCGACTGGATCCTTGCCCGCCTGGCGGAACGCGACGCCGATGCCTGAGGTCCGCCGCCCGCCCCGGCCCGCCGCGCGCCGCGACGCCCGCCCCGCCTCGGGGGCGCCGTCGCGCCCGCAGCCGCCCGCGACGCCGTCCACGCCTCGCCCGCGCACCGGGGCGGTGCGCGTCGAGGCGGAGTCCGAGGAGGTCGCGCAGCCCTGGCGGCGCGACACGAGCCGCGCACGCGCAACCCGGACCCGCACGCCTGCGCAGCCGCCGGCGCCGCGCCTCGGGGCACGGCTGCGCCGCGGCGCCTCACGTGGCACGGAGGTCGCGGCGGACCAGCTGGGGAACGTCACGCTCCGCCTGCAGGCGCGGCTCAAGGAGCGCGCGGCGGCGCAGCGGCGCCTGTCGGCGCTCGTGTGGGCGCGTCGCGCCGGCTACGTCGCCCTGGTCGCGCTGCTCGGCTGGGTGGTGCTCGCGTCCCCGGTGCTCGCGCTCGACCCCACGCAGGTGGAGGTCACGGGCTACGGCACCGTGGTCGACGCCGAGGACGTCGAGGCCGTGGTGGCGGTCCACGAGGGCCAGTCGCTCGCGACCCTCGCCTCGTCGCGCCTCGCGGACGAGCTGAGGGAGGTCCCCGGCGTGCGCGACGCGACGGTCGAGCGCATCTGGCCGCGCGGGCTGCTCATCACCCTGACGTCCCGCGAGCCCGTGGCCGCGGTGCCGAACGCGGACGGCGGCTACGACCTGCTCGACGCCGAAGCGACGCGCGTGGGGCATGCGGACGCCGCACCGGAGAAGCTCCCCGTGGTGCAGGTCCCGGTGGGCGAGGGGACGCAGCGCATTCTCGACTCGGTGCTCGGCGTGGTGAACGAGCTCCCGGTGAAGCTCCGGAACCGCGTCCAGGACGTGAGCGCGAGCACGGAGGACACCGTGACCTTCGTGCTGAGGAACGGGCCCGAGGTGAAGTGGGGGAGCGCGGAGGACTCGCGCCTCAAGGCGCGCGTGCTCCAGGTGCTGCTCGAGTCGGGCGAGGCGAAGGGCGCGACCGCCATCGACGTGTCCGCGCCGACGCTGCCCACCGTGACCACCGCCTAGCGCGCCGATAATCGCGCCGACACGCGCGTGTCGCGGGTCCGATTCGCACCGTGCGCCCGTACCTTCGACCTTGAACGACTTGACATAACTATAACTCTCAACTAGAGGGTTAAGGTTGAAGGGACAGGCACATGGCCGCACCGCAGAACTACATCACGCACATCAAGGTCGTCGGCGTGGGCGGCGGCGGCGTGAACGCCGTGAACCGCATGATCGACGTCGGCCTCAAGGGCGCCGAGTTCATCGCGATCAACACCGACGCGCAGGCGCTGCTCATGTCCGATGCGGACGTGAAGCTCGACATCGGCCGTGAGCTCACGCGCGGCCTCGGCGCGGGCGCCGACCCCGAGGTGGGGCGCAAGGCCGCCGAGGACCACGAGGACGAGATCGCAGATGCCCTGCGCGGCGCCGACATGGTGTTCGTGACGGCGGGCGAGGGCGGCGGCACCGGCACGGGCGGCGCGCCCGTGGTCGCGCGCATCGCCCGCTCGCTCGGGGCCCTCACCGTGGGCGTGGTGACCCGGCCGTTCGGCTTCGAGGGCCGCCGCCGGGCGGACCAGGCCGAGAACGGCATCGCGATGCTGCGGGACGAGGTCGACACCCTCATCGTCATCCCGAACGACCGCCTGCTCGACATCTCCGACGCTCAGCTGAGCGTGCTCGGCGCCTTCGCCGCCGCGGACCAGGTGCTCCAGGGCGGCGTGCAGGGCATCACGGACCTCATCACCACCCCCGGCCTCATCAACGTCGACTTCAACGACGTGAAGTCGGTCATGCAGGGCGCGGGCACCGCGCTCATGGGAGTCGCGAGCGCACGCGGCGAGACCCGCGCGCTCGAGGCGGCCGAGGGCGCGATCGCGTCCCCGCTTCTCGAGGCTTCGATCGAGGGTGCCCACGGCGTGCTGCTGTCGATCTCGGGCGGCTCGAACCTGGGCATCAAGGAGGTCGAGACCGCGGCCCGCCTGGTGCGCGAGGCCGCGCACCCCGAGGCGAACATCATCTTCGGTACCGTCATCGACGACTCGCTGGGCGACGAGCTCCGCATCACGGTGATCGCGGCGGGCTTCGACGGCGGCGCCCCGACGCACCGCTCGCACACGGGCGCGCTGGGCTCCATCGAATCCGCTCCGGCACCCAAGGCCGAGGCGCTCGAGCCCATCGACGCGCCGATCGAGGCCGATGTCATCCCCGCCGCGCCCGCCGCGGTGGACCCCGCGCCGGCCACCGACGCGATCCCGATGCAGCCGACGCGCCCCGCGGCCGACACGCTCGACGTGCCCGAGTTCCTCCGGTAGGAGGGGATGCTCGACGCAGGGTTGCCGGTCCGCGCGTTCTTCACCGCGCGGGCCGGCGGCTCGTCGGAGGAGCCCTACGGCTCCCTCAACCTCGCCTCGCATGTGGGCGACGACCCGGAGGCGGTCGCGCGCAACCGCGCGGTCGTCTCGGTCGCCGCCGGTGCGCCCGTGTCCTTCCTCCAGGCGGAGCACGGGATCCGCGTCGCGATGGTGACGCGCCCCGGCGAGGCTCCCGGGCCGGCCGATGTGCTCGTGACGCGTACGCCCGGCGTCGCGCTCGGTGCGATCGCCGCCGACTGCCTGCCGATCCTCATGCACGATGCGCTCACGGGCGCCGTCGCCGCGGTGCACTCGGGCCGTGAGGGCGTGCGCCGCGGCGCCGTCGACGCCGCCGTCGCCGCGCTGCTCGATCTCCGCACGCCGGCGCAGAGGCGCGTGCGCGAGGGGTGGTCCGCGAGCATCGGACCCGCGATCTGCGGCCGCTGCTACGAGGTTCCGGAGACGATGAGGGACGACGTCGCCTCCCGGCACCCGACGGCGCGCGCGGTCACGCGGAGCGGCACCCCCGCGCTCGACCTTCCACGCGCCGTGGAGACCCGGCTCGGCGAGCTGGGCTTCTCCGACGTGGTCCGCCACCGGATCTGCACCCATGAGGACGCGCGCTACTTCTCGCACCGGCGCGACGGCGTCACCGGTCGCCACGCCGGGGTCGTGGTCTGCGGCGTGTCGGTCCGCTGACCTTGACAGATGCGGCCCTAACGTGAAGTCGACAAACCGCACCACCACCAGGGGGTCATGATGAGCGCACTGCGCAAGGCGATCCAGTACCTCGGCTTCGATGTCAACGAGCAGGAGGAGTACGACTACGCCGAGCCCGAGCTCGCGCCGGTGACCCACCTGCACGACGTCTCCGAGGTGAAGCAGGCCCACGCCGCCAAGCACGGCGCGTCGAAGGGCACGCGTGCCTCGCACGGCGAGGCCCCGGCCACCCCGGCGAAGGACCTGCGCCGCATCCAGACCATCAAGCCGCGCAGCTACAACGACGCGCGCCTGATCGGCGAGGCGTTCCGTCAGGGCGTGCCCGTCATCATGAACCTCACCGAGATGACCGACGCGGACGCGAAGCGCCTCGTCGACTTCTCCGCGGGCCTGTCGTTCGGCCTCTACGGCTCGATCGAGCGCGTGACCACCTCGGTGTTCCTGCTCTCGCCCGCGCACGTCGAGATCGGCATCGACGAGGAGCCCGTGCAGGACCAGGCGTTTTACAACCAGGCCTGACCCTCACGGTAGGCTCCTCGGGTGGTTGTCATCCTGAGCGCGCTCCAGTTCGTCCTCTTCCTCTTCATGCTCGCGCTCTTCGCGCGGATCATCATCAGCTTCGTGATGGTGTTCGCGCATGACTGGCGCCCGGCCGGTGCCGCGCTCGTCGCGGTCGAGGGAGTGCTGACCGTCACGGACCCGCCGATCAAGGCCGTGCGCCGCGTGGTGCCGCCGCTCTCGCTCGGCCAGGTGCGCATCGACCTCGCGTTCCTCATCGTGTTCATCGCTGTGTCGATCCTCAACCAGGTCCTGGGCAGCATCATCAGCGCGTCCTGACGCGCTCTCTCAAGTGCGTGCCGATACACATGTCGGTACAGTGACGAAATACCCGTTCGGCCGGGACACCGGCCCTGATCAGGCAAAGGTGGAAGCCGCCATGGCATTGCTCAGCGCCGAAGATGTTCTCAACAAGGCCTTCTCCAAGACCAAGTACCGCGAGGGCTTCGACCAGGACGAGGTCGACGACTTCCTCGACGAGGTCGCTGCCACCATCTCCCAGCTCACCGCGGAGCGCGACGAGCTCGCGGCGAAGGTCGAGGCCGGCGGCGGCGCCGTCGCCCCGGCTCCCGCGGCGGAGCCCAGCACCGACGCCGGGCTGCTCCAGGCCGCGACCGACCCGAACCCGCCCACGCCGACCGGCATGCTCGCGATGGCGCAGAAGCTCCACGACGAGTACGTGGCCGCCGGCGAGGAGGAGAAGGAGCGGCTCGTCGAGGAGGGCAAGGCGAAGGCCGAGTCCATCGTCGAGCGCGCCGAGACCGACGCCAAGGCCCGCATGGACGAGCTCAACGCCGAGCGTTCGCTCCTCGAGACCAAGATCGACGACCTCCGCCGCTTCGAGCGCGACTACCGCTCTCGCCTCAAGAGCTACCTGAGCAACCTGCTGGGCGACCTCGACCACGCCGAGGGCACCGCGCCCGCGCCGGTCGCGACCTACGTGGGCGAGGACGAGCTCGGCGAGGCCGCGGAGGCGGTCGAGTCGCCCGAGGAGGACTTCGCCGGCGAGGAGGAGGCCGAGGTCGAGGCCCCCGTCGAGGCGGAGGCCGCGGAGGAGTCCGCGTCCGAGCCCGAGCAGCCGCAGGGCTTCGCCCCGGTGTCAGGCATGACGCCGAAGGTGGCGGAGGCGCCCTACCAGCCGCAGTCGACGCAGTTCGGCACGCCGTACACCCCGCAGAACCCGTGGAGCCCCGCCTCCGAGGGCGACGACGAGCAGCGCTGAGCCAAACGGACAAAGCAGGGCGCCGCGCCGATGGGCGCGGCGCTTTGCTATGTCGCCCGCGGGGGACTACCCTCCTTTCACCAGGCAGAGACGAGGACGATCATGAGCAGCACCGATGTGACCATCGTGGTGGTGGATCCCGCTGAGCTGAAGCCGGCGGATGTCAAGCAGGTTCCCGTGCGCGAGGGCGACGACGCCTGGAAGATCGCGGACCTCCGACAGATCGTCGAGGTCCTCAACGCCGACGTCGAGCGCCTGGTCACGGAGCTGGGCGTGACCGAGCACGAGCTCGACGACCTCCTTCACGCGTCGGAGGGCGCCGGCGACGACCAGGCCGACGCCGGTTCGACCGCGCTCGAGCGCGAGCAGGAGATGTCGATCGTCAACAACACGCGCGACATGCTCGAGCAGAGCGTCGACGCGCTGCGCCGCATCAAGAACGGCCGCTACGGCGCGTGCCAGTCGTGCGGCCAGGGCATCGGCCGGGCGCGCCTCATGGCGTTCCCGCGCGCGAACCTGTGCGTCACCTGCAAGCAGCGCGAGGAGCGCCGTTGACCTGGAGGCCCGCGTTCTGGCTCTGCGCCGCGGGGGTGGTGGTCGCCGACCTGGCGACCAAGCAGTGGGCGTTGCACGCCCTCACGCCCGGTGTCGAGCATCCTCTGGTCGGTGACCTCCTGTCGCTCCAGCTCGTCTTCAACTCCGGGGCGGCGTTCAGCCTCGGCGACGAGTCGACGTGGATCCTCACGATCGTCGCGCTGGCCGTGACCGCCGCGATCGTGGTCTACGGACGCCGCGCGCAGTCGCGGTGGAGCGCGGTGCTCTTCGGGCTCGCTCTCGGTGGCGCGCTCGGCAACCTCATCGACCGACTGTTCCGCGACCCGTCGTTCGGCGAGGGCCACGTGGTCGACATGATCAAGTACTTCGACTGGTTCATCGGCAACGTCGCGGACATCGCGATCGTGGGCGCGGCCATCGCGCTCGTGATCGCCGCGATGATGTCCAAGCCGATCCTCGAGCCGGCCGCCGACGATGCCACGGCGCCCGACTCCACGGCGCCCGACGCCGCGGGGGACGACGTCGCCACCGACGGCGCGACCGAGCGTGGCTGACACCCGTTACCTCCCGGTCCCCGACGCGCTCGTCGGGGAGCGGGCCGATGCGGCGCTCGCGCGCATGCTCGGCATGTCCCGCACCAAGGTGGCGGACATCCTCGACGGCGGCGGCGTCATGCTCGACGGAGGCGTCGTCGGGCGCTCCGACCGGCTCGCCGACGGCATCCTCGCGGTCGACATCCCCGAGGACCGGCCGGCGGCGCCCGAGCCCGTGATCCCCGGCGGTCTCGAGATCGCCTACGAGGACGAGGACATCGTCGTCGTGAACAAGCCCGTCGGCGTCGCGGCGCATCCCTCGCCGGGGTGGACCGGGCCCACCGTGGTCGGCGCGCTCACCGGTGCCGGCTACCGCCTCGCGGAGGCCGGGCCGCCCGAGCGCCAGGGCATCGTGCATCGTCTCGACGTCGGCACCTCGGGCCTCATGGTCGTGGCGCGCACCGTGCCGGCCTACTCGGTCCTCAAGCGGGCGTTCAAGGAGCGCACGGTCGAGAAGATCTACCATGCGGTCGCGCAGGGACACCTCGACCCGACCGAGGGCACCATCGACGCGCCCATCGGCCGCCACCCGAGCTCGGACTGGAAGTTCGCGGTGGTCGAGGGCGGCAAGCCCTCCGTCACGCACTACGAGGTGCTCGAGATGTTCCCCGCGGCGTCGCTGCTCGAGATCCACCTCGAGACCGGCCGCACGCACCAGATCCGCGTGCACATGGCGGCGATGCGCCACCCGCTGGCGGGCGACCTCACCTACGGCGCCGATCCGACGCTCGCGCAGCGGCTCGGGCTCTCGCGCCAGTGGCTGCACGCCCACGAGCTCGCCTTCGAGCACCCGACGCGGGGCGGCGAGGTCCGCGTGTCCTCGCACTACCCTGCGGACCTCGCGGCGGCGCTCGAGATCCTGCGCGGCTGATGCGCGTCGACGTGGTGCGCTCCGCCGCGCAGCTCGAGGAGGCGATGAGGGTCCGCATGGCCGTGTTCGTCGCGGAGCAGGGCGTGAGCCCCGACATGGAGCGCGATGCGCAGGACGACGACCCTCGCACGGTCCACGTCATCGCGCGCGGCGCGGACGGCGCCGTGCTCGGCACCGGGCGCCTGCTGGCGCCGCACACGGACGCCTTCCATGCCGATCACGGCGCGATGGACCCCGCCAACCCGCACATCGGCCGGCTCGCGGTGCTCGCTGCGGGGCGCGGCACCGGTGCGGGGCGTGCGCTCATGGAGGCGCTCGAGGCGGAGGCGCTCGCGCTCCACGGCCTCGACGGTCGGGTGCGCGTCGAGCTGAGCGCGCAGGACCAGGCGATGCCGTTCTACGCGCGCCTCGGCTACGTCGCGCACGGCGAGGGCTACCTGGACGAGGGCATCCCGCATCACGACGCGTACAAGGACGTCGAGGCGTCCTGAGCCCCACCCCGGACAGTCGCAACGGAGCGGGTCCCGGGTGCCCGGCGTGTCGCGGCCTGCCGTGGCCTCGCGCCGGCGTGTCGCGGTGAGATCCGTTGCGGCTGTCGGAGGGAGTCAGCCCAGGGAGTCGAGGAGCTGGAGGCTCGCGGCGACGATCTGCGCGCGCGCCACGTCGTCGGACACGGTGGGGTCGCCGTCGCCGGGCTGCGCGCCGTAGGACCCGAACTGGGCGTGGGCGGCGCCCTCGATCTCCGTGAAGGCCGTGCTCGCGGGGAGGTCGGCGCGCGAGGCGTCGATGTCCGCGGGGGTCGCGAGCCCGTCCTCGGAGCCCGAGACCGAGGCGACGGCGCCGTCGAAGGACGTGAGGTCGTCGGCGGGGTAGGAGGCCCAGAGCAGCAGCCCCGCGACGGGGGAGACCTCGTCGGTGGGGTAGGCCACGCCCGCCTCGATCGCGGCGACCGTGCCACCCAGGGAGTGCCCGGCGACCACCCAGGGCCCGCCGCGCTCGTCGACCAGGGAGTCGAGCGCGCCCATCGACAGGAACGCGATCCCGAGCGGCTCCTTGACGATCACGACCTCGTGGCCGGCCTCCGCCAGCGGCCGCAGATGCGCCGCGTACGCGCGCGCCTCGACACGCGCGCCCGGGTAGAACAGCACCCCGACTCCCTCGGCGTCGCTCGCGGGCGCGAGGACGATGCGGGTCGCGGTCTCGGTCACCGTCACGGTGGCGTCCGAGGTCATCGCGGCGAGCGCGGGCTCGATCGCGGAGAACGGCCGCAGCCACGCGATCAGCGCGACCCACGCGAGGCTCGCGAGGATCCCGATCAGGCGGAGCACCAGCGTCGCGGCGCCGCCCGCGCGCCTGGGACGGCGCCAGCGCCACAGCGTGACCCCGCCGATCACGACGGTGGCCGCGAGCATGATCGCGTAGGCCGGGTGGCCGTGGACCACCGCGCCCCACGCGGTCAGCGCGAGCACGATCGCCGCGACCACGGCGAGCGCCGCGATCCCGCGGATCGTCCACGCCTCCCAGGCGGGGGAGGTGCGGGGGGCGTCGTCGTGCGCGGTCGTGTCGGCCATGACCCGCACGCTATCCGATCGCGGCGAGCGCCTTGCGGATGCGCTGCTCGGAGATCGGCCCGTCGGTACCCAGCCGTTGCGCGAACAGCGAGACCCGCAGCTCCTCGATCATCCACCGGACGTCGTCGAGCGCCGCCTCGGTCGCGGGGGACGTCCGGCCCTTCGCGTGCGCCGCGCGGACCGTCTCGTAGGCCTCGACCGCCTGTCCCACGTGCCACGCGAGCTGCGCGTCCTTGCCCGGATCCGACTGCGCCTTCTCCAGACGATGCGCGGCCGCCTTGAGGTAGCGGGCCAGGTGGGGGAGGCGGTGCGCGGGCGTGCGTGCGACGAAGCCGTCGCCGACGAGCGCCGCGGCCTGCTCGCGGAGCTCCTGAAGCGTCGCCAGGAGCGACAGCGAGGTCGCGGCGCGCACCGCGACGTCGAGATCGCGCGCCGCGGAAAGCGCCGCGGCGGACTCCCGGGCGACCCGGAGGACCTCGTCCTCGAGCCGGTCGCGCACGGTGCCGCGCAGCGCCTCGTACGCCGCGCGGTCGCGCGCGGCGCCCGCCCCGGGCGCGAGCGCCGTCACCGCGGCGATCTGCAGATCGTCGACGAGCGCCTCGGTGGAGCGGTACGGGGACGCTCCCAACGCCAGGGACTCCTGAGGCGACCACCGCGTGGTGACGCGCTTGACCGGCAGGCCCACCTCCGCCAGCAGCAGCCGGCGGACGCCCGCGGCATGGGCGAGGTCGCGCTCGCCCGCGTCCGCGAGCACGCGCAGCGCGGCGTGCGCACCGCCCTTGCGCTCCTCGACGATCGCCGGGTACCCGCGTGCCACGACGCCGTGCACCGTCCCCTCGACCTCGTCGGGGAGCGTGTCGAGCGCGGGCCATGCCGCGAGGTCGTCGACCTCCGCGACCGCGGCGCTCGCGGGACGCGGCGGGGGAGCGCCCCCCGATCCGGACGCCCCGGCGACCGCCGCCGGAGACCCGGACCGTGCATCGTCCGGACGTCCCTTGCCGCGCGCGGCCGCGTCGGCGGCGCGCCGCACGGCGGTGCGCACCGCCGCCTCCGCCCGGGGGGCGAGCGAGCGCTGGAGCATCAGCAGATCGTGAGACTCCTCGAGGACACGCGGGGCACGCCCGGTCGGCTCGACCACGCGGAAGGTCATGCGCAGGTGCGCGGGCAGACGCTCCGCGAGCCCGTCCCAGGCCTCCTCGGGGATGTCGACGTCGCGCAGGTCCCGCACGGCACGCGCGAAGGCGTCCCGGAAGGGCTCGGCCATGTCGCCGGCGCGCACGACGTCCGCCCACGCCGGCACGTGCGCCGCCATCCACGCCACGATGTCGCGCGCGGCGTCGGGCGCGGGCACCAGGAGGCGCCGCACGGGCTTGGGCAGCGCGCGGATCGTGGCGGTGACCAGCTCGGGCAGCATGCCCGGCACGAGCCAGTCGAAGCCCGCTTCGATCACTCGCGGCAGCACCCCGACCGGGATGTGCACCGTGACGCCGTCCGCGGCCGTGCCCGGCTCGAACTGGTACGTGAGCGGGAGCTCGAGGTCGAGCTGGGGCCAGCGCTCGGGGAACGCGTCGGGATCGACGGCGGCGTGCTCGGGGACCAGCTCGTCGAGGGTCAGAGTGAGCAGCTCGGGGTCCTCGCGGCGCGCGCCCTGCCACCAGCGGTCGAAGTGCCGTGCCGACACGATGGACTCCGGGAGGCGCGCGTCGTAGAACGAGTAGAGCGTCTCCTCGTCGGCGATGACGCCGCGGGTGCGTGCGCGCGCCTCGATCTCGGCCGCCTCCTCCAGCACGCGCTGGTTGCGCCGCCAGAAGCCGTGGTGCGTGGTCCACTCGCCCTGGATCAGGGCGTGACGGATGAAGAGGTCGCGCGCGTCCTCGCGGTCCACCTTGGCCCACAGCACGGGCCTGTCGGCGACGATGGGCACGCCGTAGAGCAGCACCTTCTCCGTCGCCATCGCCGCCCCGCGCTTCGATGACCAGTGCGGCTCGGAGTAGGTGCGCTTGGCCAGGTCGCCCGCGAGCTCCTCGGCCCACGCGGGATCGATGCGGGCCACGTCACGGGCCCACAGCCGTGACGTCTCCACGAGCTCCGCCGCCATGACGAACTCCGGCGGCTTCTTCGACAGCGGCGAGCCGGGGTTGATCGCGAACCGGATGCCGCGCGCACCGATGAACTCGTTGGACGCGCGCTTGCGGGCGCGGCGCATCTCCTTGGCACGCGCCTCGCCCTTGAGATGGGTGAAGGAGCTCGCCTTGAGCTGGAGGACGTCCTGCGCGCCGATCTGCGACAGCAGCCCCGCGAGGATGCTCCGGTGGATCGCGTCGTCGTCCCAGACGTGCCGCAGCGCACCGGTCCCCTCCGCATCGTCCACGGGGGAGGGCTTGCGGTACGCCATCTCGATGTCGATCGACTTCGCGGCCTCGCGCAGCTGCTGCACCAGGTCCTGCCACTCGCGTACGCGCAGGAAGTTGAGCATCTCGGACCTGCACAGGCGCCGGAACTGGTTGCCGGACAGGGCGTGCTGGCGCTCGCGGACGTGCTCCCACAGGTTGAGGTAGGACAGCAGGTCCGACGCGGGGTCCGCGAAGCGACGATGCAGGACGTCCGCCTCCTCGCGCTTCTCGGTGGGCCGCTCGCGCGGGTCCTGGATGCTGAGCGCGGCAGCGATCACCGCCACCTCGCGCGCGACGCCATGACGGGCGCCCTCGACGATCATGCGGGCCTGCCGCGGGTCGATGGGCAGGCGCGCGAGATTGCGGCCCGTCGCGGTGAGGGCGGTCCGCCCGTCGCGCGTGGTGATCGCGCCGAGCTCGCCGAGCAGCTGCACGCCGTCGCGGATCGCGCGGGTGTCCGGCGGCTCGACGAACGGGAAGCGGGCCACGTCCTCGGGCGACTCGACCACGCCCACGGAGATCATCTGCAGCAGCACGCTCGCGAGCGAGGTGCGGAGGATCTCCGGCTCGGTGAAGGCGGGGCGGGACTCGAAGTCCTCCTCCGAGTACAGGCGGATCGCGATGCCGTCCGCGAGGCGGCCCGCGCGTCCCGAGCGCTGGCGCGCGCTCGCCTGCGACACGGGCTCGATCGGGAGCCGCTGGACCTTGGTGGCCTTGGAGTAGCGCGAGATGCGCGCCGTGCCGGGGTCGACGACGTAGTGGATGCCGGGCACGGTGAGCGAGGTCTCGGCGACGTTCGTGGCCAGCACGATCCGGCGGGCCGTGTGCCGCTCGAACACGCGGTGCTGATCGGCGGCGCTCAGCCGGCTGTAGAGCGGCAGGATCTCGACGCGGCGCGGGTGGCGCGGGTCGCGTGCGCGGTCGCCCAGATGCGCCTCGAGCCCGTCCGCGGCGTCGCGGATCTCGCGCTCGCCCGAGAGGAAGACCAGGATGTCGCCGTCGCCCCACGTCATGAGCTCGTCGCATGCCTCGACGATGCCCGCGACCAGGTCCTTCTCCTCGCCCTTGGCCTCGCCCTCGAGCGGGCGGTAGAGGATCTCCACGGGGTACGTACGTCCGGTGACCTCGACCACCGGGGCGCGACGCGCATCGTCCTCGGGCGCGTCGGAGGGGAGCGGTCCGCCTTGCGCGAAGTGGCGCGCGAAGCGCTCGGAGTCGATGGTCGCGGAGGTGATGATCACCTTGAGATCGGGGCGGCGCGGGAGCAGGTTCGTGAGGTAGCCCAGGAGGAAGTCGATGTTGAGGCTGCGCTCGTGGGCCTCGTCGATGATGAGCGTGTCGTAGGCCAGCAGCTCGGGGTCGCGCTGGATCTGCGCGAGCAGGATGCCGTCCGTCATCACCTTGACGAGCGTCGTGTCCGAGCTCTGGTCGGTGAAGCGCACCTGGTAGCCGACGATCCCGCCCAGCTCCGTGCCGATCTCCTCGGCGATCCGCTCGGCGACCGAGCGCGCGGCGATGCGGCGCGGCTGCGTGTGGCCGATCTGCCCTGCGCGGCCACGGCCGAGCTCGAGGCAGATCTTGGGCAGCTGCGTCGTCTTCCCCGAGCCGGTCTCGCCCGCGACGATCACCACCTGGTGGTCGCGGATCGCGGCCGCGATCTCCTCGCGCCGCGCGCTCACGGGCAGCTCGGCGGGGTACGCGATGGCGGGAACCTCGACGGCGGAGCGCCGCTCGGCCGCCGCCTCGAGCGCGCGCCGGCTCACGCGGGGACGATGCGCATCGTCCCTCCGTCCTCCGCCTCGCCCGTGCCGGGGGTTGCGTCGGGGCCTGGTCTGCTCGGTCACCGGGCCATTCTCCCAAGTCGCGCCGACACCTCCGACCGTTCGCCGGGTCGTGCCCTCAGTGTCGGTGGCGGCTCCTAGAATCATCACCATGCCCGGCAAGGATTTCGTCCATCTCCACGTCCACACCGAGTACTCGATGCTGGACGGTGCGGCGAAGATCGGGGACCTCTTCAGCGAGGCGGAGCGCCTGGGCCAGAGGGCGATCGCCACCACGGACCACGGCTACCTCTTCGGCGCCTACGAGTTCTGGAACAAGGCGCAGAGCACCGGGGTGAAGCCGATCATCGGGCTCGAGGCGTACCTGACCCCCGGCACGGCGCGCGGCGACCGCACGCGCGTGCGCTGGGGCGACCGCGGCCAGGAGTCGGACGACGTCAGCTCGGGCGGTGCGTACACGCACGCGACCATGTGGGCGCGCGACACCGCGGGCATGCACAACCTGTTCCGCCTCGCGTCCTACGCGAGCCTCGAGGGGCACTTCTACAAGGCGCGCATGGACCGCGACCTGCTGCAGCGCTTCTCCAAGGGCATCATCGCGACCACGGGCTGCCCCTCGGGCGAGGTGCAGACGCGCCTGCGCCTGGGCCAGTACGACGAGGCGCTCAAGGCGGCCGCGGAGTTCCAGGACATCTTCGGCAAGGACTCCTACTACGTCGAGCTCATGGATCACGGGCTCGATATCGAGAAGCGCGTATTCGAGGACCTGCTGCGCATCTCGAAGGCGATCGGCGCCCCGCTGGTCGCCACCAACGACCTCCACTACACCAAGAAGGAGGACTCGACCGCGCACGAGGCGCTCCTGTGCGTGCAGTCGGGATCGACCCTCAACGAGCCGACCTACGACCAGGGCGGCAAGCGCTTCGCGTTCTCCGGCGACGGCTACTACGTGAAGTCGTCGGAGGAGATGTGGGACATCTGGGGCGACTACCCGGAGGCGCTCCACAACACGGTCGCGATCGCGGAGCAGTGCGAGGTCGAGTTCAACACCAAGGCCGACTACATGCCGGTCTTCGACTGCCCGCCGGGCGAGGACGAGCACTCGTGGTTCGTCAAGGAGGTCCAGAAGGGCCTCCATGAGCGCTTCGGTCCCGAGATCCCGGCGCACGTCCAGGAGCGCGCCAACTTCGAGATCGAGGTCATCGCGGGCAAGGGCTACCCGGGCTACTTCCTCGTCGTCGCCGACTTCATCCAGTGGTCCAAGGACAACGGCATCCGCGTGGGTCCCGGTCGAGGCTCGGGTGCGGGCTCGATGGCCGCCTATGCGATGAAGATCACCGACATCGACCCGATCGTCCACCAGCTCTACTTCGAGCGCTTCCTCAACCCGGAGCGCGAGTCCAAGCCCGACTTCGATATCGACTTCGACGAGCGCAGGCGCGGCGAGGTCATCCAGTACGTCACCGAGAAGTACGGCCAGGAGCGCGTCTCCATGATCGTGACGTACGGCACCATCAAGGCCAAGCAGGCGCTCAAGGACTCGACGCGCGTGCTGGGCAAGCCCTTCTCGCTCGGCGAGCAGCTCACCAAGGCGTACCCCGAGGCGATCATGGGCAAGGACATGCCGCTGAGCGGCGTGACCGATCCCGAGCACCCCCGCCACTACGAGGGCGAGGACTTCCGCGCGCTGCTCGCGCAGGACCCCGACGCGAGCCAGGTGTTCGAGCTCGCGCAGGGCCTCGAGGGCCTCAAGCGCCAGTGGGGCGTGCACGCGGCCGGCGTCATCATGTCCTCCGACCCGCTGATCGACATCATCCCGATCATGCGCCGCGAGCAGGACGGCGCGGTCATCACGCAGTTCGACTACCCGACGTGCGAGACGCTCGGCCTGGTCAAGATGGACTTCCTGGGCCTGCGCAACCTCACGATCCTCGACGATGCGCTCGAGAACATCGTCGACAACGGCAAGGAGCCGCTGGTGCTCGAGGACCTCGAGCTCGCCGATGACGGCACGTTCGACCTGCTCGCGCGCGGCGACACGCTGGGCGTGTTCCAGCTCGACGGCAACGCGATGCGCCAGCTCCTGCGCCAGATGAAGCCCGACAGCTTCGAGGACATCTCCGCGGTGCTGGCCCTGTACCGCCCCGGCCCGATGGGCATGAACTCGCACACCAACTATGCGGAGCGCAAGAACGGCCGCCAGGAGATCGTGCCGATCCATCCGGAGCTCGACGAGCCCCTCAAGGAGGTGCTCGGCATCACCTACGGCCTCATCGTCTACCAGGAGCAGGTGCAGCGCATCGCGCAGATCGTCGCGGGCTACACCCTGGGCGCGGCCGACCTGCTCCGCCGAGCGATGGGCAAGAAGAAGAAGGAGATCCTCGACAAGGAGTTCGAGCCCTTCAAGAACGGCGCGCTCGAGCGCGGGTTCTCCCTCGAGGCGATCAACGCCCTGTGGGAGACGATGCTCCCGTTCGCGGACTACGCCTTCAACAAGGCGCACACCGCGGCGTACGGCGTGCTCTCGTTCTGGACCGCGTACCTGAAGGCGCACTACCCGACCGAGTTCATGGCGGCGCTGCTCACCTCGGTGGGCACGGACAAGGACAAGTCCGCGCTGTACCTCGCCGAGTGCCGCCGCATGGGCATCACGGTGCTGCCCCCGGACGTCAACGAGTCGAAGGGCACCTTCGCGGCCGTCGGCGGGGACGTGCGCTTCGGCCTCACCGCGGTGCGCAACGTGGGCGCGAACGTGGTCGCGGAGATCGTCAAGGCGCGCCAGGAGAAGGGCGCGTTCACGTCCTTCGCCGACTTCCTCGACAAGGTTCCCGCGACGGTGTGCAACAAGCGCACGATCGACTCGCTGATCAAGGCCGGGGCCTTCGACTCGATGGGCTACTCCCGCCGCTCGCTCAACGCGGTGCACGAGCAGGCGATCGACTCGGTGGTCGGCGTCAAGCGCCAGGAGGCCACCGGCCAGTTCGACCTCTTCGCGGACGTCGAGGACCTGGGCGGGGGAGTGACGGTCGAGGTCCCCACGCTCGACGAGTGGGACAAGAAGACCAAGCTCAACCTCGAGCGCGACATGCTGGGCCTCTACGTCTCCGACCACCCGCTCTCGGGGCTCGACCACATCATCCGCTCCGAGGCCTCGCACCAGATCCTGGGCGCGACCCCGGCCAACGGCGTCCAGGAGGGCGCGCAGATCACGCTCGCGGGCCTGGTGACGCGCGTCGACCGCCGCATCGCGAAGTCGGGCAACCCCTACGCGATCGTGACGCTCGAGGACATGACGGGCGAGACCGAGGTCTCGTTCTTCGCGAAGACCTACGAGACCTACGCGCGCGACCTCGCGGACGATGCGGTGCTCGCCATCAAGGTGCGCTGCCGCGAGCGCGGCGACGGCGGCCTCCAGTTCTCGGCCGTCGAGGTGCGGATCCCGAACCTCAACGTCACGGACACGTCGCCGGTGGCGATCATGGTGCCGGCGACGCGCGTGACGCTCCCGCTGGTGGAGCAGGTCAAGGGCATCCTGCGCTCGCATCCCGGTCCCATCGAGGTGCGGATGGTGCTCACGGGCCCCGAGCAGCCGCTCACCATGCGCCTGGGCGACGAGTTCCGCGTCGCGCGTTCGTCGGCGCTGTACGGCGACCTCAAGGCGGCGCTCGGTCCCAGCTGCCTCGCGGGAGCCTGACCCGCCCCACCGGAAGTGGGAGGTGAGTGTCGCCTTCGGGCACTCGCCGCCTCACAGTGGTCGACCATCGACGCGCGCGGGTGCGCCGCGGCTCAGAGCGATCACGGCGGTGGCGCGATCGCGGCGACCCGACGCTCGACCACCACGCTCGCGGGAGCCGGGCGGGCGGGCTCGGTGGGCTCTGCCCGCACTAGAGTGAGGACGTGCTTTCCAGGATCGATCTGCGTGACCAGGACCTCTCCGCCCGCGAGCTGCTCGACGTGGTGCCGCGCGCCGAGGTGAACGTGAGCGACGCGCTCGCCGTCGTCGAGCCGATCATCGCGGACGTCCGTGCCCGCGGTGTCGAGGCGCTGCGCGAGCTCGCCGCGCGCTTCGACGGCGTGGAGCTCGAGCATGTGCGGGTCCCTGCCGAGGCGATCGAGGAGGCCCTCGAGGGCCTCGACCCCGCGGTGCGCGACGGCCTCGAGGAGGCGATCGACCGCGTCGGCCGCTTCCACCGCGCGACCGTGCCGCCGCCGGTGGAGGTCGAGCTCGCTCCCGGCGCGACCGTCTCGCAGCGGTGGGTCCCGGTCGGACGCGTCGGGCTGTACGTCCCGGGAGGCCTCGCGGTCTACCCGAGCTCCGTGGTGATGAACGTCGTGACCGCGCAGGCCGCGGGCGTGCCGTCGATCGCGGTGACCAGCCCGCCGCAGCGCGAGTTCGGCGGCCTGCCGCACCCCACGATCCTCGCGGCGTGCGCGCTGCTGGGCGTGACCGAGGTCTACGCCGTCGGAGGTGCCCAGGCGATCGGCATGCTCGCGTACGGCATCGACGGGCTGTGCGACCCGGTCGACGTCATCACGGGCCCGGGCAACGTCTACGTCGCGGCGGCCAAGCGCGCCGTCAACGGCGTGGTCGGGATCGACTCCGAGGCCGGGCCGACCGAGATCGCGGTGATCGCCGATGCCACCGCCACGCCGCGCTGGGTCGCGGCGGACCTGCTGAGCCAGGCCGAGCACGACCCGATGGCGGGCTCCGTCCTCATCACCGACTCGGTCGAGCTCGCGGAGGAGGTCGAGCGTCAGCTCGGCGACCTGGTCGACGAGACGAAGCACCTGGCTCGCACCAAGGAGGCGCTCAGCGGTCGGCAGAGCGCGGTCATCCTCACCAGCGGCATCGACCAGTCCGTCGCGGTCGCCGACGCGTACGGCGCGGAGCACCTCGAGATCCACACCGCGGACGCGCGCGAGGTCGCGGCCCGCATCCGCAACGCGGGCGCCGTGTTCGTGGGCGAGCACTCCCCGGTGCCCCTGGGCGACTACCTCGCGGGTTCGAACCACGTGCTGCCCACGGGCGGCACCGCGCGCTTCGCGTCCGGGCTGGGGGTGACGGCCTTCCTCAAGGCGGTGTCGTACATCGACTACAGCGCCGATGCGCTCGCCGCCGTGGGGGAAAAGGTGGTCGCGCTCGCGAACGCCGAGGACCTCCCGGCGCACGGGGCGGCGATCCGCGCCCGCACCGAGGGCTGAGGCCGGCCCGGACCGCACGATCCGCACGCGATGATGCGGAAGCCGCCGTCGTCACGACACGATCAGCACCTGTTGTCGTCAGGGGCGGGTGGACGGCTGGCCAGGGGCGCGCGGAAGGTGGGTCGGGCGCGGCCGCTACCGCACCCCGAGCACGAACGGCAGCACCGATGCGGCGCCGGCCTGCCGGAGCATGCGCGCCGCGACGGTGAGGGTCCAGCCGGAGTCTGTGAAGTCGTCGACCAGCATCACGCGCGCGCCGTCGAGGTCGCCCGCGACGCCGGGCTCGAGCTCGAGGCGCCGCGCGACGCCCGCGAGGCGCACCGCCGAGTTGACGTCATGGCGGTCGGGTCCGGGGCGATCGTGCCGGGGCGCGACCCAGCCCGCGAACGGGACCCCGAGCCACCGCGCGAGGCCCGGAGCGAGGTGGGCTGCGAGCAGCGGCCTCGTCGCGGAGCGCACGCCCACGACCGCGTCGACGGCGGTCCGGGCGGTGCCGTCGGGATCGACGCCGTCCCACAGCGCCTCCCAGTCCTCGAGCACGCGCACCGCCGCTCCGCGCAGCGGGACGGGGGTCTCGCCGTCGACCGGCGCGCCGTCGGCGTCACGCGCCTCGAACAGGTCCCGGAGCGCGCCCGACCAGCCGAGCCCGTCGAGGCGCGCGATCGCGCGTCCCGCTGATGCCTGCTCGCCCGGCGCGATCCGGCCGCGCAGGTCCACGCCGAGCGCGTCCATACCGGTGGGCCATTGGCGACGCGCGGTGACCTCGATGCCGACGCGGTCGAGGCCGGCCTGTGCCGACGCGACGGCGTCCGCCGACGGCGCGGCCGGCACCGTGACGCCGCCGCAGCGGTCGCAGCGGCCGCAGGACCAGTCCGCGGCGAGCTCCGGATCGTCGAGCACGCGCCGCAGGAACGCCATGCGGCATCCAGAAGCGGCCTGGTAGTCGAGCATCGTGCGCTCCTCGGCCTGCCGGGCGGCGGCGACGCGCGCGTAGCGGTCACGGTCGTAGCCCCAGGGGGCGCCGGTCGCGATCCAGCCTCCTTGGACGCGGCGCACGGCGCCGTCGACGTCGAGCACCTTGAGCATCGACTCGAGCCGCGAGCGTCGCAGGTCCACGCGCGCCTCGAGCGCGGGCACCGACAGGGGAGAGTCGGTCGGCAGCGCCGCGAGGGTCGCGCGCACGGTCTCCTCCGGAGGGAAGGCCTGCGAGCCGAACCACTCCCAGATGGCGCGGTCCTCGCGGCCGGGCAGCAGGACCACGACGGCGCGGTCCACCCCGCGGCCGGCGCGCCCCACCTGCTGGTAGTACGCGATGGGCGAGGAAGGCGCCCCGAGGTGCACCACGAAGGCGAGGTCCGGCTTGTCGAAGCCCATCCCCAGGGCCGACGTCGCGATCAGCGCCTTGACCCGGTTGTCCTTGAGGTCGCCCTCGAGCCTCTCGCGCTCGGCCGGATCCGTCTGGCCGGTGTAGGCCGCGACCTCGAGGCCCGCGGCCCGCAGCTGCGACGCGACCTCCTCGGCCGCGGACACCGTGAGGCAGTAGACGATCCCGGACCCGTCCATGGCGCCCAGCGAGGAGGCGAGCCACGCCACGCGCGCGGCAGGGTCGGGCAGGTCGAGCACCGCAAGGTGGAGCGACTCGCGGTCGAGCGGCCCGCGCAGCACCAGCACGTCCGCATCCGCCGCACCCCCGGTCACGCTCAGCTGCTCCGCCACGTCCGCGGTGACGCGCGCGTTCGCGGTGGCGGTGGTCGCGAGCACGGGGATCCCGGCGGGGAGGTCCGCGAGGAGCGTGCGGATGCGGCGGTAGTCGGGGCGGAAGTCGTGGCCCCAATCGGAGATGCAGTGCGCCTCGTCGATCACCACGAGCCCCGCGTCGGCCGCGAGCCTGGGCAGCACCTCGTCCCGGAACTGCGGGTTGTTGAGGCGCTCGGGCGAGCACAGGAGCACGTCGACCTCGCCGGCGGCGATCGCGGCATGCACGCCGTCCCACTCGGTCACGTTCGCCGAGTTCACCGTGACGGCCCGGATGCCGGCGCGTGCGGCCGCCGCGATCTGGTCGCGCATGAGGGCGAGCAGCGGCGACACGATGACCGTCGGCCCCGCGCCGCGGTCGCGCAGCAGCCGCGTCGCGACGAAGTACACGGCCGACTTGCCCCACCCGGTGCGCTGCACGACGAGCGCACGCGCGGAGCGCGACACGAGCGCGTCGATCGCGCTCCACTGGTCCTCGCGCAGCGCGACGTCCTCGCGGCCCACGAGCCGCCGCAGCGCAGCCTCGGCGTCGGTGCGGAGGGACGATGCGGCGGTGACGGCGGGGGACGGGACCATCCCCCGATGGTAGGGCGGGGGACCGACACGCCTCGCGCCTCGGTCCCCGCCCAGGGGGATCAGCTCATCTCGAGCACGATCCGCCCGTCGATGCCGCCCTTCAGCATGCGGTCGAACACGTCGTTGATCGCGTCGAGCGGCTCGGTGGTGAAGGTCGGGTAGACCTTGCCCCGCGCGAAGAAGTCGATCGCCTCCGCCATGTCGCGCCGGGTGCCCACGATGGAGCCGCGGATCGTCCACGCGTTGAGCACCACGGAGAAGATGTCGAGCGGGAACTGCTCCGGCGGCAGGCCCACGAGCGCGACGGTCCCGCCGCGACGCAGCGATCCGACGGCCTGGGGGAACGCCTTGCCGTTGACCGCGGTCACGAGAGCCCCGTGGACGCCTCCGCCGGTGGCCTCGTGGATCGCCGCCACCGGGTCCGCGACCGTCATCGCGTTGACCGTCACCTCCGCGCCGTGCTTCGTGGCGAGCGCGAGCTTCGAGTCGTCGACGTCGACGGCGACCACGCGCTTGCCCATCGCGACGGCGTACTGCACCGCGATGTGGCCGAGCCCGCCGATGCCGGAGATCAGCACCCAGTCGCCGGGCTGGGTGTCGGTCATCTTGAGGCCCTTGTAGACGGTGACGCCCGCGCACAGGATCGGTCCCGCGGCGGCCAGGTCGACGCCGTCGGGCAGGATCGGGCAGTACCGCGAGTCGACCACCATGTACTCGCCGAACGAGCCGTTGACGGCGTAGCCGCCGTTGAGCTGGTTCGGGCACAGCGTCTCCCAGCCCTTCTCGCAGTACTCGCACTCGCCGCACGCGGACCACAGCCACGCGTTGCCCACCACGTCGCCCTCCTTGATGCGGGTGACGCGCTCGCCGACGGCGACCACGGTCCCCACGCCCTCGTGCCCCGGGACGAAGGGCGGTGCGGGCTTGACGGGCCAGTCGCCGTGCGCCGCGTGCAGGTCGGTGTGGCACACGCCTGTGTGGCTCACCTTCACCAGGGCCTCGTAGCCGGAGGGCACCGGCAGGGGCAGATCGCTCACGTCGAGCGGTTCTCCGAAGGCGCGGACCACGGCCGCGCGGAAGGCATCCATCTTTCGCTCCTTTGCGTAGAAGACGGGCGCCGGGCGGTGCCCGTCGCTCCAGTCTCAGCCGCGCGACCTGGTCCCGCCAGGGGACCAAGGTCATGCCTGGACGTCGGATCGGGGACGATGCGTCGCGCCCGCCGGCGTGTCGTCCACCGGCATAAGTTCGGCTAACCTAACTTCGTAGAAGGTGCCGCAGCGGCGCGGTCGGGACGAGGGAGGGATGCGTGTCGAACACGTTGGTCGAGCGCAACCGCGAGCTCGCGGAGCGTTCCCACGGCCCCGTCCGGCGCATCGTCACCCTGCTGGGGCCCGCGTTCGTCGCGGCCGTCGCGTACGTGGACCCCGGCAACGTGGCGGCGAACCTCACGGCGGGTGCCGAGTACGGCTACCTGCTCGTGTGGGTGCTGGTCGTGTCGAACCTCATGGCGGTGCTCATCCAGTACACGTCGGCCAAGCTCGGCCTGGTGACGGGCCACTCGATGCCCGAGCTGCTGCGCAAGCGGCTCGGCCGGCGGGGACGCCTCGCGTACTGGGCGCAGGCCGAGCTCGTCGCGGCGATGACGGACCTCGCGGAGGTGATCGGCGGGGCGCTCGCGCTGTACCTGCTGTTCGACATCCCGCTCGTGCTCGGGGGGCTCATCGTGGGGCTCGTGTCGCTCGGGCTGCTCGCCGTCCAGTCGCGCCGCGGCCAGCGTCACTTCGAGTTCGTCATCATGGGGCTGCTCACGGTGATCTCCGTCGGGTTCGTGGCGGGGCTGTTCGTGTCCGACATGGACTGGGGCGGCGCTGCCGGCGGCCTGGTGCCGCGCTTCGACGGGGCGCCGACGGTGCTGCTCGCGGCGTCGATGCTCGGCGCGACCGTGATGCCGCACGTCATCTACCTCCACAGCTCGCTCTCGCGAGACCGGCACGGCGTGGGCCACGACCAGCCTCGTCTGCGTCGCCTGCTCCACGCGACCAAGTGGGACGTCGCCGTGTCGCTCGTGATCGCGGGATCGGTCAACATCGCGATGCTGCTGCTCGCCGCGGCGAGCCTGCGCGGCGTGGGCGGGACGGACTCGATCGAGGGCGCGCACGCCGCGATCGAGAACGCGCTCGGACCGATGATCGCGGCCGCCTTCGCCGTGGGCCTGCTGGCCTCGGGGCTCGCCTCCACGTCGGTCGGCTGCTACGCCGGCGCCGCGATCATGGGCGGCCTGCTGCATCGTCGCATCCCGGTGTGGGTGCGCCGGTCCGTGACGCTGGTACCGGCGCTCGTGCTGCTCGGCGCGGGTGCGAACCCCACGTGGGCGCTCGTCATCTCGCAGGTGGTCCTGAGCCTGGGGATCCCGTTCGCGGTGATCCCGCTGGTGCGGCTGACCTCGGACCGCTCGCTCATGGGCGAGCACGTCAACTCGCGGGCCACGCAGACCGTCGCGTGGACCGTGGTCGGCCTCATCGTGGCGCTCAACGCGGCGCTGCTGGTGCTGACGGCGTCAGGGCAGGTGTAGCGCCGGTTCCGGGGGTGGTGCGGGCCGTCACTAGAATCGCCCCATGACCTTGCCGATCCGCCCCGACCTGGCCGGGCTCGAGCCCTACGGCGCTCCCCAGCTCGAGGTCGCCGCGCGCCTCAACGTCAACGAGAACCCGTACTCGCCGCCGAACGGCGTGGTCGACGCGATCGCGGCCGCGGTGCACAAGGCCGCCGAGGGTCTCAACCGCTACCCGGACCGCGACTTCCTGGGCCTGCGCCAGGACCTTGCCGACTACCTCCGCACCGAGAGCCACGTCGACTTCCTCGAGGCGCGCCACATCTGGGCCGCCAACGGCTCGAACGAGGTCATGCTCCACCTCCACCAGGCCTTCGGCGGGCCCGGCCGCAAGGTGATGAGCTTCGCGCCCACCTACTCGATGTACCCCGAGTACGCGCGCGACACCATCACGGACTTCGTCACCCTTCCTCGCCGCGAGGACTTCACGCTCGACATCGAGGCCGCGACCGCCGCCATCCGCGAGGCGCAGCCCGTCATGGTGATCGTCGCGAGCCCCAACAACCCCACCGGCACCGCGCTGCCGCTGTCCCAGGTCGAGGCGCTTCTGGCCGCGGCGGACGACGTCCCGGGCGGATGCATCGTCGTCGTCGACGAGGCGTACGCCGAGTTCCGCCGTCGCGGCGTGCCCAGCGCGGCGACGCTGATCCCGGAGCACCCGCACCTCGCGGTGAGCCGCACCATGTCGAAGGCGTTCGCGCTCGCGGGCGGCCGCGTGGGCTACCTCGCGGCGCACGAGGCGATCATCGACGCCCTGCGCGTGGTCCGGCTGCCGTACCACCTCAGCGCCGTCACCCAGGCGACGGCCCGCGCCGCGCTCGCGCATCACCGCGAGCTCCAGGCGCAGGTCGACGAGATCCGCGCCGAGCGCGACGAGACCGTGGCGTGGCTGCGCGCGCAGGGGTTCACGGTGGCCGACACGGACGCGAACTTCGCGCTGTTCGGTCCCTTCGAGGATCGTGAGAGGGTATTCGAGGGCCTGCTGGAGCGCGGCGTGCTGATCCGCGTCACGGGCCCCGAGGGTTGGTTGCGCGTGTCGATCGGCACGCCGCAGGAGATGGCGCTCTTCCGCAGCGCCCTGCTGGAGGTCACCGCATGAGCGAGTCCCAGGTCCGCACGGGACGTACCGGGCGCATCGAGCGCACCACGAGCGAGTCGAGCGTCCTGGTCGAGCTCGACCTCGACGGCTCGGGCCGCACCGAGATCAGCACGGGCGTGCCGTTCTACGACCACATGCTCACCGCGCTCGGCAAGCACTCGCTCATGGACCTCCGCGTGCAGGCGACCGGCGACGTGCACATCGACTCGCACCACACCGTCGAGGACGTCGCGATCTGCATCGGCGAGGCGCTGCGCCAGGCGCTCGGCGACAAGGCCGGGATCTCGCGCTTCGGCGACGCCCTGGTGCCCCTGGACGAGGCGCTGGCGCAGTGCGTCGTGGACGTGTCCGGGCGCCCGTACTTCGTGCACACCGGCGAGCCCGTCGGCCAGGCGACGCACCTCATCGGTGGCAACTTCGCCGGCTCGCTCACGGGTCACGCCCTCGAGTCGATCGCGCACCACGCCGGCATCTGCGTGCACATGCGCGTGCTTGCGGGCCGCGACCCCCACCACATCGTCGAGGCGCAGTTCAAGGCGCTCGCACGCGCGCTGCGGTTCGCGGTCGCGAAGGACGAGCGCGTCACCGGCATCCCGTCCACCAAGGGAGCGCTGTGACGGCTGAGCAGGGCCGGTCCGTCCCGGACGCGACCGGGGAGGTCGCCGTCGTCATGACGCCGATTCCCCGCGCGCGCTTCGTCGCGGCGCTCTGCGGCCTGCACAAGGTGCGGGGCACGGTGCTCGAGACCAGCGGCGGGCCCATCGTGGTGTTGGACGATGCATCGGAGGACGCCGCCGTGCAGTCCGTCCGCGCGCTGTCCGGCTTCCTCAAGGGCGCCCCGTTCCTGCTGGCGCTCGCCCGCGACGGCCAGGTCCAGATGCAGGAGTGGCGCGGCGGCTCGCTGACGGGCCGTCCGGCACCGGGGATCGCGCTCGCCGACTCGCCCGGCGTGGTGACCACCCTGCTGTCGGGGACGCAGTCCATCGACCAGGTCGCGGAGACGCACCGGGACAAGATCCACTCGACGTCGATGAGCCGGTTCGCGGCGTACCGCGCGCTGCTCAAGGAGACCAAGCAGCTCAAGAAGGAGAGCGGCGCATGACCACACCCCTCGTCTGCGTCTTCGACTACGGCTTCGGCAACGTCCGTTCCGCCACGCGCGCGCTCGAGCACGTGGGCGCGCGAGTGATGCTGACCGCGGACCGCGCCGTCGCGGAGAACGCCGACGGCCTGGTGGTCCCCGGCGTCGGCGCGTTCGAGGCCGTGATGAACGGGCTCAAGGCGGCGCGCGGCGACCAGATCGTGGGACGTCGCCTGTCCGGCGGCCGCCCCGTGCTCGGGATCTGCGTGGGCCTCCAGGTGATGTTCGAGCGCGGCGTCGAGCACGGCAACGAGACCGAGGGTCTCGACCAGTGGCCCGGCACGGTCGAGCTCCTGCAGACGTCCGTGGTGCCCAACATGGGCTGGGCGCACGTCGAGGCGCCCGCGGGCTCCACGCTCTTCGCGGGCGTCGAGGGCGAGCGCTTCTACTTCGTGCACTCGTACGGGGCTCGCGAGTTCCCGCTCGGGACCACCGAGGACACGGGCCGATTCGCCGCGCCGCTGGTGACGTGGTCCACCGCCGGCGAGGGGGACGACTCCGACCGCTTCGTGGCCGCGGTCGAGAACGGGCCGCTCATGGCGACGCAGTTCCACCCCGAGAAGTCGGGCGAGGCCGGCCTCCACCTCCTGCGCAACTGGGTCGGGACGCTGTAGCTCCGGGCCGCGCGCGCGGGTGCGGAACGGTAGCCTGGAGCCCGCCGCATCGGCCCCCATCACAAGGTTGTCCCACGAAAGCGAGACCATGACCGCGACCCCCCGCCTCGAGCTCCTGCCCGCCGTCGACGTCGCGGACGGCCAGGCCGTCCGCCTCACGCAGGGCGAGGCCGGCTCGGAGACCAGCTACGGCGACCCGCTGTCCGCGGCTCTCGACTGGGTGAACGGCGGCGCGGAGTGGATCCACCTGGTCGACCTCGACGCGGCCTTCGGTCGCGGCTCGAACGCCGAGCTGCTCGCGTCCGTGGTCAAGGCCGTCGACGTCAAGGTCGAGATGAGCGGCGGCATCCGTGACGACGAGTCGCTCGAGCGTGCGCTCGCGACCGGCTGCGCCCGCGTGAACCTCGGCACCGCGGCGCTCGAGGACCCCGAGTGGACGGCCCGCGCGATCGACCGTCACGGCGACCGCATCGCGGTGGGCCTCGACGTGCGCGGCACCACGCTGGCCGGACGGGGCTGGACGCGCGACGGCGGCGACCTGTGGGAGGTGCTCGCGCGCCTCGACGCCGCCGGTTGCGCGCGCTACGTGGTGACCGACGTCAAGAAGGACGGGATGCTCTCGGGGCCGAACCTCGAGCTGCTCCAGCAGGTGTGCGAGGCCACCGACGCCCCGGTGGTCGCGTCGGGCGGCATCAGCTCGCTCGAGGACATCGCGGCGCTCCGGACGCTGACCGGCGCAGGCATCGAGGGCGCGATCGTGGGCAAGGCGCTCTACAACGGCAACTTCACGCTCCCCGAGGCTCTCGACGTCGCCGGACGACCCTGACCCCAACGATCGAGACCCGCGGAGCGTCCACCCCTCATGAGAACCCTGGTCATCGTCGCCGCCGCCGCCGTGCTGCTCGCGGGATGCGCGTCCGCCCAGGACGATGCCCCGGGCGGCTCCGCGAGCCCGGTCGCGACCCCCGCGTGCCCCGAGACGATCGAGGTCTCCAGGGGTGCGTACGAACCGGCGGCCGCGGCTCCCGAGATCGGCGCCTTCGATTCCGCCTGGCTCTGCACGTACGGCTACCTCGAGGACTGGGAGCTCCTGGAGGGGCCCGTCGTGATCGAGGACCTCGCCGCGGTGCGCGAGATCGTCGACGGCCTGGAGCCGGCCGACGTGTCGCTTCCCTGCACCATGGAGCTCGGTCCCGAGCTGGTGCTCACCCTCGCGGACGGGGAGGACCTCACGAGCCTCGTCATCGACACCTACGGCTGCCGATGGGTGCAGGTGGAGGGCGAGGAAGGGCTCCTGTCCGGCAGCGACACGCTGCTGGCCGACCTGGACGCGCTCGTCACGGGCTGACGCGTCCGCGGGTGGCCCTACGCTGGGACCTATGAGCGACGACGAGCCCCGCAAGGAGATCCCGGAGTCGATCTTCGCGGACGACGACGGCAGCGCCGACGCGCGGCTCGCCCAGGCGCTGATCCGGCACTCGCACGGGAAGGCGCCCCTGACGGACGTGGTCGACGCGCTCGCCTATGCGCGCGTGCTCATCCCCGTGGTGGCGTCGGGGGAGAAGCGCGTGGTCGGCAAGCACGGCCTCGAGCAGGACGAGGTCGCCTCCACCGGCGTGGTCGCCGTCGAGATGCCGGACGGTCGCAGCGCGCTGCCGGTCTTCACGGATGTGGACGCGGTCAAGGCATGGAGCGCGACCGCCCGGCCCATCCCCGCCGAGGGCCCGCGCGCCGCGCTCGCCGCGGCCGCCGAGGGCTGGAGCGCGCTCGTGGTGAACCCCGGGATGGAGACCATCCTCATCCCTCGCCCCGCCGTGTGGGCGCTGGGCCAGGGTGAGCCCTGGCGGCCCGCGGTGGTCGACGGCAGCGTCGTCGCCGAGGTCCGCGAGGCGATCACCGAGGCGGTCGAGCTCGACGACTCGCTCGCAGCGGTCGAGGCGGTGCCCGGCCGCGGCGCGGAGGTGGCGATCGTGCTGCGCCTGGTGCAGGGGCTCACGCGTCCCGAGGTCGACCAGATCCTCGAGCGCGTCCAGGGCCAGCTCGCGCGGTCGAGCGTCGTGGCGCAACGCGTCGACAGCCTCGAGCTCAAGCTCATGCAGGCGTAGCGCGGCTCAACAGGACGGATCGACCTCGGTGCGCGGCGCATCGTCCGCGAGGAACGCCGCGAGCCGCGGCAAGGTCACCGCGCCGGCGACCTCGTCGAGGTCCGAGGAGAACAGGACTCCCACGACGTCGCCCGCGGCATCGGTCACGGGCGACCCCGAGTTGCCTTCCTCGGCGTGCATCCGCAGGGAGTAGATGGGTGCGCCGTCCGGGTCGAGCTGGTTCTCGCGGCGGTCGATGAACGTGCCCTCGAGCGTCGCGAGCGGGCCCCCGAGGGCGAAGCCGGTGGCGACGACCTCGTCGCCGGGCTCCGGCTCGTCGTCCGCGAGCACGCCCGCCTCGGGGAACTCGCCTTCGATCGTGATGAGGCCGAGGTCGTCCGTCCGTGAGAACTCGGCGACGGTGCCCACGTACTCGCGCCCCTGGTAGTCCGTGAGCTCGATGACGGTGGCGCCCTCGATCACGTGCCTGTTGGTGACGGCGTGGGTCGCGTCGAGCATCCACGCGCTGCCGTTGCGGTACGCGTCGCAGGTGCGCGCCCACACGCGCAGCGCGATGCGCTCGGCATGCGTGAAGCCGTCCCCGGGGGACGATGCGGGGGTCGCCGTGGCGACAGCTGGCGTCGCGTACGGGCCGGGGGAGAGGACGGGGCCGAGCGGCGTGCATGCCCCGAGGGCGAGCACCGCGGCGCAGGCCGCCGCGACGCCGGCGACGTGGCCCCGTCGGTCACCCATGCGAGTCCTGGAAGGCCTCGAAGGCCTGCTCGACCTCGGCGCAGTACTCGACGATCGACTGCTCCGAGGCCTCGATGCTCGAGGCGACGTAGCGCTCGCGGTGGCGCAGCACCTCGAAGTGCTCGGCCTGGGCATCCACGCAGTGCTGGTACGCGGCGACGATGTCCTCGAGCTCCGTCACGAGCTCGGTGCCGCGGGCGCCCTGGTTGACCGCGGACGAGTAGTCCTCCTTGAGCGCCACGAGCTGCTGCTCGACGGTCTCGAGCTCCGCGATACGCGTGTGCGCGTCGGTGAGCTCCGCGGTGAGCGCGTCGACCCGTTCACGCAGCTCGGCGTTCTGCCCCTCCCAGTGGTGGCGTGCGGTCGCGAGCAGCGCGAGAGGCACGGCGAGGGCGACCACGAGCAGGCATGCGGCGACCAGCGCGATCGCGAGCCCGCGCCTGCTTGGCGCGGGCGCGGGGTCCGCAGGCGCGACGCCGGAGCCGGGCTCCGCGGCGGGAGGCTGAGCCTCCGTCACGGGGTGGCCTGGTACTGGTTCGGCGCGCAGCTGGCCTCGGGCACGAAGAGCGACTCCTCGCTCAGCAGCGTGTTGAGGGTCGAGATGGGGACGATGAAGCTCTGGTTCGAGTAGTTCTTGGCGTAGATGACGCCCACCACGCGGCCGTCCTCGTCGAGCACGGGCGATCCCGAGGAGCCCGGCTCGACGCTCGCGCTCGACGCGAGCACGGTGCCGACCGCGACGCCCTTGGGGTCGGTGGTCGGGCCGAGCACCACGCCCGCGGTCGAGGTCAGTCGACCGCCGTTGGGGTAGCCGACCACGGTGATGACGTCGCCCTCCACGGGGTCCTCCTGGGCGCGGCGCGCATGCGCGGTGCCCAGCGACTCCTCGGTGGTGACGATCGCGATGTCGGCCACCGTGGTGGTGGTGGCCGCGGTCGCCGCGATCGAGCGGCCGTCGTAGGTGGTGACGGTGATGCGCTTCGCGTCCTCGACCACGTGACGGTTGGTGACGAGCGTGTGGGAGTCGAGCGCGAAGCCGGTGCCCGTGGCGATGAAGCCGCATCCGACGTTGCGCACGCGGACCGTCATGCGCTGCGCGGCGGTGAAGCCGTCGGGGGACAGGGCTCCCGTGCCGTCCCCGGGGGAGGCGGAGGGCTCGGGGATGAAGTCGTCCGGGAGAGCCGCGGGCTCGACGGGCAGCGCGGCGCACGCGGTGACCGTGAGCATGACCGCGGCCGCGCTCGCGAGGGCGCCCCACGTGCGGCGGGCGCGGCGGGTGCGGCTCACGGCGCCACCGACTGCTGGAACGCGACGTTCGCGTCGGCCGCCGCCTCGCACAGCGCGTCGACGCTGGTGGCGAAGCTCTCGAGCTCGCTCGGCTTGTAGTCGTCGGGGCTGCGCAGGTAGTCCGCGAGCTGCTCGTGGCCCTCGATGCAGCGGCTGAGCGAGCTGGCGACGGAGGTGGCGTCCCCGATTACGTCCTCGAGCGCCGTAATCTCCTCCTGCGCGAACGCGGCATCGTCGCCCCACTGCGCGTTCTCGGCCTGAAGGCGGCTCACCGTGTCCTTCGAGGTCGCGAGCTGCTGGGTCACCAGGTCGAGCTGCTCCTGGGTGGCCGCCAGCTCCTCGCGCTCGGCCGCCACCTGATCGCCGAGCTCGTAGCCCTTGGCGGTCATCTCGGCGACCTGGGCCTCCCACGCGTCGGACACGCGCCACAGGTAGGCGATGAGGGTCACCGACGCGAGCAGCAGGACGGACATGATCGCCACCGTCACGACGAGCGCGGCAGGGCGGGAACGATGCACGATCACGCGCGGCTCGTCGGCCGGCTCCTCGTCGGGATCGCCGATCACGGGGTCCGCGGCATCGTCCTCGCCGTACGGGTGCGCGGCGTCGATCGTGTCGGCGGCCACCACGGGGATCTCGTCGGTGTCGACGCGGTCGCCTGGTGCCGGGTCGCCCCCGACGGGGGTGAAGGGGGAGCGGCGGCTCGGGACCATGACCGACTCGCGCGCGGGCGCGTCGGCCCCCCGCGTGTCGGCGTCGTGCCGGCTCTGCTCCCCAAGTGTCACTACGTGACCGCCCCCGTGTACTTCTCCCCGGGCCCGTCTCCGGGCCGGTCCGGGATGGCCGAGGCCTCCCGGAATGCCAACTGTACGCTCCGCAGTCCGTCCCTCAGCACCCGTGCATGGGTGTCCCCAAGGTCCGGTGCGGCGGCGGTGACGAGTCCGGCGAGCGCGTTGATGATCGTGCGCGCCTCGTCGAGGTCCATGAGGTCCTCGCCCTCCTCCGCCAGGCCGCACCGGAGCGCGGCCGCACTGAGAAGATGAACGCTCACCGTCGTGATAAGTTCCACGGCGCCCACATCCGCGAGGTCGCGCGCGGCGTCGCCGGGACCCTCCGTGGGCACGCCGGGACCTGCTTCCTGGTCTTTCTGGCTCATGGTTGCTATTCTTGTCCATCGACCGGTTGCGGCATGTGCTGCAACACGCAAGTGGAGTCCACTCCCACCCGAGGACCATAGGGGGCCTGGGTATCGGTTCCGGTGAACGGCGCATCGTGCGCTCGGGCATCGTTGCTGTGGTGGCCTCTGCTCGCATTCGGGCAGGGGCCTTTCCTCGTTTCCGGGGTGGGGACCTGGCCGTCGATCCACAGAAGCAACGAGAAGGAGCCGCTATCAACGAGCCGCGCATCAACGAGCGCATCCGTGTCCCCGAGGTCCGCCTGGTCGGTCCGAAGGGCGAGCAGGTCGGCATCGTCCGTATCGAGGATGCCCTCCGTCTGGCGCAGGACGCCGAGCTCGACCTGGTCGAGGTGGCGCCCAACTCGCGTCCTCCCGTCGTCAAGCTCATGGACTACGGCAAGTTCAAGTACGAGGCGGCCGTCAAGGCTCGTGAGGCCCGGCGCAACCAGGCCAACACCGAGATCAAGGAGATGCGGTTCCGCCTCAAGATCGACGAGCACGACTACGAGACCAAGAAGGGCCACGTCGTCCGCTTCCTCAAGGGTGGCGACAAGGTCAAGGTCACGATCATGTTCCGCGGTCGTGAGCAGTCCCGTCCTGAGATGGGCCGTCGCCTGCTGATGAAGCTGGCGGAGGAGCTCCAGGAGTTCGGCGTGGTCGAGAACGCGCCGAGCCACGAGGGTCGCAACATGTCGCTGGTCCTGGGTCCGCTGAAGAAGAAGGCGGAGGCCAAGGAGGAGCAGCGCAAGGTGCGTGAGGAGCGCAAGGCCGCCGAGGCCGCCGCGCGCGAGGAGCGCAAGGCGCCCAAGGCTGGAGAGGTGGCCGACGAGGTCGCCACGGAGGTCGAGGAGTCGGCCGCCACGGAGGTCGAGGAGTCGACCGCCGAGTAGTCGTCGCAAGACGCCACAGGCTTCGGGCGCTCGCCGCCCGTGAAACGTGCTGGGATCCCACCGGAGCCCAGCCAGACCTAGAAGGAGAGGCAGCAATGCCCAAGAACAAGACCCACTCGGGTGCCAAGAAGCGCTTCAAGCTCACCGGCACCGGCAAGGTGAAGCACGCCTCGGCGATGAACGTCCACAAGTTCGAGGAGAAGCACTCGTCGCGCAAGCGCCGTGTCGCGCAGGACCAGATCCTGTCCGACGCCGACTCGAAGAAGATCAAGAAGCTGCTGGGCAAGTAAGCCCGTACTGAAAGCCCAAGGAGACTAAAAATGGCACGCGTCAAGCGGGCGGTCAACGCCCAGAAGAAGCGCCGGACTACCCTCGAGCGCGCTGCGGGTTACCGCGGCCAGCGTTCGCGCCTCTACCGGAAGGCGAAGGAGCAGGTCACCCACTCCCTCGTCTACTCGTACAACGACCGCCGCAAGCGCAAGGGCGACTTCCGCAAGCTGTGGATCCAGCGCATCAACGCTGCGGCCCGCGCGAACGGCATGACCTACAACCGCTTCATCCAGGGCCTCAAGGCTGCTGGTGTCGAGGTGGACCGCCGCATGCTCGCCGAGCTCGCGGTGAACGACGAGGCCGCTTTCGCGACGCTCGTCGAGACGGCCAAGAAGGCCCTTCCGGCCGACGTCAACGCGCCCGCCGCGTAAGGCACCGTCTCCATGACAGGACGCCCCGCCGGGCCTGCAGACCTCTCCGTCACGCTTTCGAACCCGAAGGCGGAGCGGGTGAAGAGAGTCGCGGCCCTGGCGGGGCGTTCTGCGCGTTCCCGGGCCGGCGTCCTGCTGGTCGAGGGGCCGCAGGGCGTCCGTGAGGCCGTGCGGTTCGCCGCCGACCGCGTGCAGGACGTCTACCTCTCGCCCGACGCGTCGCTGCGCTACCCCGAGATCGCGCAGGAGGCTCTCGCGGCGGGCCTCTACGTGCACCTGGGCACCGATGAGGTCCTCGACGCCATGAGCGCCGATGCGCAACGGGTGGTCGCCGTGGTGGCGAGCACCGGCACCTCGCTCGACGACGTGGTCGCCGCCGCTCCGCGCCTGGTCGCGGTGCTCTCGAACGTGCGGGACCCCGGCAACGCCGGCACCGTGATCCGCGTCGCCGATGCCGCGGGCGCCGATGCGGTGATCCTGGCGGGGGAGTCGGTGGACCCCACCAACCCCAAGGTCATCCGGTCCACCGCGGGCAGCCTGTTCCACCTTCCGATCGCGCGCGCGCCGCTCGCCGACGCGGTCGAGGCGCTGCACCAGGCCGGGCTGACGGTGCTCGCCGCCGACGGTTCCGGCGAGGACCTCCTGGGCGACCCCTCCGCGGGCGCCGGTGCCGGCGGCTCCGAGGCGCTCGCCGGTCCTACCGCGTGGGTCTTCGGCAACGAGGCCTGGGGCCTGCGCCCCGAGGAGATCGCGCTCGCCGACGCCGTGGTGCGGATCCCCATCCATGGCCGCGCGGAGAGCCTCAACCTCGGGACCGCCGCCGCCGTGTGCCTGTACGCCTCCGCGACCGCCCAGCGGGCCTGAGGCACACGGGGCAGGGAACGGCTCGCACCGACACACCGGTGTGAGACTTCTCATCCGGGCCCCCCATTTCCTACGTTCCTCGCGCGCGTGCCGATAGGCGATCCGTGAGGAGACTGTCGCGACGCATGAGAGCCCGGGCGCGCTCGCGCTCCCTGGTCGCTCTCGGCGTGGTGATCGCCGCGTTCGTCGGTCAGCTGGTGGTGGGGATCCAGACCTCCCTCGCGATGGCGAACTCCGCGTCCGACGCCGCGAGCGACACCTATGCGTACGTGGGAGACCTCCTGACCGCGCGCGTCGCGCAGGTGCGCGACTCCGCCGAGGACCTCGCCGAGACCACGGCGGCCGCCGTCGAGCTCGTGGGCTCGTCCGCCGAGCCGGGCGAGCTGACGTCGCTGCTGCTCGACAGGGTCCAGCGTGCGACGGGTGTGAGAGCGATGATGGTCGTCCTTGCGGACGGGCGCTCCTACGCGGTCGGGCAGACCGACGACGGATTCGTGGTCCGCCGGTTCCTCGACGACGGCGAGGGCGGTCTCCAGGGGCAGCACGTGTTCCTCGACCACTCGGGTGCGCGGACCTCTGTCCCGCCCCGCAACGTCGCATTCGATGATGCGCGTACGCACGAGTGGTACCGGACGGCGGTCGCGAGCGACGGCACCGCCTGGGTCTCCACCGACCTGCCCGCGGTGCTCACCGGGACGGGGGACGGCGCGGACGGTGCGGCCGTCGTCGCGCGCACCACGAGCCGCAGGACGGCGGCACTGGTGCAGTTCGACATCGACGCGCTCGCGACGATGCTCGGCGAGGTGCCGATCGGCGATCAGGCGCGCGCCTATGTGCTCGGGCGCGACGGCGAGGTGCTCGCCGCCTCGACCCACGCCCGCGTCGCGTTGCACCTGCAGGAGGAGCGGCTGGGGCGCCCCGTGACCGCGCGCGACCTGGGGCTGTCGATGCTCGCGATCAACACGGTCCCGACGGGCGACGCCGTCGTGCGCGCGGCCGACGGGAAGGTGACCTTCGAGCAGGTGATCCAGGAGGGGGACGACGCCCCCTGGGTGCTCGTGGTCGAGGCGCGCGCGGACTCGCTGGTGCCGGCGGTCTCCCGCACCGCGGGCGTGGTCCTGAGGGTCGTCACCGCCGCGCTGCTGCTCGGCCTGGGGGCGGTGCTCGCGTTCCGCTGGCTCGGTGCGGACATGGGCAGGCTTCGCCACGAGGCGTCGCACGACGCCCTGACGGGGCTGACCGACCGCAAGGGGCATGCGGCGAGCGTCGCGGCGCTCACCGGGTCGCGCGCCGATGCGCGGGGCGTCCTGGTGATCGCCTTCGACCTCGACGGCTTCAAGCAGCTCAACGACACGCACGGTCATGCCGCGGGCGATGCCGCGCTCGTCGCGGCTGCGCGGGCGTTGCGCGCCGCGGTCCGCGAGGACGACGTCGTCTCTCGGATGGGCGGCGACGAGTTCGTGTGCGTCATGCTGGTCGACGAGCCGGAGCGCGCGTGGGCGCGCGTGGAGCGGGTCCGCGTGGCGGTCGTCGCGGGGCTCGACGCCGCGCGGGAGGTGCCCATGAGCATCGGCGTGACGGCCGGGTTCGCGGTGGACCCGGACGGCGAGATCCCGCTCGACGACCTGCACCGTGCCGCCGACGCGGCGCTCGTGCGCGGGAAGGCGCGCGGCAAGGGTCGGACCTATGCGGCACCGTCGCTCGCCGCCGCGGGGGTCTGAGCCGTCCCGGTCCTGAGCCGTCCCGGTCCCGAGCCGGGCCGGTCGTGAACCGGTGGAGCGCCGCATCGTCCGCGGATCCTTGCACGGCGCCGTGCGGGACCCTTGCCGGAAGGTCCTAGATCCGGACCGGGATGCCGGCCGATGGGGCGACCGTGACCGACCGGATCGATCTGCTGCTCGCGAGGCTCGCGGCGCGCCCGCGCCTGTCGAGGCGTCGCCTCGTGTCGCGCTCGGTGATCGCGATCGTCCTGATCGTGGCCGCGGTGGGCGGGCAGCTGCTCGTGGGGCTCGGCGCGAGCCTGGTGGTCTCGCGGATCGCCGCGGCAGCGGAGGGCGACACGTACGCGTACGTGGGCGACGTCATGACGGCGCGGATCCAGGCCGCGCGCGACACCGCGGTGGACCTGGCCGAGACGACCGCGTCCGCGGTCGACCTGCTCGGTGCGTCCGCGTCGGACCGGGAGATCGGCCTGCTCCTCCTCGAGCGTGTGCAGCATGCCGACGGCGTGAGCGCGATGGCGGTCGCGCTCGCGGACGGACGGTCGTGCACCGTGGTGGAGCTCGATGACGGCTACCTGGTCCGCGGCTTCTTCGCCGACGACGACGGCGAGCTGAGAGGCATCATGGTCGCGCACGACCGCGACGGGCGCGAGCTGCCCGGCACGATGCACGCCGAGGTGGCCGACGACGTCCGGGGCCGCGCGTGGTACGCCGCGGCGGTCGCCTCCTCGGAGGCCGTGTGGGTGGAGCCGGACCTGTCGCCGACGGTGACCGACGCGCGCGGCGGCTCGGGGGATGGCGCCGCGGTCGTGGCGCGGACGGAGAACGGCCGCACGGTCGTGCTCGTCGAGCTCGACGCGGACTGGATGGCCGCGACGCTCGCGCAGGTGCCGCTCGAGGCCCCCGCGACGGTGTTCCTGCTCCGAGATGACGGCACCGTGCTCGCGGGATCGCCGCATGCGCGCGTCCGCATGCGGCTCGCCGGCGCGCGGCTCGACCGCGAGCTCACGGCCGAGGACCTGGGCCTCTCGGGGCTGCCGCTCGAGGCCGTCGCAGCAGGCCGCGACGCGGTGACCGCGGTGGACGAACGCGTGGTCTTTCAGCGAGCGCTCGGCGGAGCCGATGCCGCGCCGTGGATCCTGTGGGTCGAGGCGCGGCCCGATGCCCTCGCACCCGGGATCTCGCAGACCACGGGGCTGGTGCTACGGATCGTCGCCGCGGCGGCGGTCGTCGCGGCTGCCGCCGGCGTCGCCGTGCACTGGCTCCGCCAGGACATGGGACGGCTCAGCGCCGAGGCGCGGCTCGATCCGCTCACCGGCCTCACCAACAGGAATGCCCATGAGCGCGCCGCGAAGGCGCTGCTGCGTGCCGCACGCCGGTCGGGTCGGACCGCCGTGGTGGTCGCGATGGACCTCGACGGGTTCAAGGCTCTCAACGACACCTACGGTCACGCCGCCGGGGACGCGGCGCTCGTCGCGACCGCGCGGGCGTTGCGCGGTGCGGTGCGCACCGATGACGTGGTCTCGCGGCTGGGCGGGGACGAGTTCGTGTGCGCGCTTGTCATCGGCACGCCCGGGTCCGCCGCCGCCACCGCCGAGCGGCTGCGGGAGGCGATCATCGCGGGGGTCGAGGACGATCCGTCCGTGCCCATGGCCGTCGGCGTCACGGCCGGCTGCGCCGTCGCCGCCGCCTGCGGGCACGATCTGGCCCGCACGCAGGAGGCCGCCGATCAGGCCCTGATCGCGGGCAAGGCGAGAGGCAAGGGGCGGGCCTACAGCGCATAGCGACGTCTGTGGCGCACGCCACACCCCGATCCCCGAACATCGGCACCGCGGCGGTCGATGGGTCGGTCATGAGCAGAGTCCTCCGTCGCGGCCGCGTCGCGCCCGCGCGCGGGGTCGTCGCCGGGATCGTGCTCGCGGTCACGGTGGTCGTCATGCTCATGGCCACGTCGATCCTCAACGCGGTGGTCGCCTCGCGCACGGTCGATGCCGCGACCGAGGACATGTACGAGTACGTCGGCGATCTCATGGCCGAGCGCGTCGCGGGCGTGGCCGACTCGGTCGCGGACGTGGTGGTGGGCACCGCCAACGATATCGAGCGCGAGGGGAGCCTGCCCGAGACGGGCGTGCTCCTGCGCATCATGGCCGACCAGCTCGACGACGAGCCCGCGGTGGGCTCGATGTTCGTGGCGGACGAGTCGGGATACGTCTTCCTCCTGGCCCGGCTCGGCGACGGCTACGCGTCGCTCCGTGTCGACCCGCTCGAGGACGGCGGCTCCTACGTGGTGCGCACCGAGTACAACCGCGACCTGGTGCAGCTGAGCACCGAGGGGGACCGCGACGACTACGACGTCACCCAGCGCTCCTGGTACCAGACGGGTCTCGGAGCCTCGGACGTCGAGTGGTCGGAGCCCTATGTGTCGGTGCGGACCGGCGAGATCGCGGTCTCGCCGGTGACGTCCGCGATCGCGGGCGACGAGGTCGTCGCGGTCGTGGGCGCGGACCTCGACGTCGACCTGGTCGGCGACGTGCTCGAGGACATCCCCGCCGGCGGTGACGCGCGCGCGTTCATCCTCGCCTCGGACGGCAGCATCATCGCGGCGCCGACGGGGGCCCGCGAGGACCTTCGCCGTGCCGTCGACGCGCGCATGACTATCCCGAGCGCGGAGGACATCGGGCTGGCGGAGGGTGAGATGGTGCCCCAGGGCGCGCCCGACGGCGCGGCCTCGCCTCCGGTGCCTGACGGTGAGCCCACCATGCCTCCGGACCCTGAAGGCGCGGGCACCACGGACCACGTGGTGGTCGAGCGTGCCATGGATCCCGACACCGGCATCGACTGGGTGCTCCACCTCGACGCGGATCCGGCCGATCTCGCGCCGTCCGTCGCGAGCATGCAGCGGGTGACGGCGTGGGCGACGACCGTGTCGATGGTGCTCGTGGTCGTGGCGGTGATCGTCGCGCTGCGCCTGTGGCGCCCGATCTCGACGATGCGTCAGCGCTCCGAGATCGACGCCGTCACCGGCCTGTCGAACAGGTACGACTTCCAGCGCCGTGGCCGCGCCGCCCTCCGATCGATGCGGCGCGTGCGCGAGGACGCGCTGATGATCGCCTTGGACCTCGACGACTTCAAGTGCGTCAACGACGAGCACGGGCACGATGCGGGCGACCAGGTGCTGCGCGTGATCGGCGACGCCCTGCGCGACTCGGTGCGATCCCACGACGTCGCGGCGCGGGTGGGTGGCGACGAGTTCGTGGTCCTCATCGCGCTCGGCGAGGGCGCCGAGCCTGTCGATGTCGCGCGCCGTCTGCGCGACGACGTCGAGTCGGCGGTCAAGCGCTCGAGCATCGCGGGCTCCCGTGTGGGCGTCACCGCGGGCTTCGCGATCGGCTCGGAGATCGGGTTCGACCTGCGGCACCTGCACACCGCGGCGGACCGCGCACTGGTGGCCGGCAAGCGCGTGCGCAAGGGGCGGACCTATACGCAGGGCGGCCCCGTCCCGGCGGAAGCGGCGCTCGTCGACACGGAGCGGCCCTCCTCGGCTGGTAGTGTCCCCCGGGACTGAGGAGGCCCGATGGACAACACACGACCGCTCGACATCCCCGGAGCTCGGGGCAAGCTGGAGGTCGAAGGCGTCCTGGGGCTCACCTACAAGATCCGCATCGACGGCGAGGTCGTCAAGCGCAAGGGTGGACGCTGGGCGATCCCGCTGCGCAACGGGAAGATCGCGAAGCTGACGTCCAACGGCATCCTGCCCGGCTTCCAGACCCTCTACCTCGACGGCGAGCCGATCTTCAAGATGGGCGCCCACGTGTCCACCGCGGCCAAGGTGACGATGTTCACGCCGCTGATCCTGCTGCCGTTCGTGCCGATCGGCTCGATGATCGCGGTCCTCATGATCTTCACCAACATCCTGCTCGTGAAGAACACGCAGATCCCCGCCTTCCTTCGCACGGTCTACCCGGCGATCGTCGCGGTGCTCATGGCGGCGCTGCTCACCTGGATGTTCGGGCTACCCTGGTAGCACGATGCGCATCACCCGCCTGTTTACCTAGGCCCGGAGAGAACCTCCGGGCCTGACACGCGCGCCCGGACGCCCCAGGTGAGGACCGCATCGTCCCCCGCCGGCCCGCCCGTGCGCCCCGCTAGACTTCGACCGGTTGTTTTCGAGGCTGTGAAGGGCCATCCATGTCTGAACTCTCCCCGCTCGACGCTGCGGGCGTGTCCGCCGCCGTCGACGCTGCACTGGCGGCCTTCGAGGCCGCCGCCGATCTTGACGAGCTCAAGGAGGCGCGGCTCGCCCACACCGGCGACAAGGCGCCGCTGACGCTCGCGAACCGGCTCATCGGCGGGCTCGAGCCCGCGGACAAGGCCGCCGCCGGCAAGGCGATGGGTGGCGCTCGCGCCGCCATGGGCCGCGCGCTCGCCGCACGCACCGCGGAGCTCGAGGCCGAGCGCGACGCGCGCGTGCTGGTCGAGGAGGCCGTCGACGTGACGCTGCCGTCCTCGCGTGCTCTTGTCGGGGCGCGGCATCCCATCGAGACGATGCAGGAGCGCATGTGCGACCTGTTCGTGTCGATGGGCTGGGAGGTCGCCGAGGGGCCCGAGATGGAGGCGGAGTGGTTCAACTTCGACGCCCTCAACTTCGACCCGGACCACCCGGCGCGCGAGATGCAGGACACGTTCTTCATCGAC
Source organism: Demequina subtropica (assembly GCF_000971235.1). Lineage (GTDB taxonomy): Bacteria > Actinomycetota > Actinomycetes > Actinomycetales > Demequinaceae > Demequina > Demequina subtropica. Next base: position 271,465 of record NZ_BBMB01000001.1, read on the forward strand.
CCGCCGTCCTCCGGGCTGTTGATGCGCACCCACACCTCGCCGGTGCAGGTGCGTGCTGCTTTGGAGAGGCGCGACTCGCTCGAGGAGGGGCGCGGCATCTACGTCGTGTGCCCGGGCAAGACGTTCCGCACCGATGAGCTCGACGCGACCCACACGCCCGTGTTCCACCAGATCGAGGGCCTCGCGATCGACAAGGGCCTCACGATGGCGCACCTCAAGGGCACGCTCGACCACTTCGCGCGGGCGCTCTTCGGGCCGGAGGCGATCACGCGCCTGCGCCCGGCGTTCTTCCCGTTCACCGAGCCCAGCGCGGAGATGGACCTCCGCTGCTTCGTGTGCGGTGGCGCCGATGCGGCGTGCCGCACGTGCCGCGGCACCGGCTGGATCGAGTGGGGCGGCTGCGGCATGACGCACCCCAACGTGCTCCGCGCCGCAGGCATCGACCCGGAGAAGTACACGGCCTTCGCGTTCGGCATGGGGATCGAGCGCACCCTGATGTTCCGCCACAACGTCACCGACATGCGCGACATGGTCGAGGGCGATGTGCGCTTCTCTCAGCAGTTCGGGATGGAGATCTGATGCCCAAGATTCCGCTTTCATGGCTCGCGGAGTCGGTTGCTCTCGACGGCGCCTCGCCCGAGGACATCGCGACCTCGCTCGCGAAGGTCGGGCTCGAGGAGGAGGGGATCCACGGCTCGGGAGTCGAGGGTCCGCTCGTGGTCGGGCGCGTCATGTCGTTGGTCAAGGAGGAGCAGTCCAACGGCAAGACGATCAACTACTGCCGCGTGGACGTCGGATCCTTCAACGACCCTGAGGGGCCGGGGCACAAGCCCGACAACAAGGTCGACTACCCGCCGTCGAAGGGCTTCGTCTGCGGTGCGCACAACTTCGTCGAGGGCGACTGGGTCGTCGTGGTGCTGCCCGGCGCGACGCTGCCCGGCCCGTTCCCGATCTCGGGACGGAAGACGTACGGCCACTGGTCGGACGGCATGATCTGCTCGTCGCGCGAGCTGGGCCTCGGCGACGACCACTCCGGCATCATCGTGCTGACGGAGATGGGGTTCTCCGCTGATGACCTGACGCCGGGGCAGGACGCGATCGCGCTGCTCGGTCTCGACGAGAAGACCATCGAGATCAACGTGACGCCCGACCGCGGCTACTCGTTCTCGATCCGCGGCGTGGCGCGCGAGTACTCGCACGCGACCGGCGCATCGTTCACCGATCCTGCTTCGCTTTCGGTGACGGGCGCCGCCGGCGACGGCTTCCCCGTCCTCATCGAGGACCACGCGCCCGTGCGCGGCAACGTGGGCTGCGACCGGTTCGTCGCGCGCATCGTGCGCGGCTTCGACCCCGCCGCCGCGTCGCCGGGCTGGATGAAGCAGCGCCTCGAGGGCGCCGGGATGCGCTCGATCTCGCTCGCGGTGGACGTCACCAACTACGTCATGCTCGAGCTCGGTCAGCCGCTGCACGCGTACGACCTCGGCACGCTCACCGCGCCCATCGTGGTGCGTCGTGCCGTCCCGGCCGAGGAGATCGAGACGCTCGACGGCACGGAGCGCGTGCTCCATGGCGAGGACCTGCTCATCACCGACTCGCTCGGTGGGCACGGCGCCCGTCCGATCGGTATTGCCGGCGTCATGGGCGGCGCGCTGACCGAGGTGTCCGCGTCGACCACGGACGTGCTCCTCGAGGCCGCGCACTTCGACCCGATCACCATCGCGCGCACGGCGCGGCGGCACAAGCTGGGTTCGGAGGCCTCGCGCCGCTTCGAGCGCGCGGTCGACACGTCTCTGCCTCCCGTTGCCGTGCAGCGTGCCGCCAACCTCCTGGCGGAGCTCGGCGGGGGAGCGATCGAGGACGTCTACACCGACGTGAACGACGTGCCCGCCGTCGAGGCCATCGAGATGGATGTGGACTACCCGTCGCGCATCGTGGGCGTGGAGTACTCGGTTGCCCAGGTGATGGACTCGCTTACTCAGGTGGGGTGCCAGGTCGAGCGCGACGGCGAGGTGCTCATCGTGACGCCGCCGACGTGGCGTGCCGACCTCGAGTCGCCCATCAACCTGGTCGAGGAGGTCGCGCGTCTGCAGGGCTTCGACGCGCTGCCGTCCGTGCTTCCCGTCGCGCCTCCGGGACGCGGCTACACGCACTCGCAGATCGTGCGGAAGTCGGTGGCACGGACCCTGGCCGAGGCCGGGCTGACGCAGGTGCTCACGTACCCGTTCATCTCCGAGCAGCGGCTCGACGACTGCCTGCTGCCGTCCGATGACGTCCGTCGCGACGTGATCCGCCTGGCGAACCCGATCTCCGCCGAGCAGCCGCTGCTGCGCACGGCGATCTTCGAGACGCTGGTGGATGCCGTGCGTGTGAACCTGGGTCGCGGCGCGCAGGACGTGGCGCTGTACGAGACCGGGCGTGCGTACCTCGGCCGTCTAGTCGGGGCCATCCCCGCGACCTACTCCGGCACCTCGATCACGCCGGATGACGTCGAAGCGCTGAACGAGGCGATTCCCGGCCAGGTGCGCCGCGTGGCGGGCGTCATGGCCGGCAACAAGGTCGCCGCGGGCTGGGACGGCCACGCGACGCCGTGGAAGTGGACCGACGCCCTCGCGATGGTCGAGAAGGTCGAGCGCGCCTGCGGCGTGGTGCTCGAGATCTCGTCTGAGGTGGGGGAGCGCCAGTCGGCGGCGCCGTTCCACCCGGGTCGCGTGGCGATCTACCGCCTCGACGGTGAGATCGTGGGTGCCGCGGGCGAGCTTCACCCCAAGGTGTGCGAGAACCTGGGTCTGCCGGCGCGGACCGTGGCGTTCGAGCTGCTGCTCGACCCGCTGATCGAGGAGTCGGACGGCGTGCTGATGACGGCGTCGCCCGTTTCTGGGCAGGTGCTGGCGAAGGAGGACTTCGCCTTCGTGGTTCCGTCCGCCGTTGCGGCCGGGGACCTTGTCTCCGCTGTCATCGAGGCCGGCGACGGCCTGGTCGAGGACGCGCGCGTCTTCGACGTCTACACGGGCGAGCAGATCGGTTCCGGTCTGAAGTCTTTGGCCGTGAACGTCAAGATGCGCGACGCGGACCACACTCTCTCCGCGGATGAGGTGCTGTCGGTGCGCGAGGCGATCATCGCGGCCGCTTCGGAGAAGTTCGGGGCCTTGCTGCGGTAGTTCCGTCTGATTGGACGATGCGGCGGCAGGCGGGGGAGACCCCGCCGGCCGCCGCTTGTTCGTTGGGTGGGAAGCTTGAGCGACGGGGACGTCCAAGGGCGTCCCCGTGTGTCCGGTGCCGCTGGCAGCCCTCTGGCGAGCGTCGCACTGCGGGAGTGATGTCCCCAGGCCGGGAAGCGGCGGCGTTTTCCACATCTACCAGGGTGGATATCTGGGGGTGGGTGTCAGACCCGGGTGGTTGGGTGGTGTCATGACCTTCCCGGTAGAGGTGATCGACGCGGCGCGTGAGGCGCTTGCGCCGTTCGAGGACCGTGACCTGGGGGCGCTGTCGGAGGCCGAGCTGGCGGCCGTGCTGGAGGTGGCGGCGCGGTTCGCACGGGTGGCGGCGCTGCCGCATGCGGCGGTGGCTGCCGAGGTCGCCCGCCGGTCCGACAGCGCGAAGGGTGGGGGAATGGCGCGCAAGCACGGGCATAGGAACGCGCATCAGATGGTCGCGCAGGGTCAGGGCGGCACGGGTGGTCAGGCCCGGGATGCGATCGAGGCCGGCACGCTGCTGGCCAACGCGGACGATGGCGACGGTCAGGGTTGGTCGGCAGTGGCGGCCGCGGTGCTCGCCGGAGAGGTGTCGACGGCGCAGGCCCGCCTGATCGTGGAGACCCTGGACCAGTGCGCCGGCGCCGGCGAGGCGCTAGCCGAGAGGCTCGTCGCGTCCGCGCGACGGCTCTCGCTCGCAGATTTGCGGAAGGCGTGCACGGACGTGGTCGCCCGCTGGGATGTCGACCGGTGGCAGGAGCGTCAGGACCGTCAACGCCGCGAGAGGTTCCTCAACGTCACCGAGAGCGCCGACGGGATGGTGAACCTCAACGGCCGGCTCGATGCCGCGTCGGGTGCGGTGGTGAAGACCTGGCTGGATGCGCAGGTCTCGGCGGGGTTCGCCAAGCGCCGCGACGAAGGCCTCGGTCCCGCCGATCCGGGTGAGGCCGGACGGATGCGCGTCGACGCGCTGGTGGATCTCGCCCGTCACGGGATGCGGTGCACCGAGCCCGGCTCCGGGGTATCCACCACGGTGGTGGTGCGTATCGACGAGCAGGCGCTGCGCACCGGCGTCGGGCTCGGCTCCTGCGACGCGATCGGCGTGCCCCTCGGCCCCGGCGATGTCCGCCGCCTCGCCGTCGACATGCAGATCCTGCCCGTCGTCCTCGGCACCGGCTCCCAAGCCTT